>CACZKE010000023.1 GCA_902781705.1 uncultured Bacteroidia bacterium
CGAAGCACCCCGAGCGCATCATCCTCTCCCCCCACATCGCCTGGTACTCCCGAGAGGCCCGCGCCCGTCTGGCGCATGAGATGGCGGAAAACATCAAAAAAGGCTGGTAGTGATACCAGCCTTTTTTGAATAGCTTCCTTCGTCGGTCTTCGACCTCCTCGGAATGACAGGGAGTCCTAGGCACCCAGACGGGCGGCGAGACGCTCGCGGATGGCGCGGAGGAACTCGAGGGAGGTCAGGGCCTTCGGGGTGATGCCTTCCATGAGGTTCACGAGGTCCTTGGTCACGAGGCCGGCGTTGAGGGTGTCGAAGCAGGCGGCCTCGAGCTGGTCGGCGTAGTTCACGAGTTCGGGGAGGTTGTCCAGTTCACCACGCTTGCGGAAGGCGCCGCTCCAGGCGAAGATCGTCGCCATCGGGTTGGTGGAAGTCTCCTCGCCCTTGAGGTACTTGTAGTAGTGGCGGGTCACGGTGCCGTGGGCGGCCTCGTACTCGTACTTGCCGTCCGGGCTCACCAGGACGGAGGTCATCATCGCCAGGGAACCGAAGGCGGTGGAGACCATGTCGGACATCACGTCGCCGTCATAGTTCTTGCAGGCCCAGATGAAACCACCCTCGGAACGCATCACGCGGGCGACCGCATCGTCGATGAGGGTGTAGAAGTACTCGATGCCGGCGGCCTCGAAGCGCTCCTTGTACTCCTCGAAGACTTCCTCGAAGATGGCCTTGAAACGGCCGTCGTACTTCTTGGAGATGGTGTCCTTGGTCGCGAACCAGATGGTCTGCTTCACGGACAGGGCATACTGGAAACAGGAGTGGGCGAAACTGCGGATGGACTTGTCCAGGTTGTGCTGGCCCATCAGGACGCCGGGGCCCTTGAACTCGTGGATCACGACCTCTTCCTTCTTGCCGGACTCGCCTTCGAAGACGAGTTTGGCGACACCGGGCTCATTGACCTGGAGTTCCACGTCGCGATACACGTCGCCATAGGCGTGACGGGCGATGGTGATGGGCTTCTTCCAGAACTTCACGGCCGGGTGGATGGAAGGGATGGTGATGGGTGTACGGAACACGGTACCGTCGAGCATGGCACGGATGGTGCCGTTCGGGCTCTTCCACATCTCGTGGAGGTTGTACTCGCTCATCCGCTGCACGTTCGGGGTGATGGTGGCGCACTTGACGGCAACGCCGTACTTCTTGGTGGCGTTGGCGGAATCGATGGTCACCTGGTCGTTCGTCTTGTCACGATACGGCAGGCCCAGGTCGTAGTATTCGCTCTTGAGGTCCACGAACGGAAGGATGAGTTCATCCTTGATCATTTTCCAGAGAATGCGGGTCATTTCGTCGCCGTCCATTTCGACGAGCGGGGTGGTCATTTTGATTTTTTCCATGACGATGGGTTTATTTGCGGTTTTTGTAATAGTTCATGAGGCAGCCGTCGGCGAGGATGTCGCGCTCGGCGGCGGTAAGATTCTGGAAGAAGAGGTGGATGGGCTTTACACCGGCCTTGGTGATGACGCACGCATCGATTTCCTCCGCACCGGAAAGGATGGCCTTGCGGATGCCCGGGACGAACACGAAGTCGCCCGGCTCGTAGTCGAAGGCCGTCTCCGGAGCGATCGTGAACGGCACGATACCCCAGTTGATGCAGTTGGAACGATAGCGCTTGGTGGCGTACTCGTAGCAGATGTTGGCGTCGCCGCCGAGCACCTTCTGGCAGGAAGCGGCCTGCTCGCGGGCGGAACCGTCACCGGGCTTGTTGGCGAAGACGCAGGAGCCGAAGGAAGTGTTCTCCGCGGAAGCGCCGACGGCCTTGAGGGCGCAGGCGACGTTCTCCGGGACACGGCCGGCCCGGCGCTCGAGATCCTGGGCCTGGATGCGCTTGGAGATGCCCACGTACTCGGGCACGCGGCGGCTGAGGGCGAACTCGGAGAGCTTCAGCGGGTTGGAACGGTAGCTGGAGGTCTCACCGGAGGGGATGAGCTCGTCGGTGGTGGTCACCGGGTCGTGGATGACGGCGGCGAGTTCCACGAGCATGTTCTCCTCCATCGGATACATCGTGGGCCAGTCCTTGATGTTCGGACCGTAACGGAGCTCGACGGAAAGGTCGGCCTTGCCGTAACCGTTGTAGACACGGCTCTTGTAGATGCGGTCGTCGAAGGTGTAAGGCTTGTGGGTATCCTCGTACTCGATGTCCGTCGCAGCGGTGATGACACCGCCGTTCGCAGCCGTGGCGGCGATGGAACGGGCGTCCATCAGGGACACGAGGGAAATCTGGCCCTGACCGGGCTTGGAGCCTTCACGGTTCGGGAAGTTGCGGGTGGTGTGGCGGATGGAGAAGCCGTTGTTGGCAGGGACGTCACCGGCACCGAAGCAAGGGCCGCAGAAGGCGGGCTTGATCACCACGCCGGCCTCGAGGAGTTCCTCGGCGATGTGGTTGCGGGTCGTCGCGAGATACACGGGCGTGGACTGCGGGTAGCAACTCATCGTGAAATAATCGTTGCCGATGGACTTGCCCTTCAGGATCGTCGCAGCCTCGGAGAGGTTGTCGTAGGTACCGCCGGAACAGCCGGCGATGAGGGCCTGGTCGGCGACGAGTTTGCCGTCCTTCACCTTGGAGACAAGGTCGATCTGGATCTTGTCGCCGAAGCGCTTGCGGGCGTCCTCCTCGATCCCCTTGAGGATCTCGACGGGATTCGCCTGGAGTTCGTGGATGGTATAGGCGTGGGACGGATGGAACGGAAGGGCGATCATGCACTCCTGGGTGGACAGGTCGATGCGGATCATGCTGTCGTAGTACGCGACCTTGCCGGGCTTGAGTTCCTTATAGGCCTCGGGACGCTTGTGGAGCTCGAAGTACTCCTTGACCGTCTCGTCGGTGACCCAGATGGAGCTGAGGCAGGTGGTCTCGGTGGTCATCACGTCGATGCCGTTGCGGAAGTCGATCGGAAGCTCCTTGACGCCGGGGCCGGCGAATTCGAGGACCTTGTTCTTCACGAAACCGCTCTCGAATACGGCCTTCACCAGGGAGATGGCGACATCGTGCGGGCCCACGCCGTGGCGCGGCTTGCCTTCCAGCCACACGAGGACGACCTCGGGGGCGTTGATGTCCCAGGTGTTCTTCAGGAGTTGCTTCACCAGTTCGCCGCCGCCTTCGCCGACACCCATGTTGCCCAGGGAGCCGTAACGGGTGTGGGAGTCGGAACCCAGGATCATGTTGCCGCAGGCGGTGAGGGCCTCGCGGGCATACTGATGGATAACCGCCTGGTTCGCAGGCACATAGATACCGCCGTACTTCTTCGCGGCGGAGAGGCCGAACACGTGGTCGTCCTCATTGATGGTACCGCCCACCGCGCACAGGGAGTTGTGGCAGTTGGTCATGGCATACGGAATCGGGAATTTCTCGAGACCGCTGGCGCGCGCCGTCTGGATGATGCCCACGTACGTGATGTCGTGGGAGACCATCGCATCGAAGCGGATGCGCATTTTCTTGCCCTTGGCGCCGTCGACGTCATGGGCACGGAGGATTCCGTAGGTGATGGTGTTTTCGCGGGACTCGTCCGGAGACGGCAGGCCTGTCGGGTCGGAAACGATCGTCTTCCCGTCCAGGAGATACACACCGTGAGGAATCAGTTCTACCATAATGATTTTGGTTTAAGTAGTTAAAGTATTAAGATAGTAGGGAGTCTATAAAAACCGTGAGCGCAAGCATGTCGGCGGCGCCACCGGGAGAGGCGCCTTCCGCCGCATACCGCGCACAAAGGCCTTTCAATAAGGATTCCGTTTTTTCGTAATCGGTTCCATGGGCGATTTCATCGAAAATCTCCGACGCCTCGCCGCGAAGCAGTCTGGAGCGCTCATACCCCACCCGGTGGATGAGGCAGGTATCGTCCAGGGATGCAATCAGACATACCAGCGTTCTCTGCAGGGCAAAGGGCTGCTTCCTGATACCGTGAAAATAAGGCAGCCAGAAAGCGAACAAGTCCTTATAGCCATCCAGGGCCATGGCCCGGGCTCCTTTCACGCCGTATTTCTGTACGGCAGTCTCACCATGCGAGAGAGCCGTCGAATGTAACTTATTGTCTGCCGGTGAGTTATCTAAAAGTACCCGGGTAGTTTGTGCCAGGTACTTTTGCATAACACGCTTATTGTCAACGAATTCCATTCTACGCCCAAATACATGGACAGCCAGGCCGAGCGCAAAGATGGCGCCCCGGTGCCCATTCACACCGCCGGTGGCCTTCAGCATGGCCTTTTCCGCGTCAATGCCGAGTTGCCGGAGTTCATCGGCACTGCCGGCAAGGGCCATCCGGGAGAAGTAGGGACGGATTGCAGCAATGCTTCGGCCCATGAGCGCATAATTCATGTCCCCATGGGCCCCGTTGGAATCCGGCCCCACGAGTCCGGGCTTCAGCGGCGCATCCAGTTCCATCCGGAGCGCCCGCTCCGCCAGATCGGCCACCAGATAGGGGCAGGTCGATGCCGGGGTCAGGGCCTTGGCTGAAGAGAAATGCCCCTTGTCCAGCCGCTCGCGCACCCGGGAAGCCGTCACGAAACGACCGTTGGAAGATTTCAGGCGCTTGATTTCGACGACCCGCACGCCGTAGGAAGGAAGGATTTCCTTCATCAGGGCATTGTAGCGGGCGGTCATGGGGTCGGCCGGTTCGCTGCCGACAAAGCGGACGGTGGCGCCCAGCGCCGGGGCGATGTGCCGTCCGAAAAGGTCCAGGTCCAGACGCATCTGCGTCTCGGAAGCCTCGGACAAGTCTTTCAGGAAGTAAGTAGGAAAAGTAGCGGACGAGATCTGATAGTCGGAACCTTCGAGGACTTCGGCCAGGCCGTCACAGCCGCGGCGGATCATCTCCAGGCGTTCCCCGTACTGGAAACGGGAAGCATCTTCCTTCACGGGGATAACGGCCAGATTTCTCGACTCCGCCCTCCGGGCTCCGCTCGAAATGACAGAAACGTTGTCATTTCGACCAAGGCCGGAAGGCAAATCCCTGTCATTTCGACCAAGGCCGGAAGGCAAATCCTTGTCATTTCGACCAAGGCCGGAAGGCCGCGTGGAGAAATCTGCCTGCTCGACAAGGAACCGGTGCCCCAGCGTGAAAGGATTGGCGTTCATCACGATGACGCCGTCGGCACGGTGGCTTCGCAAGTATCTGCAATAATCCTCCAGTCCCCGGCCGTTTTCCATCAGGATGGCTTTCGGGGCCTCGGCGAGGAGGCGGAAGCCCAGGCTTTCGAAAACGGAACGGTTGCCGGGCTTGGTGAATACCTTGACATTGGTATGACCCCGTTCGGCAGCAACGGAAATAAGGCGGGAGACCAGCGGAACGGAGAGCCCGGCGGAGCGGGCCTGTTCCGATACGGCGATGCACTTGATGATGTCCCGGCGGAGACCGCCGCCGGCAAGGATTTCCCCTTCGTCGTCCAGCACCGCCAGATACAAATCAACTTCCTCAAGTCTGAGAGCATTTCTCATGAGGAAGTCTTCCACCTTCCGGCGGATGGATGGAACGCTCAGGGGCAGTTCCTGTATGTCGATCCTTTCAAATGGTTCCATCATCCTGCAGGCTTTCCAATACTCCCGGTTCCACCTCAGATTGATTTAACGACGCGAAGGTAGCGATTAAAAACCGATTTCCCAAGGTTTCCTTACGGATTTTCAGGAATTCCGATGATTTTATCAATAGTTTGGACGATTTCATCAAACGTGTGCGTATGGGCCCGCATACACTCCCGCGCGGGACGGTCGCAAACCAGGCACCGGCGGGGCGGTTCCCCCACCCGGTCCCTGCTCACCGGCATGACGCTCTCCCCCACCGGCTCCATGACATCCAGGTCCATAAGCCGGCCGTAGGGATGGTTGTTCTCGATGCCGCAGCAGGCCTTCTTGACATCCAGCAACTCTCCTTCCACGACGAAGTACCCTTCGAAACCCGTTTCCAGGTCGCGAAGGTCCTCATAGACCGGCGTGAAAAGGCTCCGGACGGCGGCGACGCCCGCTTCCGCCACTTTCAGCGACCGGGCATCCCGTTTCACGGGGCCTGGCAGGACCACCGTCAGACAAATCAGCTGACGCCCCGGAAAACGGTGCGTCAGCTGGATCTGACGGAGTTGCCGCTCGTCACGGCTCTCCAGAAGTTGTGCGAGGGTGATTTCCACCGGAAGGGATCAGTCAACGATGTTGTGGATCTCGTCCAGCACCTTGCCGTGGCGGTCCATCACGATGCCGACCACCTTGTCGCCAAAAGGCAGCGCGTCGGGCTCGCCGATGATGCTGCGGGCCTTGGCCGCGAGATCGTGGATGTCCACGACCTTGAGGCCGGCGGCCTTCAGGCGCTCGGCAATCTCCGGACGGGCCGGATTGACGGCGATGCCGTACTCGGTGACGACCACATCGACACCCTTACCGGGAGTGATGAGGGTCGTAACCTTCGGGACCACGCAAGGGATGCGGCCGCGGAGGAGCGGGCACACGATGATGGAGAGGGCGCTGTCCTCGGCCGTATCCGGATGGCCGCCGATGGCGCCGCGGATGATGCCGTCGGAGCCCACGAGCACATTGACATTGAAGTCCACATCCACCTCCAGGGCGGACAGGATCACGATGTCCAGGGCGTGCACGGCGGAACCCACATGGTCCGCGCTGGCATACTCGACCGCGGAAACTTCCTGGTGGAGCTGGTCCTTGGCGATGGATTCGGCCGCGACCTTGTCGAAGGACTGGACGTCGATGAGCCGGCCGATGAGGCCTTCTTCATGGAGTTTCACCATGTGGGCGGTGATGCCGCCGAGGGCGAAAGAGGCGTGGATGCCCTTCTCAATCATGCTCTCGCGGATGTACTTGACGGCCGCGAGGGAGGCGCCGCCGGTACCGGTCTGGATGCTGAATCCCTCCTTGAAATAGCCACTGTTGATGATGACCTTCGCAGCCTGCTTCGCGAGCAGGATGTCGCGCGGGTTCTTGCTGTCGCGGATGGCGCCGGAGGAAATCTTGGAACTGTCGCCCACGGAATCCACGACCACCACGGACTCCACGTCGCAGGCGGAGATGGACTTGGGGACGTTCGGATAGGCCACCAGGTCATCGGTCAGGACGACCACGTGGTCCGCGTACTTGGCATCCGGAAGGGCATAGCCCAGGGAGCCGCAGATGGATTTCGCGTTCTCCGAGCGCGGACAGCCGGAGGCGTTGCCCAACTCGTCGCAGGAAGACGCGCCGAGGAAGGCGACGTCGATATGGAGTTCGCCGGAAGCGATGGCGCTGCCGCGGCCGCCGTGGGACCGGAACACGACCGGTTCCTTCATGAGACCGTGGGAGATTTCGTTCGCCAACTCACCGCGAAGACCGGAAGTGGAGATCTTCGTGATGACGCCGCTCTTGATATGGTCGATGAGCGGGGCGTGCACGTCGGACAGGCTGGAAGCAGCCAGGTGCAGGTTCTTGAAGCCCATTTCGGCGAGTTTCGCGACCACGAGGTTCACGACCTTGTCGCCGCCGCGGAAATGGTGATGGAAGGAGATGGTCATCCCGTCCTTCAGACCGGACTTCAGGATGGCTTCCTCGAGGGTAACTACTTTCGTATGTCTCATAACGCTTCCTCCTTGTCTAAGATACCGGATGCAATGGCGAGGGCGACGGTGCGCTCGGCACGGATGACCACGGGGCGGTCCACCATCTTGCCGTTCACGGCGATGACGCCGGAACCCTTGGCCTGGGCCTCCTTGATGGCGGCGATGATGCGGAGCGCCTTGTCGATGTCCTTCTGGGACGGGGCGAAGACCTCGTTCACGACCTCGATCTGGCGCGGGTTGATGATGGACTTGCCGTCGAAGCCGAGGGTCTTGATGAGTTCGACCTCCTTCCGGAAGGTCTCCATGTCGTCCAGATTGGAATACACCGTGTCGAAGCAGGCGATGCCGGCGGCACGGGCAGCCACGACGATGCTCTCGCGGGCGAGCAGGAGTTCTGCTCCGCCCGGGGTGCGCTGCGTCTTGAGGTTGGCGGAATAGTCCTCGGCGCCGAGGGCGATGCCCATCATGCGCTTGGAAGCGGTGGCGATCTCGTAGGCATTCACGACACCCAGAGCGCTCTCGATAGCGGCCATGATCAGGGTACGGCCCACGCAGCCGAGTTCGGTCTCGACCTTGACAATCTCGGCTTCGAGTTCACGGACCTCGTCGGCCGTCTCCGTCTTGGGCATGCGGATGACATCGACGCCCGCCTTGACGACGGCCTCGACGTCCTTCTTGCCGTAAGGGGTGTTCAGCGGGTTGATGCGGACCACCATTTCGGTACCGCCGAAGTCAATGGACTTCAGCGCATTGTGTACGAGCAGACGCGCAGCGTCCTTCTCCGCCATCGTCACGGAATCCTCGAGGTCCAGCATGATGGAGTCGGGGCCGTAAATGTGGGCGTCGGCCATCATTCCCGGGTTGTTGCCGGGAACGAACATCATCGTCCTTCTCAGTCTTTCCATACGTCCTTACCGGTTGCGCGGACAGCGGCCGCAGTTACACGTGCACGGATGGTGCAGTCGAGGGCACCCTTGTCCGTGGCTTTCACACTGGCATTGTCGATGCCGAGTCCCTGGAGGGTCTCGGTGATGACCGCCTTGATCTGCCGGCCGAATTGGGCGGCGACAGAACTTTGCAGTTCCACTTGCAGGCCTTCACCCGGGGCGATCTGGACCATGATGTCTCCAGACTCGAGGGTGCCGGCCACAGCGTTTTTGATTTCCATACTTTATTTAAGGTTTAAGCTTGATGTGCAGGTCTCAGCAGGTCAAGGACGACCTTGACCGGATTGAAAGTCTCCAGCGGGACTTCGACGAAAAGGGTGTTCCAGTCGCTCATGGCACCGTTCCACAGGCCGGGGAGTTCGAGGGCCTTGAGTTCGCGCCCCTGGAAACTCTTGGAACTGATGAAGCCGGCTTCCGGATCCACGTGCTCCAGGAGGTTGAACTTGTTCCCCTTGTAATCTTTCAGGCAGCAGACGAGGTCCACCGGGTTGAAATGCGTCGCCCGGGCCATGGCGGCCGATGCGCCCGCGTCGTCCTTGTTGATCTGGACGCTCTCCAGGATCTGGAGGGAGGTGGCGCCGTCCTTGCCGGCGATGATGTACGGGCCGCCGCCCGGCTCGCCTTCGTTGCGGACCATGCCGCATACGCGGACGGGACGGTTGAGCTTCGAGCGGAGCATGTCCACGCGTTCGGCCTCGCTGTGTGCCAGCGGGATCTGGATGCAAAGTTCCTTGTCCAGGAAGTTCTCGATCTCGTTGCAAAGTTGCACGGAAGGATTCTCGTCCAACTGCTTGAGGTATCCGTAGATCCGGTCGCGGACCTTCAGCGCCTCGCCCATCAGGACCTTCTTGTAGCGGGCCGTCGTCCCGAGGAGTTTCTCATGGGCGACATTGTCGATGTTCTTGATCGAGACCAGTTCGGCATCGACCTTGTCCAGGTTGTGGATCAGGGCGCCGTGACCGGCCGGGCGGAACAGGAGGGCGTCGTCATCGGTCCGGAAAGGCTTGTTCTTCGCATCCACGGCGATGGTGTCCGTGGCCTTGTCCTGAAAGGTGAAGGTGACGTTGTATTTCACGCCGTAACGCGCTTCGAAGACGGGTTTTACCTCGGCGAGGGCCTCTTCGAAGAGGGTCTGGTGCTCCGGGGAAATGGTGACGACAAGATTGCAGGTGCCGTCGGCATTGCGCATGTAGGTCGCGGCCTCCACGAGGTGTTCGGCGATGGCGGTACGTACTTCCCCGTTCTCATAGCGGTGGAACTTGATGACACCCTTGGGCTTGGAGCCATAGCCCAGGCCTTCGTCCGTCAGGACTTTCTTCAGGACCGACTTCCGATACGCGGCCGAGTCCTCCTTCGCACCGAAGAGTGCCTCCGTATAGAAAGCGAACTTGTCGATCTGTGCAGCGAGTCTCGCCCCGGCAGCGGTTTCCGGAAGGTCCTCGCCCTTCTCCAGGGCAGCCAGTCCCGCGAAGATGTCCTTGAACATGCGGGAAGCGGCGCCCGAAGCAGGCACGAACTTGCATTTTCCGTCGATCTGCGCTCCTTCATAATACTGGATGGCCGCGTCGGCCTCGGCCTCGGAAAGGACGCGGATGCCGCGCTCCGGGGTGGCCGGGCCTACGATCTTCATCCAGGGGAAACCCTTCTTGAAGTGGTCGATCTGCTCCTCGACGGTGCGGACGGAGGATCCCCGCTGCTGGATCTGGTTGATGTCTTTTTGAGTGAACATGGTTATACGTTTTGGTGTTATTCGATGTAGAATTCCCGGCGGTACTGGTACTGGCTCCGCAGGCGTTCGAAGCCGCCCGGATCGGTCCGGAACATGAAATCGTCGATGAAGATGGGATAGTTGTACTGGAGGATGGAGGCAATCTCCCCCTGGCTCTTGCCGGCTGCGTCGATGACGACCGGATGCAGGTCCAGGTCCTCGGTCTCCGGGAAGTACGTCTCCAGGGCCTTGATGCCATAGCGGCGGGCTACGGCGCGGACGGCCATCGCCGTCCCGTTCTGCTTTCCCTGATAGGAATAGCCGGCGATATGGGGCGTCGCGATGTCACACTCGGAAAGCAGATGCTGGTTCACGTCCGGCTCGTTGCACCAGGTGTCGATGACCAGGGCGCCCAGTTTGGGACGGGCACGCAGCAGGGCGCTTTCGTCCACCACTTCCCCGCGCGCAGCATTGATGAAGATGGTTCCCGGACGGATCTTGGCAAAGAAATCGTCGCCGGCCATCCCGCGGGTGGTTTCGTCCAGCGGCGTATGGAGCGTGACGACGTGCGCCTCCGCCAGCAGTTCGTCCAGCGTGCAGAATCCTTCCGGTCCTTCCTTCGCCGCCCGGGGCGGATCGCAGCGCAGGATCTCGAAACCGAGTTTCCGGCCCATCCGTTCCACTTTCTTTCCCACGTGTCCCACGCCGACAATGCCGAGTTTGGCCTGCTGGAGGGGAATCTTCTTGCGGGCGGCTACGCCATACAGGGCGGAAAACACATAGTCCATCACGCCTCCGGCGTTGCATCCGGCCGCATTATACACTTCAATGCCATGGGAAGCGCACCAGGGAAGGTCGATATGGTCCGTCCCGATGGTCGCGGTGGAAATCATTTTCACGGAGGTCCCGTCCAACAGGTCCGCGTTGCAGCGGGTGCGGGTACGGGTGATGAGCACATCGGCATCCAGGCAGTCCTCATGGGTGATTTCGCGCCCGTCCTTGTACACCACGGTGGCGTAAGGCTCGAAAACACCCTTCAGGAAGGGGATGTGCATATCCGCGACAATCTTCATAGCATGCAAAGATAGCGTTTTTTCCGACTGATTGCACCCTTCCCCACCCTTCCTTCCATTTTTTTGCAAAAAAGTTTGAAAAAAGTTTGCAAATCCAGAAAAAGTACCTACCTTTGTAATCCCAAACGGGAAACGGGGTATTAGCTCAGTTGGTAGAGCGTTTGAATGGCATTCAAAAGGTCAGGAGTTCGATTCTCCTATGCTCCACAGAAATCCCTCTCAGATTAGTCTGAGGGGGATTTTTCGTATTTTATATCCCAAAAAATATCCCATTTTTTCATAGAATCCTGCGAAAAAAGATACTCGCAGCCAGGCATAGTTTCAAGAAGGGCGGTTCGTCTTATTCCTACTGTGTACAAACACGATCAGCCGATAACCCCTTTCCAATAACATTCGCAGCCGTGTCGGCTTTTTGCCGACACGGCTGCGTTAAAGGAAGGAGCAACACGTCATTTCGTGCGAATCTCCAGTGTCTTGCCCAGCTGGAGGTCCTTGTCCTGGACGAACCAGCCCTTGACCTTCCTCCCGCCGTAGCTGATGGAGGTAATCTTCTCGCCGTTCCCCTTCTTCACAATCGTGAGTGTCCTCCCGTTGGAAAGCCGGAAATCCACCTCGTCGAACAGCGGCACCGTGACGATATACTCCGGATCGGCCGGCGAATAGGTGTACAGGCCCATCGCATTCCAGACGTACCAGGAGGACATCTCTCCGGCGTCGTCCATGCCGGCATAGGCCAGCTTGTCGGCACCCATGTCATAGAAACGGTCCAGGATCTGGTTGATGTAGTGCTGGCCCTTTTCCTGCTTCCCGACGAAATAGTAGGCATAGGGGATGTTGTGGCCTGGCTGGTTGCCATGGCAGTACTGGCCGATGAAACCGGTCATGTTCTCCACCTCGTAGCCTCGCCACGGTTCTGTGAAAAGAGAATCCAGTTTCGCTTCGACCGCCTTCTTGGAAGGATACAGGCCGATGACACCCTCCGGGTCATGCGGCGGGTAGAACAGGACGTTCCAGGCGTTGGCCTCGCGCCACATGTGCTGGAAATAGGGATAATACGGGTCGAAGTCCTTGTACCAGGACCCGTCATCGATCCGGCCGCGGTAGAAACCCGTGGAAGCGTCGAAGACCTTCTTGTAGTTCTGGGACTGCTTCATCAGGAACGCATAATTCTTCGTGTCGCCCAGTATCTTTGCCACCTGTGCCGTGGCATAGTCGTCATAGGAGTATTCCAGCGTCTTCTGGACTCCGCCCTTGAACTCGTTGTAGAAAGGAAGGTTCGTCGTATCCTTGTCGGAGATCCAGCCTCGCTCCAGATACTCGTCCATATAGCGCCGGCCTCCCCTTCCTGGCACCGTCGCGTTCTTGAGGATGAGCTGGTAAGCCTTCTTCAGGTCGAAATCATGGACCCCGCGCTGCCAGGAGCCGGAGATGAACGTAGAGGCATGGTCGCCGTGGAAGAAGGTGGGCATATAGCCATTGTTCTTCTCTCCCTTGTCGCAGATGGACTTGATCACGTCCGCTGCAACGTCCGGGGTGATGAGTTCCATGAGGACCACCTTGTTCCGATGGTCATCCCAGAAGGAAGGATCCGTGTAGTACCGGAATCCGTTGTTGACGACCTGCCCCTGGACGTCCGTGTATTCGCCGTTGCAGTCGCTGCGGAGGCAGGGCCACAGGAAACAGCGGTAAAGGGTGGAATAGAACAGGTCACGCTGTCGGTCCGTGCCGCCCTTGACCCGGATTCGCCCCAGAAGGTTTTCCCACTCGGCATCCGCCGCGGCTGCCACTTCTTCAAAGGACTTGGAGAGCATTTCCTGCTCCAGGTTCGCCTTGGCGTTCTCCACGCTTACGAACGAAAAGCCAATCTTGAGTTCTAACGGAGCAGCCCCCTTGCTGTCCTTGAAACGGATGACGGAAACGATGCTTTCCTGCCCGTTTCCACGGCCTCCCCGTCCGCGCGTCATGCCCTGCTGCTGCTTGAGGTCGGCAATGTCGTAATTGGTGACGGCATAGAAGAAAATGTTGCCGTCTCCCCACTGGGAACCGCTGAAAGCATTCTTTCCGGCCAGTTGCAGGGACCATTCCCGGACATTGTTGTTGGAACGGGTGATATCCACCAGGATGGCCTTGTCGTCTTCCGGCCGATAGGTATACCGGTGATACGCGCAGCGGAGGGTGGAGGTAAGTTCCGCATTCACGCCGTAACGATCCAGATACACTTGGTAATAGCCCGGCCGGGCGGACTCGTTGTCGTGGCTGAACGGAGAAGCGTAGTCGGCCGGATTCACACGGCCGGTCACGGGAAGGATGGGCACATGGGCCAGGTTCCAATGCCCTTTGGCGGTGTGACTGAAGCCGAAGATGGTCTTGTCCTCGTACTGGTAACCCGATCCGCTGTGATACATGGTCACGGGCGTAGCCTGTACCATGGCATTCGGCAGGGCGGCACCGGGGAACGTTTCGGCACCCCAGGTACGCGACTCGCGGTGACGGACATAGCCCAGGTCCTCAGGCTCCCACAGGGTAGCGGTGCCGAGGAAAGGGTTAACATGGTCGGTGAGCTTCTGGGCGGACACGGACGTTCCCGCCGTCAGGAGACAGAGAAGGATGGTAAGTTCTTTCTTCATATAGCAATGCATGGTGTAAGATTCATCTCCGTCCGCAGCTTACTCGATGACTGCGACATAGCCGCCGTTGCGGACCATGTCGATGGAAAGGGTGTCCCCCCGACGGACCGTCCGGGTCACCTTCCGGTAGTCCATGGCCTGGCGGTCGGCGTTAATCCCGTCCACGAAGCCGGTGAGGGTGTAGGTGCGGCCCGGCTCCAGGAAATCCAGGACGATGTCGAAGTGACGTCCCTCCTTGGCCTCAGCCGTCATGCCGCCGAGGTACCACCGGGATCCGCTGCGTTTGGCGACCAGCGCATATTCACCCGCGCAGGCCTCCAAGGCCTTTGTCTCGTCCCAAAGGACCGGGACCTCGGAGATGAAGCGGGTGCACTCGTCGTTGCGGTAGTAGAGGGTGGGGTTGTCGGCCAGCATCTGGATGCCGGACTCGAACACGACGAACAGGGCCATCTGGTAGGCGCGGGTGCCGATGGAGGCGGAGTTGGGCCTGCGGGACTCGTAGCATTCGGGTTGCATGCTGAGCATGGCGCCCGGGGTGTACTCCATCGGACCCGTCACATTCCGGAGGAACGGGAACCAGATGCTGTTCTCCGGACGGCAGCCGCCCATCTGCTTCATGCCGCGCACACCTTCATAGGAGAGGAGGTTCGGATACTTGTATTCCAATCCGGAAGGCTTGTAGGCGCCATGATAGTCGATGAACAGGTGATGCTTCGCAGCCTCGGCGACCACCCGCTCGTAGTAATTGACCATCCACTGGTCGCTGCGGTCCATGAAATCGATCTTGATGCCCGCGACGCCCCATTTCTCGAAGGTCTCGAACACGTTGAAATTGTTCTCCACGCTCAGCCAGGTGAGCCAGAGGATGATGCCCACGTTCTTCTCTTTTCCGTAGCGGATCAGTTCATGCAGGTCCACGTCAGGATTGGGCGTAAACGGGTCGATGGTATTCATCGCCCAGCCTTCGTCCATCACGATGTACTCGATTCCGTAATGGGAGGCGAAGTCGATGAAATACTTGTACGTCTCGAGGTTGCATCCCGCCTTGAAATCCACGTCGGGGCCATAGGGGACGGCGCCGTTCCACCATTCCCAGCTGGCCTGTCCCGGCTTGATCCAGGAAGGGTCGGCAATCTGGCAGGGTTCCGCGAGCCGACAGGTCATCGTGGATTCAATGAGGTCGCCGTCTTCGCGGCTCACCACGAAATAGCGCCACGGGAAAGCGCGGCTTCCGGAGGTCCTGGCGATGTAATCCGCTTCCCGGGTGATCTTGACGCTGCGGTCCCCGTCCGGGCCGAAGGCAAGCGGAGCCTTGGGAAAGACCGCTTCCATCCCCTTGCCGGAGGGCAGGAAGAAGGCGCCCGGATAGTCGGTCAGGGCCGACTCGCTCACGAGGATCCGACGGCCGCCGTCCGCATCGATGAGGATGGGGAGATGGGCCATCCGCCCGTCCTCCGTCCACTTGGCGGTGGTGACATGGCCGTAAGGCTCTTCATAGGAGGTCTTGAAGCCACGGCATTCCTGCAGATGGAACAGGTTGCCCTCGGAAGGCAGCTGGATGTCGATCCGCTCCCCCTTGACCTCCACATCCCCGGGTAAGGAAGTCACGAACCGGTAGGCGAAGCCGTCGTCATAGGCGCGCAGTTCCACGGAATAATTTCCCCTGAACTGCAGGGTAAGCTGGTTGTAGTAGTTCCGGACGGTGGAATACTTCATGGACAGGAAGGGATGCAGGTTCTCGTCCACGGACTTGCGGGTCGCCTTCCTCAGACGCGGGGCCTGTCCGAGCACCACGTCCCCGAGGTCCAGGGACAGGCCGCAGCCGGACAGGACAGGGATGCCTTCCGAACTGACGTCATAGGTGATGGTGTCGACCAGCTTCACCTCCAGGCAAAGGGAGCCGTCGGGCGAGGTGAGCTTCTGGGTTTTCTGGGCATACCCCGCCATGCAGGCGAGGAGTGCCGAAGCAAGGAGAAGTGTCTTTTTCATATGATTCCGGTCATTGAGTTTCCGTGTCGTTTACAAAGATAACGGGACAGGCGCTTTCGCCTGTCCCGCGGGAATGACAATCTTGTATGCATCCCTGTCAACGGAGGGATTCGTCCTTCGTTTTCCGTTCACCGCGGAAGGCCTTGGGGGTCATTCCGAACTTCTTCTCGAATTCCTTGTAGAAATGGGCGCGGTTGTTGAACCCGCACTCATAGATGACCTCCTGGACGGTCATGTCCGTCGTCTGCAGGAGACGGGCCACCCGTTCCATCCGCCGCTCCTTGATGAAATCCTTGGGCGGGAGCAGGTCCAGGGAATTGAACTTCCGGTACAGATTCCTGAGGCTCAGGTTGAAGTGGTCCGCCATCTGATCCACCGTGATGTCCTGGCCGAGGTTCTCCTCCACCCAGGCGGTCATCTCCTGAACAAAGGACTTGTCCTCGGCCGTCATCAGCCTGCCATCCGTGAAGACGTAGGCGCTGGCGGAGGAATTGTAGTATTCCCGAAGGACTTCATCCCGGTCCAGAAGCCGGGACACGACAGCCTGCAGATAGCTGATATTGAACGGCTTGCTGATATAGGCGTCGCCTCCTGACAGGAGCCCCCGGACCTGATCGTCCTGCGTACTGCGGGCGGAAAGGATCACGAGCGGGATATGCATCGTGTGCTTGTTCTGCTTGATTTGGCGGGTCAGCGCGAGGCCGTCCGTGCCCGGCATCATGATGTCGGTGATAATCAGGTCCGGCGACTCCTCTTTGACCATACCGATGGCGGCGTCGCCATCGGTGGCCGTCTTCACCCGATAGGACCCGGAAAGGGATTCCCGGAGCATCGCCAGGATCTCCGGATGGTCGTCCACGACCAGGACCAGCGGCTTGGACCGGTCCTGCCGCTCATCTATGTGCGGATCCGGGATGAGCGCCGTCCCGGATGGCGACTCCATCCCCTGCACTTCGGCCGTCAGGCCGGGATCCACCGCACCCTCGGCCTCCGCAGTGGCCTCCAGATAGGGCAAGGTCACGACGAACCGCGCCCAGGCGCCCTCCTCGCTCTCGACCTCGATCTTCCCCTTCAGGAGTTCCGCCGTGCTGTGACAGATGGCCAGCCCGAGACCGTTCCGGGACGTGAGTCCCTTCATGGCATCCTCCTCGATGTTGTCCAGGATCCGGAAACTGTTGAAGATGGTCCGCCGGTCTTCTTCCTTGATTCCTTTCCCCGTATTGAAGACGCTCAGCACGAGGCTCCCTTCCGACGTCCCGAGGTCCACACGGATCGTTCCGCCCTCCGGCGTATATTTCAGTGCATTGGACATCAGGTTCGACAGGATCCGGGTATAGCATCGGCGGTCCATGTTCCATGGAATATCGGGAAGGATGTCCGTCTGCAGATGAATGTTCCGGTCGGCAGTGATATCCGTGAAGGAATCACAGATTTCCCGTGTCAGGTCACTGATGACCATCGGAACAAGCTGATACCGTTGGTTTCCGGTTTCCAGACGGCGATAGTCGATGATCTCCTGGATCAGGGAATTGAGCCGGACGGCGTTGGACTGGATCAGGGACACGTAGCGGCGTACGAATTCATCCGTTCCCTCATGGGCCAGGATCCGTTCACACGGGCTATAGATCAGGGTAAGGGGCGTGCAGAACTCGTGGGTGATGTTCGTAAAGAAGCGGAGTTTCTCCTCGTACATCTCCTCTTTGTGTTTCTGCTCCATTTTTTCCAGTTGCATGGCGTTCCGCCGATTCACTCTGCGAAGCACTTCAAAACCCAGCAGGGCGACCAGGACGAATCCCAAAAGCGTCCAGACCAGCTTGGCAAGCCGGGTCGCGTACCAGGGGGCCTGGACGGTGAATTCGAACCTGGCCGGATCCGTCTCCAGTCCGGACACCCGGTTCACCGCCTTGACATACAGATGATAGGTCCCGGGGCGCATCCTCACGAACGAGATATACTTATCCGGACCGTTGTTGATCCAGCCGCCCGGCACAGACTGGCTCACGCAGTAAAGGAAATCATACTGTTCCGCCTCCACGTTGTCGGTCACGGCAAAACGGACTGTGAAGGAATTCTCCTTGGGTCCCAGGCGGATTCTCCTGCCGCTTTCATTCAGCCAGGCGAAGAGGTTCATCTCTTTCCCGCCGACCGACATGAAGTTGAAATTGACGGAGGGAAGGATGTCTTTCCCGGGGACGTAGGAAGGGTTGTTCCGGATCTCCACCCAGCCGTTCACGCCGCCGAAAAACAGCTCCCCGTCTTCCGAGCAGGAGGCCCCGTCAGAAAACTCATTCACTTTCAATCCCTTGTTGCGTCCGTAGTGTTCAACGACCTTTTGGTTCCGGGACAGGCGGGCCAGCCCGTCGTTCGTCGCGACCCAGAGCCCGCCTTCCGCATCGCCGAGGATGGAATGGACCGTATTGTTGGGAAGCCCCCTCGCCTTGTCAAAGTAGGTCTCCGTCCCGATGCGGTCCAACCCCACCAAGCCGTGTCCCGTCCCGACCCAAAGGGTGCTGTCGCGGGAGAACAGCGAAAAGACGTCATTGACGGTGGGGCTTTCCTCGCTCGCGTGCAAGGGAACGGACACCATCCCGCCGCCGGTGAGCCGATAGAGCCCGCTCCCGCGATTCCCGAACCAAACATTTCCCTCCGGGTCGCCGGAAAGGCAGAAGAAAAAGTTGGAGGAGGCGGTACCGCTATCCAGTGTATAGCGGCGGACATTCTTCAAGCGGACGGTCGGCCCCGCACGTTCGATATCTGCCGTATAGACACCCGATCCCACGGTAGCGATCCAGATCTTGGCGCACCCGACTTCCCGGATGCCATGGACATACGGGATCTCCTGGGGGACCTGGACGACCTGCAGGGAATGCGTCCGGTAGTCATAATAGTTCAGTCCCCCGTCACTCCCGATCCAGAAGCCGTCCCGACTCCCGGCCATCGCATAGACGGAATCGTCCAGCAGGGGCGAGCCCGACTTCGTATAGAGTTTTTGGGAACGGAATTGTCCGTCTTCCAGGGAACCCCGGTCCAAGCAAAGGAGACCGGCGCCTTTCGTACCGACCCACAGATGGCCCTCCTTATCCCGGAACAGGGAACGGACCGGCTTGTCCACGGAGGGGTTGACATCCTCCGACAAATAGGACCGGACCAGGAACGGCGCCTCCCAGTACATGAAGATTCCTTGTCCGTCCGTCGCGATCCAGATCAGGTCCTGGCGCCGGTCCCTGACCATCTGGAACACGCCGGAATGGATTCCCAGGTCCACAGGGACCGATTCGCCGCCGGGAGCATCGAGGTCATACCGCAGGACGCCGCCTTTCTCGAATGAAAGGAAAAGACGGCCGTTCAAGCGGGTTGCCCCGGTGAGCCGCCCCCTCTTTTCCAACTCTTCCCGGACGGGGAACAGACGGAGCGTGGTACTGTCTGTCAGGGAGCGCTCGAACAACCAGCCGTCCTTCCCCACGAAATAGATGGCCGACTTTGAGAATACGCACTGACCCACGGACTGGGAATACAGGTGGACCGGACTGCCCAGTCCGTTTTTCCCGCGTCCGTCCGTCAGCCAGGGGTACATGAAAAGGCCCTGTTTCCCAGCCGTCCAGACACCCTTCTCGGTCGCGCCGATATTCACCAGTTCCTCATCGGGCTGCACGGGAAGGTTCAGGTCGATGAAGGAGTCCAGGTCCTTGCGGTACAGATGCAGTTTTCCCGCCTTGTCGAGGATAATCACACCCCCATCCGGAGCCTTCCTAATCCGGTAGGTCCCGACGAACTGTCCATAAACGGAAGCCTTGGCCAGGAGACGGTTGAACTTCCTGAGTCCGTAGGCGCTCTGAGCCCACATGGTGCTGTCATCCGAGGCCACGATGCTCTCCACCAGATGACCTTCCATGCTGGTCCCGTCCAAGAAACGGGCTGGCGTGAAAGCCTGTCCATGATACAGGTACAGTCCGTCCAGGGTACCGACCCAGATCATCCCGTCAGCATCCTGGCACAACGTAAAGACTGCGTTGCTGGAAAGGCCGTCAGCCTGCGTCAGCTGCCGCAGATTCTGCGAAAAACCATACAAACAAAAAAGGAGGCAGACAGCGAGACACCCCAGAAAGCGACAAATGTGTTTCATAATCATGCGGCGTTCCAATGCCACAAAGATAAGAAACATGAAATAACATACAAAACCGGCGGCCCTATGAACGATGTATGGTTCTATGCCATTTTTGTAACAGCGCCATCAGTCATCCAAGCAGTTGATGACGAAATCACTGTTTTCTGCATAATAGGGTATGCCGGAAGTCAGCAGCGGCAAGGAGACCTTTTCCAGAGACACCGAATGGGCGTCATCAAAGATGAAGGCCGGTCGGAAGTCGTTGTCCTTCAGTGTCAGCCGGACATTCAGCATGCGGATCCCGGATGCATGACGGATATAAAAGCCCCAGGCAGGTAGTTCGCCGAACATGGAGAATTCCGGATAGCTTTTGATCTGTTCAGGGACTTGTCGGATTTGGCTGAGCGGATAATAATAAATACCCTTGGAAGCGCGGCTTGGATAGACGATTTCAACGTTTTCCAGCGTGATGTTCTCTACCTGATGGCCGGGGATACCCGTAATCGAACTCGGCCGAGGGTTATTGACGCTGAAGCCTGGACCGCGCAGGTCATACTCAATATCAGGGATTCCGAATGGCATCTCCACGAAAACATTGCGCACCGTCACATTGCGCAGGGTTCCGGGAGCGGTTCCGCCCCTGTGCCCCAGTCGGATGAAAATCGGATTGCCCGTATTCGTGGCATGGACGTTCTCCACCAGCACATCCTCCAGCGCGCCACCATCCACACATTCCAGTGCGATGGCTGACCGGAAAGTGTCCCGGACCCGGATATTCCTGACCGTGATATGCTTGAAACCGCCCCAGGACGCCGTACCGAACTTGACGGCACTGGCGCTGGTCGAGAGCGTGCAATCCTCGATCAACACCCGCTCGTTGCAGGAGGTCGTATCGTAAGACTTAAGGCAGATCCCGTCATCGGCAGAATTGATCCGGCATCTGTAGATATGGACATCCTTGCAGTCGGTGATATCGATGCCGTCATTGTTCCAGTAAGCCCGGTTGGTAAAATCAATGTCATGGACGGTCAGATCGCGGCAACCGTGGAAAGAGAGTCCCCAGCAGGCGCTGTTGAGCATGTCCAGCCCGTCGATCCGGATATTCCGGCAATGGGACAGGAACACCAGCTTGGGACGTAACGGCTCGCTGGCGCTGCGCCTGCGCTCCGGACCGTCCGGATACTCCGCCGACGGAACGTTCAGCAGGCTGTCAATGGCAAGGGCCAGCTCGCGGCCGTTGCCGTCGATCAGACCGCTGCCGGTAATCGCGATATTCCTGGCCCCGTCAGCCACAATCAACGCAAGAGTCGAGTTGTCACCGGCTTCGGAAGGGATCAACGACCTGTAATGAGAAGAATCGGTGCTGCCGGACAGGACAGCCCCCCGCTCCACCCGCAGCGCCCCGAAGGCCATCCAGGTGTCCGTTCTGGGGCCCTGGGGCAACCTGCCGATGGAAGAAGGCTCCGGCGGGGTTTGGGAAGTTACGACAGTTCCTCTGGCATCCGACCTGTACACCTACCGTTACCAGGTGGACGGACAGACCGGCCTGGACCCCCTGAACGCATTCACCCGGCGCGACGTCGGGACTGTCTTCAGTCTCGTGTATGTCGACGGCGGGGCGGGCGACCTGTATCAGGTGCAGGATGTTCCCCACGGGGCTATCGTCACCACCTGGTATCACTCGCGCAGCACCGGAAGCGACCGTCGGATGAACATCTACCTCCCCGCCTCCTACGACGGGAAGAAGAGATTCCCGGTCCTGTATCTCCTCCACGGCAGCGGAAACGACGAGAACGGCTGGCTTGAACTGGGCGCCGCAGCCCGAATCATGGACAACCTCGCCGCCTCCGGGAAAATCGTCCCGATGATTGTGGTGATGCCCAACGGAAACATCGGTGCACAGGCGGCACCGGGCGAGACAAGCGACAATCTGCGCTTCCGTCCGGTCAGCTCCGACCGTATTCCGAATCCATACCGGCCCCTGACCTTCGAGGAGACAATGCCCGAAATCGTAGGGTATGTTGACAGCCATTTCAAGACCATCCCGAAGAAGACCTCCCGTGCCGTCGCGGGCCTCTCGATGGGCGGAGGGCAAACACTCCGTATCGGGATGGACTTTCCGGATATGTTTGACTACTACGGACTCTTTTCTGCAGGACTGCGCCGCCTGGACGATCGTGACGGCGAAAGGGCTTTCCAGGAATTCGACGAAGCGCTCCTTCGCCAGAAAAAAGCCGGATACAAATTGTACTGGATTGAAATCGGCACGGATGACTTCCTGTACGAGCGCAATATCAGGCTTATGCAAAGTATGGACTCTATTGGCTTCCCGTATATCTACACCGAAACGGCCGGAGGCCACTCCTGGAGCAACTGGCGGCATTATCTGACCGAGTTCTCCCAGCAACTGTTCCAACCGTAACATAATTATTGAAGATGAAAAAGATAGTACTGACCTGCGCTTTATCGAATTCGCCGACAAATACTTGAAATAGTCACCCTTCCTCCGGCTCTATGTTTTTACGCCAAAAATGTACGGTCCTGCGACATCCGGACAAAAACGGACATTTCTGGCACAAAGCAATAAATGTCCATACGCACGAAAAGGCGAAATTTGATCCAGCCATATAAAGCGTTCTTTCTATACCTATTACTATAAGTTCAACCAAAACCGCACTAAAACGCACATGGAAAAATCAAGAGCCAAAAGGTGCATGCCTTTCCTGGGAGGCTTGATGGCGGCTGCCATCCTCCTTTCCAGTCCCGTGCAGACCTTCGCGAATGAGATTTCCGCACCCGGTGCAGCCCAGGCCGACCAGGGACCCGTCAAGGGGTCCGTCGTTGACGAGAACGGGCTGCCGCTGATCGGTGTGGGAGTCTTCGTGAAAGGGACCACGAACGGAGTCGTGACCGACAACAACGGTCAGTTCTCCATCAATGCCAGGCCAACGGACATCCTCGTCTTCTCCTCCGTGGGATTCGAGGATCTCGAACTGCCGGCCTCTTCGGACCTCAGCATCGTCGTGATGCGGGAGGACCGCGAACTGCTGGACGAAGTGATCGTCATCGGTTACGGTACCACCACCCGCAAGAGCGCGACCGGTTCCGTGGAAGCCGTCCGCACGCAGGTGCTGGAGAACCGTCCGGTCGCCAACGTGACCCAGGCCCTCCAGGGCGCCGCCGCCAACGTCATCGTCCAGAGAAGGAGCTATGACCCCACCGGCGAGAGCACCAACTTCAACATCCGAGGCATTTCCTCGATGAACGACAACAGCCCGCTGTTCGTCATCGACGGCCTGGTCGCGGACAACACCGCCTTCAACAACCTGAACCCGAATGACATCGAGAACATCTCCATCCTCAAGGATGCAGGCACCTCGGCCATCTACGGTTCCCGTTCAGCAAACGGCGTCGTCCTCGTAACCACGAAAAAAGGCCGCAAGGGCGACCAGACCCGCGTCCACTTCGGCGCGATGGCCGGCCTCAACGTCCCCCAGTTCCTGATCCATGCGACGGACGGCTATGCCAACGCTACGCTCGCCAACCTTGCCATGACCAACGTCGGACAGGCTCCGAAGTTCACCCAGGAACAGATCCGCGACCTCGCCGCCCACAAGGACGAGGAGATGTGGTGGTACTACCAGATTTTCCAGACCGCACCGCAGCAGGACTACAACGCCAGCATCTCCGGCGGCAGCGAAAAGACCTCCTACCTGCTCTCCTTCGCCTATCACGACCAGGCCAGCAACTATGTCAGCGACACCAAGTTCGGTGCGCAGCGCTACAACATGCGTGCGAACATCTCCACCGAGATCGGGAGGCTGCACCTGACCGGCATCATGGCCTACACGCGCAATAACAGCGTCAGTCCCACCGGCGTGAACCTGGCCAACGCCGTCCGTATCCCCCCGTACTATTATTATAACGCGCTCAGCCCGGACGGCACCAAGTATCTGGTGAACGACGTGGTGAACGACTTCACCCCGCTCGGCCAGCTGGGCAGCGGTTCCTACAACAAGTACGGGAACAACTACGTCACCACGGCCGTCAATGCGGAACTCAAGCTCTTCGACGGGCTCAAGCTGCGCGGTGTATTCGGCATGGACATCATCGGCAACACCCGCTACACCCGGAACTACGCCCAGACCTACTGGCCGTCCGCCGATGCGGCGGATCCGCGTCCGACCGACGCGTCCGACTACAAGGCCAGCAACTGGAATTCCGACGCCTGGCGCTCCAATTCCCAGATCCTGCTGGACTACAACAAGAGTTTCGGCAAGCACACGGTGAACGCCCTCCTCGGCGCGACCAACGAATCCTACACCTCGATGTCCAACGAAATCGAGAAGAAGTACGTGGATCCAACCCTCGGCGTCGCCACCAGCACCACCACCGGTGAGGCCGGCAACATCACCGGCAACACCGGCGCGGACAGTCAGTCCCGCACCTCCATCACCTCCCTGATCGGACGTCTCGGGTACAACTGGGCGGACCGCTACTATGCGGAGTTCAGCTTCCGGTATGACGGTTCCTCCAAGTTCGACAAGTCCGTCCGCTGGGGCTTCTTCCCGTCCGTGGCGGCCGGCTGGCGCATCTCCGAGGAGAACTTCATGGAAGGATACCGGACGAACGTCGGCGACCTCAAGCTCCGCGGCTCCTGGGGTATCCTGGGCAGCCAGGCCATCGGCGACTACGAGCGCTACACCACCTATAATGTGAGCGGCGCCAGCTATGCGTTCAACAACGTTCCCGTGACCACGGCCGGATTCAAGATCGGCAACCCTGAACTCACCTGGGAGAAGACCCGGACCTTCAACATCGGCCTGGACGCCTCCTTCTTCAAGAACAGCCTGAACGTCCAGTTCGACTGGTTCAACAAGAACACGACCGACATCCTCCTGAACGAGACCACCCCGAACGTCTTCGGCGCCGGTCTCCCCCGTACGAACATCGGCGAGATGCGGAACCGGGGCTGGGAGGTCACGCTCAACTACCACTTCGGCATCGGAGCCACCAACCATTTCCTCAACTTCAACCTCGCCGATTCCAAGAACGTGGTGCTCAAGTACCCCGGTCACGAGCAGATCTGGCATTCCGAGGAAATCTGGAAGGTCATCCGCGAGGGTGAGGCGATGGGCTCCTACTACGGCTACAAGTTCGACGGCCTCTTCCAGAGCTACGAGGAAATCGAAAACTCCGCGGTTCCCGCCGGCTTGACCGTCCATCCGGGCGACGTCAAGCGTGTGGACGTGAACGGCGACGGGGAAATCACGGCCGACGACCGCGTCATCCTGGGCAACGCCTTCCCGCGCTACACCTTCGGTTTCACCTACAACTTCGAGTGGAACGGATTCGACCTCAGCGCCTTCTTCCAGGGCGTCGGGAAGCGTGAGACGATGATGCGCGGCGAGCTCGTGGAGCCCTTCCACGAGAACTACTCCTATGTCATCTTCAAGCACCAGCTCGACTTCTGGACCCCGGTCAACACGGACGCCAAGCTTCCGCGCCTGGCCGCCCAGGGTTCCGACTCCGACACGAACAACTATTCCAAGGACTGGGGTACGGACATGTTCATCTACAACATGCGCTACCTCCGCCTGAAGAACCTCGCCGTCGGCTACACCCTTCCGAAGCGGCTCACCCAGAAGATCGGCATGCAGAAATGCCGGATCTACGTGAACGCCCAGGACCTGTTCACCCTCTGCCCGACCACCTTCGTGGACCCGGAGACCTCCGAATTCGGCAGCAACTTCTCCGTGGGGACGGGCGGCAACTCGGGACGCAACTATCCGAACTACCGCTACTTCGGCATGGGCCTTGACATCGATTTTTAATGGAGGGCACATTATGAAAAAAACGATCAATATTACGATTTCCATCCTCGCAGCCCTGCTTCTTGCCGCCTGTAACGGCATGGAGAATCCGCCGCAGAACCAGTACACCGACGCCAACTTCTGGTCCGCGGAGAGGGCCAAGTACATGGTGAATACAGCCTATTCCCAGATGTACAGCGCCGGCAAGCTCTGGGATGACGAAGAGCTCGGCGACAATGTCTTCCAGGTCCGTTCCGGCAGTTCGCTAGGCCGCGTCCTGCGCACCGGATCCGCCAACTCCGCCACCGGAGGATTCAATTCCCAGTGGGGAGACGCCTATACCTGCATCAAGTCCTGCCATGTGTTCCTGGACAACGTCGAGAGCCTGACGGACATGGACCCGGCCGCGAAGGCCCGCCTCGTGGCGGAGGCCCGTTTCATCCGGGCTTACACCTATTTCCGCCTGATCAACTTCTACGGCGACGTCCCGTTCTTCACGAAGGACATCACCGCCACGGAAGCCCAGACCATCGCCCGCACCCCGAAGGCCGAGGTGCTCGCCTTCATCCGCAGCGAGCTGGAAACCATCATCGCCGACCTGCCCCGCAAGGACGACCAGTCCGAGGCCGACAAGGGCCGCATCACCAAGGGTGCCGCCCAGATGCTCCTCGCCCGTACCTACCTGTACCAGCAGGATACCGACTGGGCCGCCGTCGAACGGGAGACCGCGAAACTCATCAACAACCAGGCGGAGTTCGGGACCTATTCCCTGTGCCCGACCTATGCCGAGGTGTTCGACGAGGAGAACGAGTACAACGAGGAAGTGATCCTGGACCGCGCCTATGTCCAGAACCTCATCACGTGGGACCAGATGCAGGACCGCATCCCGCTGTCCCGGAGCGGCCGTGTGCTGGGTCTCGTCCCGATCCAGTCCCTGGTGGACAACTACCTGACCATCGGCGGTTACACCATCCACGAAGCCGGCTCCGACTACGACCCGGCGAATCCGTACGAGAACCGGGACCCCCGCATGGCGGCGACCATCATCTATGACGGCTATGACTGGGATGCGAATGTCCCGGCCGCGCACAATTTCTTCATCGGCCGCGGAAAGATCTACATCGATCCGAACCGTCCCGAATCCGAGGGCAGCGAGGACCGCTACGACCCGTCCGCCAACTCTTCCCGTTCCGGCTATTATACCCGGAAATGGTACTCCCCGCAGGCGGCCGGCCAGAATGCCTCCGGCCTGAACATCATCATGATGCGTTATGCCGACGTCCTGCTGATGTACGCCGAGGCGATGCTCGAGCAGAACAAGCTCACCGAGGCCGTCTGGAACCAGACTGTCCGCCCGATCCGCGAGCGGGCCGGCTTCACCGCCGCCAAGGCCCTCGACTTCCCCGCCGGGAAGTCCCAGGCCGAGCTGAGGACCATCCTCCGCAACGAACGCCGTTCGGAGCTCGCCATCGAAGGACTCCGCTGGTATGACATCATGCGCTGGAAAGCCGGGTCGCAGTACTTCACCGGCAAGCCAGAAGGCGCTTCCTTCGCCGTGGACCTGGGAGCCACGTACAAATTTGACGAAAGCAGGGACTACCTGTTCGCCGTTCCGCAGACGCAGATCGACTTGAACGGAAACCTCCTTCCGCAAAACCCGGGATATTGATTCATCAACAGACACACAAACAATGAAAAAGACAATATTCGGAGCGCTGGCGCTCCTCGCGGGCCTCGTCGCCTGCACCCCCAGTGAAATGGTTTACAAGGACGCTCAGGTGACCGCCGTCAAGAGCCTTTACGAACCGGCCGACGGCAAGGCCGTCACCCTCGCCACCTCCTCCACGGCGGCCCTCTACTTCGCCTGGGAGCCTTGCAAGGTCGAAGACAGCGGCTCTCCCATGTACGAAGTCCTCTTCTACAAGCCGGGCGAATCAGAGCCGGTTTATGTCGTAGGAGCCGATGACAACGGTTTCCGCAATCATGCTACCATCCTGCACAAGGATATGAACAAGATCTGCAAGGCCGCCGGCTTCTCCCAGGGTAATTCGGGGACTGTGGAATGGACCATCCGTTCCTCCCGCGGCCTGAACGAGCAGACCTCGTCCGCCCGCAATACGCTCAAGCTCACCTCCATCGAAGGTCTTGAAGAAATGCCGAACGCCTTCTTCATCACCGGTTCCGCCACAGAAGGCGGCGCCGATCCCGCCAAGGCGATGGAATTCGCTTCCCCAGAACAGGGCATCTACGAGATCTTCTGCGAACTGAAAGCCGGTGACTACTACTTCACCGACAAGAAGTCCGCCGAAGCCAACCGCTACTACCTGGACGGCCTGAAGGTCCGCGAAGGTGAAAGCACCACGAAGGTCACCAAGCCGGGCATTTACCGGATCACCTGCGACCTGAACGTCGTTTCCGCCACCATCACCGAAATCAGCAAGATGGGCTTCTATTTCTGCCCCACCAACGCGGTAGAGATTGAAATGCCATACGTGGGCAACGGTCAGTTCCAGGGCTCCGGTCCCATCGAGTTCCACCAGGAGAGCTGGGGCCGCGACGAGCGCTACAAGCTGTGCATGGAGCTCGGTGACGGCAGCTGGATCTGGTGGGGTACCAAGAACGGCACCGACTCCCGTCCGAACGACGCCCAGGCCGACGACCCGTCCGACTCCTACTGGCACATCATGGAGTGGGGGCCGATGTACAACGCCGACGGCAGCACAATCGCCCAGTGGGACAACAAGTGGAAGCTCCACAAGCGCTTCGACGGTGCGGACATCAAGGTAACCGCCACTTTCAACGTTCCCCAGTACACGCACTTTGTTGAATTCGCCAATTAATTGACTATCTTTACGGTAACTATGTTCCGTAGATACACGTTCATCGCTGCGCTGCTGCTCTGTGCCCTCGGGGCACAGGGCTGCGGCGATAGCGTGAAAGACGACCTCCCGGATGAGGACAAGCCCGCAGTCCCGGAAACAGACTGGAACGCGGCGGCGGAAAAGGCGACACAGTCCCTCATCCTCCATTTCTGGAATTCCGGAAATGGATATTTCAATTTCGACCCGGACAAGGCCGACGGTCCTGACCGGGACTGGTCCTACTGGCCGGAGGCTCATGCGATGGACGTCATCGTCGACGGGTTCATCCGCACGGGCGGTTCCCCCTCGTACAAATCCTACTACGAAAAATGGTACGAGGGCGTGAAACTCAAGAGCGGAGGCAGCTACTACAATACCTTCTATGACGACATGGAATGGATCTGCCTCACGATGATCCGGTTGTATGAGACCAGCCGGGAAAGCAAGTACCTCCAGACGGCCAGGGACCTGTGGAACGACATCAAGACCGGATGGAACACCCAGTATGCGGGCGGTGGCGTCGCCTGGAAGAAAGACCAGCCCTGGAGCAAGAACGCCTGCTCCAACGGGCCGGCCGGTATCATCGCAGCCCGGCTGTATGACCTGGAAAAGGACCCGGAGGACCTCGAGTGGGCCCGGAGAATCTTCGACTGGGAGTACGACCACCTGTACGAACCGGCGCAGGGCCGCATCTATGACAACGTGGACGGACGCACCGGGACGGTCCAGAACTGGTGCTTCACCTATAACCAGGGGACGTTCATGGGCCTGGCCCACCAGCTTTGGAAACTCACCGGAGAGCGGTCCTACCTGAACATCGCCGTCAAGACCGCCTCCTACACGATAGGGAGTGAAAACACCGTCCGGGACGGCGTCCTGAAGGACGAAGGGAACGGGGACGGCGGACTCTTCAAAGGCATTTTCATCCGCTATTTCGTTCCCCTCGTCCTGGACGGGAGTCTCAGCGCGTCGGAACGGAAGAAATTCGACTATTTCCTCGTCCACTGCGCCGAGACGCTCTGGAAAGAGGCGACGCCCGACCGGGAGGATCCCCTTTTCGGGCCCAGCTGGAGCATTTCCGGCGGCACGGTGGACCTGGGTACCCAGGTCAGCGGCGCCGCCCTGCTGGAAGGTATGGCTTACTACATGACAAACAAATAAACCCATGAACAGAATCCATCTCGCCGCCGCGCTCCTCCTCGCCTGGATCGGTGCAGGCGCACAGAACCACCCTTCGCAGCGCCCCGCTGAGAAGGACCGTCTTTTCCGCTCCGACGCCGTGGAGGCCAAGATCCGGGAGGTCGGCGGTCTCCTGACCAATCCCCGCCTCGCCTGGATGTTCGCCAACTGCTATCCGAACACGCTGGACACGACGGTCCATTTCGGGAAAGACGAGGACGGGAATCCCCGCACCTTCGTCTATACGGGCGACATCCACGCCATGTGGCTCCGGGATTCCGGCGCTCAAGTCTGGCCCTATGTCCAGCTCGCCAATGAGGACCCGCACCTGAAGGAGATGCTCGCGGGGGTCATCAACTGCCAGTTCAGCCTGATCGGCATCGACCCGTACGCCAACGCCTTCAACGACGGTCCTACCGGGACCGGCTGGCAGAGCGACCGCACGAAAATGGACCCGAACCTGCACGAGCGGAAGTGGGAGATCGACTCCGACTGCTACCCCATCCGCCTGGCCTACCAATATTGGAAGACCACGGGGGACACCTCCGTCTTCGGGGAAAAGTGGATCAAGGCCATCACCCGGATTCTGGAGACTTTCCGCGAGCAGCAACGCAAGGACGGACACAGTCCATACTCCTTCCAGCGTGAGACGACGGCCCAGCTGGACACGAAGTCCAACCACGGCCTCGGAAATCCCGTCCGTCCGGTCGGGCTCATCGCATCGGCCTTCCGCCCTTCCGACGACGCCACGACCTTCGAATTCCTCATCCCCTCCAACTTCTTCGCCGTCACCTCCCTCCGCAAGGCGGCCGAGATCCTGGACCAGGTGAACCACAATGCCAGACTGGCCCGGGAATGCCGGGTCCTGGCCGACGAGGTGTCCGACGCCCTGGAGCAGTACGCCACGTATGACCATCCCAAATACGGCACCATCTATGCCTTCGAGGTGGACGGTTTCGGCAACCGTCTCCTGATGGACGACGCCAATGTCCCGAGTCTCCTCGCCATGGCCTATCTCGGTGACGTCACCCCGCGCGACCGAGTGTACCAGAACACCCGCCGGTTCGTCTGGAGCGAAGACAACCCCTATTTCTTCAAGGGGAAAGCCGGGGAAGGAATCGGCGGGCCGCACGTGGGCTATGACATGATCTGGCCCATGAGCATCATGATGAAAGCCTTCACCTCCCGGGATGACGCGGAGATCAAATGGTGCGTCGAAACCCTGATGACAACCGACGCGGGAACCGGGTTCATGCATGAGTCTTTCCACAAGGACGACGCGACCCGCTTCACACGCGAATGGTTCGCCTGGCAGAACACCCTGTTCGGGGAACTGATCCTGAAACTCATCGCCGACGGCAAGTTGGATTTACTGAACAGTATCGACATAAAATAACTTGACAAATACAAGCAAATGAAGAAGTTCTTGCTCGGAGCGGCTGCGGCCCTCACCGGACTCACCCTGACGGCCCAGGAACCGGAAGGGACCGTCTACCTCGCGGCAAACGCCCATCTGGACACCCAATGGCTCTGGACCGTCCAGCAGGTCATCGGGGAATTCCTCCCCAACACCCTCTACCAGAATTTCCGCCTGCTGGAAACCTACCCGGACTACAAGTTCAGCTTTGAAGGCGCCGTGAAGTACAACTGGTTCAAAGAGTACTACCCTGAAGCCTTCGAGAAGGTGAAGGAGTATGTCGCCGAGGGCCGGTGGTACCCTGCCGGCGGCTGGGATGCCAACGACTACAACGTCCCGTCCGTGGAGTCGAACATACGCAACATCCTCCTCGGCGAGGAGTTCTACAAAAAGGAATTCGGAAAGAAGTCCATCGACATCATGCTCCCGGACTGCTTCGGCTTCGGATATACCCTCCCCACCGTCGCGAAGCACTGCGGGCTCATCGCTTTCCACACCCAGAAACTCCAGTGGCGCACCAACCCGTTCTATGCGGACGGGAAGAAGTGGCCCTTCGAGTTCGGAGTCTGGCGGGGCGTGGACGGATCCGAGATCCTCGCCTCGCTCAACAGCTCCGATTATGGCTGGAATCCGCGCGAGCTCATCACCGAGAACAAGCAGCTTATCGACAAGGTAAACGACTCCAAGGTCCACGCCGCGATGCGGTACTACGGGACCAAGTCCTACCAGCAGAACGGCGACAAGGGCGGTTCCCCGATTCCGTCCGCCGTCCGGCTCATGGACGAGAGCATCAAGCTGGGCAGCCCGCACTACAAGCTCCGTTTCGCCACCGTAGCCGACATCTTCAACGACCACAAGGACCTGCTGGGGAAAGACGTCCTGCCGGTGTATGACGGCGAACTCCTGATGGATGTCCACGGAAGCGGCGTCTATACCGCCAACAGCGACAACAAGAAACTCAACCGGCGCAACGAGCAGCTGGGATACGCCGCCGAGGCAGGGGCCGTCATGGCCGACTGGCTGGGGGCCGTCCCCTATCCCCACTATGTGCTCACCGACGCCTACCGGCGTTTCATCTGGCATCAGTTCCACGATGACCTTACCGGAACGAGCATCAAGGAGGTTTATCCCTTCTCCTGGAACGACCTGATGCTGGCGCAGAACCAGTTCGCAGGCACGACGGAAGCTTCCGTCGGCGGGTTCTCCCGCGCCCTGGACACCCGGGTCAAGGGGACGCCGGTGGTGGTCCTCAATCCGGTCTCCGCACAGAACAAAGACCTCGTGACCGTGCAAATCGACATGCCCGCAGGGTACCGGGACGTGCAGGTGTACGGTCCGGACGGGAAGAGGGTGAAGTCCCAGGTCCTCTCCCGGGAAGGGGGAAAGGCCACCGTGGTCTTCGCCGCCGACAGCCCCTCGGTGAGCCTGGCCGTCTATGATTTCCGGTTCTCCACCTCCGCCTCGTCCACAAAAAGCTCGCTCAAGGCGTCCGGCAACACCATCGAGAACAAGGTGTACAAAGTGACCGTCGGAACCACCGGGGACATCGTCTCCATCGTGGACAAGCGGAACGGGAAGGAACTGGTCGCCGAGGGAAAGCGCTTCGGCCTCCAGGTCTTCGATGAGAACACCTCCGACTCCTGGCCCTCCTGGGAGATTCTCAAGTCCGTCATCGACAAGGAACCCCTTGCGGTGGACCAGGACGTAAAGGTTACCGTGGAATGCGAGGGACCGCTCGTGGCCATCCTGCGGGTCGACCGCCGATATGAGGAATCCACCTTCACCCAGCGCATCACCCTGTACGACGGCGCCGCCGACGACCGGATCGACATCCGCAACAACGTGGACTGGAAGTCCCGACGGACGCTTCTGAAAGCCGCCTTCCCGGTGTCGTTCAGCGCCCCGGAGGCATCCTACGACCTGGGCCTCGGCCATATCCGCCGCGGGAACAACACCACCATCGCCTATGAGGTTCCCGCCCAGGAGTGGGCCGACATGACGGCCTCCGACGGCAGCTACGGCGTGACCATCCTCAACGACTGCCGCTACGGATGGGACAAGCCCGATGACAGCACCCTCCGGCTCACGCTCCTGCACACCCCTACCGCAGACCGGGGATACCGGAACCAGAAGACGCTGGACATCGCCCCGCACGAGTTCACCTATTCCATCGTGGGACACGTCGGCGCCCTGGACGGGGCCGTCGCGACCACCAAGGCCGATATCCTGAACCAGCGCAAGAGCGCCTTCACCGTCTCCGCCAAGCACCCCGGCTCCCTGGGAAAGACCTTTTCAATGGTCTCCACCACGAATCCCTCCATCCGCGTCAAGGCCCTCAAGAAAGCCGAAGATGGCGACGGATTCATCGTCCGGGTCTATGAACTCTCCGGAGCTCCGGCGGAAGGGGCCGTGCGCTTCGCCGCCCCGATCGTCTCCGCCGAGGAGACAAACGGCATCGAGGAGCGCACCGGTACCGCCGTCAGCACCGGCAAGGACCTCCGGGTAAGCATCGGCCGTTTCGCGCCGAAGACCTACCGCGTCCGTCTCGCCGCCCCGGCCGCCCCTGTATCCGCTCCCGCGCAGGAGAAGGTGTCCCTCCCCTTCAACAAGGTCGCCATCAGCACGAACGGTTTCAGCGCCTTCGGCCACATGGACGCAAACTGGAACTCCTATGCCGCCGAGCAGATTCCTGAAGAGATCGTGTACCGGGGCATCTCCTATGTCACCGGCGAGCCCGACTATGACAATGCCGTCGCCTGCAACGGTCAAGAGGTGACGCTTCCCGCCGGAGCGAAGGGCGTGTACCTGCTCGTCGCGTCCACCAGGGACGAGGACATCACCGCCACGTTCGATGCCGGTAAGCCCGTCCAGGTGAAGGTTCCCTATTGGACCGGCCTGTTCGGGGGCGGCAACTGGGCGCCCTACAAACCGTTCCTCCGGGAAGGCGACGTCGCCTATGTGGGCTCCCACCGCCATGACTCCAAGGTCCGCGACGAATACTATGTCCAGACCTACATGTATCAGGTCTATGTCCCCGTCGCCGCCGGCCATACGGCGCTCGTCCTGCCGAAGAATCCCGAAGTGACCGTCTTCGCCGCCACGACCGTGAAGGAGGCACCTGCCGGTGCGGAGGAAATCTCCGACTCCGTCACCCACCTGGAAAGGCTCGTGGAATAAACGCACATTCCCATGAAAAGGACCCTGCTCATTCTCGCAGCCTGTACCGTCATCTACGGCTGCACCGGGAATCGGCACACGCCGTGTGTCTGGTCCCTCCGGGCGGACTCCACGTCCGTCGCCCTCGCCGAGTGCTTCTGGGACTCGGATCGCAACTACCTGGATTATGACAGCGCCGGTGACACGACGTTCCACTATTGGCCGCAGGCACATGGACTCGATGTCTTTACCGACTGGTATCTCCGGACGGGAGACGTCCGGGCGAAGGACCTGTTCGACAAATGGTTCGAAGGTGTTCCCGCGGCCAATGGAGGCGGCTGGTGGAACCAGTTCTACGACGACATGGAATGGAACGCCATCGCCACGCTTCGCGTGTACGAGGCGACCGGAGACGGACGGTTCCTGGAAGCGTCGAAAGAACTATGGGAATTCATCAAACCGGCATGGAACGACCGGGGTGGCGGGGGAATGACCTGGAAAAAGGGCATGGAGTGGAGCAAGAACGCCTGCTCCAACGGCCCTGCCGCCATCACCGCCGCCCGTCTGTATAACGTCCTCGGCCGGGAGGAGGACCTCCGGTGGGCCAAGGACATCTACGCTTGGGAAAAGAAAGCCCTTTTCGATGACGGAGCCATCTACGACAGTGTCAACGGCGACACCGGGAAGATCGGACGGTTCTGCCTCACGTACAACCAGGGGACCTTCATCGGAGCGGCCGTGGACCTGTACAAGATTACGGGTGAAAAAGCTTATATCGACGATGCCGTCCGGGCGGCCGACTATACCCTGGACAGCCTGACCGTCGAAGGAGGAATCCTCCAGCCCGAAGGGTCGCGGGACGGTGGCATCTTCAAGGGCATCTTCGTCCGCTACTTCACGGAACTCATCCTGGACGGAGACCTTCCCGCCGAAACCCGTGACAGGTATGTATCCTTCCTCTCCCGCAATGCCGAGACGCTTTGGGTCCAGGGCCTCTACGAGTACCGGGCGGGCCCGGACTGGCGGGAAAAACCCGGAACGCCCTCACCCATGACGCCCCAGTTGAGCGCCTGCATGCTGGTGGAAGCGATGGCCCTGCTCGAGAATCACGGACTCATCTGATAAAAAAACGGATATGAAAAGGCATCTGTTCCTGGCTCTTGCAGCCATTCTGAGTCTTTCCGCCTGTGGCGGAAAGAAAGCCGTCTCCGACGGGATTCCCGCCGACAAAAAGGAAGTGATGGACCGCTTTCTGGCCGGGACCCTGGATCCCTCCTATACGCCGGCATTCTTCTTCGGTCACTTCCCCGGCGCCAATAAAATGGGCGACGCCGCCGTCCAGGCCCACCTGAGCCTGTTTCTGCAGGGCGGCGCAGACATGCTCAAGGTGCAGACCGAACAGGGGATGCCCAAGATCGACGACCTGACCATGGACACGCCCCTCGTCCCTGAAGATTTCTACCGTCCGACCCTGGAAATCATCCGGAAAATCCATTCGCTCGTGGGGCGTGACGTCTATGTCGTGCCAACTATCCTGAGCACCTATCAAGTGGCCCGCCAGGGGATGGGCGACGACCGCCTCCCCGGATACGCCGTAGAGAGGCCGGAAGCCTTCAAGCGGATGCTGGACAATTACACCCAGGCCATCCTCTGGCTGATCAGGGAGTGCAAGGCGGCCGGCATCGAGGCGTTCTTCACCGCCACCCAGGGCGGAGAGATGAAGTTCTATGACCTGCCTGTCCCCGGCGGTTTCTTCGAGACCTTCATCCGTCCCTATGACATGACCGTGATGACCGCAGCCAACGAAGGTGCGAAAGTCACCATCCTGCATATCTGCGACTGGGAAGGGCCGATGGACGACCTCACCCGCTACCTGGATTACCCCGGCAAGATCGTGAACGTTCCGGTTTCCCTGAACGGAGAGCCTTTCTCCCCTTCCGATGCCTACGCCCTTTTCAAGCGGCCCGTCCTGGGCGGCTTCAACCGGCAGCAGGAAATCGGCAAGGCGTCCCCGGAGAAGATCGCCGGAATGGCCCGCGACATCATTGCCTCCGGCCCGAAGGGGCGCCTCATCCTGGGGGCCGACTGTTCGGTTCCCTCCCCGCTTGACCATGCCGACAACATCCATGCGGCCGTGAGCGCGGCACATGGGCGCTGAAACTGCGCCTCTTTGCCGACCAATATACAAAGTTGTCATACGAGTATACGGAAGAATGCATGGAAATTCCAATCTTTGTCAAAGAAAGCATTTCATGTGAAGTGGTTGGATAATTGGTTTTTGGTTAGTATTGCGGACTGTCCCCGTGACGGGAACAGTCCGCAATGATTGAAAGAAACACTAATACGGAAATGATATGAAAATACGATGGATGCTGGATTCAGCCGTGATGCTCCTGCTCTGCGCCGGCTGCTCGTCAAATGGGACGGTTGGGACCTTGGCGGACCTCCTCCCCCTGTTCACTGCGGGCAATGTCCCCCAGGACGGTCCCTTCGAGGACTTGAATCTCGGTGATCACTTCGGATGGAAATCCGACCAGGTCACAGACCCTTCCTGGCCCGGCGAGGGCCTGGCCCGTTATCCCATGATCTAGGAGGGTTATAATCGAATCCATCTGGTCGCGGACGGCAAGGTCGTCTGGAAATACGACACCGGACCCGGCAACGAACTGGACGACATCTGGATGCTCAAAAACGGCGACATTCTCTTCACGCGGATGTACTGGGCCGCCAAGGTGACGCCCGACAAGAAGGAAGTCTGGCGCTATGACTGCAAGGAAGGTGAAGAGATCCATGTCATCCAGCCCATCGGCGAGGACAGGGCCTTCATGCTCGTCAACGCCTTCCCCGCCCGTGTCGTGATGTTCAATCACAATACCGGTGAGATCCTCTGGGAGAAGGAGTTGGAGTTCAATGTGAACAGCACACACGTCCAGAGCCGGCGGATGCGATATACCAAAGACGGAACCTGGCTCCTGAGCTATCTCAAGGAGGACAAGGTGGTTGAATTCGACCAGGACTGGAACGTCGTCTGGCAATATGACTGCGAGCAGCCCTGGGCTGCCGTTCGTCTCGCCGACGGGAATACGCTGATTACCCTGGAAAGGGAGAAACGGACCGTCGAGGTGAACCGGGACAAGAAGGTCGTCTGGGAAATTTCCCTCTCGGATCTTCCCGAGGAGTACCGGCTGGATGACTGCCAGAGCGTTGTCCGCCTGCAAAACGGGAATACGATCCTATGCTCCAGGGGCGGCGGCGGAAGGACCCCGCAGCTGGTGGAGGTCACCCCGGACAAGGAAATCGTCTGGGTGGTCAAGGACTGGAAGAACCTCGGTCCGGCCACCACGGTGCAAATCCTCAATGAGAAAGGCTGGTCCGAGAATCCCGGCGACTTTGGAAGATAACGGTATGGAAAAGCTCAGGAAAAACTTGACCATCCTCAAGGAGATGGCCACCCCGGGCCACACGCCATCGGGAACGGTTTACCGGCAAGGAGGGGCTCCCATCCCGAGTCTCGGTGTCTTCGAGCATTGGGACTCTCCGGAGACCATGCGCTACAGCCGTAACCTCGACCCCGCACACGGAACCGGCATCGAATTCATCTACATCCCGATGGGGAGTGCGGCGCAATAGCGGCTATGATTATTCCGGAAGAATCCCTATCTTTCGAAAGAATCATGAAAAAATCGAAGTATCTTTTATCCCTGCTGCTCCTCCTGCCGGCTCTCCCCAGCCCCGGGCAGCAGACCGAGGTCCGCTATCTGTCGGGGAGGGATGCGGAACATACCGTCGCCTGGGAGTTTTTCTGCACGGGCGGAATGAACCGGAACCGGTGGACGACCATCGAGGTCCCGTCCCAGTGGGAACTGCAAGGATTCGGCACCTACAACTACGGGCACGACCGTCCGCATGCGACGGAGCACGGGCTGTACCGTCACCACTTCAGCGTCCCGGCGGGATGGAAGGACAAGACCGTCTATCTCGTCTTCGAGGGATCGATGACGGACACCGAGGTCCGCATCAACGGCCGGAGCGCCGGACCCGTGCACAAGGGCGGGTTCTACCGGTTCCGGTATGACGTGTCCTCCCTGCTGGATTATGGGGGAGACAACGTGCTGGAGGCCGATGTCGCCAAGGAATCGGCCGACGAGGACATCAACCGGGCCGAGCGACAAGCCGACTATTGGATTTTCGGCGGCATCTACCGACCGGTTTACCTGCAGGCCCTGCCGAGGGCGCACATCGACCGGGTCGCCATCGATGCGCGGCATGACGGCCGTTTCCGCATGGACGTATTTACCGAAGGGCTTCAAGGAGACGGATACGCGGTCAGGACGCTGGTCATGGACGCATCCGGACACAGTGTGGGCCGGCTGAAAGGGACCCCGGGGAAGGAAGACGGCCGTTTCGAGGTATCCGGATCGGTCCGGAAAGTCAAACCCTGGACCAGCGAGACCCCAGACCGGTACACGGCGGAAGTCACCCTGGAAAAGGACGGGAAGGTCCTGCACCGCCACCTGGAAAAGTTCGGGTTCCGGACGGTCGAATTCCGTCCCGGGGACGGCTTCTACATCAACGGCACCCGCGTCCTCTTCAAGGGGGTGGACCGCCATACTTTCCGCCCCGAGTACGGTCGCGCCAGCAGCCCCCGCTTCGCCGTCGAAGACGTGAATCTCATCAAGGACATGAACATGAACGCCGTACGGATGTCCCACTATCCACCGGATCCGTTCTTCCTGGACGTGTGCGACTCCCTGGGCCTGTATGTCATCGACGAACTTGCCGGATGGCAGAAGCGCTACGATACGCCGAACGCCCGGCGCCTGATCCGAAGCATGGTCGCCCGGGACGTCAACCATCCGTCCATCTTCCTGTGGTCCAACGGGAACGAGGGCGGTTTCCCCACCGACTGCCGGGACGAGTACGCCCTCCACGACCCGCAGGGACGGCGCCTGGTGGAGCCGTGGTCCCTGCTGGACGGACTGGATTCCAAGCATTATCCCAGGTATGCCTACACCTACGAAGCGCTGACCATGGGAAAAGATGTGTTCATGCCCACGGAATTCCTGCACGGACTCCATGACGGCGGCCATGGCGCCGGCCTGGACGATTACTGGAACCTGATGCTGGAGAGCCCGGTGGCGGCCGGCGGCTTCCTATGGGACTTCGCCGACGAGGGCGTAGTCCGCCACGACCTGCAGGATTCCATCGACGTAAAGGGGAACTACGCCCCGGACGGCATCCTGGGGCCGCACCTGGAAAAGGAAGGCAGTTTCTACGCCATCCGGGAGATCTGGTCTCCGGTCGCCGTCGCCGCCCCCGATCCCTTCGACGGCACCGTGCAGCTGGAAAACCGATATCACTTCACGGACCTCTCCTCCTGTGCCTTCCGGGTCCGTCTTACCCGCAATGACAGGCCGCTGGAATTCTCCTCCCTGCAGAAATGGGAGGGCCCCGTCCCCGCCCCCGGCGTAGCGCCCGGAGGGAAGAAGACGGTCCGCCTTCCTCTGCCGCCTGACAGGCAGGACTACGATGACGTCCGCTTCACGGCATTCGACCCTTTCGGACGGGAAATCCACACCTGGTCCTGGAACCTTTCCTCTGCGGCGGACATCGCCGGAAGGATCGTCTCCGGTACCGCCCGCGGCATCTCCGTCACCGAGTCCAGGGACCGGGTCCGGCTGGAGCGGGACGGCCTGGAGGTCATCTTCCGGAAGGCGGACGGGCAGATCGAGACGCTCTGCCGGAACCTGGGGAGAATCCCCTTCAGCGACGGCCCTCGCTGGTGCGGAGTGCCCCCGGCCGTCCGGGAAGTCCGTTACGGTCCCGTCCCGGAAGGTTACCGCGTGGAATCCGTCACCGAGGGTGGCGACCGCCTTAGCTGGACCCTGCAGGAAGACGGCTGGATCCGGATAGACGGAGAAGCCCTCCTGGACGGCGACTACCCTTTCGCCGGCATCACCTTCCGGTACCCGGAGGAATCCGTCCGGGGCGCACGGCTTCTGGCAAACGGGCCCTACCACGTATGGAAGAACCGCCTGAAAGGCGTCACCGCCGGACTTTACGACAAGCCCTACAACGACACGGTCACCGGAGAGAGCTGGGATTATCCCGAATTCAAAGGATATTATTCAGGCTTCAGGGCCGTCCGGATCGATACCGGTGAGGTACCTGTCACGCTTGTCACGGATACGGACGGGCTTTACCTCCGCCTTTTCACCCCGGGAAGGCCGGTCTTTTACAGCAAGAATGTGCAGACGCCTTTTCCCGGCGGAGACATCTCCGTCCTCGCCTGCATCCCGGCGGTCGGCACCAAATTCTCCCGGGCGGACGAGGAAGGGCCAGCCGGGGAGATAAACCATTTCGACAGAGAAAAGGTCCGTGTCTCCTACTTCATAGGTTTTGACTGTCTTTGAGCATCCCAATCGTATCGCATATGATCAATCCCATCTACTCCCCCGCCCCCGGCCGCTATGAGAGCGGCATCCGTTACCGCCGTTGCGGCCGCAGTGGCGTCCTCCTCCCCGAAATCGCTCTGGGCTTATGGCACAACTTCGGCGATGTGAACCCGCTGGCGAACTCCCTGGAGATGGCCCATTACGCCTTTGACCACGGGATCGTCCACTTCGACCTCGCAAACAATTACGGCCGGAGAATCGCTTATCAATGATTTGCAGCGTCTTTACGGCGCCAATGGTGCCATGGCCATCCCTTGGAATATGATTGTCGACACTCACGGAAGTATCGTTCAGCTTCACGCCCCAAGACCTTCTGATCCGGTGGCACTTTCAACTGCACTGGACACCGTCGATTAGACATCAAACGTAAGGTAATCACCATTGGCATGACTGTTCTCCACTTTGTTCCGGGCTTGCCCGGATTCTGCCACCTTTTGAGGGTGGTGGGTAACTCAATACCCACTTCCCTATAAGGGAAGAGGAGCGTTGCCAGGCAATCAGCAAGCTGGGGTTGGCAGAAATCCGGTTTGATGTAGCGCTTCTGAAAGCCCCC
>CACZKE010000024.1 GCA_902781705.1 uncultured Bacteroidia bacterium
AGGACATCAAGATGATGTTATGTTTGTCTGTTCGGGCCAATGCCCGGCAGACAAACAGTTTATGGGCCGCTTGCGGCCCGAATTTAATTTCGGCAAGGAGAGTGCCTTCCAGAATGTTTTCCACTACATGTCCGGCATGGTGGAAGACAGCGATGAAATAGTAAAAAACAGCAGGTCGTCAAGAGTAAATATTCTCTTGATATACAGAGAAGAGGTCCGTCCTCTGAAGTCCTTTACAAGGTGAGCCTTGTAATTCGATTATTTAGGACGCCACAATAGGTCTTAAAGTCGTATGGTGGGATGTGCTTGTTGTACAGGCGGTTATAGAATAGGCTCCTGCAACCCTGACAAAAAATGGAAGGATTGCGGAGTGCGTTTTATAATTAACTGAGAATTAGGTGATTAATAAGGATCTGCCCGCGGATTTGGTGAGAATATGCTTCAGATCTTTGCTCCCCCCTATACTCAACTACGCGTGACAGGGTTTTCGGGGATTATTGTTATATTTGCAATATGAAAAAGATCGTTTTCCTGGCCGTCGCCATGGGCTTGATGGCCGTCAGTTGCAACAGTACCAACAATCAAACACAGAACGAAATGAATACCAATGAATCCCTTCAGGAAGTGGCGGGCCGGAAGAATTTCGGACCGAACCATGCGCTCGTAACGACGCCGCAGCCGTGCGTGATGGTCGCGACGTGGGACAAGGACCATACTCCGGACGTGATGATGGCGGCCTGGGCCGGCCAGTACGACAACAAGCAGATCGTGATCTCGATGTCCAAGCACAAGACCACCGACAATATCGAACTGACCGGCGCCTTCACCGTGAGTTTTGCCGATATCCGCACCGTGGCGGAATCCGATTACTTCGGCCTCGTCAGCGGCCACAAGGTTCCCGACAAGGTCGCGAAGGTCGGTTTCACCGTGACGCCCAGCCCCAACGTGGACGCTCCGATCATCAATGAGTACCCCCTCACCCTTGAGTGCAAGGTCGTGAGTTGGGCCGACGGCATCCTCATCGGCGAGGTCGTAAACATGAGTGCCGACGAGAGTATCCTGACGGACGGAAAGGTGGACCTGGAGAAACTCCAGCCCATCGTTTTCGACGCCGCTTCCGTGACCTACCGCGCCATCGGCGAAGTCGTCGGACAGGCCTGGGGCTCGGGTAAGAAATTCACGGAATAGGGCCGCTTGCCGATGAGAAGATGGACTTCCGTACTGGCGGCCCTGCTTGCCGCCGTGGGCGCGCAGGCGCAGGGACCGCTCTATGAGGGATTTGCGGATCCTCCGCAGGAGGCGCGGCCGCGGGTGTGGTGGCATTGGATGGACGGGAACGTGACCATCGACGGTATCCAGAAGGATATCGAATGGATGGACCGGGCCGGGATCGGCGGCTTCCACCAGTTCGATGCCGGCGGAATCGGCATGAAGCCCATCGTGCCCGAAACCATGCCGTACGGCTCTCCGGTCTGGAAGGTCGCCTTCCGGTATGCCATGGAACTGGCCGATGCGAAGGGGATGGAGACGGCGGTGGCGTCCGCGCCGGGCTGGAGTTCCACGGGCGGTCCGTGGGTGAAGCCCGCCGATGCCATGAAAAAACTGACCTGGCGGACGATCGAGGTGACCGGCCCCGGTCTCCAGGTGCTGCACATGCCGGACCTCTACCGGACCCCGGGCCGATACCAGAACATTCCCGATAATGGGAATACCGAGCCCTGGTTCCAGCATATCGCCACGCTGGCCGTCAAACTTCCCGATGCGGAGAAATCGATGCAGGAAATGGGCGCGCGCGTGACTTCCTCCAGCGGGAATTTCACGGTCCGGCAACTCTCCAACGGCGATTTTACCGATGCCGGCGAGTTGAAGGCCGGGGCAGACGGGACCTGTTGGATCGCCTATTCCTTCGATCATCCGCAGTTTATCCGCGCCATTACGCTCAGCGGCTGCCACCGAAGGGACCAGTGGGGCTCGAATCCGCCCGGATACGACGATTGTCTAGAAGCCAGCGACGACGGAATCACCTGGCGGAAAGTGTGCGACATCCCCACCGCCAGCCTTCCGGTGATGACGATGGACATTCCGGCCACCCATGCCAGGCATTTCCGCCTGGTCATGAAGGGAGACCGGAAGGTGCCGGAATTCGTCCTGCATGGCGTCGTCAAGGTGAATCACGCCGAGGACAAGGCGGGCTTTGCCTCGCCCCACGATTTCGCCGATTTCCTCACGCCGGATTCGGAAGATCCGGTGACGGTGGTCCAGGACCTCAGTCTCATCGACCAGGACGGGACGCTCATCTGGAAGGTCCCGGCCGGACGCTGGCGCATCTACCGGTTCGGTGCCTCCCTGACCGGCAAGAAGAACCATCCGGCTCCGCCCGAGGCCACCGGCCTGGAGGTGGACAAACTGGATGCGGAGGCCTGGGAGCGCTATTTCAAGGAGTTTCTCAAGATTTATGAAGGAGCTCCCGTACAGTACCTTCTTACAGACAGTTACGAGGCTGGACAGATGACCTGGACCCGCGACATGATGCGGGAATTCAAGGAGCGACGCGGCTACAACCTGTTCCCCTGGCTTCCCGCCCTTACCGGACAAATCCTCAATAGCACGGAGGAGACCGAGCGGTTCCTCTTTGACTGGCGGCGGACCCTGGGCGAACTTTTCGCCGAGAATTACAACCGCCTGGGAGATTTCATCAAGGAGACTGGGATGAAAGGGCTTTACACGGAGTCCCACGAGAACGGCCACCAGTATGTGGGCGACGGCATGGACCTCAAGCGCAAAGCCGACATCCCCATGTCCGCCATCTGGGTCCATGACACCCCGGCCGGTTCCACCATCCCGATGGCCATGGCCGACATCCGTGAATCCGCCTCCGTGGCCCATGTCTTCGGGCAGAACCTCGTTGCGGCCGAGTCCTTCACGGCCAGCGGCGCCGGAGGAAAAACCTATTCCTACTGCCCTGAAACGCTGAAATATACGGCCGACGTGGCCCTTTCCTGCGGCCTGAACCGCTTTGTCATCCACGAGTCTTCCTCCCAGCCGGACGACAGCCACCGGCCCGGACTGGACCTCATCGGTTACGGCCAGTGGTTCAACCGCCACGAGACCTGGGCGGAGGAGGCGAAGGTATGGACCGATTATCTGGCCCGGAGTTCTTATATGCTCCAGCAAGGCAAGTACAAGGCCGATATCCTCTATTATTACGGCGAGGACAACAGCATCACCGGCCTGTTCGGTCACAAACTTCCGTCCATTCCGGACGGCTATTCCTACGACTTCGTCAACCCTTACGGCCTGCTGCGTTCGGTATTTCCCATCGACGGACATCTCGAGACAGAGTCGGGTATGAAATACAAGATCCTGGTCCTGGGGCCGAACTGCCAGACCATGTCCTACGCAGTCCTGGAACGGATCCTGTATCTGGCTAAGGCCGGCATTCCGATCTGTGGCACCCTGCCCGTCAAAGCAGCGGCCCTGAACGACCATCAGGAGGCCTTCGACCTGCTGGTGGGACAGTTGAAGCCACTGATGATGGAGATGTCTGTCGATGAAGCGTTGAAGCGCAAGGGCTTCGAGCCCGATTTCATCGCCCCGAAGGACTGGGCCTATGTCCACCGGGAAACGGCGGCGGAAGACATCTACTGGATCCGGAACTTCACGGGAGCGCCGGCCTCTTCCGTCATCCTGGTCCGGGGCGGCGAAGGACAGCCGCGCGTGCTGGATCCTGCGACGGGAAAGGTGCGGCGGATCAATGCCTCCACCTCACCGGATGGCTATCGTTACTTCAAACTGGACCTGGAAGAGAATGATGCACTGTTCGTCGTCATCGGCAAGGCACCCGAGGTGGCGGTGCCGATGGGACACCCCCGGAAGACGCCTCTCCTGACGCTGGAGGGATCCTGGAACCTTTCCTTCGATTCCGGCCTGGGAGCCCCTGCAACAGCGGTTTTCGACCATTTGAAGTCCTATACCGAATCGCCCGATCCCAGTATCCGTTACTACAGTGGTACGGTGACGTACCGGAAGAACTTCACCCTGGGCAAGAAAGACGTGAAGGGGGAAGGATCCTACGAAATCGACCTTGGAAGCGTGAAGAATCTCGCCCGGGTGAAGGTGAACGGTTATGATCTGGGCGTCGCCTGGAAAGCCCCGTTCCGGCTGGAAATTCCCGCCGCGTATCTGCACCAGGGAATCAACTCGTTGGAAGTGAAAGTGATCAACCTGTGGCCCAACCGGATTATCGGCGACATGCAGCCGGATGCCACGCGGAAATGGACCTATGTTTCCTCCAACTGGTACACGGCGGAATCGCCGCTGATGCCTTCCGGTCTGCTGGGACCGGTGACCCTGTCACGCGTCCAGTAGGAGCGCGACCAGTTCCGAAACTGAGAGCCTGTCGAAACACTGTTCGACGGGCTCTTTTTGCAAGACCTCGCCCAACGCTTCCCGCGTGTAGCGGCACCCTTGCAGGGCATGTTCAATCCGGTCCGCCGGAAGATTCCCGAGGAAGTCGCCGCCGAAACGGACTCCGTCGATGCAGCCGTGCACGAGCGAAAAACCGGCTTCCACCGTTCCGCAGGAGAATTTCCGACGGACGCGGAAAGCCGCGACGGGGGAGTGACCGTAGTTCCATTCCCAGGTGCGGAATTTGGCGGCGGCATCGGCCTCGACGGCTTCGCGCTGTTCATCGCCCAGCGGCAGTTCGCTGTCTCCATCGGCCAGAAAGGCCTGCAGGGCATCGCGGAAAGCGTAGATGTCCGCGAACTGCGGCAGGAAGTCCTTCAGGTTCGCCACCCTGCTGCGGACCGAGGCGATGCCGGCGGCGGAAAGTTTGCTTCCGGGGACGGACAGGACCCGTGTGAGCGTGTCGATGTCCACATCCCACATCAGGGTCCCGTGGATCATCAGCCGGTCCCGGGACATCCGCTTGGCGTAGCCGGAGCATTTCCGCCCCTCGACCAGGATGTCGTTCCGGCCGCTCAGTTCCGCCGGTACGCCCAGTGCCCGAAGTGCCCGGACCATGGTATGCAGGTACTCAGGGTACTCCTGCTCCAGGTCACGGACCCGTCCGGTGATGGTATAGTTGAGGTTCTGGAGGTCATGGTATACCGCACCTCCGCCTGTGACGCGGCGCGCGAGCAGAATCCCCCGGGACTCCATATAGGGAATGTCCACCTCCGCGAATGGATTCTGGTTCAGCCCGATAATGACAGACGGCCGGTTCTGCCAAAGGTAGAAAACCGGCTCGTCCGCCTGCAGGCGGTCCAGACAGAACTCGTCGAACGCCATGTTGAAATGGGGGTCCGTCGAGGGGTTGGACACGTATTTCATACTGATTCCGTTTAGCCCAGGAAGGCCAGCAGGATACCGGCCGCCACGGCGGAACCGATCACGCCGGCGACGTTCGGGCCCATGGCGTGCATGAGGAGGTGGTTCTTCGGATCGATCTCGCGGCCTACGACCTCGGACACGCGGGCGCTGTCCGGAACGGCGGACACGCCGGCATTGCCGATGAGCGGGTTGACCTTCTTCGCCGGATCCTTGATGAACAGGTTCATGATCTTCACGAAGAGGACGCCGCAGGTGGTGGCGATCACGAAGGACAGCAGGCCCAGTCCGAAGATGAGGAGGGATTTCCCGCTGAGGAACTTGTCGGCCTGGGTGGAAGCGCCCACGGTGAGGCCGATGAGGGTGGTCACGACGTCGATCAGGGGACCGCTCGCGGTATTGGCCAGACGGCGCGTTACACCGCTTTCCTTCAAGAGGTTACCGAAGAACAGCATGCCCAGCAGCGGAAGGCCGGAGGGGACGATGAACGCGGTGGTGAGGAAGCCCACGATGGGGAAGATGATTTTCTCCTTCTGGGAGACCTGGCGCGGGGCGGGCATCCGGATGCGGCGCTCCTTGTCGGTCGTGAGCAGGAGCATGATCGGCTTCTGGATCACCGGGACCAGGGCCATGTAGGAATAGGCCGACACGGCGATGGCGCCCATCAGGTCCGGGGCCAGTTTGGACGAGAGGAAGATGGCGGTCGGGCCGTCAGCGCCGCCGATGATGCCGATGGCACCCGCCTCATTGGGCGCGAAGCCGAGCAGGAGGGCCAGCAGGTACGCCCCGAAGATGCCCATCTGCGCGGCCGCTCCGATCAGGATGAGCCGCGGTTGGGAAATCAGGGCCGAGAAGTCGGTCATGGCGCCGATCCCGAGGAAGATCAGGGGCGGATACCAGCCCTGGCGGACACCCTGGTACAGGATGTTCAGGACCGACCCGTCCTCGTAGATGCCGATGTTCAGGCCCGGGAACATGGGAATGTTGCCGACGATCATGCCGAAGCCGATCGGCACGAGCAGCATCGGCTCCCACTCCTTGACGATCGCCAGGGTGATGAACACGATGCCGATGCCGATCATCACGATGTTCTGCCAGGAGCAGTTCGCGAAGCCGGTGTATTCCCAGAACTGGGCGAGGGATTGGAAGATGTGCTCCATGGTTTACGCTATCGTCACGACCGGATCGCCTTCCTGCAGGGAATCGCCCTTGTGGACGTGGATTTCGGTGACGGTCCCGTCCTTCGGGGCCGGAATCTCGTTCTCCATCTTCATGGCTTCCAGGACGGCGACCTTCTGGCCGGCCTTCACGGCCTGGCCTTCCTTCACGGACACTTCAATGATGACGCCCGGAAGCGGGGACTCGACCTTTTCGCCGGCGCCGGCGGCTGCGGGCTTGGCCGCAGGGGCGGCGGCAGCGGCCGGAGCGGCCTGGACGGGTGCGGGAGCGCTCTGGGCCACCGGAGCGGCGGCGGGTGCGTTCTCGGCTTCCACCTCGTAGGTGGCACCGTTGACGGTCACGTCATAGAACTTGCCTTCCTTGGGATTGACGGTCACGTTGTACTCCTTGCCGCCGATCTTGAACTTGTATTCTTTCATGAGAGGATGTTTTATTATCTGGGTAACTTTCTGAAATTCTGTTTCTTGTCGTTCCAGGCGGTGCCTTCCTTCGGACGCATCGTGAGGACGAAGGACTCGGCGTCATGGACCGTGTCGCTGAAATAGAGGTCCATCGCCAGGGCGATGGCGGCATAGACGTCGCCGCCCTGCTCCATGTCCATCGCGAGGGCGATGACCGCAGCGATTTCGTCGGAGGGAGCAGATTTCTCGACTCCGCCTTTGGCTTCGCTCGAAATGACAGATGTGGCCTTGGCGGCTTTCTTGGCCGGACGGTCGAAGAAGAGCCAGAACAGGAACCACAGGATGGCGAGGGCGGAGAAGACAACGGTGACGGCGACAAGGGACAGGATGAATCCGTGCGGATCCTTCTCCGCCATGTCCTGGGCCTTGGTGGCCGCATTCATGTCGATGTTGGGCATTCCCGCGCTGGGAACGGCCGGGGTGGCCTGGGTCTCGAATTCAATTTGCCTGAGGTCGTTCGCGGTCTTATAGACGGACTTTCCGACCGGGAGGTCCGCCGGGACGGCGAGAGAGTCGATGATGGTCCGGCCGTCGTTGGATACAAGGTAGATGGTCCGGCCGGGGCGGATGGTGAAACCGGCATAGAAGGTGCCGTCATTCCCGTTCCCGCTGGCATAGAAGAGGGTGGTCTGGCGCGGACCGAGTTTGGTCTTGAGGTCACCCTTCGGGATGATGCTCTTCCTCAGGTCGGTGCGGTCGTCGGTGAGGTAGCAGCCGGCGAGGTTCACCGTTCCCTGGGAGGTGTTGAATATTTCGATCCAGCCCCCGCGCCGTCCGTATTCGTCCACGATGCCGGTGGAGTCCGGAACGGCCAGCGCCTCGGACAGGATGAGGTCGCTGACGTTCTGGGCCCTCAGGCCCGCGCAGACGGCGGCAAGGGTGAGGAGAAGGAGGATGCGCTTTCTCATCATAACGGCAGGTTGTCGTGTTTCTTGGCCGGGACATCCTGCTGCTTGCCGGCGAGTTGCTCCAGGGCGCGGATTACGCGGAAGCGGGTGTTGCGCGGCTCGATGATGTCGTCGATATAGCCCTTCTGGGCGGCCTGGTAGGGGTTGGAGAAGAGATCGTCATACTCCTTCTTCTTCTCTGCGAAGATGGCCTCGGCGTTCTCCGGATCGGCCTTGATCTCTTTCGCGTAGAGGACGTTCACGGCGCCGTCGGCACCCATGACTGCGATGTTCGCGGAAGGCCAGGCATAGTTGATATCTCCCCGTAACTGCTTGCAACTCATGACGATGTGCGCTCCGCCGTAGGATTTTCGGAGGGAAACCGTCACCTTGGGAACGGTGGCTTCGCCGTAAGCGTAGAGGAGTTTGGCGCCGTTGGTGATGATGGCACCGTATTCCTGCTGCGTGCCACACAGGAAGCCCGGGACGTCCACGAGGGTGACCAGCGGGATGTTGAAGGCGTCGCAGAAGCGGACGAAGCGCGCGGCCTTGCGGGAAGCGTTGATGTCCAGCACGCCGGCGAGTACGGCCGGCTGGTTCGCCACCACGCCCACGCTGCGTCCGTTCATGTGGGCAAAGCCCACGATGATGTTCTTGGCGTAGTCCTTGTGGACCTCGAAGAAACGGCCGTCGTCCACGATGCTGCGGATGACCCCGTACATGTCATAGGCCTTGTTCGGATTGTCGGGGATGATGCTGTTCAGGGCGTCGTCCGTCCGGTTGTAAGGGTCGTCCGTGGGAACGACGGGGGCTTCCTCCCGGTTGTTCTGCGGAAGGAAGGAAAGGAGTTCCTTGATGGTGGCGATGCCTTCCTGTTCATTCTCGGCGGCGAAATGCGCGACGCCGCTCTTGGTGGCGTGCACGGAGGCGCCGCCCAGGGACTCGTGGTCCACAGTCTCGCCGGTCACGCTCTTCACGACGGCCGGGCCGGTCAGGTACATATAAGAAGTGTTCTTCACCATGAGGGTGAAGTCCGTGAGGGCGGGGGAGTACACCGCACCGCCGGCGCAGGGGCCGAAGATGCCGCTGATCTGCGGCACGACGCCCGAGGCGAGGATGTTCCGCTCGAAGATCTCGCCGAAGCCGGCCAGCGAATCGATCCCTTCCTGGATGCGGGCTCCGCCGGAATCGTTCAGGCCGATCACGGGCGCTCCCGCGCGGACCGCGAGGTCCATCACCTTGCAGATCTTTTCCGACATCGTCTTGGAGAGGGAACCGCCGGAGACGGTGAAGTCCTGCGCGAAGACATAGACGAGCCGGCCGTCGATGGTGCCGCAACCGGTCACCACGCCGTCGCCGTCATAGTGCTGCTTGTCCATCCCGAAGTTCGTGCAGCGGTGCTGGACGAACATATCGTATTCCTCGAAGCTGCCTTCGTCGAGAAGGAGCGCGATCCGCTCGCGGGCGGTGAGTTTGCCCTTGGCGTGCTGCGCCTCGATGCGTTTCTCTCCGCCGCCCAGCCGGGCCTTCGCCCGGCGCTCCACCAGCTTCTGGATGTTGTCAGTCTGAATACTCATAGTCGGATAAAATTGTTAACTTGCAAATATAACGAATCCGCGCCTTTTTTACAATGAAAAAGCGCCGGGATTGCTCCTGGCGCTTGTTTCCTGCGTTCGGAAAGATTACTCTTCCGCCGGCTTCATGGTCGTATAGACGTTGGTCACGTCCTCGTCGTCCTCCAGCAGGCCGGTGAGTTTGTCGAGGGTGGCGCGCTGCTCGGGGGTGACTTCCTTGAGTTCCACGTTGGGGATCTGCTCGAAGCCGCCGGAGGCCAGCTCGTAGCCGTTCTCCTCGATGTACTTCTGGATCTGTCCGTAGGAGGTGTAGTCACCGTAGATGACGATCTCATTGGTGACGTTCTCGTCCTCGTCCTCGATCTCCTGCTTGAACACTTCCTCGGCGCCGAAGTCGATCAGTTCAAGCTCGAGCTCATCCACGTCGATGGGCTTCGCCGGGTCTTCCTTGATGCGGAAGACGCACTTGTGGTCGAACATGAAGGCGACGGAACCGCTGGTCTGGAGGGAGCCGCCGCACTTGGTGAAGTAGCTGCGGACGTTGGCGACGGTACGGGTGTTGTTGTCGGTCGCGGCCTCCACCAGGTAGGCGATGCCGAACGGACCGAAGCCCTCGTACACGAGCTCCTTGAAGTCGCCGGTCTTGGCCTCGGTGGCCTTCTTGATGGCGCGCTCGATGTTCTCCTTGGGCATCTGCTCGGACTTCGCCTCGGCGATGAGGGCGCGCAGACGCGGGTTGCCGGTCACTTCGGGACCGCCCTGCTTGACGGCGATGGTGATTTCCTTTCCGAGTTTGGTGAAAGTCTTGGCCATGTGGCCCCAGCGCTTCAGCTTGCGCTCCTTGCGGAATTCAAACGCTCTTCCCATAACCTAGAATTCGATGCGGGTGATGTACTTGTCGATGTCCATGGCCTCGGGAGCCTGCGGATACTGGTCCTTGACCTTCTTGTAGCACTCGGCGGCCTTGGCCTTGTCGCCCAGTTCCTCATAGACCTGGCCGGCCTTCAGGAGGTAACCGGCGGCGTAGAGGTTGCCCGTGGTGGCAGCGGCCTTCTCGTACCAGGTGATGGCGTTCTTGTAGTCCTCGAGACCTACGTAGGCGTCGCCGATACCGGCCTGGGCGCGGGCAAGGAGGATCTTGTCGCCGCCCTCGTACTTCTTGAAGTACTCGATGGCCTTGTCGAACTGACCCAGTTGGAGGGCGCTGGCGCCGGCGTACATGTACACGGACTCGCCGCCCTTGGTGCCGTACTTGGCGATGATGTCCTCGAAGCCGTAGTTGTTGTCGTCACCGTTCAGGGCGAGTTCGTAGTCACCCTGGGCGAAACGCTGCTCGGCCTTGAACATTTCCTTCTGGGCCTCCGCCTTCTTGGGCTGGAGGACGAAGCGGTTGTACGCGAGGATCGCCAGGGCGATCAGAAGGACGGCTGCGACGCAGCCATAGACGATCTTTCCGTTCTTCTGGAAGAAGAGTTCAGTCTTGGAAACGGCCTCAGCGACATTCTGCTGCCGGATTTCCTGCTCATTGGGTTTGTTTGCCATATCTGTTTTTAATTTTTATGATTCTACATCGGGCGCCCTTGGGCGCATAACAGACCGCAAATTTAGGAAAAAAAACGTATATTTGCAATCTAAGCCGCGAAAAGCCCATGCCCGTCCTCAAGAAAATCGTCGTCCAGGATTTCCGGAACATCGCTTTCCAGGAACTGTCGTTCTCGCCCAACGTGAACTGTATCAGCGGGAACAACGGGGAAGGGAAGACCAACCTCCTGGATGCCGTCTATTACCTGTCCATGACCAAGAGTTCCTTCCCCACGCTGGACCGTTACAACTGGCGCTACGGGACGGAAGGGTTCACCATCGGCGGAACCTACCTGATGGACAATTCCCTGGAATCCCGGTTCTCCATCAAGGTGACAGGGGAGGGCAAGAAACTCATGCGGGACGACAAGGCGTGCCCGCGCATCTCCGAGCATATCGGCCTCCTCCCGGTGGTGATGGTCTCGCCGGGGGACACTTCGCTCGTGAGCGAGTCCGGCGAGGAGCGCCGCCGCTTCGCCAACGGGGTCCTGTCCCAGATGGACCGGAGTTATCTCTCGGCCGTCCAGACTTACAACCGCCTCCTCACCCAGCGGAACCGGATGCTCAAGGAGGGGACCGTGGACCCGGACCTTCTCGCCGTTTTCGACGCCCGCATGGCGGCCGCGGCCATCCCTGTCCATGAAGGGCGGAAACGCCTCTGCGAGGACCTCCGTCCCGTCATCAGTTCCTACTACAACCTGATTTCCGGCGGTGGGGAAGAAGTCTCCATCGACTATCGGTCCGACCTGTCCGGGGCCTCCCTCGAGGACCTGTTCCGGGAGCACCGGGAGCGGGATCTCGCCCTCCGTTATACGACCTCCGGCATCCAGCGGGACGATTTCCTGTTCACCCTGGACGGCCATCCCATCCGTCGCAGCGGCTCCCAGGGCCAGCAGAAATCCTTCCTCGTCGCGCTCAAGTTCGCCCAGTACGACATCATGCGGGAGGGCTTCGGCTATGCCCCGATCCTGCTGCTGGACGATGTCTTCGACAAACTGGACATGAACCGCATCGGCAACCTCATCGGGATGGTCGCCGGCAGCGGTTTCGGCCAGATCTTCATCACGGATTCCAACAAGGTCCGCCTTTCGGGCATCGTGGACCGTATCACCGACGACCGCGCCTATTTCGATACGGCGGGCGGCGTCTTCACCCCGGTCGAGTAATGGAGGAGGAATTCACCAAGCGGAGTTATTTCATCCGCCGGAAGGAGGCCCTGTCCATGGACCAGGTGGTCGAGGAGTTCATCAAGTCCGCGAAACTCGCCTCCGGCCTGAACACGCAGCGCATCTTTTCGGCCTGGGACGAGTGTTCGGGCGCCGGTCCTTTCACCCTCAAGCGCTATTTCCGGAGCGGGACGCTGTATATCACCCTGTCCTCCTCCGTTATCCGGAACCAACTCTATTTCCAAAAAGAGGCGCTCATCGAGAAGATGAACGCCACGCTTTCGGAAGACAACCTCTTCACGAAGGACAACCGGACGACGGGATTCGTCCGCGAACTCGTCCTCCGCTAGGGGATGATCACCTTGTACGTCTTGTTTCCTTTGTTCGTGAGTTTCTCGTCGCGGAGCCAGAGGTTCGCCTCCTTGAGCCGCGCATAGGTCGTGCCGTGTTCCAGGGCGAAGTCCACGAGACTGGGAATAGGATAGTTGACCGTCAGGACATCCTTGGGTTCGCGGTAGGGATAGCGCTCGGACACGGGCACGTTGAACCCGAAGGCGGCGGGATTCTCGAAGAACATCTTCACGGCGAGGAGACGGAACATGTAGCGGGCCGTTTCCTCGGGCAGCCACAGTTCCAGGGCCGATGTCTGCTTCTGCGCCTCCCGGCGGCGGGAGATGCCGCCCTGGCCGGCGTTGTAACTGGCCGCGACCGTCATCCAGTCTCCATACTTGCGGTAGGCGTCCTTGAGGAACTTGCACGCCGCAACGGTCTCTTTCTCAATATTGTAGCGTTCATCTACCTCCGGACTCACCTCCAGCCCGTAGGTCTGGGCCGTAGCTTTGGTGAACTGCCATAATCCGGCCGCGCCCGCGACGGAAAGGGCTTTGGGATCCAGGCTGCTCTCGATGGCCATCAGGTATTTCAGGTCCTCCGGTACGCCCTGCTGGCGCAGGATGGGGACGATCTGGGCGAAGCACCGCCGGGACCGCTTGAGCATCAGCGTCGTGTTGGTGTGCATGTAAGTGAAGGAGATGAGTTCCCGGTCCATCCGTTCGTAAAAGTCGGTCCGGTCGAAGCGGATGGTATCGCCGGCGAAGGCGACATATTCGGGAACGGAAGGGGCCTGGGGATGCTGCAACTGGACCCAGGCCGGCTGAGCGAGGGCGAAGACCGGGGCCGATGCGGCGAGCAGGAGGGTGATGAGGATCCGTTTCATGGGTGGGGTCAGGAAGGTCTGTTGCGCTGGTACAGGTAGCGCTTGATGCTGCCTTTGGGCGTGAGTTCGAAATCTTCCGGCATCAGTTCCAGGTGGGCGATGCGGGAAAAGTTGGGGAAGAGTTTGTTCACTTCCTGGAGTTGCTCGGTGAGATATTCGCCGAGCCGCTTCACGGAATACCCTTCCAGGTGCGCCTGCCGGTAGTCCGGATAGATCAGACCGATGAGTTTGCCGTTGTCCTCCACCACGAGGGAATGGACCACGTACGGCATGTTGTTCAGGGCGGCTTCCACTTCCTCCGGATAGATGTTCTGGCCGGAAGCGCCCAGGATCATGCACTTGGTGCGACCTCTCAGATAGAGGTAGCCGTCATTGTCCAGGATGCCCACGTCGCCGGTGCGGAACCAGCCGTCGGCGGTGAAGGCTTCGGCCGTCGCGTCTTCGTTCTTGTAATAGCCCAGGAACACGTTGGCGCCCTTCACCTGCACTTCGCCGGGAATCAGGTGCGGGGCCTTGGAGTCGATCCGGATCTCGATGTTGGGGGCGGCGACCCCGCAGGAATACGTCCTTCCCTTGAACCAGCGGGAGTAGGTGATGATGGGGGCGCACTCCGTCATCCCGTAACCGATGGTGAAAGGAAACTTGATTTTCCGCAGCTCGCGCTCCACCTCCGGATTGAGCGGGGCGCCGCCGATGACGATTTCCTCGAAGTTTCCGCCGAAGAAATCGACCAGGGTGCGGCAGCGCTGCTCCTCGTCGGGAACCGCCTTCCGGATGCCCTTGTAGATCTTCTCCACGATCAGCGGGACGGCATAGATGACGTTCGGCCGGATTTCGGCGAAGGCCTCGGCGATGACCTTCGGGCTAGGGGCCTTGTTCAGGAAATACACGTGGCAGCCCATGACCATCTCGAAGATGAATTCGAACATCATCCCGTACATGTGCGCGGCCGGGAGGATGGAGACGACCCGGGAGGTGCTGTCGATCATGGGCAGGTTCTCGTGCATGAAATAGACGTTGGACCAGACGGCCCGGGAAGGGATCATGACGCCCTTCGAGAAACCGGAAGTGCCGGAGGTATAGCTCAGGATCGCCAGGTCCTCGGGCGCATCCTCATGGTAATGGAGGTCCGTGGGCCGGAGCCCTTTCGGGTAGGCCTGCTTGTACCAGCGCTCCAGGTGCGGGCGGAAGAAGTCCGGATCGTCGCCCCGGAAGTAGAGGACCTGGTAGTCCTCGATCTGGATGACGGCCAGGAGGCCGGGCATCTCATCAGCGTTCAGGCCGTCCCAGATGGCCCTTTCCACGAAGAAGATCTTCGCTTCCGAATGGTTTACCAGGTAGTGGATGTTGCCGGGCTTGAACTCATGCAGCAGGGGCACCGGGACGGCCCCGTAGGTGAGGGCGGCAAGGAAACAGACGGCCCAGTGGGCCTGGTTGCGGGAGCACACGACCACCTTGTCCCCGGGGACGATCCCGTTGCGGGCGAAGGCGAGGTGTATTTTCGCGATGTGACGGGCGAGGTCGCTGTACAGGAGGGTCTCACCCCTGTAGTTGGACAGGGCGGGACGGTTCCAGTTGTTGCGGAAGCTCTTCTCCAGGAGCTTGTTGACGGATTCTGGTCTCAAATTGTTTCGTTTAGACAGGCAAAGTTACGCTTTTTTACCCGGATTTACATATATTTGCAGCACAATCCGTGCCTGATACGTGAGAAAACGCATGATCATCCTTTTCCTGATACTGGCCGTCTGCATCTTCTGGACAGCCTGGTGTTTTTGGCGGATCATTCCCCTTCCCGTAGGGGGGAAATGGACGTTCACGGCCCTGTACGTGGCCTCATTCCTCGTGATCTTCCCGCATTACATGCTGGGGGACCGGATGCCCATGGGGCTGGCCGTCGCGACCTATGAGATCGGCACGTCCTGGATGATTTTCTTCCTCTATGCGCTGATCGTTTTCACTGTACTCTCCCTGGGTCGGCTCGTGCGCCTGGTACCGGCCTCTTTCCTGAAGGACTCCGTAGCGGGGACCTGCACGGTTCTGGGAATCCTGACGGTCCTGCTTGTGTACGGCGGCTTCCACTATCATCATAAGTATCGGGAACCCATTGACATCCAAACCGAAAAGCCGCTGTCAAAACCCCTGACCATCGTCCTGGCCAGCGACCTGCATGCGGGGTATCACAACCGGAAGGCGGAACTTGCCCGCTGGGTGGACCTCATCAATGCGGAGAAACCGGACCTGGTCCTTTTTGCCGGGGACATCGTGGACGGTGCCCTGCGTCCAGTCAGGGAAGGTAGGTATGCGGAGGAATTCCGGCGCCTGGAGGCCCCGGTCTACGCCTGCCTGGGCAACCACGAATACATCGCCGGGGAAAACGGTTCGGAATCTTTCTATGCCAATGCCGGCATCCGTCTGCTTCGGGACGCCGTGGCCGACACCTGCGGCATCCGGATCGTGGGCCGGGATGACCGGAGCAACCGGCACAGGGCCGTCCTCAGTGACTTGGTCCCGGCCGATTCACTGTTCACCGTTTTGCTGGATCACCAGCCCTATCATCTGGAAGAGGCGGAGGCGGCGGGCGTGGATTTCCAGTTCAGCGGCCATACCCACCATGGGCAGATCTGGCCCGGTAACTGGATTACCGATGCGATGTACGAAAAAGCATTCGGGCCGCACCGGAGGGGTGCGACCCGATACTACGTGAGTTCCGGACTGGGCATCTGGGGCGGGAAATTCCGCATCGGCACCCGTTCCGAATATATCGTCCTAACGCTTCACAACTGATTACCGCACCTTGGAGTCGCAGTACCAGCAGCGGAGGACGCCGTCGTCGCTGCGACGGAACTTGTGCGGCGCTTTCTCATTGTTGCAGATGCACTTGCGGTTTGTGCAGCGGGCCGTCGGGTCCGTGACGGCTTCTTCGTCCGAAGGCATGCCGTGCTCCGGGTCGTCCTTCCATTCCAGAAGTTTGACGATCAGGGCTTCCCGCACGAACTTGCCGTTCTCCACCTGGCGGAAGTAGGCGGCGCGCGGGTCGGCATCGACCTCGGTCAGGATTTCGTTCACGCGGGGGAGCGGGTGCAGGACGGCCATGTCCTTCTTGGCGAGGGCCATGCGGGCGGCATCCAGCACGAAACTGTCCTTCACGCGGTCGAATTCGTCCTCGTCCAGGAAACGCTCCTTTTGCACGCGTGTCATATACAGCACGTCCAGTTCGGGCATCACTTCCTCCATCGTTTCCACCTCGCGGTAGGGGATGCCGGTGCGCTCGCACACGTCGTGCTTGATATAGTCGGGGAGTTTGAGTTCCTGAGGGGCGATCAGGATCACCTTGATGTCCTTGTAGCGGGACAGGGCCTTGATCAGGGAATGGACGGTCCGGCCGAAACGGAGGTCGCCGCAGAAGCCGATGGTGATGCCGTCGATGTGCCCCAGTTCGCGCTTGATGGTGAGGAGGTCGGTGAGGGTCTGCGTCGGGTGGCTGTGGGAGCCGTCGCCTGCGTTGATGATCGGGACGCGGGAGACTTCGGTGGCATAGAGTTGGGCACCCTCGATATGGTGGCGCATGGCGATGACGTCGGCAAAGCAGCCCACGACGCGGACGGTGTCCTGCACGGTCTCGCCCTTGCTCACGGAGGAATTCCGGGCGTCGGAGAAGCCGAGGACATTGCCGCCCAGTTCCATCATGGCGGAGGTGAAACTCAGGCGGGTACGGGTGCTGGGCTCGTAGAAGAGCGTGGCCAGTTTCTTGTGGGACATGCTGCCCTGATAGCGTTCGCGGTGGGCGATGATGTCCTGGGCCAGGGAGATGATCTCGTCGGTCTCCTGCTTGGTCAGGTCCATCGGGTCGATGAGGTGTTTCATATCGTTTCGGTGTTATTGTTTGATCCAACTTTCATCCTGGGGATTGTCGCGGAAGGCGAGGATGCGTTCCTTCCAGCCGGCGGCGATGCGCCCCTCTTCCTCGGCCACGTCCACGAGGACGTCCAGGTTGCAAAGGGAGTGGTTCTCCGTATTCGCAGCGGCGATGCGCTCCAGGCCGCGCTTCATTCCATACGTGAAGATGGAGACGATGCCCAGCACCTCGGCGCCGGCCTCCCGCAGGGCCTCGACCACCTCGATGGCGCTGCCGCCGGTGGAGATCAGGTCTTCGATGACGACGACTTTCGTACCGGGGTCCATCTTGCCCTCGATCCGGTTCGTCCGGCCGTGGGTCTTGGCCTCGCCGCGGACATAACCCATGGGCAGGTCCAGAATGGTCGCCGTGATGGCGGCGTGGGCGATACCGGCCGTGGAGGTTCCCATAAGCATTTCGCAATCAGGATAGTAGCGCTGTACGAGTTTCGCGAGTCCGTTCTCCACCTGCTCGCGCACCCGGGGAGCGGAGAGGGTGAGGCGGTTGTCGCAGTAAATCGGGCTCTTGATGCCGCTGGCCCAGGTGAACGGTTCCTCGGGGCGCAGGAAAACGGCGCCGATGGAGAGGAGGGAGGAGGCTATCTGTCTTTCCATTATATGAATTCCTTTAAGCATTTCTCATACGCTGCGACGGGGTCGGGGGCGGCGGTGATGGGGCGGCCCACCACGATGTAGTCCGAGCCGATTTCCCGGGCGCGGGCGGGGGTGGTGATGCGGACCTGGTCGTCCGCGGCGGCATCGGCAAAGCGGATGCCGGGGGTGACGGCAAGGAATTCCTTGCCGCAGGCCTCCTTGACAAGGCCGGCTTCCTGGGGGGAGCACACGACCCCGTCCAGTCCGGCTTCCTTCGCGTTCATCGCGTATTGGACGACGGCCCGGCGGAGATTGGTGCGGATGAGGAGTTCATTCTGCATGACCTCTTCCGAGGTGGATGTGAGTTGCGTGACGGCGATAAGGAGCGGCCGCGTGCCGTCCTCCCGCGTGAGCCCTTCCAGGGCGGCGCGCATCATCGCGACGGTGCCGGAGGCATGGACATTGACCATGTCCACGTCCAGGTTGGAAAGCACCCGCATCGCTTTCTTGACGGTGTTGGGAATGTCGTGAAGTTTGAGGTCCAGGAAGATCCGATGTCCGCGGGCCTTGATCTCACGGACAATGGAAGGACCCTCGGCATAGTAGAGTTCCATGCCGATCTTCACGAAGGGCTTGCGTCCCTCGGGGAAACGGTCCAGGAATTCCAGCGTGGCTTCGCGGCTGGAGAAGTCGCAGGCGATGATGACGTCTCTTTGGGTCATACGGTTCCGATGATTTCTTGTAAGGTGTTGATGTTCAATCCGTCCATGAGGACGGGAAGTTCTTCGATGATTTCGGGGCAGGCAAACGGGTTGCGGAGGTTCTCCGCGCCTACCTGAACGGCGGTCGCACCGGCCATCATCATTTCGATGACGTCCGCGGCCGAGGCCACGCCGCCGCAGCCCATCACGGGGATCCGGCAGGCATGGGCGACCTGATAGACCATCCGCAGGGCGATCGGGAAGATGGCCCGGCCGGAGAATCCGCCCATTTTATTGGCGATCACGGGCTTGCGCCGATGGATGTCGATCCGCATCCCGAGGAAGGTGTTCACGAGCGTGAGGCCGTCGGCCCCGGCGTCCTCGCAGGCGCGGGCGATGGAGACGATGTCCGTCACGTTCGGGCTGAGTTTGATGAAGACGGGTTTCCGGCAAACGGCTTTTACCGTACGCGTTACCTCGGCCGCCGATTCGGCGGAAGTCCCGAAGGCCATGCCGCCGTTATGCACGTTGGGGCAGGAGATATTGACCTCGATGAGGTCGATGCCCTCGCACGCATCCGCCTTCGCGCAGCATTCCCGGTATTCGTCCAGCGAAAAACCGCTGATGTTTGCAATGATGCAGCCGTCGTAAACCTTCCGGAGCGAAGGAACCTTCTCATTTACAAGCACGTCAATGCCGGGATTCTGCAGACCCACGGAATTGATCATCCCGCCGGGGCACTCCGCGATGCGGGGCGTGGGATTGCCGTAGCGTGCCTCCCGGGTCGTTCCCTTGAGCGATATGCCGCCGAGGACGTTGATGTCCATGTCGTCGGCCAGTTCCAGTCCGAAACCGAAGGTCCCGCTGGCCGGAATCACCGGGTTCTTGAGCGTCAGGCCGCACAGGGCCACGGAAAGGTCCTTTACCATAGCAGTTCCTCCTTCTTGAAGACCGGACCGTCCTTGCACACGCGCCGGGGACCGTTTTTCGTCTGGATGCTGCAACCGTAGCAGAACCCGGCGCCGCAGCCCATGCGCTCTTCGAGCGAGGCCTCGCCGGGGCCGTCCAGCGCCTGGCAGACGACTTTCATCATGACCATCGGCCCGCAGGTATAAAAGTAATCGTACGTCGGGTTGGCCGCGGCGATCGCATCGGTGACGAATCCCTTCACGCCCACGGAGCCATCGACCGTGGACACCAGGACCTCGTCGCAGACTGCCCGGAATTCATCGGCCAGGATGATCTCCTCGGCCTTGTTGAACCCCAGTACGGCCGTGACCTTCTTCCCGCGCGCCTTCAGCTCCTTGGCCAGCAGATACAGCGGGGGAACCCCTAGTCCGCCGCCGACGAGCAGCGCCTCTTCCCGGCACGACTCCGGATCGAACCCGTTTCCCAGGCCGGTCAGCACATCCAGCTCCGTCCCGGCGGTCATTTCCGCCAGCGCCTTCGTCCCTTCTCCCACGACCCTGTACACCACCGTCAGCTTCCCGTCTTCCCGGTCGCAGATGGACAGCGGTCTCCGCAGGTAGAACCCCGGGATGGCGATGTCCACGAACTCGCCGTGACAGATTTCTCGACTCCGCCCTTCGGGCTCCGCTCGAAATGACAGGGGAACCAGCACCAACCGATAGGTCCTGGGGGCTATCAGGACGTTCTCCGCTATCGTATAAAGGCTTTTATTCACTATCTGTACTCCTCGTCGATCGTGGAAATTCCCAGCGTAATCTCCTCCAGCACATCCAGGAGGACCCGGACGGTCTCGAGGGCCGTGAAGATGGTGACGTTGTTCTCCACCGCGCAGCGGCGGATGCCGTATCCGTCCAGATGGCTGGACTTCTGGTTCAGGTCGATCGTGTTGATCACGTACTTGACATGTCCCTTGCGGATGGCCTGGTAGATCTCGTCACTGCCTTCGCCGAGTTTCCGGAGCATCTTGGTGCGGATGCCGTGCTCCTTGAGGAAGGCCGCCGTGCCCTTGGTGGCCTCGATGTTGAAGCCCAGGTTGTAGAACCGGCGGATGAGCGGGAGCGCGTCCTCTTTGTCCTTGTCGGCGATGGTGGCGAACACGGTCCCGTAGGACTTGATGTCCATGCCGGAAGCCTGCAGGGACTTGTACAGGGCGCGGTTCAGGGAGTCGTCGTAGCCGATGGCCTCGCCCGTCGATTTCATCTCCGGGGAGAGGTACGTGTCGATGCCCTTGATTTTTCCGAAGGAGAAGGCCGGCGTCTTGACGAAGTGGCGCTTGCGCTCCGGGAAGTAGACCTCCGTGATGCCTTGTTCCTTCAGGGAGTGGCCCAGCATCACGCGCGTGGCGATCTTCGCCATCGGGATGCCCGTGCTCTTGGAAATGAACGGTACGGTGCGGGAGGAACGGGGATTGACCTCGATCACGTACACGTTCTCGTCGCTGTCCACGATGAACTGGATGTTGAACAGGCCCACGATGCCGATCGCCTTTCCGAGTTTCACCGTATCGTCGATGATCTCCTGCTTGACCTTCGGACTCAGACTGAAGGAAGGATAGACGCTGATGGAGTCGCCGGAGTGGATGCCGGTGCGCTCCACGTGTTCCATGATGGCCGGGATGAAGACGTCCGTCCCGTCGCAGATGGCATCGACCTCGGTCTCCTTGCCCATGATGTACTTGTCCACCAGGACAGGGGACTTTTCGTTGATTTCCACCGCATTATGGAGGTAGTGGCGGAGCGTGTCCTCATTGCCTACGATCATCATCGCGCGGCCGCCAAGCACGAAACTCGGACGTACGAGGACCGGGTAGCCGATGTCTTCGGCCGCCTTCACACCGTCCTCCACGTTCGTGACGGCATGGGCCTTGGGCTGGCGGATGCCGGTCTTGCGCATGATCTCCTCGAAGAGTTTGCGGTCCTCGGCGTTGTCGATGGCCTGGAGGCCGGTGCCGATGAGCGGGACGCCGAACTCGGAGAGGGGACCGGCGAGGTTGATGGCCGTCTGGCCGCCCAGGGAGACGATGATGCCGTCCGGCTGCTCGAGCCGGATGACGTTCATCACGTCCTCCGTGGTGAGCGGTTCGAAATAGAGTTTGTCGGAGACGGTGTAGTCCGTGGAGACGGTTTCGGGGTTGTTGTTGATGATGATGGCCTCGTAACCGGCCTCGCGGATGGCCCAGATGGCATGGACCGTGGAGTAGTCGAATTCCACGCCCTGGCCGATGCGGATCGGGCCGGAGCCCAGCACGAGGATCTTCTTGCGGTCGCTGCGGACGGATTCGTTCTCCTGCTCGTAGGTGGAGTAGAAGTACGGGACGTAGGTGTCGTGCTCGGCGGCGCAGGAATCGATCATCTTATAGACCGGGACGATGCCGTGCTCGAAGCGGAAGCGGATGATGTCGGCCTCGCTCTTTCCCCAGAGTTGCCCGATGAACTGGTCGCCGAAACCCATGCGCTTGGCTTCCCGGAGGATCTCCACGTCACCCGGGGCGGCCTTCACGCGGCGCTCCATGCGGACGATGTTGTAGATCTTCTCGAGGAAGAGCCAGTCGATCTTCGTGCGGTCGTAGATGCGGGACAGGTCGATGCGAAGGCGCAGGAGCTGCGCGATGGCGTGGATGCGGTCGTCGGTCGGGGTGGAGATGTACTCCAGGAGTTTCTCCTCGGACCAGTCGTCGAATTTCTTCTTGTGGATGTGGCAGCAGCCGCTTTCCAGGGAGCGCATCGCCTTGAGGATGCTCTCCTCGAGGGTACGGCCGATGCTCATCACTTCGCCCGTCGCCTTCATCTGGGTGCCGAGTTCATTGGAGGCCTCGCTGAACTTGTCGAAGGGGAAGCGGGCCACCTTGGCGACCACGTAGTCGATGGCCGGTTCGCAGCAGGCGGGGGCGCCGGCCACGGTGATCTCGTCCAGGGTGAGGCCCACGGCGATCTTCGCCGTCACGCGGGCGATCGGGAAGCCGCTGGCCTTGGAGGCGAGGGCGGAGGACCGGGACACGCGCGGATTGACCTCGATGATATAGTACTTGAAGGACAGCGGGTCCAGGGCGAACTGGACGTTGCACCCGCCTTCGATCTTGAGGGCGCGGATGAGTTTCAGGGCGCTGTCCCGGAGCATCTGGTATTCCTTGTCGGTGAGAGTGAGGGCGGGCGCCACGACCATCGAGTCGCCCGTGTGGACGCCCACCGGGTCGATGTTCTCCATCGAGCAGATGGCGATGGCTGTATCATTGGCATCACGCATCACCTCGAACTCGATCTCCTTGTAGCCCTTGATGCTCTTTTCCACCAGCACTTCGCCGACGGGGGAGAGGGCGAGGGCGTTCCGCATCATGTCGCGGAGTTCCTCCTCGTTGTAGGCGAAACCGCCGCCCGTGCCGCCCAGGGTGAAGGCCGGACGCAGGATGACCGGATAGCCGATACGCTCCGCCGCGGCCACGGCTTCCTCGACGCTGTAGGTGATTTCGGAGGGGATGACCGGCTCGTCGATGGAGAGGCACAGTTCCTTGAAGAGTTCGCGGTCCTCCGCCTTTTCGATGCCCTGGAAGGACGTTCCCAGGATTTCCACGCCGCATTCCTCCAGGACGCCCTTCTTGGCGAGTTGGACGGCGAGGTTCAAGCCGGTCTGGCCGCCGAGGCCGGGCACCAGGGCGTCCGGACGCTCGTAGCGGATGATCTTGGCGATGTATTCCAGGGTGAGGGGCTCCATATACACCTTGTCGGCCATCTGGGTGTCCGTCATGATGGTCGCGGGGTTAGAGTTCACGAGGATGACCTCGTAGCCCTCTTCCTTGAGGGCGATGCAGGCCTGCGTGCCGGCGTAGTCGAATTCCGCGGCCTGGCCGATGACGATCGGACCGGAGCCGATCACGAGCACTTTCCTGATATCTTTTCTCCTAGGCATTCTTCGGGCCCTCCATCATTTCGATAAACTTGTCAAAAAGGTTCACGTTGTCCAGCGGACCGGGAGCGGATTCCAGGTGGAACTGGACGCCGAAGACCTTGTCTTCCCGGTTCTCGAATCCAAGCACGTATCCCTCGGGGACCAGGACGTGCGTCGGGGTGAGCGCCGTTCCCTCCACGGTGTCGAACCGGAAGGTCTGGTTCAGGACGGCAATGTTGATCCTCCCGGTAGAGAGGTCGCGCACCGGATGGTCACCGTGCATTCCACAGCCCATCGGGGCGAGCCCGGCGCCGTATTCCAGGCCGATGGCCTCCATGCCCAGGCCGATGCCCAGCACGGGGACGCGGCCCTTGATCTCGGCGAACAGGGCGCGGATCTCCGGGGCATCCAGGGCCGATACCGGGCCGTTGGACAGCAGGACGCCGTCCGGATTGAAGGCGAGGATGTCCTTCGCCGGGGTGTTGAACGGGACGACGGTCACGTTGCAGCCGCGCTGCTTCAGGCAGGTAAGGATGCTCTGCTTGATACCGCAGTCCACCGCCACGACGTGGAACCGGTGGTTCGAGGTGCGGGTGACCCAGCGCTTGCGGCAACTGACGCGGCGCAGCAGGTCCTTAGGGCGCTCCGTCGCCGCGATGAGGGCGAGGGCTTCCTCCCTGGGCATGTCCGCCTCCACGATGGCGGCCATCGGTCGGCCGGTCTCGCGGATGATCTTGGTGATCATGCGGGTGTCCACACCGCTCAGGCAGGGGATCCCGTGGTCTTCCAATTCCTCTTCCAGGGTCTTGGTGGACCGGAAGTTGCTGGGCGTGTCGCAGCATTCGCGGACGATGAGTCCGCCGATGTCCGTGGAACGGGATTCATAGTCCTCGTCCGCGATGCCGTAGTTCCCGATGAGGGGGTACGTCATGACGACGATCTGTCCGGCGTAGGAGGGGTCGGAAATGATTTCCTGGTACCCCACGACGGAGGTGTTGAACACGAGTTCGCAGACTTTGCGGCAGTCGGCTCCGAAGAGCGTGCCGTAGAACTCCTGCCCGGTCTCCAATACCAGTTTCTTTGCAGGTCTCAGCATATCTTTGTCAAGTTGTTATAGACAGGTTTTCCGTTTTTCAGGTTCAGCAGCACCCGGCCCCATACGCTCCAGCCCTCGAACGGGGTGGACTTGCCCATGGACGCGAAAGACCGCGGGTCGATGGTGAAGGGATGCTCGAGGTCGATGGCGACGAGGTCCGCCGGGGCGCCTTCGACGAGGCCGCCGCCGAGGCGGAAGATGCGCCGGGGCGCGGCGTTCATCGCTTCCAGCAGGCGCTCCAGGGTGATGCGGCCGGTCCGGACCAGTTTCGTGTACAGGACCGGGAAGGCCGTTTCCAGTCCCACGATGCCCATGGCGCTGCCTTTCAGGCCCCGGCTCTTTTCCTCAGCGGTGTGCGGGGCATGATCCGTCGCGATCGCGTCGATGGTGCCGTCCGCGAGACCCTCGAGAAGGGCCTCCCGGTCATCCGCGCTCCGCAGGGGCGGGTTCATCTTGAAGCGTCCGTCCTCCAGCATATCGTCTTCGCAGAGGGTGAGGTAATGCGGTCCGGTCTCGCAGGTGACGCGCACCCCGCGGGCCTTGGCGGCGCGGATGAGTTCCACGCTCTCGCGCGTACTTATATGACACACGTGATAGCGGCAGCCGGTCTCCTCCGCCAGGGCAAGGTCGCGGGCGATCTGCCCCCACTCGCTTTCGGAGCAGATACCCCGGTGTCCATGGGCGGCGGCATAGCGGCCGTCGTGGATATATCCACCCTTCAGGAGGGCATTGTCTTCGCAGTGGGCCGCGATGATGACGTCTTCCCGGGCGGCGGTCTCCATGGCCCGGCGCATCATCGCCTCGTCCTGGACGCCGCTTCCGTCGTCGGAGAAGGCGACACAGCGGTCCTTGAGGGCGGGGATATCGACCAGTTCCAGTCCTTTCCGGCCTTTGGTGATGGCACAGTAGGGGAGGACGTCGATGACCGCGTCCCGGTCGATGGCCGCCTGTTCCACGGCGAGGGTTTCCGGACTGTCCGGCACGGGGTTCAGGTTGGGCATCGCACAGACGACGTCGTAACCGCCCCGGGCCGCGGCGGCGGATCCGGTGGCGATGGTTTCCTTGGCCGTGAAGCCCGGCTCGCGGAAATGGACGTGGATGTCGGCGAAGGACTGTGTCAGGAGCAGGCCGCCCGCCTCCACGGCGTCCGTCCCTTCCGGGATGTCAAGGCCCGTTCCGATGGCGGCGACTTTCCCGTCCCGGACCAGGATGTCCCGGGTGCGGATTCCGTCGGAGGCGGCGACAAGGCCTCCCTTCAGCAGGAGCAGGTTACCTTTCATGGCAGACAAAAAAAAGACAACCCGAAGGGCTGCCGACAACAAATGGGAATGGATGGAAAGGGAAACGGGAAAAATCCTCGGCTCCGCCGATACAGACCGTCCGGGATATGAGGGTGTTCCGCATCATTTCTCGGACTGCAAAGGTACTGATTTTTGGAAGAATTCTCCAAATTTTTTCCGGGAAAATATCAACATTTCCCTTGTTGAAAAAACTTTTCGGAAAAAGCCGGAAAAGGATTTGCGTCCTTGAGATATTCGGCCTATCTTTGCAGTCCGTTAATGGAAACGAACGCTTAATCCCTTAGAGCCCTATGAGCAAGGTAGCCGTCATCATGGGCAGCGCCAGTGACTGGGATGTCATGTCCCCGGCCTGCACCACCCTGGAGGAATTCGGAATCCCTTATGAGAAAAGGGTCCTCAGCGCCCACCGCAATCCGGGACCGCTCGCGGACTATGTCCGTGCCGCCCGGGACAACGGGTTCGAAGTCATCATCGCCGGCGCCGGCGGTGCCGCCCACCTTCCGGGCGTGATCGCCGCCCTGACCACTCTCCCGGTCATCGGCATCCCGGTCAAGTCCAAGGCCCTGAACGGCCTGGATTCCCTCCTCTCCATCGTCCAGATGCCTTCCGGCATCCCCGTCGCTACGATGGCCATCGACGGGGCCAAGAATGCGGCCCTCTACGCCGTCGCGATGCTTGCCTTGAAGGACGACGCCCTCCGCCTGAAACTGGAGGAGTTCCGCAAGGCCCAGAGCGACAAGGTACTCAATACGACTATCTAAACTTCATGCCCACCCCCGCCACCGCGCCGGTGGGCATATCATTTACCGTCCATGAACAGCAGACGCATTTTCGTAGAAAAGAAAGACCGGTTCCGGGTGGAAGCGGCGAGCCTCCTTGCCGAGTTCAACGAGAACCTGTCCCTGAGCCTGGGATCCCTCCGGCTCATCAACGTGTATGACCTTTTCGGATTCTCGGACGACCTGCTCGAGCGGACCCGCTACAGCGTGTTCGGCGAAGTGGTGACCGATACCGTGACCGACGACCTTCCCCTGGAAGGGAAGAAGTACATCGCCGTGGAATACATCCCGGGCCAGTTCGACCAGCGGGCCTCGTCCGCCGTGGACTGCGTGCACCTGATCGACCCGGCGGCGGACATCGAGATCAAGAGTTCCCGCCTGCTGGTCTTTGACGATTCGGTGGACGGAGAGACCCTGAAGCGGATCCGCCACTACTTCATCAATCCCGTGGAAAGCCGGGAAAAGGACCTGTCCGTCCTCTCCCTCAGCGAGAAGGCCGACGTGAAGCCCCTGGAGGACCTCTCCGGCTTCACAGACATGGCCCCGGACGATTATGCCGCCTTCTGCAAGGGACACGGCCTCGCCATGAACACCGACGACCTCGCCGAAGTGGTCCGCTATTTCCGCGGGGAAGGCCGGAACCCTTCCGAGACGGAACTCCGGATCCTGGACACCTACTGGAGCGACCACTGCCGTCACACCACCTTCACCTCCGAACTGGAGGAAATCACGGTGGACGAGTCCTTCATGAAGGCCGAACTGGAAGAGTCCCTGGGCCTGTTTGAGCAGATGCGCGCGGACCTCGGCCGGGAAAACAAGCCCCGCTGCCTGATGGAACTCGCCACGATCGGAGCCCGCTGGCTCAGAAAGCAGGGCAAACTGGATGACCTGGAGCAGAGCGAGGAGAACAACGCCTGCAGCATCTTCGTGAACGTGGACGTGAACGGGGAGACGGAGAAGTGGCTCCTGCAGTTCAAGAACGAGACGCACAACCATCCCACGGAAATCGAACCCTTCGGCGGTGCGGCCACCTGCCTGGGCGGCGCGATCCGGGACCCGCTCTCCGGCCGTGCCTATGTCTATCAGGCGATGCGTGTCACCGGCGCCGGCGACATCACGGCCCGCGTCGCGGACACCATCCCCGGCAAACTTCCGCAGCGGATGATCTCGAAGAAGGCGGCCGCCGGTTATTCCAGTTACGGCAACCAGATCGGCCTCGCCACGACGCATGTGCGGGAAATCTATGCCGACGGCTATACCGCCAAGCGCATGGAGATCGGCGCCGTCGTGGGAGCCGTGAAGGCCTCCGCCGTGCGGCGGGAAAGCCCCGCACCCGGCGACGTGATCCTCCTGCTGGGCGGCCGGACGGGCCGGGACGGCATCGGGGGAGCGACGGGCTCATCCAAGGAGCATACGGAGGCCTCCCTGGAAACTTGCGGCAGCGAGGTCCAGAAGGGCAACGCCCCCGAAGAACGCCAACTCCAGCGGCTTTTCCGCCGCCCGGAAGTGACGCGTCTCATCAAGAAATCGAACGACTTCGGCGCCGGCGGCGTCTCCGTCGCCATCGGCGAACTCGCCGGGGGCCTGGACATCTACCTGGACCGCGTCCCTGCGAAATATGCCGGCCTCAATGCGACGGAACTCGCTATCAGCGAGTCCCAGGAGCGCATGGCCGTGGTGGTGGAAGCCGCTGACAAGGAGCGCTTCATGGCCCTCTGCGGGGCCGACAATATCGAAGTGACCCACGTGGCCGATGTCACGGACACGGGTCGGATGCGCATGTTCGACGCCGGCGTGAAGGTGTGCGACCTTTCCCGCGAATTCATCGACAGCGCCGGTGCGAAACATTATGCGAAGGCAGAGATCCTGCCCGTGGAGGACAAGGATCCCTTCGTGCGCAAGCCGGAAGGCAAGACGCTTACGGAGAAGATGCTCTCCGTCATGTCCTCCCCGAACGTCGCTTCCCAGAAGGGACTTGTGGAGATGTTTGACTCCACCGTGGGCCGTTCCACGGTGCTCATGCCTTACGGCGGTGCCCGCCAACTTACCGAAACGCAGGTTTCCGTGCAGAAGCTTCCCGTGGACGGTTATACCGATACGGCCAGTGTCATGGCCTTCGGCTACGACCCGGACCTTGCGGTCTGGAGCCCTTACCACAGCGCGGCCTATGCCGTCGTGGAGGCCTGCACGAAGGTGGCCTGCGTCGGTGCCGACTGGTCCCGCATGCGCTTCTCCTACCAGGAATACTTCGAACGGATGACCCACGACCCGCATACCTGGGGCAAGCCGCTGAGCGCCCTGCTGGGCACGGTCAAGATGCAGAAGGAACTGGGTCTCGCCTCCATCGGCGGCAAGGACTCCATGAGCGGCACCTTCGAACATATCCACGTTCCGCCCACTCTCGTCGCCTTCGGCATCACGACGGTGGACGCCCGGACCGTCATTTCCCCGGAATTCAAGAAAGCCGGAAACCGGATCTACCTGCTCCGGCATACGCCCCTTGGCAATCGGATGCCCGATACGGATCAGTTGAAGGCCCACTGGACCTTCCTCCGCGAGTCCGTGGAAAGCGGCAAGGTCGTGTCGGCCTGGTCGCTCACCTACGGCGGTGTCGCCGAAGCGCTGGTGAAGATGGCCATGGGCAACCGCCTCGGTGTCAAGGTTTCCGTCCCTGAATATGACCTCTTCTCGCTGGGCTATGGCTCGGTGGTCGTGGAAACCGTCGGGGAACTGGTCCATCCGGATGCGGTCCTTCTCGGTACGGTAACGGACGGTGCCTTTGAGGTCAACGGCGAAACGATGGAACTCGCTTCCCTGGAGAAGGCCTGGGAGTCCCGGTACTTCAAACTGTATCCGCCGCGCGTAAAGGCCCAGTTCGACGAGCCGGTTCCGGCCGTTGAGCCCGTTCCGTACGATCGGAAGAACCTCGTTTATCCCGGCGAGGCCGTAGAGCACCCTGTCGTGTGCCTGCCCGTCTTCCCGGGCTCCAACTGCGACTACGACACGGCCAAGGCCTTCCGCAAGGCCGGTGCCGAGGTCCGTCCCTTCATCTTCCGGAACCTGACACCGGAGGATGTGCTCCGCTCCATTGACACCCTTTCCGCCATGATCGCGGAAAGCCATATCCTCGCCTTCTGCGGCGGCTTCTCCTCCGGCGACGAGCCGGACGGCAGCGGCAAGTTCATCGCCGATGTGATCGGCAACGCCCAGGTGAGTGCGGCCATCGAGGGCCTTTTGGGCCGCGGCGGCCTGATCCTGGGTATCTGCAACGGCTTCCAGGCCCTCGTAAAGAGCGGCCTCCTTCCGTACGGGAAGCCCGGCTGCGTAACGCCGGATTCCCCGACCCTCTTCCGCAACGACATCAACCGCCACGTCTCGCTTGTCGCGACGACGGAGGTCGCCACGGTGAATTCGCCCTGGCTCGCGGGCCTTTCCGTCGGCGACCGCCACAGCATCGCCTTCAGCCACGGCGAGGGTAAATTCGTCGTGGAGCCCGCCCTGGCGCGCGAACTCTTCGCCCGCGGACAGGTGGCCTTCCGCTATGTGGACAACCCCAACGGCTCCCATTACGACATCGAGGGCATCGTGAGCCCCGACGGCCATGTCCTGGGCAAGATGGGCCACACGGAGCGCTATGAACCGAACCTTATGAAGAACATCAGCGGCGAAAGGTTCCAGCCGCTCTTCGAGAACGCTGTCAACTATTTCAGAAAATGATCGATAAGAGAGAATGTGTGTTCCGGGGGAACGAGAAGCAGGTCTTTGCGACCAGCGATCCCCACATGGTGATCTTCCGCTACACGGATGTCACGGTCGCCTACAACAACATCAAGCGGGCCCGCTTCAAGGGAAAGGGCGCGCTGGACAACCGGATTTCCGCCCTGCTGCTGGATTACCTCAACGAGAACGGCGTGGAAACCCACTATGTGAAGACCGTCGCCCCGGACGAGCAGCTGTGCCGGAAGATCGAGATCATCCCCTTGCAGGTCGTTATCCACAACCGGATTGCCGGTTCCCTGGCGGTGCGCCTGGGCGTGGATGATGGTTTCCGTCCCGCCAACACGATCGTGGACCTGCGTTACAACAACGACGAACTCGAGGACCCGTTCATCAACCGGGACCACGCCGTGGCGCTGGGTCTCGCGACCTATCAGGAACTGGACGGGATGTACGACATCGCCCGCAAGGCGAACGACCTCCTGAAGGAACTCTTCCACCGCGCCGGCATCGAACTCGTGGACATGAAGATCGAGTTCGGACGGGCTGCCGACAACGGCGAGATCATCATCTCCGACGAAATCAGCCCCGACACCTGCCGTCTCTGGGACGAGGAGAGCGGGGAACGGCTGGACAAGGACCGCTTCCGCCTGGACCTCGGCGATGTCGCCGAGAGTTACCGGACCGTCCTGGATCGGCTGGAAAAAGTTTTGGGAATCGAAGAAGAAGAATAAAGGAATATGGGTGTACTGGCAGTCTATGGCGTCCCGGACGCCGCTACCTTGATCTACTACGGCCTTCACAACCTCCAGCACCGGGGACAGGAAGGCGGCGGAATCTGCACGTTCGACGAGCACGGCGAGGCGCACCGCTACCGCGGTCTGGGCCTGCTGAGCGAGATCTTCACCAACGGGGAACTCAAGACCCTTCCCGGCACGCAGGGACTCGGCAGCGTAAAGTATGCCAATGCCTCCAAGGGCGGCCTGGACAACGTGGAGCCCCTGTTCTTCCATCACCTGACCGGTGACTTCGCCCTGGCCGGCGAGGGGAACGTGGTCAATTCCCGCCAGATCATGGACTACCTCCAGAAGCACGGCACGCTGTTCCAGACCGATACGGACAGCGAACTGCTGGCGCATCTGGTGAAAAAGAACGGCAAGGAAGACCGCATCTTCCGCCTGATGAAGGCGCTCAATATGATGGAGGGCGGTTTCACCTTCCTCCTGATGACCAAGAACCGCATCTACGCCTGCCGCGACAAATACGGCATCAAGCCGCTGTGTCTCGGCCGGCTCGGGAACGGCTGGGTGATCTCCAGCGAGTCCTGCGCCTTCGAAATCATGGGTGCGGAGTTCATCCGCGACATCGAGCCCGGAGAGATCATCTGCGTAGACTACAAGGGCATCCGGACCAACCGCTATTCCCGCATCAAGGAGCACCGGATGTGCGCGATGGAGTATATCTACTTCGCCCGTCCGGACAGCGACATCGACGGCTGCAATGTCCATGCGTACCGCAAGGAGGCCGGCCGGCGCCTGTACCGGGAGTGCCCGGTGGAGGCCGACATGGTCGTGGGCGTCCCGGAATCCAGCCTCAGCGCCGCCATGGGCTACGCCGAGGAAAGCGGCATTCCGTATGAGATGGGCCTCGTGAAGCACAAGTACGTGGGCCGTACCTTCATCCAGCCCGTGCAGTCCCTCCGGGAACTGGGCGTGAAGATGAAGCTTTCCCCGGTGCGCAGCATCGTGAAGGGAAAGCGGATCGTGCTGGTGGACGACTCCATCGTCCGGGGAACGACCTCCCTGAAAATCGTCCGCCTGCTCCGGGAAGCCGGGGCGACGGAGGTCCATGTGCGCATCGCCAGCCCGATGATGCGCTTCACCTGCCACTACGGCGTGGACACCTCCACCCCCGAGGAACTCCTGTGCTCGCACCGGACCCTCGAGGAGGCGCGGCAGGCCATCGGCGCCGATTCCCTGGGCTACCTGAGCCCGGAATCCACCCGCGACTCCTGCTTCGGCTGCGCGAATCCTTGCCAGGCCTGCTTCACGGGCGAGTACCCCACGCTCCTGTATGAAAACGAAATCGAAAACAACGACTGATAGATATGGCAGTATCCTATGAAAAGGCCGGCGTGAACCTGGAAGCCGGCTACGAGGTGGTCCGTCGCATCAAGCAGCACGTGGCCTCCACCGCCCGGACCGGTTCCATGGGCAATATCGGTTCCTTCGGCGGCATGTTCGACCTCTCCGCGCTGAATATCAAGGAGCCCGTCCTCGTGAGCGGGACCGACGGCGTGGGTACCAAACTCAAGATCGCTTTCGCGATGGACAAGCACGACACCATCGGCATCGACGCCGTGGCCATGTGCGTGAACGATGTCCTGGCGCAGGGCGCCGAACCGCTCATCTTCCTGGATTATGTGGCCCTCGGGCACAACATCCCGGCCAAGGTGGAAGCCATCGTCGCGGGCGTCGCGGAAGGCTGCCGCCAGGCGGGCTGCGCCCTGGTGGGCGGCGAAACCGCCGAGATGCCGGGCATGTACGAGGATGGCGAATACGACATCGCCGGTTATACCACCGGTGTCGTTGAGAAGTCTAAACTCATTGATGGATCCAAGGTTAAGGTCGGAGATGTGCTTGTTGGCGTCGCCTCCAGCGGCGTCCATTCCAACGGCTTCAGCCTCGTGCGCAAGATCGTCGCCGATGCAGGGCTGTCTTACGAGGATGCCATCGAAGAGTTCGGCGGCCGCAAACTCGGCGAAGTGCTCCTCACCCCGACGAAGATCTATGTGAAACAGATGCTCCAGGTCATCCGCAACTGCGATGTCCACGGTATCTGCCACATCACCGGCGGCGGCTTCGACGAGAACATCCCGCGTGTCCTCCGGGAAGGCCAGGGCCTCGAAATCCAGGAAGGGACCTGGGAGATCCTCCCGGTGTTCCGGATGCTGGAAAAGTGGGGTAACGTGCCGCATCGGGAGATGTTCAACATCTTCAACATGGGCATCGGCATGATCGCCGTCCTGGACGCTTCCGAGGCCGACAAGGCCATTGAAATCCTCACCGCCTGCGGGGAGAAGGCCGCTGTCATCGGCAAGGTCACGGATGTCCCCGGAGTCAATATCCATCTGTTATGAAGAAACAACTCGCCGTATTCGCCAGCGGCACCGGCACGAACTTCGACGCCATCGCCCGCGCCTGCGCGGAGGGCGTCCTGGATGCCGAAGTGGCCGTGATGGTCTGCGACAAGCCCGGCGCCGCCGTCATCGGAAAGGCGGAACGCTACGGGGTGGACACCTTCGTATTCTCGCCCAAATCGTATGCCTGCAAGGCGGATTACGAGGCGGAAATCGTCAAGGTCCTGGATGCGAAGAAGATCGACCTCGTGTGCCTGGCCGGTTACATGCGCATCGTAGGGGAGACCCTCCTCGGTGCCTACGAGGGCCGGATCATCAACATCCATCCCTCCCTGCTCCCTTCCTTCAAGGGTGCCCATGCCGTGGAGGACGCCGTCGCCTATGGCGTCAAGGTCTATGGCATCACCATCCATTGGGTCAATGCCGACCTGGACGGCGGCAAGATCATCGCCCAGCGTGCCTTCCCTTATGAAGGCAATGATCCGGCCGAAGTGCACCGCCTCGGGCAGCCCATTGAACACGAACTTTATGTGGAAACAATCAAAAAACTGATACAGAAATGAAAAGAGCGTTAGTCAGCGTGAGCGACAAAACCGGGCTCGTGGACTTTGTCCGGGGCCTCGTGGACCTCGGTTGGGAAATCATCGCCACCGGGGGAACCCAGAAACTTCTCGAGAAGGAAGGTGTGAAAACCATCGGCATCAGCGAAGTCACCGGTTTCCCGGAGATCCTGGACGGCCGGGTGAAGACCCTGCATCCGAAAGTGCACGGCGGTATCCTGGCCCGCCGCGACCTGCAGTCCCACATGGACACCCTGAAGGAGAACGGTGTCGAGACCATCGACCTGGTGTGCGTGAACCTGTATCCTTTCAAGCAGACCATCGCCAAGGAAGGCGTCACCCTGGAGGATGCCATCGAGAACATCGACATCGGCGGTCCGTCCATGGTGCGCAGCGCCGCCAAGAACTGGCGTGACGTGACCATCGTGTGCAATCCGGCCGACTATGACACCGTCCTGGCCGAACTCCGCGAGAACGGCTGCACCAGCCCGGAAACCCGCCTGAAACTATCCGCCAAGGCCTATACCCATACGGCAGAGTACGACGCCTGCATCGCCACCTACATGCGTGCCCAGGCCGGTCTGCCGGAGAAGCTCTTCCTGGAGTACGACATCAAGCAGCCGCTCCGCTACGGCGAGAACCCGCACCAGAGCGCGAACTTCTATGCCGCCCTCGAACCGGCTCCCTTCTCCCTGGCCTTCGCGAAGCAGATCCAGGGCAAGGAACTCTCCTACAACAACATCCAGGATGCCAATGCGGCCCTGAACGTCCTTCGTGACTTCGAGGAGCCCTTCTGCGTGGCCCTCAAGCACATGAATCCCTGCGGCGCGGCCGTGGGCAAGACCATCGAGGAGGCCTGGCAGGCCGCTTACGAGGCCGACAAGGTGAGCATCTACGGCGGTATCGTGGGTGTGAACCGCGAACTCACCGCCGAGGTGGCCCGCGGCATGAAGCCCATCTTCCTGGAGATCGTCATCGCCCCGTCCTATACCCCGGAAGCCCTGGAGATCCTTTCCACCAAGAAGAACCTCCGCGTGATGCAGGTCGACATGACCCGCGACGGCAAGTCTGTCCCGCAGTACGTGAGCGTGAACGGCGGCCTGCTCGTGCAGCAGTTGGACACCCAGGTGGAGACCGTAACTCCCGAAATGTGCGTGACGAAGGTGAAGCCCACCGAGGCGCAGATGGCCGACCTCAACTTCGGCTGGAAGATCGTCAAGCATGTGAAATCCAACGCGATCTGCGTCGTCCGCGACAACCACACCATCGGCGTGGGCGCCGGCCAGACGAATCGCGTCGGTTCCGCCGAGATCGCCCTCGAGGAGGCGAAGGCCGCCGGTTTCACCGAGAACCTGGTCCTTTCCTCCGACGGTTTCCTTCCGTTCGACGACACCGTGGCCCTCGCCGCCAAGTACGGCGTGACCGCCATCGTGCAGCCCGGCGGCAGCATCCGTGACGAGGACGCCATCAAGAAGGCCGACGAACTGGGTATCACGATGCTCTTCACGGGCGTCCGTCATTTCAAGCATTAGTCGTATGGGTCTCGTTTATCCGCTTCCTTCCCAGAACGCTTCCGTCTCCGGCAAGGAAATCCGGCTCGAGAGTTGCCTGGGGAAAACCGTCCTTGTCGTGGGCGGCGGCGGCCGTGAACACGCCATCGTCGAAGCGCTGAGCCGGAGCCCGCAGGTTTCCAAGATCTATTGCGCTCCGGGTAACGCCGGTATCGGCCTCAAGGCCTTCAACGTGCCTCTGAAGGATACCGATGTCGAGGGTTTGAAGAATTTCGCGGTCGATAACGCCGTGGACCTGACGGTCGTCGGTCCGGAAGCGGCGCTGGCCGTCGGCATCGTGGATGCCTTCCGCGCTGCCGGACTCAAGATTTTCGGCCACACGAAGGCCGCTACGGCCATCGAAAGTTCCAAGGAGTTCGCGAAGCGGCTGATGGCGAAATACGATATCCCTACGGCCTCCTATCGGGCTTTTTCGGATTATGACGAGGCGCTTGCCTTCGTCTCCGCCCGTCCTTTCCCGGCCGTGCTCAAGTATGACGGCCTGGCCGCCGGCAAGGGCGTTGTGATCGCCCAGGATTTGGAAGAGGCGAAGAAGGCGCTGGCCGACATGCTGCTGGACCATACCTTCGGCGCCGGCCGCGTGGTGGTGGAGGATTTCCTCACCGGCCCCGAGTTCTCCTTCCTTTGCTTCGTGGACGGCAAGCGGGTCTATCCGATGCCGCTTTCCCAGGACCACAAGCGCGCCTTCGACGGCGATAAGGGCCCGAATACGGGCGGTATGGGCGCCTACACGGGCCTGCCGTTCATCACGGAAGAGGACCGCGAATTCGCGTACAAGGAGATTATGTGCAAGGCCGCGGATGCGATGGTAGCCGAAGGCTGCCCGCTCTCCGGCGTCCTGTACGGCGGCCTGATGAAGACTCCGCAGGGGATCAAGGTCATCGAGTTCAACGCCCGTTTCGGCGACCCGGAAACCGAAGTCGTCCTGCCGCTCCTCGAGAGCGACATCTACGACATCTTCGAGGCGGTAGCGACGGGCCGGGAGACTGCCGAGCCGGTCTGGCGCAAGGCGTTCTCCCTGGGCGTCGTGCTGGCCTCCAAGGGCTACCCGGGCTCCTACCGGAAGGGCTTCGCCATCAACAATCTGGACCGGGTCGATGCGCACGTAGCCCATATGGGCACCGCTTTCAAGGACGGCCAACTCGTCACCAACGGCGGCCGTGTCCTGATGGTCATCGCCGAAGGCCCCACCATCGCCGAGGCCCGGGAGAAAGTCTATGCCGAGGTTGCGAAAATCGACTGTGAAAACCTGTTTTACCGAAACGACATCGCGCACTGCGCATTTGAATAGTTTACTGTCATTCTGAGGAGGGCCTGGCCCGACGAAAGAATCCAATACCGAATTATGGGAAAAATCATCGACGGAAAGGCGCTGAGCGCCGCTGTAAAAGAAGAAGTCAAGGCGCAGGTGCCTGAGTTGGTGGCCAAGTACGGCCGGAAGCCCTGCCTGTGCGTCATCATCGTGGGGGAGAACCCTGCCAGCCAGGTCTATGTCCGCAACAAGGTGAAGGCGGCCGCCTACACCGGCATGGGCTCCGAACTGATCGAACTTCCCGCTGACATCAGCGAGGAGGCCCTGCTCGCCAAGATCCGGGAACTGAACGAGAATCCGGCCGTGGACGGCATCCTGGTGCAACTTCCCCTTCCGAAACACATTGACGAGGAGAAGGTGATCGACACCATCGCCCGCGAGAAGGACGTGGACGGTTTCCATCCCGGCAACGTGGCCAACCTGTGGCTGGGCAAGGACTGCATCGTCCCTTGCACGCCCGCCGGTGTCATGCGGATGCTGGACACGATTGGCGTGGAACTCAAGGGCAAGAATGCTGTCGTCGTGGGCCGCAGCAATATCGTGGGCAAACCCATGGCGAAACTCCTGCTGGACCGCCATGCGACGGTCACCATCGCCCATTCCCGTACGGCCGACCTGGGAGCCGTCACGCGCCAGGCCGACGTGCTCGTCCTCGCCGTGGGCAAGGCCGGTCTCGTGACCGGCGACATGGTCAAGCCGGGTGCCGTGCTCATCGACGTGGGCATGAATCGCAATGCGGAGGGAAAACTCTGCGGTGACGCGGATTACGCCTCCTGTGAACCGGTCGCCGGCTGGATCACCCCCGTTCCCGGCGGCGTGGGACCGATGACCATCGCGATGCTCATGAAGAACACCATCGCGTGCTTCCTGTCACGGATGAAATAAACGAAAGGGCCGGCTGACCGCCGGCCCTTTTTCAATTCTCTTTTTCGAATTCCTGCAGGGCCTTGATGGCCTTGGGACACAGGATGAGGAGGGAAAGCACCGTCACCCAGGCCATCATGCCGACGCCGATGTCGCCGAGTTGCCAGATCATGTCGGCCTCCTTCACGGCGCCGAAGACCACGGCGGCGAGCATCAGGACCTGGAAAAGACGGATGGCGATCCGTTCATAGCGGTTCTCCTTTCCGCGGAACAGGTAGATGATGCCCGATTCCGCGTAGAAGTAGTAGGCCATGATGGTGCTGAACACGAAGAAGACCATGGCGATGGACACGAACTGGCTGCCGAAGCCGGTGAAGACCGTTCCCACGGCGGTCTGGGTGTAGTTCACATAGTTGTTGCCCAGTTCGGGAGCGCCGGCGAAAAGGATTTCGCCGGTTTTCGCATCCAGGATGTTGTAGGTCCCGGAGCACAGGATCATGAGGGCCGTGGCGGTACACACGAGCAGCGTGTCCACATAGACGGAAAACGCCTGTGCAAGGCCCTGCTGGGCCGGGTGGGGGACATCGGCCGCCGCGGAAACGATGGCGCCCGTGCCCTGTCCGGCCTCGTTGGAGAAGATGCCGCGCTTGACGCCCATTGCAATGGTGGAGCCGATGATGCCGCCGCATACCGGATGGATGCCGAAGGCGTTCGTGACGATGGAGGCGAGCACCGCAGGGACATCCTGGATATGGAACGCGATGACCACGAGGGAAAGGAGGATGTACCCCGCCGCCATGAAAGGTGTGACGATGGAGGCGACATTGGCGATCCGCCGGACGCCGCCGAAGATGACGATTCCGAGGACCGCCGCCAGTGCGATGCCCGAAACGAGGGGACTGACGGAAAAGGCGTTGTTCACGGCCGACGAGAGGCCGTTGGCCTGGACGGTCGTCAGGAAGAATCCGCAGGAAATGACCGTGACGATGGCGAAGGCAATGCCCAGCCAGCGCTGCTTCAGACCCTGCTCGATGAAACTGAACGGACCGCCTCGGTAGCCGGAATGGTGCGGGAACTTGTAGATCTGGGCGAGGGTGGACTCCACGAAGGCGGTGGAGGCGCCGAAGAAGGCCACCACCCACATCCAGAACACTGCCCCCGGGCCGCCGAAGGCGATCGCCGTGGCTACGCCCACGATATTCCCCGTGCCCACGCGACCGGAAAGCGCGATGCAGAATGCCTCGAATGAGGAAATGCCCTGTTTGGGGCTTTTTCCCCCGAACAGGGATTTGAGCATGAGGCCGAACCGCCTTACCTGGACCAGCCGGGTCCGGATGGAAAAATACAGGCCTGCGACGATCAGGAGTCCCACCAGCGCGGGATTCCAGACGATTTCATTGGCTTTGGATATGATGTTTTCGAGCATGGGGAGGGAGTCGGGTTGAGAACAAATATAGTGAAATCATCCCAAAAATTGTATCTTTGTGTCGTATAAATGATTGATCGACCATGAAAAAACTGTTTCTGATCGCCCTTGCGGCCTTGCTGAGTGCTCCTGTTTTTGCTCAGCAAAGCACTACCTGCGCCCCCTCTTCCTCCGACCGCCATATCCTTTCCGTCGGTGGCCTTTCCCATTGGGGCTGGGGCTATTCCTTCGTGCAGTCCAATGAATTCAAGCCGGCCGGATCCGGCGAGTTCTTCCTGAATGTCCTGGATGTGAAGTTTTATCCCGTCAAAGAGTTCGGCGTGGACCTCGGCCTGGATTGCAAGTGGTCCTATATCGGTACCAAGGAGAACATGTTCCGGCAGAATTCCGAACATATCGTTGACAGCGCCGTGCCTTTTTCCACGCTGGGCAAGACGCTCAAGAATTCCCGCAGCCAGATTTCCATCTTCTCCCTCTCCGTTCCCGTGCTGGCGAAGGTCGTTATCGACCGTTTCCGCATCGGCGGCGGTGCCGAAGCCAATTTCAACCTGGTGGGCGATACCTTCTACCGCTACCGTGCCGATGGCGAAAGAACGAGGGAACGGGAGAAGAAATTGGCGTTGAATAAGTTCTCCTACAATTTCGTGGGACTGGTCGGCATAGGGAACCTTACCGTTTTCGGCAAATACTATCCTAAGAATTCCCGTATGCTCCCAGAAGGCAGCGTGAACTTTAACTACTGGACTCTGGGCGTGGCCTATGCCCTGTAGGACAGCGTATTGTTTATCCGGTTATTCACAGGCGTGCCCTTGCAGGTACGCCTGTCTTTTTTCTTCCGAGAACTTTTCGATCGCGTAGCGCAGCATCGTCCGGGGCATGGTCCGGTAGCGGGGGAGGAGGAAGGCCTCCAGGGCGGCCTCGTCCCGTTTCCCGGCTTCGCGCAGCAACCAGCCTACCGCCTTGTGGATGAGGTCGTGGGGATGGTGCAGCAGGATATCGGCGATGGCAAACGTGTCCTGAAGCTGCCCCTCCCGGATGAACGTCATCGTACTGACCATGCCGATCCGCTGCTCCCAGAGGGTTTTCCCGTGACGGGCCAGCTCATACAGCAGGTTCCGGTCCTTGTCCAGCAGCCATCGGCCCAGCAGGGGATAGCAGGAGAGGTCCACCAGGTCCCAGTTGTTGATCCGGTCCGTATGGGCGAGATAGAATCCGACGCATTTTTCCTGCAGGGCGGGATCCTTCCGGGCGTGGGCGAACTTCTCCACCAGCACCAGCAGCGCGGCGAGGCGCACTTCATGGAATTCACTGGCGATGCATTCCTCCAGCTCTTCGAAGGTCGTGTCTTTCCAGGTCCTCTTGACGACCTCCCGGGTCACCGGCACCTTGATGCCCAAGAACTTGTCCCCTTCGCCGTACTCTCCGGGACCGCATTTGAAGAATCGGGACAGACCGGCCACTTGGGCCGGGTCCGCCTGTCCGTACATCTCGTGGAGCAGTGGATTCATATTCCTGATCTTTTTGTAAATGTACATAAAATCTTGCGATTTTAGGCCAGTTGAATAAAAATCAAGGCCGCATACCTATCTTAGTGGCAAAAAGCGGACATGGCATCACTGCCTT
>CACZKE010000025.1 GCA_902781705.1 uncultured Bacteroidia bacterium
AACTTCGTCATCGAGGTGGCCTTGATATCATCCACGATGTCGATATAGGGTTTCATGGAAGAATAGTCGCTGTGGCCCGTCCATTTCATTACGATGTTCTGCGGGATTCCCAGGGATAAGGCGTTTACGATGAAGGTGTGGCGTCCGGAATGTGTGCCGACCAGTTCCCACTTGGGATGGTTGTAAAGGCAAAGTGTAAACCCCATTTACACTTGTGTAAAATCTTTTACAGTTTTTACACCTCAATGAAATTCACAAATAATTGACACAGAAATGATTGAATGAATTGGCCCGGTGTTTGTTAAACGGTTTGGAAAAACGGCGAAAGCGTAAAGACGTTAGGAACACAAAAAAACAACCTGATGAAATCTTATCTGAAATTCCTATCCCGCAATAAGCTTTACACCGCCATCGAGGCGGTGGGACTGGCCGTGAGCCTGGCGTTCGTGATCATCATCGGCAGCTATGTGATACAGCAATTCGAGGTCAAGTATGAGAATCCGAATTGGAAAGACGTTTACACTTTCGCGATGGTGGAAGACGGCTATCCGGATCAGTTGGGTCTGACATACACCTTCACAGATGCCATCAAAGCATCAGCCCCGGAGGTAGAAATGGCCGGCGTCCTGTCTCCGGTGGATTATCTTGTACTCCCGGAGGAGGGGATGTTACAGAGCAAAATCGTCACGGCGGACAGGAATTTCTTCGAACTGTTTCCCAATCTGAAGTTTGTGGCCGGAGGCCCGGAAGTGCTGTCGGACTCAGGTAATATGATTGTCAGTGAGGAATTTGCGCACAAGTCCGGCCTTAAAGTAGGAGACATTTGGAAACTCGGAGACCACTCTTTCACCGTTGCCGCCATTATGAAGGACTGGAAGTCCACGCTTTTCGAGTATGCCGACATCGTCCTTTCCATCGACGGCCCCATCAAAGCTTTTTCCGACCCCAACGATCAGTTCGGAAGTGTCTATACGTTCGTCAAGCTGGCTCCCGGGGCTGACAGGAATGCCTTGGAAGAGAAGGCTCAAGCCGTATGTAAAAACCTCTATGGCAGTTTTTATGGAACGTCCTTCCTGCAAAGGATACGGGTATATAGGGTGGATGAACTGATTTTCGGGGAAGTCCATAGTGGCAACTATGTTTCAGGGAATATCGCGCATAGCGACAAGCGGACGCTGAACCTGCTCCTCGCCGCCGTGCTCCTCCTGCTTGTCAGCGCTGTATTCAACTACATCAACCTGAACATGGCCCTCAGCGCCAAAAGGGCCCGGGAGATGGCTGCAAGACGGCTGATCGGCGCATCGCAGGCTTCCATTTTCGGCCGCCGCATCCTGGAATCCCTGCTCTTTACGCTGGTGTGCTTCGCCGTATCCGTCCTCCTGGCCGTCTGGTGGACACCGATGGTAAACCGTCTGCTGAACGACCCGGACATCGCCATCCGGATCCGGTTCACGCCCAAATACCTGGCCATTTTCACGGCCCTGGTGCTTTTGGTCGGTCTGCTTTCCGGACTCCTCCCTGCCCTGCTTTCCAGCCGTTGGAAGCCCATCGACGTGGTCCGCGGCAACTTCAGGGCGCAAAGCAAAATGACTTTCAGCAAGGTGTTCATCGTCTTGCAGAGTGCACTGTCGGTTTTCCTGATTGCCTTGGCCCTGGTTATGGAAGCGCAGTACCGGAAATCGCTGAACCGGCCCGTCCACGCCGATATCGAAGACAAGTATATCCTGAAATCTGCCTCCTTCGGCCTGGCATCTCTCAAAAGTTCACTGGAGACGTTGCCTTTTGTCAAAAGCACCGGTCTGGCTGTTCACGTGCCCGGGCTACAAGCTGGTGGGCAGTATAGCCAGACGGCGGATGGGAAGGATATCCTCTACCGGGTTTACCATATGGACAAAACCGCCTTTGATATGCTGGGATTTGAAGTGCTGGCCGATTACAATGCCCCGGTGAACAATACCGTCTGGTTCGGAGAATCGGCCTTTGCGGCTTCTGGATTTACCGATGCATCTCACGACATCGGGATCCTGAGTCAAAGAATGGGCAATTGTGAGAACATAGGCGGCGTCATCGCCGACTTCCCGGTATCCCTGAACAATATGGGAGCAAAGGAGAATATGATCGTCCTGGTGGAGGATGTACAAATGTCATATCCTTATGTTTATGGAATCCTGATGGAAATCGGTGGAGACCGCGAGGAGGCACGTAAACGAATCAGGGAGACTTATGAAACCTGGAAGAAGGACAATATGGTCCTTAACGAGTTTTCCGGCGACGGTTACCTGATGGAATTCTACGAAAAAGCACTGAGGCCCACCCGCAACAATATGCGGCTGATGGAGGTGTTTATGATACTGGCCTTGCTGCTTTCGCTCCTCGACCTTCTGGCAATGAGTACCTATTTTGCCGATGAAAAAGCCCACGACATCGCCGTACGGAAAGTTTTCGGAGGCACGGTGGACTCAGAGACCCGGCGGACGATCCGGGACTATATGATTCTGGTAGGCATCGCCTGTATCATCGGCATTCCGGTCGCAGTCTTTGCCACGCAGGAATACCTCAAAGAATTTATCTATCGGCTTGAAGGTTACTGGTGGATCTTTGTACTGGCCGTAGTCATTACTTTCGCCGTCAGCCTTCTCTCCATCCTCTGGCAGACCCTCAAAGCCGCGAAGACGAATCCGGCGGTAGAATTGAAAAAGGAATGATCCTGGATGCAGGATTCCGGCCTTTCGTGCATTTAACAGGAAAACGAAAGCAATGAAGACTTTGAAGACCATGATTTGTGCGGCGCTGCTGGTGGCGGGGCTGAGCGGATGCGAGAAGATGATTCCCGAGATCGACCTGACAGATAACCTGGAAGGCAGTTGGGAGAAGGTGTATCCGGAAGGAGTGCAGGATGCAGGACTGGTGATATGGACGTTCTCGACAATAAACAAAGAAAGTCAGGATCCGTTTATCCTGACCATCTATGTTTCCGATGTATTTTCTGGAGATTCAGAAGTTAAGTATATCTACAGGTCGCACCAGAACGGCTATCCCGGCATTGGCAGTTCCACGCCGGAACTCTATTTATACAAACTCGACCACGACTTCATGCAAGAGGACAGGAAAGCGGCCTACACGCCCGCCGCACGGTACTATGTGAAAGAATGCAGCAAAGACAAGCTTGTGCTGCATCGTGAGGAGGTGAATGTGGACGGTCCGAACCTGATTGAGGGCGACGTGACGTTCAGGAAAATGGGGCTTTATACCAAGTAGGCCCACAGGATCATTCCTGATCCGGCTGCTGCCCGTCGTGGGCTTTCCACATGCATTCGGTGACCTTCATGTCCGAAAAGACCGCCGTGAAGGAGGATTCCTCCGGAGAGCAGGCGTAGATGCCGAACCGGATGGCATCGGAGGCAGCATACATGTGGCAGATGCGCATCTGGCTGAAATCGACACCGTTGGCCGAGCACTCGATGCAGAAGTCGTCGTCCCGGCGGGAGAAGCGGTACCACATGGTCTTGACATCGGCCGGGATGGCGGTCGTCGCCCAATCGGAATAGCCGTTGTTGGTGGCCACGCTGCCCAGGTGCTGGAACGCCTCGTTCTCGAATTCCACGGAACCTTTCAGCCAGTTCTCGCTGTCCAGGTACATGACGATGCCGCACTGGTCGAAACGCTGGTGGCTCTGGGTGAAATCCGTCTTGACGACAAAACTGAAGAACTTCTCCTTCGTCTGCATCTGCAGCACCGGCGCATTGTCGTTCCGGAAATGATAATAAGTCCGCTGCCAAAGGTCCGTGTGCGGGGCAGTCGTAATCTCGACGGAGCCGTCCTTCACTTCGTACGCCGCCGGTTCCCGGGTCCATTGGAGCCAGTCCGGATTCACCGTCCCGTCACTCGAGAGCGCCGCCGAGACGGCGTCAAAGAATTCAGGGTCAACAGATTTCTGTTCGGTACGATTACAGGAAAGAGCCAACAGAAGGAGTCCGCAAGCGATAAAGGTTTTAACAATTCTCATAGTATAGTCTGTAATAACACCACAAAGATACTCATTTTTTCCGTTCATAGGCCAGCAGCCGCGCATCCTCGGCCTTCGCCTTCTCCTCGTCATACTGCCGGTCCCACTCCCGGTAATACTCCATCTTGGGATCCTCGAACAGGGACATCTGGACGGCATTCTCATGCGTGAGTTTCGACACGCCAAGTCCCACCTGGCGGATGGGGGTCCATCCGTCCCAGACCTCCGACAGCATCCGCCGGGCCTCGTTCAGGATGACGGCCGTCACATCCGTGGGCTGTGAAATCTGGCACTGCTTCTGGGCGACGGAGAAGTCCTTGTACTTGATGAACATGGATACGGTCGATGCCCGGAAATCGTCCCGGCGGATGCGATGCGCCACGATGCAGGCCACGTTGAACAGGGCCTTGTCGATGTCCTTGGGATCGGAAAGGTCCTGACTGAAAGTCCGTTCCGCACTGTAGCTCTTGGCTTCGGCCGACTCCGTCTCCACCGGGGAGTCATCCCGGCCATTGGCGTTCTCGTGCAGCTGCAGGGCGAATTTCCGCCCCACCAGCCGGGTCAGGGGACCCATCCCCAGTTTTGCCAAGTCTCCGATGGTCCGGATCCCATAGGCCATCAGACGCTCTTCCGTCTTCTTCCCCACCCAAAGCAGGTCACGGACGCCCAGCGGCCACATCTTCTCCTGCACCTCGCTTTCCCAGAGGGTATGGACCTTGTCCGGTTTTTCAAAGTCGGAGGCCATCTTCGCGAGCAGTTTGTTGGAGCCGATTCCCACGTTCACCGTGAATCCCAGCCGGTCCCGGATCTCGTCCTTGAGCCGGGTGGCCACCTCCACCGCTTCCTCCGGCCGGCAGCGGGTGCTCATATCGATGAAACACTCATCGATGGAAAACTGCTGCAGGACCGGAGAATACCGCCGGCAGATGGAAATAAACCCCTCCGAACACTCCTTGTACCACATCCAGTCGCCGCCCACGATGAGCAGTTGCGGACAGGTTCGAAGCGCCATCGACACTGGCTGGGCCGTCTTGATACCCAGTTTCTTGGCCGGGATGGAAGCGGCGGTGATGATGCTCCTGCGGTCGTTCGGATCTCCCGAAACCACTGACGGGACCAGCCGGATATCCGGTTTCCCCTCCCGTATGAGTTTCACCGCCGTCCAACTGAGGAAGGCGGAGTTCACGTCGATATGGAAAATCACGCGGGACATGGCTCAGCGCCCCCTGCCGCCGATGCGGTAAGTCTGCACCAGGACGGAAACCACGATGAACGCGATGCCGATCCAGAAAGAGAAGTTCACTTCCCGCAGTTCGCCGAACAGGATGGCCGCGAAAGCGATGCTGTACACCGGTTCCAGGTTGTAGGCCAGGTTCACCGTAAAGGCCGAAAGGGTCCGGAGTGCGTGCAACTGGAACAGGAAGGGAAGGATCGTGAACACGGAGCCGAGCAGAAGGATCCAAAGCCCGTCCTGCGGGGTCAAGGCGACGGGCTGGTCCGGGAACAGCCGCGTGAACGGAATCATCAGGAGCGTCAGGAACAGCACACCGCCCAACAGTTCATACAGCAGCATGGTGGCGCTGTCCTCCCCCGTCCGCTGCGAGACCTGGATATGCAGGATGGAGAACAGCGAATACAGGGCGGCCGACAGCAGGCCCATGGCGATGCCCAGCCGGTACCGCACATCCAGGCTGAACACCAGCAGGACGCCGGCGATGGCGATGAAACTGATCAGCACCTCGGCCCAGGACAGCCGCTTCCGGTTCAGGAGCGGATCCAGGATGGCCGTAAAGAAACAGGAGGTCGCAATGCAGGCCACGCCGATGGAGACGTTCGACGCCTGGATGCTGGCAAAGAACGCAACCCAGTGCAAGGCGAGGATGGTGCCACAGCCGGCGATGCGGAGAACCGAGCGCCAGCCGGTGCGGTGCAGGCGACCCATCAGGGCCATCACGGCCGCCAGGACAGGGACGCTGACCATCATCCGATACCATACCAAGGGAAGTCCGCCCAGGGTGATGAGCCGCCCGAGGATACCGGTCCATCCGGCCAGGAAGACGGCCGTATGGAGCAGGATAATGGATTGAGTCCGCGACGATGACATGGTACGCAAAGTTACGACAAAATACGATATACCGGCAAGGATGGAGATGATGCTGGAAGCACTGGTGTCAGGGCTCGGTCAGGCCTCCTCCGAATAGATTCCGTCAAAGATTTCCCGCAGCCGGGCTTCGTCCCGGATGATCTTCCGGAGGGCTTCCAGCGGCGCTTCGTTGGGCGATCCCGGAATAAGCAGGTGCAGATAGCCACCCTCGGCATACTTCTCGTGCAGATGCTCCAGCGTCCGCTGCCAGTGGCCTTCCCGGTCCAGTTCCGGATAGTGGGAAAAGCCGAACTGCACCGTACGCCGGATGATCGTCATCGGGTCGATCATCCGGTCCGCCTCGGCGACCAGCCGTCCATAGACGGAACGGGGCGGGGTCTGGGCCGATGCCCGGTGGTCCTCGGCGGCCTCGGCGATGCATTCGACCTGCTCCGGGGTGAACCATTCCCTCAGGCGGGCGTCCTCCCGGATGATCCGCCCGCTTTCCAGATGATGGGTCTTCCGGTCCACGGCGAGCCCCAGGTCGTGGCAGGCCGCCGCCGTCAGAAGCATTTCCTCGTCGATGTCGAAGGCTTTCCCCATGGCCAGGGCCCGGTCGATGACGCTGCAGGCATGATCTTCCCGGTGCGCTTTGTCGAAGGCGGCATACCGGGGAACCACCTCATCATAAATGTAATGTCGTAAACTGTCGCGGATCATCGGGTGCAAAGATAGGAAAAAGAGGGGAATCTTCCATTTGTTTTTCTGCGGCAAAGTGCGTACTTTCGCCTGGATGAATCCTCATGGACGGACCTGCCTTCATACAAGTCATCCTTCCGCTCCGGCTGGAATGGGACCCCTGCTACCGCCTCCCCGAAGGGATGCGGGCGGAGGTGGGCAGCCGCGTACGCGTCCAGTTCGCCCACAAGGAATATGTCGGAACGGTCAGCGCCCTGGACGTCACCCCGGAAACCGCCGTGGAAAGGATTCAACCGGTCCTTTCCGTCGAAGAAGGGCTCCCCAGCGTCCTGCCGGAGGAAATCCGTTTCTGGAAAGCAGTCGCCGACTACTACCTGTGCTCCGTCGGCGAAGTGTACAAGGCGGCCTATCCGGCCCTGAAGCGGGAGCAGGAGGCGGTCCAGGCGCGGGAACAGGAACGGCTGGAAAGCCGGATGGAAGTCCTCCGCGCCAAGATGGACAAGGCCCGGCGGGATGATACCCGGGAACGGTATGCCGATGCCCTGCGCGTACTGGAAGAGCGCCTGCAAGCGCAGGACGTCCTGTCGCTGGGCAAGGACGTGGAACTCACCCCGGCCCAGGAGGCCGCGGCAAAGGCCATCCGCGACGCCTTCTCCCGCGGGAAGACCGCCCTGCTGGAAGGGGTCACCGGCTCCGGCAAGACGGAAATCTACCTGAAACTGGCCCGGGAAACGCTTCTCGGCGGAAAAAGCGTCCTGTATCTCGTTCCCGAAATCGCCCTTTCCCGACAATTGGAACAGCGGATCGCCGCCGTCTTCCCGGACGTGCAGGTTTTCCATTCCGGCGTATCCGCCACTCGCAGGCGGACCGTCGCCACCCGGGTCCGGTCGGGCGGTCCCTACCTGGTTCTCGGGACCCGGTCGGCCCTGTTCCTCCCCCACCACGGGCTTGGGCTCATCATCGTGGACGAAGAGCACGACACTTCCTATAAGCAGGAATCCCCCGCACCCCGGTACAACGGCCGCGACACGGCCATCATGCTGAGCGTCATCCAGGGGGCGCATGTCCTGCTGGGCAGCGCAACGCCGTCGCTGGAATCCCTGTACAACACCGGCATCGGCCGATACGAGAAGGTGGACCTCTCGGAACGGTTCCACCACGGGGAGGAAGCGGCCGTCCAGGTCATCGACACGGTCGCCGAGCGCCGGAAACGCGGCATGGAGGGCGACCTGTCCCGAAAACTCCTCCACGAGATCCGGAGCACCCTCGACGCCGGGGAGCAGGTCCTCGTCCTTCGGGCCCGGCGCTCCTACGCTCCCACCCTCCAATGCACCGAATGCGGGCAGATCCCCAAATGCCCGCACTGCCATATTCCCTTGAGTTGGCACCGGAATCCAGACCGCCTCATCTGTCATTACTGCGGTCATACAGAGCCATATACAGGAACCTGCCCCTCCTGCGGAGGGGCCCTTCAGCCCATCGGCGCCGGCACGCAGCGAATCGAAGAGGAACTCCGGTCCTTCTTCCCGGAGCGGACCATCGCGCGGCTGGACAGCGACACGCCCGACGGCGAGGAAGCCGGCATCATCCGCCGCTTCGCCGCCGGGGAGATCGACATCCTCGTCGGGACCCAGATCATCACGAAGGGCTTCGATTTCGACCGGCTGAGCCTCGTCGCCGTCATCCAGGCCGACAGTCTGATGGGCCAGCAGGACTTCCGGGCCGACGAGCGCGCCTTCCAACTCCTGCAGCAGTTCCGGGGACGGAGCGGCCGACGGGGCAAGGGCGGGAAATTCATCATCCAGACCCGCGAGCCGGGACACCCGGTCTATGCCCGCCTGCAAGGGGGCGAGGCGGACCTCCTCTCCGAACGGAGACTTTTCGGCTATCCCCCTTACACCCGGCTGGTCCATGTCATCCTCCGGGATCCGAACGAGAAACGGCTCGATTTCCTGTCCAGGGAACTTCGGAACGCCATCCTGGCCGCCTTCCTGGATGCGGATACGCCTCCTTCCGTCGTGGGCCCGTACGCCCCGGTCGTGGACCGCGTGGGCGACGAATCCGTCCGGCAGGTGCGCGTCACCTTCCCCCGGAACAAATCCCTGCCGGAACTTAAGAAACGCTTGGCCAAGGCCTTGGGCGATTTCGGGAAAGAACGGAAATACACCGCGCACATCAGTATCGACGTGGATCCCGCCTGAAGCGTGGAACTTTGTGGAACATTTCCTTGGCCGGGCGGAGATTAATTCTTATATTTGTAGTCTTATTGCATCGGAAATGGGAAAGATCATCGCCATAGCGAACCAGAAAGGCGGCGTGGGCAAGACCACGACGGCCATCAATCTCGCGGCCTCCCTGGCCGTCCTCGAGAAGAAGGTGCTCATCATCGACGCGGACCCGCAGGCCAATACGACCTCGGGCCTGAACTTCTCCCCGGAGGACGACCGGAAACGGACCATCTATGAGGTCATCCGGGGGGACATCCCCGCCGAGGACGCCCTCATCCAGACGGAGTTGGAGAACCTGCACATGATCCCCTCCCATATCAACCTCGTGGGCGCGGAAATCGAGATGATCAAGTGGCCGGACCGGGAATCCTACCTCAAAAAGGCCCTCCAGCCCATCCGCAACCGCTACGACTACATCATCATCGACTGCTCCCCTTCCCTGGGCTTCATCACCGTCAACTGCCTCACGGCGGCGGACTCCGTCATGATCCCGGTCCAGCCCGAATTCTTCGCGCTGGAGGGACTGGCGAAACTCATCCAGACCATCCGCCTGGTGCAGAACAACATCAACCCGGACCTGACGATCGAAGGTTTCGTGGTCACCATGTTCGACGGGCGCACGAAGGTCCACAGCCAGGTGGTGATGGAACTCAGGGAGCATTTCAAGGACCTGGTTTTCAATACGATCATCCAGCGTTCCATCCGCCTGAGCGAAGCTCCTTCCCACGGCAAGCCGATCGTCCTGTACGACGTAACCAACAACGGCACCTCCAACTATCTGCACCTGGCGGAGGAAGTGCTGCAAAAGAACGAAAACAACTGATGGCAAAAGTTCAGCACGGCCTCGGAAAAGGCCTCGGCGCCCTGCTCGGAGACGACGCGCCCGACCTCAGGGATCTCCGCAAACCCGTCGGATACATCAACAAGGAAGTGGTCTCGGACAAGGAAGTCCAGGACACCTCCGACGTTCTCCGCATCCCCGTGGACCTGATGGAGCCCAATCCGTTCCAGCCCCGGATGAACTTCGACGCCGAAGCCCTGCAGGAACTCGCCGAGTCCATCCGCACCTTCGGCCTCATCCAGCCGGTCACCGTGCGCAAACGCGGCGGCAAGTACCAGATTATCAGCGGTGAACGCCGTTACCGCGCCTGCATCATCGCCGGCATGGACATGATCCCCGCCTACATCCGGGACGCCAATGACCAGGGTATGCTGGAAATGGCCATCGTGGAGAACATCCAACGCGAAAACCTGGATCCCATCGAGGTGGCGATGAGTTACCGCCGCCTGATGGAGGAATGCCGCCTCACCCAGGAACAGATGGCCGACCGCGTGGGCAAGAAACGCGCCTCGGTCGCGAACCAGCTCCGTCTCCTGAAACTTCCCGCCAAGGTCCAGCACGACCTGAAGGTGGGACTCGTGAGCGTTGGCCATGCCAAGGTCCTGCTGGGCGTGGAGGACCCGAAGGTCCAGGAAATGCTCTGCGACCTGATCGTCCGCAAGGGGCTTTCCGTCCGCGAACTGGAAGAGAAGATCAAGTCCCTGGACAAGCCCGCCCCCCAGGAGAAGGAGCCCCAGGAACTTCCCGAGATGTATTATCGCCTGCTGGAGAACGTGGGCCGCATCTTCGGTGACAACATCTCCCTCCGCCGGCAGAGTTCCGGCAAGGGCACCATCACCATCAAGTTCGATTCGGACGAGCAGATGCAGCGATTCCTCGAGGCACTCGAACCTAACCGCGGCTGACCCGTCATGACCAGGTTGCGCCTACTTCCACTCCTTCTCGTCCTGTTTTTGCCGGTCGTGCTTCACGGTCAGGCAAGGGACGACCAGTTCAAGAAAGACGCCTTCTCGCAGAACTACAACGACACCACCCAGAAGGAAAAGACGGACAGTTCCCAACTGTTCAGTTTCCGCCAATACTTCGGTTCCCTCGCCCACAAGCGCCCCGGACAGGTCCAGAACCTGTTCATGGGGTCGACCATATTCGTCGGCGGCGAACAGATCTACAACCGCCAGTACTGGAAACTGCCCATCGTCTACGGCGGCATCGGTGCCGGTGTGGGCCTGGGCATCCACTTCAACAACCAATACAAGAATACCGGAGAGAGCAAGTACAAGACCATCAGCACCTTGTCTTTCGTCGGAGCCGGTCTGGTGTGGTGGGGGTCCCTCCTGGACGGAACGGTGAATTTCCAGACGGACCGTTCCCCCGACCCCGGCAAGGCCACCGTCTATTCCATCCTGTTCCCGGGCCTGGGACAGATCTACAACGGTGAATACTGGAAGATCCCCATCTACTGGGGCGCCATCGCCGGCGGCGTGTACTTCTATTCGAACAACAAGCGCAACTACGAGCGCTACAAGTGGATTTACGACCAGGCCAACAGTACGGATCCGGACGTGGAAAAACCGCCTGTCTCCGCCGAGAACGCCCTTTACTACCGCGACATCTACAGGCGTTACCGGGACTACTCCATCCTGGCCACCGCCCTGTTCTATGTCATCCAGGTCGTGGATGCCAATGTCTTCGCCTACATGCAGGACTTCGAAATCGACGACGACATCACCCTCCGGGTGGAACCCACGGTCATCACGCCGGATTATGCCCAGGCCCCCGGGATGGGGCTCGGCCTCACCCTCAGATTCTGACAAAGCATGAAAAAGACTTATACCCTCCTCACAGTACTCCTGCTCGCGGCGGCCTTCCCCACGGCTGCCGAGGCACAGATTTTCGACCATAAGTCCCGCAAGGAACTCGAACGGGAAAACGACCAGTTGCGGCAGCGGCTGGAGGCGCTCCGCCAGGAGGTGGAAATCCTCCGGGAACGGGACAGCATCCAGACGGCGGTGAACGCAGTCGTAGAGAACGAAGCGGCCGGCATGGAAGAGGTCGACTATTTCGACACGCCGTCCTATTCCGACAATACGACGGACAGTCTTCTGAGCGTGTGGTACCTCCACCGCCAGGCACGGGAGAACAACCAGGGAAGCGGCTACGACATGGACAGCGTCCGCTTCACCACCGAAGTCCCGGACAAGGTCCTCATCGAGCGGCTCCAGCGGATGAACTCCTTCATCCAACTCCCGTACAACGAGACGGTCAAGAACTACATGGTCCTCTACTCCGAGAAGATGCCCACCAAGATGGGACAGATCCTCGGCCTGGCGCAGTACTACATGCCCATCTTCGAGGAGGCGTTCCGCAAGTACGAACTTCCGCTGGAACTCAAGTACATGGCCATCATCGAGTCCGCGCTGAATCCGGTCGCGGTCTCCCGCGTAGGCGCGACGGGGATGTGGCAGTTCATGCATGCCACGGCCCGGAATTACGGGCTCCGGATCGACTCCTACATCGACGAGCGCATGGATCCGGTCGCGTCCGTGGACGCGGCGGCCCGTTACCTCCGGGACGCCTACCGCATCTTCGGGGACTGGAGTCTCGCCATCTCCTCCTACAACTGCGGCTCCGGCAACGTGAACAAGGCCATCAAGCGCAGCGGACGCCGCGACTTCTGGTCCATCTACCCGTATCTCCCCCGTGAGACGCGCGGTTACGTCCCGGCGATGGTGGGCGCCATGTATGCCGTGAACTATGCCAAGGAATACGGCCTGGAGCCCACGCCTGTCCAGATTCCGGAGCATGTGGACACCTTCCTGGTGAACCGGAACCTCCACTTCCGCCAGATCAGCGAGATACTGGGAATTCCCATCGACGACCTCCGCGACCTGAACCCGCAGTACTACAAGGACATCGTCCCCGGTGCCCAGGGCGAGCAGGTGCTCCGTCTCCCCTACAATTACAGCAACGCTTTCCTGGACAAGCAGGATACAATCTACAAGCACAAGGCGTCCGAAATCTTCCTCGCCGGTTCCGTCGACGAAGGCCGGGGAGGCCGTCCGACAGCCAAACCTGCGAAGCCCGCCTCCGGCGGCACCGGCCAATGGGTCTATTACAAGGTTCGCCGCGGCGATACCCTGGGCAGGATCGCTTCCCGGAACCATACGACCGTCAGGAACATCAAGAACTGGAACGGCCTCAGGAGCGACAGGATCCGCGAAGGCCAGCGCCTGAAGGTGGGACGCCGCTAGCGGTCCGCCACCAACTGAAACTTGAGCCCGGCCTGTCCGGGCTTTTCCTTTTTCCACAGGTACGACCCGCGGAGGTACAGTTTCACCCGCGTCTTCCCCAGGCGGAACTTCCATCCGCCATACGCCATGACCGAGAATCCGGTCCCATAATAGGCCGGGGCCGTGAAATTGCCCGGCGCATCCCGTTCGTAGGCATAGATCCGCGCCTGCCAGGAAGGGATGGAGAAAAGGGTCAGGCGGAGCCATCCGAAGCCGCCCGGCGGCTTCCAGCCCCCTTCCAGGTAGGTCAGTGCCCCGAATCCGCCGGAATACAAGCCGTTCATCCGGCCCTTCACGGTCCATACGTCCCGCGTCCAGGTCGCATCGGCCCTCAGGTCCGTCCGGCCATCCTCGTAACTTCGGTACCGCGATGTGAGACGGGATTCCAGGAGCCAATTCTCCGAGACGGTCCAGGAAACGGTCAAGATCGATTTCACCTGCATCCGGCGGGGATCCTGACCCGGAATGGGAAGCAGCGCCAGGTCTTCCGTCCAGGATCCCGTCAGCGAACGGTCGTCCGAACGGTAGCCAAGACCCGCCGCCAGGGCATATTCCCCATATTTCCGGCCGGTAAAGGTACTGGGGAGCCCCCGCAGTTGCACGGCTCCCCGGAAGCGTTCCCCGGCCGGGAACCGTACGCCTCCCAGGGCGCCGGGCCCTTTCCCTTTCCAGACGGCCTCGCCGAACAGTTCCACCCCGCGGACCGCATATTTCCCGTCCAGGGAGACCCGGTCCCGTGATGCGGTCAGTCCGGCCTGGCCATGTCGTCCCAGCCAGCCGGCATGGGCGCCCAGGGCGCCGTCCAGGGATCCGAACAAGGCCACCTGCCATGGACCGGCAGAGAAGTCCCAGGCGGCTCCCCGCAGCGTCCCCGTCCCGCTGAAGGACCAGGACGGGGTAATCCCGTTCGCCCGTTTGGAAAAGGCCTCCGGCGTTTGAAGACCAGACAACTGGAAGGCGCTCCAAAAAGCCAGTCCCTGTCCGTATCGGGTATTGAAGTTCCCCACGAGGATTTTTCCGCGCCGGGTACGGTATATGGCATAGAAAGTACCACCGTTACCCCGCCAGGCCCCGGCCGCCTCGAAACGGCCGGCCGATAGCCGATACTTTGCGCCGACATCCTTCAAAGTCGCCCGTACGACGGCCGATTGAGCTACGGTCACCGTATCCTTTACGGCTTCTCCGGGCTTCCTTGAAGAAGCGAGGGACAGGAAAGGGCCGAGTATAGCGACGGCCTCTTTCCCGAAACCGTCCACGAGCGCCAGTTCTTCCAGGGACAGGACGTCGCCCGAAAGGGACCGGTAGTCCGCCAGGGAAGCGATCTGATAAGGAGAAAGCAGGCCGCTTTCCAGCATCCGCGTCCGGGAGGCCCGGTTCACTTCCAGCGGGCGGCTCCGGAAGGACTCCAGTTCCTCCAACAGCCGGTCGTCCAGTTCTTCGGGGCTGTCGGCTCCGGTCAGGTACAGGACCGCCCGGACCGTCTCGTCGGACTGGGCGACGGCAGGGACGGCGGCGAGGAAAAGGAGCGCCAGGAGGACATACGATTCCGCATTCATGGGCGCAAAATACGCCTTTCTGCCGGGAAACGGGACGGAGGAGATGTTGTTTCAGTTCGAAATAAATGTTTTCGGTTATTTTTTATGTTTTTCTTGCTATTTTTGTAATGCAAAACACGCCTGACATGCAAAAAATAAAACTTCACGACAAGGTCTTCCGGTATTTCATTCCCAATGAACGGCTGGAAGAAGCCATCGACCGTGTAGCGGCCAAAATCAATGACGACTATCGCGATTCCGGCACCGTTCCCATCCTGCTGTGTGTCCTGAACGGGTCCATCCTCTTCACGGCCGAACTGATGAAACGGCTGGAATTCGACGTGGACCTGATGTCCATCAAACTCTCCTCCTATGTAGGGACTTCCTCCACCGGCGATGTCCGGACGGAAATGGGTCTTACGGGCGACGTCACCGGCAAGGAAGTCATCATCGTCGAGGATATCGTGGACACCGGCCGCACCATCGAGAACCTGGTGAACATCCTGCAGGCCCGAAGGGCTTCCAAGGTCAAGGTCTGCACCATGCTCCTGAAGCCCGAGATGTACAAGAAGGACGTCAAACTGGACTACGTCGCGATGGAGATTCCGGACGATTTCATCGTGGGATTCGGCCTGGATTACGACGGCCTCGGCCGGAACTACAAGGACATCTATATACTGGACAACGAATAAACGGACCTGACATGAAGTATTACATCCTCTTCGGGCCTCCGGGAGCCGGCAAGGGCACCCAGGCCAGCGCCATGGTGGAGAAGTACAACCTCTGCCACCTTTCCACCGGCGAGCTCCTCCGCAGCGAAATCGCCGCCGGCACTCCTCTCGGCCTCCAGGCCAAATCCCTCATCGAGGCGGGTTCCCTCGTTCCCGACGAAGTCGTGGAAGGGATGATCGAAGCCCGCTTCAAGGGCACGGAAGGGGTGGACGGCTTCCTGCTGGACGGTTTTCCCCGCACCATCGCCCAGGCCGAAGCCCTGGACGCCATGCTGGCCAAGGGCGGCGAGGCCGTCACCGCGGTCATTTCCATCATGATCCCGGACGCCATGATCCACGAGCGCATCGCTCACCGTGCCACCATCGAGGGCCGGGCCGACGACGCCAAACCCGAGGTCGTGGAGAACCGCATCCGCACCTACCACGACAAGACCGAACCCCTTGTGGGCTTCTACAAGGAAGCGGGGCGCTACCAGGAAATCGACGGCGTGGGTACGATCGAAGAGGTCCGCACCCGGATCTTCGAAGTAATGGACCGTTTCTGAAAATCCTCGTTACGGTCGATTTGACCGGCCCTCTCTCCCCTACTGGTTCCGGATCTCCTCATCGAGGTCCGGAATCAGTTTTTTAACCGGTTTGAGATGGTAGAAGAAGCGACTGGCGATGACACGGACCACCGTATAGCCCGGAATGGCGACGAGCATGCCCAGAACTCCGCCGACGTGGCCCACAAGGAGGATGACGATGAAAATCTCCAGCGGGCTGGCCTTGATGCTCGTGGAGTAGATGACCGGTTGGTAGATGAAGTTGTCCACCAGTTGGGCGGCCAGCATGATGGCCAGGACGATGAGGGCGAAGATCCAGATGTTCACGCCCAGGCCGATACCGGTCCCGTATTTGAGGATGACCGCGAGGACGACGCCCAGGACTTCACCGATGAGCGGTCCCACATACGGGATGATGTTCAGGACGCCGGCGATGAAAGCGATACCCGCCGCATTGTTCACACCCAGCCGGGCGATGAGCCAGAGTCCCAGGAAGTCGATCAGCGCGACGCCGAACATCTCGATCAGCAGGCCCACGAAATAGCGGGAAAGCAGGCGTTCGATATCGGCAATCGCCTTTCCGACGGATTCTTCCAACCGGTCCGGAACAAGGGACAGGACGATCTTGCTGAAGAGTTTGTCGTCCCGGATGAAGAAGAAGGAGATGAAAACGATGGAGAACAGGCCCACGGCGATGCCGCTCACGATCGAAGTCACGGAACTGATGACTGTCTTCACATTGGTCAGGTTGGTCACCTCCTTGAGTTTGTCCACCAGGAGGCCGATGACGTCGAAATCCGCCCCGAGCCCCGGGAACAGGCTCACGATCCAGTCATTGATCCCATCCAGCGGATTCCCTTCCAGGGAGGAACTGTTCAGGACGGAAGCGTCCCGGACGATGCGCGTCACGACCGGGATGACCTGCGTGACCACGAAAAGCAGGAGGCCCAGGATGACGACGATCGTCAGGATGGACAGGAGCCAGTCCGGTGCGGACTTCCCCCTGAACCGGACCTTCCGCAGCAGTTTCATGAGGGGCTGTCCGATCAGCGAGACTACGAAGGCCGCGATGACATATACCAGCACGTTGCTGAAGGTATGGCAGAGCCACGCCACGATCGCGACCACGGCCGCGATGATGATGTACCGGGCCAGCCGGTCGATGCTTCTTTCCTGTTCCATGTCCCACAAATATAAGGAAAAGTGGTCATAAATAAAAATTTGTTGATTTTTTTCGAATAAATATTGTTTTTCGATAAATTCTTTCTATATTTGCATCAGAACCAAATTATCAGAGATATGCTAGCCACTTGGTGGGCCGCTTTGAGCCCGATCATGAAAGTCCTCTGGGGAGTCACCCTGACCGCCTCCCTCATCTTCATCATCCAGACCGTCATGACCTTCCTGGGTGCCGATGCCGATTCCGACTTCGACATGGACGTGGACACTTCCCTGGACGGAAGCGACCTTTCCAACATCGACGGCGGGTCGAATCTGTACACCTTCCGGAATTTCGTGAACTTCTTCCTGGGCTTCGGCTGGACCGCCATCATCCTCCAGCCGCAGATCAAGTCCACTTTCGTCCTGATCTTCGTCGCGGTCCTCGTGGGCGTCGCCCTCGTCGCCGCCGTGATGTACCTTTTCAAGTGGCTGAGCACCATGCAGCAAAGCGGCAACATCAACGTCTATAAGGCCGCCGTCGGCTGCCAGGGCAAGTGCTACCTGACCATCCCCGGCGAACGCCAGGGCGAAGGCAAGGTCCAGATCACCATCCAGGGCGCCGTCCGGGAATACAATGCCGTCACGGACGGGGACACCATCAAGACCGGAACCCCCATCAAGGTCACCGAGACCATCGATGCCAACACCCTTCTCGTCGAAGAAATCAACTCCTATATCATTTAACAACCGCGTATGGAACAGCTCTACCTCATCCTCATTGTCGTGGCGGTCCTCTTCGTGACCCTGGCCGCCATCCTCAAGCGCTATCGCCGCTGCCCCTCCGACAAGATCCTCGTGATCTACGGTAAGACCGGAAGGAACGCCGGCGGTTCCATCTCCTCGGCCCGCTGCATCCACGGCGGCGCCGCCTTCATCTGGCCCGTGTTCCAGGATTACGCCTTCCTGGACCTCAAGCCCATTTCCATCGAGTGCAACCTCACCAACGCCCTGTCCAAGCAGAACATCCGCGTAGACGTCCCCTGCCGCTTCACCGTGGGTATCTCCACTGAGCCCGAGGTCATGACCAACGCTGCGGAGCGACTCCTGGGCCTCTCGATCGACAGCATCCAGAACATCGCGACCGATATCCTCTTCGGCCAGCTCCGTCTCGTCATCGCGACGATGGACATCGAGGAAATCAACGCCGACCGCGACAAGTTCCTCGCCGCCGTCAGCCAGAACGTGGAAGCGGAACTCCGCAAGATCGGCCTCAAGCTCATCAACGTGAATGTAACCGACATCCGCGACGAGTCCGGCTACATCGACGCCCTGGGTAAGGAAGCCGCCGCAAAGGCCATCAACGACGCGAAGAAGTCCGTCGCCGAGCAGAACCGCTTCGGTGAGATCGGTAAGGCCGAGGCCGACCGGGACAAGGACATCCGGATCGCCGAGACCACCCGTGACACCCGTATCAAGACCGCCGAGGCCAACGCCCTCGCCGTCGAAGGCGAGAACAACTCCAAGATCGCCATCGCGAACTCCAATGCGAACCGCCGCGAGAAGGAGGCTGAGGCCGACCGCGTGGCCGTCGCCGCCGAAAAGGTCCAGGCCGCGAAGGCCCTCGAGGAAGCCTACAAGTCCGAGCGCGACGCGGAACTCGCCCGTGCCGAGCGCGAGCAGGCCAGCCAGAAGGCCGATGTCGTGGTCCCCGCCCAGATCGAGAAGGAGAAGGCCATCATCGACGCCGAGGCCGAAGCCGAACAGATCCGCCGCAAGGCCAAGGGTGAAGCCGACGCCATCTATGCCAAGATGGACGCCCAGGCCCGCGGTATCCTCGAGATCCTCACCAAGCAGGCGACCGGTTTCCAGCAGCTCGTCGGAGCCGCCCAGGGCGACGCCCAGAAGGCCGTCCTCATGATGGTCGCCGACAAACTCCCCGAACTCGTCAAGACCCAGGTAGAGGCCGTGAAGGGTATCAACATTGACAAGGTAACCGTCTGGGATACCGGTAATTCCACCGACGGAAAAACCGCCACGTCCAACTTCATTTCCGGCATGATGAAGTCCGTTCCCCCGCTGGACGACCTCTTCAAGATGGCCGGCATGGAGCTTCCTTCCTACCTCAAGGGCGCCCAGAAGCCGGACGTGCAGGAGGAGAAAGAGGAGGTGAAGTAGGCCATGCCCATCATCATCAATATCGACGTCATGCTGGCCCGCCGGAAAATGTCTTCCGGCGAGCTGGCGGAAAAAGTGGGGATCACCCCCGCCAACTTGTCCATCCTCAAGTGCGGAAAGGCCAAGGCCATCCGGATTTCCACCATGGAATCCATCTGCCGGGCCCTGGACTGCCAGCCGGGTGACATCCTGGAATACAGGCCGGAAGAGCCGGCAAAACAATCTGAATGAATCCAATGAAAAGAATCCTGACACTGGCGGCCCTGGCCGCCATTGCCGTGTCGTGCGGCAGCAAGTATGAGACCGTGAAGGGCGATCCGCTCCAGGCGAAGATCTATACCCTGGACAACGGCCTGAAAGTGTACATGACCGTCAACAAGGACGAGCCACGGATCCAGACCTACATCGCCGTCCGCGCGGGCGGCAAGGACGACCCGGCCGACAACACCGGCCTCGCCCACTACCTGGAGCACATGATGTTCAAGGGCACCGAGCAGTTCGGCACACAGAATTACGAGGCCGAAAAACCGATGCTTGCGGCTATCGACAGTCTGTTCGAGGTGTACCGCACCCTGAAGGACCCGCAGGAGCGCCTGGACCTGTACCATGAGATCGACTCCATCAGTTACGAGGCCTCCAAGATCGCGATCCCGAACGAGTATGACAAACTGATGTCCATCATCGGCTCCGAAGGTTCCAACGCCTACACGTCCAACGACGTCACCTGCTATGTGGAGGAAATCCCTTCCAACCAGGTGGAGAACTGGGCGAAGATCCAGGCCGACCGCTTCATGAACTGCGTCTTCCGCGGCTTCCACACCGAACTTGAAGCCGTCTATGAGGAGAAGAACATGGGCCTGACCTCCGACGGCGAGAAGGCCCTCGACGCCATCGACTCCCTCCTCTTCCCGCACCATCCGTACGGGACGCAGACCGTCATCGGCACGCAGGAGCACCTCAAGAATCCTTCGCTGAAGGCCATCCGCAAGCAGAAGGACACCTACTATGTCCCGAACAACGTCGCGATCTGCCTCTCCGGCGATTTCGACCCGGACCAGATGGTCAAGACCATCGAGAAATACTTCGGCGCCTGGAAGCCCAACGAGAATCTCCCGACCTTCACCGTGAAGCCGGAGGATCCGGTCACTGCGCCCCTCCGCAAGGACATCCTGGGCTATGACGCCCAATTCCTGATGATGGGCTGGCGTACGCCGGGCGCTTCCTCGCTGGAGAGCGAGATTTCCGACATCGTGGCCTCCGTCCTCTACAACGGGCAGGCCGGTCTCATCGACCTGGACGTCAACCAGAACCAGACCGTCCTGAGCGCCGGGATCTTCAACTACAACCGGGCCGACCACGGTCTCATGATCGTGGAAGGCATGCCCAAGGATGGACAGACCCTGGAAGAAGTCCGCGACATCATCCTCGCCGAGTTCGCCAAACTCCGCGACGGTGACTTCCCCGAATCGCTCGTGGAGGCCGCCAAGGCCAACTACAAACTCCGCCAGATGCAGGGACTGGTTTCCAACAGCAGCCGGGCCGACCAGTTCGTGGATTCCTTCATCAACCGGGTGCCGTGGAAGACGGCCGTGGGGAAGATGGACCGGATCGCGAAGGTCACCAAGGCCGACGTCGTCGCCTGGGCGCAGAAATACCTGGGCCCTGAAAACTATGCTGCTGCCTACAAGCACATCGGCGAGGACAAGTCCATCAAGAAGATCGACGCCCCGCGCATCACCCCGATCGTGACCAACCGCGACAAGCAGAGCGCCTTCCTCGCCGGCATCGCCGACGCCGAGGTCGCCCCCATCGAGCCGGTCTTCGTGGACTTCGAGAAGGACATGACCGTCTCCGAAGTGAACGGACTGCCGCTCCTGTACAAGAAGAACGAAAAGAACGACATCGCCTCCCTCACCATCCGCTATGACAAGGGCAGCGACAACGATCCTGTCCTGGCGCTGGCCGCCAGCTATTTCGACTATCTCGGAACGCCGGAGCATCCCGCTGCCGACATCGCTTCCGAAATGTACGCCCTCGCCTGCAGCTACGGCCTCCAGGTGGGCGGGAACACCACCAACATCTATGTGACCGGCCTCAGCGAGAATCTCACCAAGGCCCTCACGATCGTGGAAGACCTGCTGCGCAATGCCGCCGGTGATGAAGATGTCCTCACCGAACTCAAGCAGGACCTGATCCGCACCCGGATGGATGCCAAGTTGAACCAGCGTTCCTGCAACAGCGCCCTGCAGACGTACCTGATCTACGGTCCGGACTATGTCAAGGCGAAGACGCTGGACAACGCCGCCGTGGCCGCGCTTACCTCGGATGCCCTGACCGGCGCCGTGAAGGACCTGCTGGGCAAGCAGATGACCCTTCTCTATTACGGCCCCGCCTCGATCGAGGAGGTCCAGCAGATGGTGGCTGACATCCATCCTTGCGAAGGCCTGGAGCCGCTCGTGAAGACGCATGCCGTCCAGCAGCTCACCCCGGCCGCCAAGGTCATCCTGGCCCCGTACAACGCCCGTCAGTTCAATTATGTGCAGTACTCCAACCGGGGCGAAACCATGGACCTCTCGCAGGATCCGGCCATCACCTTGTTCAACGAGTATTACGGTGGCGGCATGAACGCCATCGTGTTCCAGGAAATGCGGGAATCCCGCGCCCTCGCCTACGGCGCCGGCGCCCGCCTCTCCGCCCCGTCCTTCAAGGGTGACACCTATGCTTTCCGGGCCACCATCGCCTCCCAGAACGACAAGTTGCAGAAGGCCGTCGAGGGCTTCGACGAAATCATCGAAGACCTGCCGCAGGCCCCCGAGAACCTGGAGATCGCGAAAGCCGCCATCCTTGGAAAACTCCGCACCCAGCGCACCACCGGCTCCTCCGTCCTGTACAGTTACCTGACCGCGCAGGAACTCGGCCTCACCGAGCCCCGCGAGAAGCAGATCTATGAGAAAGTGGGCACCCTCACGATGGACGACCTCCTCGCCACCCACGCCAAGTGGATCAAGGGCCGCACCTACGTCTATGCCATCCTCGGCGACCCCGCCGACCTGGACCTCAACTTCCTGAAGACCTTAGGTCCGGTCCAGCAGGTCACGCTGGAGGAGATTTTCGGGTACTAGCATCAGGATCGGCCTGATTTGCCCGCGCATGATGCCCCGCAAACCGTGCCGTGAAATGCAAATCGCTTAAAGCGAGTCTGTTACACAAAACAAGGGTGACCAAAAAGTCAATATGACTTGCGGTCACCCTCTCTTTTTTACAAGTCGCTGCTCGGGCAGCACGTCTGCGGGAACGTTTTAGTTCCTTTTTGTTCCCTTAGCCGTGCTGCAGCACGCGGCGGGGAACAGAAGTCCATAATAATGATCCCCCGGCCGTGCTGGATGAAGGAGGGAGGGAGACACCCTTCCCAATCAAAACGTACAAGGTGTGTTTTTAGGTTACATACCTTGTACATGGATTATGCCCTACAGATGGATGTGGGGGCATTCAGGCGTACAAGATATGTAGCATAAATACACACCTTGTTCAAAATGGGCATCAGAGGGAGAGTTCTTCCATCGCGCCATCGGGGTTGGACGAAAGGACGACCGCGAGGGCATGCTCGCGAGGGTCGATACCCTGGGCGGCGAGGCTTTCCGCGAGGAGCGGGGTGAGTTCGTCGAACCAGCCGACGAGGGCGGTGTCGATGTCGCCGAGGGCGATTTGCATCCAGGCGTCCTCAAGGGCGCTTTCGTAGGAGCGGCCGCGGTGGGAATAGGTGGCGTTGTAGCCGTGGCTGCCCAGCCGGATGGCGATCATGGAGGCGATGGTGTTGTGGGTGGACTGCATGAAATGCGTCGGCTTCAAGGGGGCGTCGTCCATGCCCTTGACCGCCTTCAAGAAGTGTTCGGAATTGTCGATGCAGCCGAAGTCCGTGCCGATGATGACGGCATCCGGGACGTCGATCCCGGCCTGCTTCAACGCTTCGGACGAGGTCCAGACGGCCCGTTTGAGGAGCCGGCCCATCCGACGGGCTTCCATCACAGAAAACACGCTCCGCCAGTCCGGTTCCGGATCACCGGGCAGGAGTTCGCAGCGGGAATGGAGATAGACCTTACGCATGGGAAAGCAGGATGGATGAATCGTTTCCGCCAAAGCCGAAGGCGTTGCAGAGGATATGTTTCAGGGGCAGATGCCCGGTCGGAGCCGGGCATGACGCGCCCGGATAGGGCGTGATACACGCCGGATCGGCTTCCTTCCAATTCAACTGCGGCGGGATGAATCCCTCACGCAAAGCCAGGAGGCAGAAGACGGCCTCGATGCTGCCGGAAGCGCTGGTCGTATGGCCGGTAAATGCTTTGGTAGAAGAAATCGGCGGCAGGGAATCCCCGAAAACACGCCGCAGCGCCGCACTCTCCGAGGCGTCATTGTTAGGCGTTCCGGTCCCGTGCGCATTAACATAGCCAATGTCCTGCGGATGCAAGGCAGCCATCGCAAGGGCCTTTTGCATAGCGAGGAAAGCGCCTTCACCGTTTTCGGAGGAAGCCGTCTGATGGAAAGCGTCGCAGGCATTGCCGAAGCCGCTCAAAATGCCCAGGGACCGAGCCCCACGGTGTTTCATCGAAGTCTCGGACTCCAGGATCAGGAAGGCGGCGCCCTCCCCCAGGTTCAAGCCAGCCCGCGTGGCATCGAACGGGCGGCATGGGGCCTCATCCAGGATCATCAGGGAGCCGAATCCGTGCAGATGGAAGTCCGACAGGCATTCGCTGCCGCCCACCGCCACGATGTCGGCCCGGCCGCTGCGGATCAGATTCGCACCGAAGATAATGGCGTTGGCGGCCGAAGAACACGCCGTGGACAGTGTCGTCGTGAAAGGCGCCCCGCCGAAATGGTCGGCAATGGCATCCGTGGAAGCGCCGCAGTCGTGCAGCCGGGAATAGGCCGGAAAAATCCGTTCCGTCAGGTCCATACCGCCGACGGTCGTCCCGCCGATGAGAGGAACACCCGTAAGATCCTTCAAACCGGCCTGTTGCAGGGCTTCCTGCAAGGCAACGATCCCCAGGAGCGATGTCCGGGAAAGTCCCTCCGCAGCACCGCACCGGGCAGCAAGTTCCTTATTCGAGGCCTTTACCTCCCCCACCGGAAAGCGCCGCTCATCCGTCTGCAGATACTGCACGGGAGCGATACCGGCCAGCCCCTTCCGGAGCGCGTCCAAGGTCTCTTCCTGGCCGCACCCGATGGCGCTGACGACACCGGCGCCGGTGATATGAAGGACAGGAAGCACCTACTTGGTCCGGTTCGCAGCGACATACTCCGCCATGACGGCGACGCTCTGGAAGACCTTCTTGCCTTCCTGCGGGCTGGCCAGCCGGATACCGTAATTGCGCTCCAGCAGCACAATCAATTCCAGGACGTCGATGGAATCGAGTCCCAGGCCTTCGTCCCCGAACAAGGGGGCGTCATTGTCGATATCCGCAGGCGTCATCCCGTCCAGGTTCAGGGCGTCGATGAGTTTCAGTTTGATTTCATTGATCAAGGTTTCCATATATGTTTTCGGTATTGAATGCTTTTCCGTCGCCGTCCCGCTCCACCAGGAACGCGAAGGCGGTAAAATCGTCATCGGCACGGCAGTCCACCCAGCCGCAAAGGGCCGATGCCGTCACCTCGTCCTGGAACGCCTGTTCCACAAGAGCGGCAAAAACGGCCGGGTCGAAACGCTCCAAAACGTATGCCGAGGTTTCCCCCGCATACTTGTTCCGGATGGCGATCTCCCCTGTAATGATGTTGGGAAGGGTATAGACGAAGAGGGCGGGCGAAGGGAAATCCTGCACCGTCTCCTCATAGTGCCGGTCATTGCAAAGGCAGCCGTGCGTACTGAACATCAGCACGGCCCGGTCCTCCCGGGGCTCGAAACGGGGTTCGTCGGCCAGTTCTTCGGCCAGGAGGAAACCCAGTTTGCAGGCCGTATCCATCTTGAAGAATTTGGGGTAATCCCCCACCCGAGCCCGATACAGGGCCGTCAGGTCCGTTCCCGTGGGAATCGAGGCAAACCGCTTGATCGTCAGCATGTCTCACCTCCTTTCCTAAAGAGTAAGGCCCCATTCACCCCGCCAAAACCGGAGAGCAGTTTCACGAAGGCCTTCCGCTCGGTCACACCGGCCTCGGCCGATACTTTCACCGGGCGGCTGACGCCAAGTTCCGAGAACCCTCGGGTCGGCAGGACGATACCTTCGTCCGCCGCCCGCATGGACAGGATGGACTCCAGGATTCCCGCCGCGCCCATCGTATGGCCGAAATACCCCTTCAGGGCGTTGACCGGTACATCGATGAGCCCGGCCCGGTCGATGGCGATGGACTCCATTTCATCGTTGTAGAGGGTGGAAGTGCCATGGACATTGACAAAGGCGAGTTCCTCCGAAGCGATATGCCGGAGTACGTAGCGCAGGGCCTTGTAACTCCCCTCGCCCGTCCGGGATGGACCCGAGATATGGTTCGCATCGTTCCGGACCGCCCCGTCCACGAGTTCCCAGCCGCTCTCGCCGAAACCCAGCACGACCGCCGCGGCGGCTTCTCCGAGGTTCAGCCCGTTCCGATGCGCGTCGAAGGGTTTGCAGGGAGATTCCGAAAGGGCTTTCAGGGATTGGAAGCCCGTCACGATGAAACGCGACTGGACCTCCGCGCCGACCACGACGACGTGGTCGAAACCGCCGCCCAAAAGCATCCGCCGGCCTTGCAGCAGGGCCGCCAGTCCGGAAATGCAGGCATTGGAAACCACCACCGGAGGATTCGGGTTGCCGAAGGCGTCCACCAGTCTTCTTGCGGACACGGCCAATGTAACATCCTGCGTGCCAATATGTTCTATATTCCCCTTGATCGAAGAGAGGACGAAGGCCGTCCGGGGACTGGCCGGGTCGATGCCCGAGGCCTCCACGGCCCGCCGGGCCGCCTCGATCACGATCGAATCAAAGAAGGACTGACCGGCGACCGTCCACCGGGAACGGTCCATGAGCGAAGCCACGAAGGGCTCTTTCACGCCGAAGGTTCCCGTATGAAGCCGCAGGGCCGATTCCCCCCGAAGCACCGCGTCGAAATTCTCCGTCACCGTCTCTCCGAGCGGCGACAGGATGCTTTCCCCTATGCAGATGACTTTCTTCATTCCGCTTCCTTTTCTCCGAGGGCCGTCTTCAGGGACGCCTCTGCGATGATTTCCTCCCCGACCCGGGCCACAGCATCCGTCAGGGATATGCCAAATACATCCTCCCGGAGGATAATGGTCGTTTCCAACGTTTCCCCCACGGCCGGGAGCCGGTGGACCCGGAACTTCCGGATCGCGCCGATATACCCCACCCGTACGGGAACGTGCAGGATGTACTTGTTCAGGTATCCGATCCGCGCCGCGCTCGACTGGGCCATGTTCTCCAGGATGCCGGACGCCGTCAGGTGCCCGTCTTCTACCAGCAGATGCCCCTCCGGAACGGTAAAGGCCGTCACGGTCTCCACCTCATCGTAATGCAGGAGCCGGTCCACGAAGAGGAACGGATCCCGCTGGGGCAGGATCCCCAGGATGTCGATATCGGCAAAGGGCGTCGTCATTTCCAGAAATCGTAAAAGTTATACCACTGGTCGGGATACAGGCGCACGACCTCTTCCAGCCGGCGGGCGTAGGCATCGGCCAGGGCCTGGATCCGCTCCTGTTTCGTTCCCTGCACCGGAACGGGCTCCACTTCCAGCATGACCTTGTATTCCCGCCGTTTTTCCTTCATGGCGAAAACCGTCAGGACCGGGACCTGCCGCTGGACAGCCAGGACGAACGGACCGGCCGGGAACGTCGCCTTTTCCCCGAAGAACAGGCATTCCACCGTCTTCTGCGACCCGAAGACCCGGTCACCGGGAAGACTGGCAATCTCTCCGTCCGCCAGCGCATTGTTCAGCGTAAAGATATGGGAAAGATCCTCCGTCACCGGCACCATCCGGACATTGGTGAGTCCGAAAAGCCGGGCCCGGTTCTCCATCACGGTGGCCGTCTCGCCGCCGAACACCAGTGCGTTCAAGCGCTTGGGCGACTTGAGCGTATAACCGACCATCTCGTAATTCCCCACATGGGAGCTCAACTGCACGAACCCTTCCTTTCCTGCACAAAGCCCGTCGAAAAGGTCCATCCGGGGCACATCCATCCGGAAGCGCTTCCCCGCATAGGCGGCAAATCGGTCCAGAACTACTTGACCGAAAGCGAATTCGTTCAGATAGACATGGGCGAAGGATTTCAACGGAGCGTATCCCAGCCGCTTCCTGTAAAAGGCGAAGGAGGCCCCGAATCCTTTCCCGAAAAGCATGTAGAACGGGATGACAAGAGCCATGACCGCATACAGGAGCCCCAGGGGAAGGATACGGAACAGCCGGATGAGCGCGCGCTGCATCCAGGGAGTCCCGTCCGTCGTCCCTTGCCAGCCGGTATGTGCGTAATCAGGCAAGCCGGTCGAGAATGAACTGACAGAATTGACCGTAGGTCTTCAGTTCCTTGAATTGTTCCGGCCGCATCTTGAAGCCGAACTCTTCCTCCACGAGGACAATCACGTCCACGACCTCCAGGCTGTCGATCCCGAGGTCTTCTTTCAGGCGGGCATCGTCCGAAATCTTCTCCGGATCGATTTCCAGTTCATCCACGAGGAAGGCGTCCACCTTCGCATTTATTTCATTGATATCCATAGTTCTTATTTACGTTTACAAATCATGATGCTATGTCCCTGGCCCAGTCCGTCATGGATCTCCTCCACCCGCAGGCCGGCCTGTTCCACCAGGCGCGTCATGTCGTCGGAATGATACATCTTGGAATTGCCGTTGGCCATCACGGTGAAATACAGGCTCGTCATGGTGAGGCAGAAGGAGGCCGGTTCGAACTTCTGGCGGTCCCAGAAAGTCTCCATGATGGCCAGGCGGGCATCCGGTCCCATCACGGCTGCCGCCCGCTGCAGGATGGAGAGGATCTCCGTCTCGCTGAAACAGTCCAGGAACTGGCTCATCCAGATGAGATCGGGATGCAGGTCCTCCGGGAAACGGGAAGCCGGATCCAGCATGTCCATGGCATACCCGTCGATGCGCTCCGCACCCGGTTTTCCGGCCGTCTGCTCCCGCATCATCGCAAGTTGCTGCGGCAGGTCCACGATGGTCACCCGCACGTCAGGATCGTATTCCACGCAGCGCTGTGCCCATCGGCCCGTATTGCCGCCCACGTCCATGATCCGGCGGGGATGATACTTGAACACGATCTCCAGCGCTTCGTCGAAGGAATGGTCCGAGTAGAAATGGTCGAAACCGAACCAACTCTTCTTCACCTGCTCCGGCAGGGAAGAAAGGCCCTCATACAGCGTAGGCCAGTCGCCGAAATGCGCGAGCCCGGCCGGTTTTCCTTCCAGCAGCGCTTCCTCCAGGTGGAAGAAGCCCTCATAATTCACGTCCTGGTTGAAATCCAGGTTCACACGCGTAGAAGGGTCGTTCAGGAGGAACCAGCCCGTCTTGGAAAGGGAGTACCGGTCTGTTTCCGTGTCGATCAGGACCGTGCCGATGGAAAGCGACGCTTCCAGGAGCACCTTGGCCGCATATTCCGAAAGTCCGGCCGCCTCCGCAATCTCGGGAAGCGTCATCTCCCGGTCGCGGAGCCGCTCCAGGATGCCGAACTTGATCATCAGCCGGCTGGCCTGGAACACGATGGGCCCGAAAGCGATATACTGCGCGAGGCGCTGGGCCTCCCGCGCGGAGAGCCGGTCCTTGGTATAGGCCTTTTCTATTTCCGGGAAAAGATTCATTTCAGTTTGTCTTTCAGGAACTCGACGGAGAGGGAAATGACCTCCGGACGGCGCTTGGACAGGATGTGGTTTTCACCCTCCAGGATATGCAGGACGCTGTTTTTATACACCGCGTCGTACTGCTCGCTGTACCGGTGAGGAACAATGGAATCTTCGGTTCCATGGATCAGGCATACGGGGCCTTCATAGCGGGAAGAAGTCTCGTAGATGGGAAGTTTCTGCGCCACCTGAAAATAGCATTTCCCCACCGTATGGAAGAACACACGGAGTTTTTCGGGAGGATTCGACGGGTCGTAGGTCTTGCCCATCAGGACACCGTTCAGGGCATCGTCCTTGAGAACCGCCGCCGGAGCCAGTTGCACGAGGGCCGTCACTTCACCAGCACCCAGTTCGCCCGCCAGCATGCCGGCCACGACACCGCCCTGGGAGTGCCCCAGGAAGGCGATCTTGCTCACGAAATCCAGCGTCTTCGCATAAGCGAGCACCACCTTGGCGTCCTCGATTTCCGTCAGGACCGTCATCTCGCAGAACTTGCCGTCGCTCCGGCCGTGACCGTCAAAGTCAAACCGGAGGGAGGCGATGCCCTCGGCCTCCAGCGCCTGGGAAATGCCCTTCAGCGGCTGCAGGGCCTTGTTGGCCATGAAACCGTGCATGAGAATTACCAGCGGACATTTCTGCCCATCCGGCAATTCCGGCCGCTGGAGCAGAGCCGAAATCCGCCCCTTGGGCCCCTTGAGACTCACTTTCGTCTTCATAAGAAGACAAAGTTACGGATTATTCCCGTTTATTCAAAGAAGAACGCTCCCGGGAGCGGGCGGCCGTTGTAGGTCGAGGCCATGGATTCGCCGTAGGCGCCGGCGCTGCGGATGGCGATGAAATCGCCCCGGCGGCAGGCGTCCAGCGAAACGCCCTTCCCGAAGACATCCGAACTCTCGCACACCGGTCCCACGACATCGTATAGTTGCTCCGGCTCGTCGGAAGTCAGGTTTTCGATCCGGTGATAGGCATGATACAGGGCCGGACGGATGAGTTCCGTCATGCTGCCATCGACAATGGCGAACTGGCGGAAGGTGCCCTGCTTCACATACAGGACCCGGCAGATGAGGGTTCCGCAAGGAGCCACGATACTCCGGCCCAACTCGAAATGAAGTGCCTGACCGTAGCGCAGTTGCAGGTGCCGTTTGAAAGTATTGAAATAGGCGGCGAAATCCGCTATCGGAAGATGGTTCGGGTGTTCGTAATTGATGCCCAGGCCGCCGCCCACATTCAGGTCGCCGACCGGGAGTCCCTGACGCTCCAGCGTATCCATGAGGCCGTTGATCCGGTTGCAAAGGGCCACGAAGTCGGACATGTCCAGGATCTGGGATCCGATATGGAAATGCAGCCCCTTGAATGCGATGTGCGGACATCCCAGGGCCAGCCGGATTACCTCCGGCAGGGTCGCGTGGTAGATGCCGAACTTGTTCTCGGCCAGACCGGTCGTAATGTTCGCATGGGTATGGGCGCCGATGTCGGGATTCACCCGGAGACTCACAGGAGCGACCTTACCCATTTTTTCGGCAATTTCCTCGATGACAAGCAGTTCCGCCGAAGATTCCACATTGAAACGGGCAATACCCAGTTCCAGGGCATAGGCGATCTCGTCATCGCTCTTGCCGACGCCCGCATACACGATGGTTTCCGGGGCAAAGCCGGCTTCGTACGCCATCCGGACTTCGCCGCCGCTCACGCAGTCGGCACCGAATCCCGCAGCGGCAATCCGCCGGAGGATTTCCGGATTGGCATTGGCCTTGACGGCATAATGGACCTTCCAGAGAGGCCGGTCCTTGATTTCACGGCGGACCGCATCCAGGGTCCGCTCCAGCAGGGGCAGGTCGTAGAAATAGAACGGTGTCTTCTTCTCCGCGAACTCCCCTACCGGGAAGTCCCCCTTCATCATTTCGCGAACAGACTGGCGCTGAGGGCCCTCAGGGCCGCTTCCTTGTCTTCCTCCTTGATGAGGAAGGAAATATTATAGTTGCTGCCGCCGTAGGAGACCATCCGCACTGGGATGTCCTTCATGGCACTGAGAGCCTTGGACTCGAAGCCCACGTTCTCCCAGTCCATATCGCCCACCACGCAGATGATGCACATGTCCAGGTCCACGGTCACCGTCCCGTACTTCTTGAGGTCATGGACGATCTCGCCCAGGTAGCGGGTGTCGTCGATGGACATGGAAACGCCCACCTCGGAGGTGCAGATCATGTCGATGGGGGTCCGGTAACTCTCGAAGATTTCGAACACTTTGCGCAGGAAACCGTGCGCCAGGAGCATCCGGGAGGACTTGATCTTGATCGCGACGATGTTGTCCTTCGCCGCCACGGCCTTGATGGTGCCGGGCTCGGGGACGTTGTTGATGAGGGTGCCGGGGGCTTCCGGTTCCATGGTATTCAGCAGACGGACCGGGATATTGGCATACCGGGCCGGCTGGATGCAGGTCGGGTGCAGGATCTTGGCTCCGAAATAGGCCAACTCAGCCGCTTCCTCGAAGTGCAGGTGCCGGACCGCTTCCGTATCCTTCACGACGCGCGGGTCGTTGTTGTGCATGCCGTCGATGTCGGTCCAGATCTGGATTTCCTCCACGCCCAGGGCCGCTCCCACCAGGGAAGCCGTATAGTCTGAACCGCCCCGCTGGAGATTGTCGATCTCGTCGTGGGCATTCCGGCAGATATAACCCTGGGTCAGATACAGTTGTGCATCCGGTTTTTCTGCCAGGAGTTGCGTCAGGTGTTCGCGGATATACTCGGCATCCGGCTCGCCCTGGACATCCGTCCGCATGAAATCGAGCGCCGGGAGGAGTTCTACGCCAATCCCCTTTTCCTGCATGTACCAGTACATCAGGTGCGTGGAAAGGAGTTCGCCCTGTGCCAGGATGACCTTCTCCTGCACGGGGCCGAAAAGCTGCTTGGCGAAGGTCCCGAGATAGGAAAAAGTCTCGTGGACAAAGGACCGCGCCTTCTCCGCGTATTCCTCGGTCGCATAGAGTTCCTTGATGACTTTCAGGTACTTCCCTTCCAGGCGGCTGATCGTGTCGCGCGCCCCCTCGGCATTGTGGTTGTACAGGTAGCCGGCAATCTCCACGAGCGTGTTCGTGGTGCCCGACATGGCGGACAGGACGACAAGATTCTGTCCGGCGGCGGAGACCAACTCCGCAACGTGCTGCATACGGCCGGCGGTTCCCACGGAGGTTCCGCCAAACTTCATGATTTTCATCGTGTCAAGTTCGTTTCGTTTCAAGGGGCAAAGTTAGGTAAAAAATGCGTAATTTTGTAAACTATATCAAATTGCCACATGCAAAGAGTCGTCATTACGGGAATGGGTATCTGGTCGTGCCTGGGCACGGGCCTGGAAGAGGTGCGGGATGCGCTGTACAAGGGAAAATCCGGGATCGTGCTGGATCCGGTGCGGAAGGAACTGGGGTTCCGGTCGGGACTCACCGCCCTGCTTCCCCAGCCGGACCTGAAAAAGGAACTGCCCCGTTCCCAGCGCGTCTATATGCCCGAGCCGGCCCAGTACGCCTACTGCGCCACCCGGGATGCCCTGAAACAGGCCGGCATCGACCAGGATTATCTGGACAGCCACGAAGTCGGACTGCTGTACGGCAATGACAGTACGGCGGATGCCGTGTACAAGTCCATCTCCAAGATCGTGGAGAAGAAGGACACGATGCTGTGCGGCTCCGGAGCCATCTTCCAGTCGATGAATTCCACCGTGACGATGAACCTCGGAGTAATCTTCCACCTTAAAGGCATCAACCTAACCGTGTCGGGCGCCTGCGCCAGCGGGTCCCACGCCATTGGCCTCGGTGCCCTGCTCATCCAGAACGGGCTCCAGGAAATGGTCGTCTGCGGCGGCGCACAGGAGGTCAATCCTGCCGCAACCGGCTCATTCGACGGCATTTCCGCTTTCTCCACCCGGGAAGACGAGCCCACGAAGGCCAGCCGCCCCTTCGACCGCGACCGCGACGGTCTCGTGCCGGGCGGCGGTGCGGCGACAGTCATCCTGGAAAGTTACGAATCTGCCGTGAAACGGGGAGCGCCTATCCTCGCCGAAGTCCTCGGCTACGGTTTCTCCGCCAATGGCGACCATATCTCCTCCCCCAATGTGGACGGTCCGGCCCGGTCCCTCGAAATGGCCATCCGGCGCGCCGGCATCGACCTCCGGGAGATCGGCTATGTCAATGCCCATGCGACATCCACCCATGTCGGCGACGCGAACGAGGCCAAGGCCATCGCGCGGGTGTTCGGCGAAAGGAGCGTGCCGGTGACATCGACCAAGAGCCAGACCGGACATGAGATGTGGATGGCCGGCGCCAGCGAGATCGTCTATTCCATCCTGATGATGAAGGGCGGTTTCATCGCCGGAAACATCAATTTCGAGCACCCGGACGAGGATTCGGAAAAACTGTGGATTCCAGCGGAAACCCTTGAGCATCAGTTCGATACATTCCTGTCCAATTCTTTCGGCTTCGGCGGTACCAATTCCACGCTCATCGTCCGGAATGTCTGATGCCGTGGTCATAGGGGCGGGGCTCGGCGGCCTCCTCTCGGGCGTCATCCTGTCCCGGGCGGGCTACCATGTCACGATCCTGGAAAAAGGGGCCAGACCCGGCGGCTGCCTCCAGACCTTCACCCGCGACGGACTCCGGTTCGACACCGGTTTCCACTCCGTCGCCGGCCTGGAGGAAGGCGGCCCGCTGGAGCGGATTTTCCGCCCGCTGGGGCTGATGGACCTCCCCTGGGAGCATGTGGAAGAGACCGACGAGATTGTCCTGGACGGAGTCTCCCACCGACTGACTGAACTTTCGTATCCCGTCGGAAACGCCCTCCGGCTCTCTTCCCCGGATGCGACGGAAGAAGAATACGAGCATGTGATGGGCCCCTACCGGAAAGGCTCCTGGCGACTTCCTGCGGGCGATCTGATTGTCGACCGCCTCGCGGAACAGATCCGCGGAGAGATCCGGACCGGCTGCGCCGTGACGGCCATCGAGCCGGGCCTTGTCCGGTGCGAGGACGGAAGCACCTGCGAAGGAACCATCGTCTCCGACATCCATCCCCGCCTCACGTTCGGGATGTTCCGGGGGCATGTCCGTCCCTCCTACCTGCACCGCCTGCAGGTTCTGGAAGACGGACCCGGCATCTTTACGGTCTATTGCCGATTGCAGCCGGAAACCCTTCCCTATCGGCCCTGGAGTACGACTTACGACGGAAACCTGATGCTCCATTACGGGAATCCGGACAGCCAGGGATTCGCCCGGAGTGCGGACCTGCTTACCTTCTGCGACGTTCCCGTTCCGGACCGTAACGCGCTGGCAGACAGGATGATCCAGCGTATTCCCGGTCTCGCTCCGGCCGTCATGAAATACTGGACCAGCACCCCAGCCACCTGGGAACGCTATACCGGAACGCCCGGCGGAACCGCCTTCGGCATCCGGAAAAAGGACGCCTCCTGCTATGTCCACCCGCGGACTCCGGTACCGGGACTCTTCCTGACCGGCCAGAACTGTGGCCTGCACGGGGTCCTGGGCGTTTCGGAGACCGCCCTCCTCACTTGCCGGGAAATCCTCGGCGAAACAACCTTGAACCAAATCCTGCAGTCATGAAAACCGCACTCGTCACCGGCGGCAGCCGCGGCATCGGCCGCGCCGTCGCCATCCGCCTCGCCGCCATGGGCTATCACGTCCTCATCAACTTTGTTTCCAACGAAAATGCGGCCCGGGAAACGCTGGAAGCCATCGGAGGGCAGGGCGAACTGCTCCGGTTCGATGTCGGGGATCCCGAAGCCGTCCACGCCGCCATCGCGGAGTGGCAGGCGGCGCATCCGGAGGATTACATCGAAGTGCTGGTGAACAACGCCGGCATCCGCCGGGATAACCTGATGGTGTTCATGGAAAAGGAGGAATGGGCCTCTGTCATCGACACCAACCTCGGGAGTTTCTACCACGTCACCAAGGAAGTCCTTCAGCCCATGGTCCTGCACAAGTACGGCCGCATCGTCAATGTCGCCTCCCTCAGCGGCATCAAGGGACTGCCGGGGCAGGTGAACTATTCCGCCGCCAAGGGCGGACTCATCGCCGCGACCAAGGCCCTCGCGCAGGAAGTCGCCCGGAAGAAGGTGACTGTCAATGCCGTAGCCCCCGGATTCATCACCACCGACATGACGGACGGCCTGGACGAAGCCGCCCTGAAAAAAGACATTCCGGCCGCCCGTTTCGGACGACCGGAAGAGGTCGCTGCCGCCGTCGCCTTCCTCGCCTCCCAGGATGCTTCCTACATCACGGGCGAGTGCATCAGCGTGAACGGCGGTCTCTACACCTAATCGGCTTCCAGATAGAACACGCCGCTGTCGAAGGTCTTGAGAAGGGCGGGATTGAAGCCGCCGTTCATCAGGAAGTCACCGGCATGGACTTTTCCGGAGCCCCACCAGGAGGAACGGTCCACATTGAGTTCCGTCACCTTGTATTTGCGGGACGGATCCAGGCCGTCCAGGCGGAAGGAATGGGCACCGACGGCGCGGTTCTGGTACTTGGTGCAATACGCAAACACGACCGCACGTCGCTGATCCTGAGACACATACATCAAGGCATAATAGTCCCCGTCATAGGGTGAGGCCAGGCGGTAAACGTCCCCGGTGAAAACCAGGTCGCGGTACTGCTTGTAGGAACGGATGCAGCGGTCCGCCAGGGCGCGCTCCCCTTCCGTCAGGTTCCGGGGCTGGAGTTCCATGCCCAGCCGGCCGGAGCAGGCAATGTCGAAGCGGAACTTCAGGGGCGTCACGTTGCCGGTCTGATGGTTCGGAACGGCCGACACGTGGGAGGCCATCACGCAGGCGGGATAGATGAGGTTCGTCGCATACTGGATGAACACACGCGTGAAGGCGTCCGTATTGTCGCTGGTCCAGATCTCGTTGAAATACTTCAAGGCGCCGTAGTCCACCCGGCCGCCGCCCGAAGAGCAGCACTGGACGATGACTTCGGGATACTTTTCACGCAGCCGGCGCATCACGTTGTAGATTCCTTGCGCATACTCCACGAAGAAACGGTCCTGCTCCGCGCCCAGGTATTCGCTGCCCGCATTGGCCACGATCCGGTTGCAGTCCCACTTGATGTAGTCGATCTTGTCCGACAACTGCATCGTGTTGTCGAAGATGCCGTACACGAAATCCTGCACGGCCGGATTGCTCAGGTCCAGTACCCATTGGTTCCGGCTTTGGTAGATCTCCCTGCCCGGGCTCTGGACAACCCATTCCGGGTGTGCATGGGCGAGGTTACTCTGGGGATTGACCATCTCCGGTTCGATCCAGATTCCGAACTTCAGTCCCTTGTCATGGGCATAGGAAGCCACATAATCAATTCCTTCCGGGAGTTTGGCCGTATTGACTTCCCAGTCGCCGAGGCCGGCGTCGTCCCCGTTGCGGGGATAATCCTTCGCAAACCATCCGTCGTCCAGGACGAACATCTCGAGGCCCATGGCCGCGGCGTCGTCGATCATCCGGAGCAGGGTTTCGGTCGTGAAGGTGAAATAGGCACCTTCCCAACTGTTCAGGAGCGTGGGATTGACCTGACCGCCCGCATACACTCCGTAGTTCCGGGCCCAGGCGTGCAGATTCCGGGAGGCCTGGCCGGCCCCCCGCTGCGAGAAGGTGTAGATGAAATCGGGCGTGACGAAAGTCTGCCCGGGAGCCAGTTTGTAGGCCGATGCATACGGGCTGATGCCGGAAAGAATATTCAGCCGTCCGGACTCGTCCATCTCGAAGGAAAGGCGGAAGTTGCCGCTCCACGCCAGGGCTCCGGCAACGACCTCACCGGTCGTTTCTTCCAGGCGGTCCGTATTGAGACTCACCAGGAAAGAAGGATTGTTGCACTGCGTGACCTGCGTACCGCGGCGGGATTCGATGACTTTGGTGTCGTGGGTCAGGAGTTCGCCGTCCATCTGCATCTCATCGGCCCAGCCGCCATGGAAATGCGTGAGATAATATTTGTCGGCATCCAGATAGAGGGAGCCGGACGCATAGTTCTGAAGTTCGACGGCCTGTTTGCCGCCATTCAGGATCTCCGTATGCGTGACGATGACGTCCTCCTTCTGATAAGCGTCATAGACGATTTTGACTTCCAGAAACGTAACGTAGTCTTTCAGAAGGATTTCCGTCGTGATGACGTTTCCTTTTTCATGGACCTCGTGCCCCGCATAATACAGTTCAGTATTGTGGTAGCCGTCGGCATACTTCACATGGAGGGCCGGCTCGCCGACATAGCGGCCGCCGGCGGTAGGATAGGCCATGGGACCGCTTCCGTTGTCGTCGGAACGATAGGTGAAATAGTCCAGATAGGCATTCGGATCGGCAATGAGGGCGCCGAAATGCAGGGTCTGGAGGACGCCGTTCTCCTGGACACGGAGAATGAGTTGGGTATGGGCGGTCTCCACGGGAATTACCTGTCGCATCACCGCCGGAATCTCTACGACCGTATGGTTGTAGGGTTTCTTCTTCTCTTTCCGCGCCGATGCGGACGGTGCGACGACCACAAAAGCCAAAACGCTGAGCAGTAATAATTTAGAAGTTTTCATAATTGATCAGTCGACAAAAGACATTTCATCGAACAGGTAGGAGGCGTGACCGATCTGGTCCACGACGAAAAGGAGATAGCGGATATCCAGGGAGATATTCCGGCAGATTTCAGGATCATAGGCAATGTCGCTCATGGTTCCCTCCCAGACACGGTCGAAATTGATGCCGATGAGGTTGCCGTCGGCATTGATGACGGGACTTCCGGAATTCCCGCCGGTCGTATGGTTCGTCGCCAGGAAGCATACCGGCTGGTTTTCGAAGCCGCCCCGGGCATAAATATCGCGGAGTGTCTGCGGGATATTGTAGTCGAAGATGTCCGGATTGTCCTTCTCGATGATGCCCTTGAGGGTCGAGACGGGATGATAGTAGGCCCCGTCGTAAGGCTCATAACCAGCCACTTGCCCATAGGCGATGCGGAGGGTCAGGTTCGCATCGGGATAGAAATCGCGCTGCGGCTCGAAGTCCATCTGTCCCTGCATATAGGTCCGGTTGGCAACGCGGAGGGCCGCACCGGTTTCCTGGATGACGGGATAGATATCCTTCCGGTACCAGTCCAGGAAGGCGGCATAAAGTTGGAGCGCCGGATCCCCGCTGATGTCATCCGAAGGAGTCAGCGCTTCCACCTTGGCACGGTCCGTAAAGAGGGAACGGCCGTAAAGATCGTCCTTCCAGGCCTGTACGGAGCCATATCGGGCAAGTTGCTCCCGGAACCAGGCCGGCTGGGATTCCACCGGGACATTCTTCCCAAAGGAGGTGATCATCGCCACGAAGATTTCCTCGTCGATGGGCTGGTAATAATCCTTGTAGAAACTCTCGACCAGGTCCTTCGTCGGATTTCCGGCCCGCAGGCGGGCCTGGATGCCGGATGCGAACTGCAGCAGCTCGATGGTCCGGACGGTCTCATTGTAATACTCGTAAGCCAGATAAGTGGGATTGCGACGGGCATAGAGGTCATGGAGTTCGCTAGTAATCCCCTCATAACGAGTTCCTTTCGCCCACTCATCGAACCGACGCTCGAAATCCTGCTTGGAAGCGACGGTATGCATCCGCCTGATTCCCTTTTCTTCACCCTGCCACTTTTTCCAGGCGTTGGAGACGGAGGCATTCTTGGAGGAATACTGGATCCGAACGGCCTGGGAGGCGGACATATACTTCTTCTGGATGTCCAGCCGCTGGGTACGGAGGGCGATCTTTGCCGGATCGGACTGCTCGGCGACATAGCGGACCTGGTCGGACAGAACATATTCCTGCGTGCTGCCGGGGCAGCCATAGACAAAGGTGAAATCCCCTTCCTTCACGCCTGCACGGGAGATCTTGAAGAACTTCTTAGGCCGATACGGGACATTGTCCGGGGAATAGTCGGCCGGATTGTTGTCCTTGTCGGCATAGACGCGGAAGATGGAGAAATCCCCCGTATGGCGCGGCCACATCCAGTTGTCGGTATCCCCGCCGAACTTGCCGATGGAAGAAGGCGGAGCGCCCACCAGCCGGACATCGCGGAATACCTTGAACACGAAAAGGTAATACTGGTTCCCGTAGAAAAGGGCTTCCACATCGGCCCGGAGACCCTTCGAAGCATCCGTGGATTCGCGAACGAGCCGGTCGGAATTGACCTTGACGACCGAGTCGCGCTGCGCTTCCGTCATCCCGGGCTCATAACCCTTGAGCACCAGCTCCGTCACTTCGTCCATATGATCCAGGAAACTGACAGTCAATCCCTTGTTCGGCAGTTCTTCGCCACGGTTCATCGCCCAGAAGCCATCTTTCAGATAGTCGTGCTCCACGCTGCTGTGCCGCTGGATATAACTGTAGCCACAGTGATGGTTCGTCAGAAGAAGGCCCTCGTTCGAGACAAGTTCACCGGTACATCCGCCCCCGAACAGGACAACGGCATCCTTGAGCGACGCCTGGTTCACACTGTACACATCCTCGGCCGTCAAGCGGAATCCCTTGGCCTGCATATCCCCGATCCGCTGCCCGATCAGCGCCGGCAACCACATCCCCTCGTCCGCCATCGCAGGAATGACAGACATGAAAGTGACAAGTAAAAAAAATACCTTTTTCATGAAAACCTTTTTACTTTTTACAAAAGTATAAAGAAATAGCAATTAATTCAAGCCAAAAGGCGAGGTTCTGAACCGGGATCAAATGACACATCCAACCGGCTCCCCTCACGGGAGTCGGTTTTTTTGTCGACTGCTACGACCTCATCCTCAATTCTGCCCACCTTTGAGGACGAACTAACGTATTCTGCCATCTCGTCCTCATTTCAGGCCGATTCTGAGGATGAACACCGCCAACTCCCTCGGTGCACCTCTTAACAGCCAAGTGCAAGTCGATCAGCGGCTTATGTTTCAAGAGGTGCACCTCTTTACAGGCAAGTCCATGTCGATCAACGACTTAGGTTTCGAGAGGTGCACCTGGAAGTGCACCTCTCAAGTGGCAAACGCTTGATACTCAGACAGATCGATTTACGGAGGTGCACGGGATCACGAGGGGGGGATAACGAAGAAGCCCGGGCGTCACGATTGACGTCCGGGCTTCCGAAAAACGGCGGCGACCTACTCTCCCAACTGGTGGGTCAGTACCATCGGCGCGGGTGAGCTTAACTTCTCTGTTCGGAATGGGAAGAGGTGGATCCTC
>CACZKE010000026.1 GCA_902781705.1 uncultured Bacteroidia bacterium
GAAACGATCCATGTACGGAAGAGCGGGAAACCGGCTTCTCATGATCAAAATGATACATGCGAAAACTGGTTAATACTGCACCAAAAGTGACGAAGAACCGAACATTGTCGGGGTCTGCGGGTTGTGGTCTTGTAACGTTTTGATCATCAGTGGATTATCGTAGCCATCCCCGCAGGCCGCGTTGACCATTCTTCGCATGGGTCCCGCCGATGGACCTGTACGGGCGGTAGGTGGGTGGCGCGGCCCTCGGCGGTAATCGTACAAGTCTGGTTTGTGCGGGGAAACTTCAGAGGAACGGTGATTCTATGTACAAGTCTCGCGGAATCAACCGATATCAACCGGATATCTGGAGACTTGTACGGAAAATCGCCACGAGACGCGCATGTCGATGTACAAGCGAGACATGTACATCACGTACATCTCCCTTTTGCCGCAAATGCGGCCAGGCGGCGTTGACCGCTGCTCGTATGGCTACAGCCGACTGCCGTCCTGTACGAGACCAGGACAAAGTTTATCCTCCAACGTCATGCAAGAATGGGCCGGGTAGGGGATTCTATGGAAAAAGAATCATGCGTAAGGCTTTATCATCCATATTGTTGTCCGTGCTGTTGCTCTGTTTCGGCGCCTGTCAAAAGCAAGCCCCCGAACCGTCCTTCCCGGCCGTTCGTTATCTTTATGCCGGGAGCCAGGTGGGCAACGGATTCCAAATGTGGATCTGGATCCATGAGGACGAGTCGATCCCTGCGCTTGTGCATTCGGGCCTGTGCCGGTACATTGACGACAAGTACGTCGAAACCGACATGGAGGAACTGGACTGCCGCTTCACGGACGAAGGCTTCACCCTGTCAGACCCTGTGACGGGGAATATCCTGTACACCGCCACCAACCTGGACAAGCCCGGTTTCCCTTCCGGGTATTATGTCCATGTCACCTGGGCCCATTCCCCCGGCGCCACCTGGGATGCCCTTGCGGAAGAAAGGGGCTGGCAGCGGGAAATCACCCTCTGGGTCCAGATGGACGAAGGAGACGATATGCTTATTTAGAGCGACTTGCAAAAAGGTCGGGGCCGACCATTGGCTTAGCCCATGCTTGGAGATGCGGAAAAATGTGTCTATCTTCACGCGGAGAACACAATTCACTACAGCATGGAAATCTCTCGAATCTTTCCATTGGCCCTCATCGCCGCCCTTTTGACGGGCTGCCGGGCGGCGGACAGGACTGCCCAGGACAGTCCGCGCATCGTCAACATCATCAATTTCATCCGCTACACGGAACCCCGTGACGACGAAATAACCGAACAGGTCCTCTACGAAACGGTCCTTTCCCAAGCGGAAGACCTTCGGAGCAAGGGACTTACGGGAACGTACCTGCTGCAGTACGACGCTTTGATCGACCCGTCCTACCAGGCCTTGATGAAGGAAGAGATGGAGCGGGGCTGCGAAGTCGGCGCCTGGTGGGAAATCACGCAGCCGCATGTCGAGGCCGCCGGATATAGTTGGCGGGGACGCTATCCCTGGGACTGGCATGCCAACGTGGGATTCTCGGTCGGCTACACCCAGGCGGAACGGGAGCATCTGGTCGATGTCTATATGGACAAGTTCAAGGAAGTCTTCGGGTGCTGGCCGAAATCCGTCGGATCCTGGTTCATCGAGGCCGGAACGCTGGCCTACCTGCGTGACAAATACGGTATCGAAGCGTCCTGCGACTGCCGGGACCAGGTGGGTACGGACGGATACACCCTCTGGGGCGGCTACTGGAACGGCGGCTATTACCCCAGCCGGCAAAACGCCTACATGCCCGCCCAGACCGCCGAGGGCGGCATCGACCTTCCCGTCTTCCGGATGCTGGGAAGCGATCCCATCTATCAGTATGAGGCCGGCGTGGGAGGGGCGGTCCAGAGCGTCATTACCCTGGAACCCGTCTATGAACTGGGCGGAGGACTTCCGGCGTGGGTGGACTGGTTCTTCCGGATGTTCACCGAAGAGCCGCACCTGGGCTTCAACTATGTCCAGGTGGGCCAGGAGAACTCCTTCACCTGGGGGTTGATGAAGAAGGGATTCGTCTATCAGACGGAGCAGGTCGCCCGGCTGCAGAAGGAAGGGAAAGTCCGTGTCGAGACCCTCTCGGAGACCGGCCGCTGGTTCAGGGAGCGCTATCCCGTGACCCCGCCTACGTCCGTCGTCACCACGGAAGACGCGCTGGGTAATGGAAGGAAGACCTACTGGTTCAATTGCCGGAACTACCGCGCCAACCTCCTGTGGGAGGGCACGTCCCTGAAAATCAGGGACCTGCATGTCTTCGACGAGCGGCTGCGCTCCGAGTACCTCGACCATCCCGATACGCTTCCGGTCTTCCATTACGAGACCTTCCCGCTGGTCGATGGCTGCCTCTGGAGTACGGCTGAGAAGATGGCCGGACTCCGCCTGGAAGCCCCTGCATTCAAAGGCGGTGACCTTCAATTCGTTCCGATGGATGGCGAAAAGGGACAGGATGTCATCTGGGCCTCGGAGGACGGAAAGGGACGCTTCGTGTTCTCCTTTACCGAGGACGGTCTCTCCGTCGTTTCAAAGGGACCGGTCGGTGACTGGTGTCTCGTCCTTTCGACCGCTCCGGACGCCCCGCTTCCGTTCACGCAGATTACCCCGGACACCATCCGGGCCCGCTATCAGGGAATGGACTACGGAATGAAGATCGTGAAGGGCCGGGCCGATGACTTGCGCGGACAGGATGACGGCGCTGTCCTCCGGCTTCTCCCGGACCGGAACCGGCTGTCTTTAGCGCCGTTCCGGAGTGCCGCCTGCACCGGCGGCCGGGGGCCGCTCCCGCGCGGAAAGGCTTCCGCCGACATGGACCAGGCTTTCACCTCCTATCTCCAGGCCGTCGCCGACAGTGCCGAGGACCTGCACGGCATCATGGTTCTTCAGCACGGGAAGGTGCTGGAAGAGAAGCTGTTCGTGCCCGATACGGCACACATCCTCAATTCCGTGTCCAAGACTTTCACCTCCACCGCCGTGGGTTTCGCCATCTCCGAGGGCTTGCTCAGCCTGGATGACAAGATCGTGGACCTGTTCCCGGAGAGCGTCCCGGAAAATGCATCGGATACCCTGAAGCGCGTTACCATCAGGCATCTGCTCACGATGAACTCCGGCCACGGAACGGATCCGACCGGCGCCACGCGCAGCGGGGACGGCGACTGGATCCGGGGCTTCATGGAGTGGCCCCTCCAGTATGAGCCCGGAACCTGCTACTGCTATAACAGCCTGGGTACCTATGTCTTATCCGCCGCCGTGCAGAAGGTGACCGGACAGAAGATCGTCGATTACCTGGACACCCGCCTGTGGCAGCCGCTCGGCATCGACCATCCCAAGTGGTTGGAAAGCCCGGCCGGCATCAACACCGGCGGCTGGGGGCTGTATCTGAAGCTGGAGGACCTTGCCCGGATGGGTCTTTGCATCCTCGGTGGAGGCAAGTTCAACGGGAAGCAGGTCATCCCTGCCGAGTGGGTGAAAGAGATGTCCGCGAACCAGGTCCCGTCCTCCCCGGCGGGGCTGAACCTCGAGCAGATGCGCGCCCTGGGCATGGACCCCGACCACAGCGACTGGCTCCAGGGCTACGGCTACCAGATGTGGCGCTGCCGCCACAATGCCTTCCGGGCCGACGGGGCCAACGGCCAGTACATCCTCATCCTTCCGGAAAAGGACGCCGTCATCGTCACCACGGCCCATATCCAGGACATGCAGGAGGAACTGAACCTCATCTGGGACCACCTGCTGCCCGCCCTGTAGAAACCTTACCCTTTATCCCTATGAGAAAGATTATCGTCCTTCTGTTTGCGGCTGCCCTGGTCCTTTCGTCCTGCGGCTCCGCCCGCCTCACACCCGAAGAGCAGCAGGCGCGTGCCGCCTATGTAGCCCGTTCCGTGAACAACCTGGACATGGCCATCGGCATCACCGGCGTTCCCAACGGAACTTCCCGGATGCTCCAGATGAACAAGGAATATTACATCTATCTGGAAAACGGCCATGTGACGACCCGGCTTCCCTTCTTCGGGAGGGTCCGCAGCGGCGGTATCAACGAACTCATGGGAGACGCTTCCATCGTCCTGGAAAACGCTCCGATGTACAACGTCACCGTCTCCCGGACCCACACGACGGAACACGGAGAATATGCCCTTTCCTTCCAGGCCAAACGGGATCTCCGGACCATCTACACCTTCTTCATCACCCTGTTCGACAACGGCCAGGCCGACATCCGCGTCTCCCTGTCCAACAATTCGGCCATGCTCTACTATGGCGAATTGGATTTCAACCCCCGGAAGAGATAGTTTCCCGGCCGGTCCGGCAGCCATAGGCCCATGCAGAAGAAACGCTACGTCATCCTGGACGCCCTCCGCGGGTTTGCCATCCTGGGCATCATCCTGGCGAACTTCCCGGAGTTCTCCCTGTGGACTTTCTCGGATCCGGCGACCTGGACCCGGACGGACACCGTCACCCGGGCCATCCAGACCTTTTTCGTGGACGGGAAGTTCTATACGCTGTTCTCCCTCCTGTTCGGCATGGGATTCAGCATCCAACTGGCCAATGCCGAGGGAAAACTGCGGACTTTCTACCGGCGGATGACCGTGCTTCTTTGCATCGGCCTGATCCATCTTTTCTTCCTCTGGAGCGGGGACATCCTGGCGCTGTATGCCGTGTGCGGGATGCTGCTTCCCCTTTTCCGCAAGTTTCCGACCTGGAAACTGCTGCTGGTCGCCGGCGGGCTGTTCCTCGTCCCGGTGCTGCTGGACGCCGTTTTCGGGACACGGCTCGCGGACCCGCTGGAGCGGGAGCAATGGCGCCACTGCGGCCTCTATGGCATCACGGAGGCCAATTTCGGCACCTGGCTCTCCGACGCCCGGAGTTACCGCGAAGTCCTGCAGTTCCTGCACATGGGGTCCGTGGAGCGGATGTGGGAATTCGTGTCCGGCCATCGTCTCTTCAAGGTCCTCGGCCTGTTCATCGTGGGTTTCGCCGTGGGCCGGGAACGGATCTATGCCGATATCGACAGCCACAAACCCCTGTTGAAAAAGTTCCTCGCCTGGGGCTTCGGCCTGGGTATTCCCTTCGGTATCCTATATACCTGGAGTGCCATGCAGGGGTATCCCTGGGGGCGGGTCGCCCATGACATCCTGTACCTGGTGAGCGTCTATCCGATGGGCTTCGCCTATGCCGCGCTCTTCGCCCTGGCCTTCTCCCGGAGCGAGGACGCACCCGGCTGGAAACTGCTGTCCAGTCCGGGCCGGATGGCCTGCACGAACTACCTGGGGCAGTCCGTCATCGGCATCTTCCTGTTCTACGGCATCGGCCTGGGCCTCGGAAACCGGGTCGGCCTGCTGGGGACCGAACTCATCGCCTTGGGCGTCTATGCTTTCCAGATCCTGTTCAGTTCCCTCTGGATGCGGGCGTTCGCCTTCGGCCCGGTGGAATGGGTGTGGCGGATGCTTACCTACGGCAAGCGGCTTCCGCTGCGGCGGTCGTAAGGCGGGAACGTTCGTTTTAAAGGATTACTCCCTCACCCTCAAATACTTCCACCCGATGACCGGGAGGACGAAGGCGATGACGCAGGCGATGGTCCAGAAGATGGACACGGGGCCGAAGTCGTAAACGCCGTCGGCGGCGTTGCCCTCGATGAGGAAGCCGGAGACGATGCTCTGGAGACCGGCCGCGGCATAGCTGGAGATTCCTACGATGCCCAGGGCGGCGCCGGTGGCCTTGCGCGGGACGAAGTCCAGGGCCATCAGGCCGGCGACGATGCAGAACACCACGCTGAAGGCCATGCTGAACAGGGCGATGTACGCGATGTTCATCCAGTAGGTCCCGCCCGTAAACAGGAACAGGGACAGGGTGACGACGGTGAGGGCGCCGGCAATGACCACCGGCCGCGCGCGGTTTCCACCGAACAGCCGGTCGGAAATCCAGCCCGCCAGGAGATTCCCCACCACGCCGAAGGCCTCGGAGATGCCGATGATCTGCGTCGCGCTCTCCAGCGAGAACTCCTTCTGCTTTTGAAGGAAGAGCACGCCCCAGTCGCTCACCGCGTGCTGAGTGATGTAGATGAAGGCGCTGGAGATGGCGATGACCCAGATGCCAGGGTGCTTGAACACCCATTTCTGGAGTTCCTTCGTGGGTTTCTTGTCCAGGGTCTTGAGGGGTTCTCCCGATAGTTCCTGCACCGTGGGCAGTCCCTTGCTTTCCGGAGTGTCGGAGATGAAGACGGCGGCGACGATGGTGCCGATGACACCCGCCGCGGCCGCCGCGACGAAGCCCCATTGCCAGCCCGCGACCGCCACGACGAAGCCCAGGGCGATCATCGTCAGGGCCTTGCCGAAGGACGGGGTGGAACTGAAGATGCTGTACATGGTTCCGCGGCTTTTCAGCGGGAACCAGCGGGACAGGCTGATGGTGCCGGGCGGCGAGCCCATGGACTGGACCCAGCCGTTGACACCCCACAGGAGGGCGAACGCGACCAGCATCGCGACGGAACCGATCCCCAGCGGGCCCTGCAGCAGGCCCAGGATGCCCAGCACGAGGTTGATGACGGCCGATATGCCCAGGCCCCAGGCCATGAACCGGCGGATGTTGCAGTAGTCGGCGATGAAGCCGTTGGAGAACTTCCCGGCCGCATAGACGAAGTAGAAGACCGAGCCGATGACGCCGAGTTCCCCGGCCGTCAGGACGCCGCCGTCGATGATCGGCTGCTTCACGACACCGAGCGTCATCCGGCACACATAGTAGAGGGTATAGGCGGCGGTTACGCCCCAGAAAGTCCTGGTACGCAGCCGTTTGTATTCTTCGTCCACCCGCTCCGCGGGCACCTTTCCCTCGGAAGGCTTGCTGATCCGGAAATAGCTGTAGAGCGACATATCGGGAACGAAGTTACAAATTTCTTTCGATACATGCGCCAAGGTCCGTTCCCTGCACGTACAGGGCGGCCTTCCAGCCGGCGGCGAGGGCGCCGTCCACGTTCCGCTGCGAGTCGTCGATGAAAAGGATTTCCTCCCCGGGGAGGCCGATTTCCGCCGCTACGGCGTCGAAGATCGCCCGCGAGGGCTTCATGAGCTTCATCCGGCAGGAGATGAACTCCTTGATGAAAACCCGCTGCCAGTCCAGGCCGTTCTCCTCATAGATATCATGCATCCGCTTGACGGAAATCTCGTTGTTGTTCGTGAGGCCGTAGATCCGGTACTGCCCGGACAACCGCTCCAGCAGACGCGCCTTCGCCGGGTCCATCCCCACGAGCAGCCCCGCCATCGCCCGGTCGACATCGCCGGGCACGCAGCCGGGGCGGGACTCCTTCAGGATCTCCGAGCGGAACTCGTCCTCCGTGATGAGTCCGGCCTCCATGTCCCCGTAGATGCCCTTCTGATGGCTCAGGTCCAGGATCTCCGTGATCCGCTCATAGCCGAGGATCTTCCGGAAGGCCCTCACGCAGCGGTCGAAGTCCAGGTCGATGAGGACTCCGCCCAGGTCGAATACGATCGCTTTTACCATAACGGGGACAAAGGTACACAATCTTTCGGAAACGGAAAGACTTCCGGAAAGGCACGGAATGTGCACGGAAAAGGCGTTACGGTAAAAATCCGTATATTTGCAGACTACACAGGAAGGAACGCATTGGCCAAGGAACCCAAATACCACCTGAATCCCCAGACCTTGATGGTCGAGCTCAAGGATGAGAAGCATTACCCGCTTCTCAAGGCCCTCGGTGTGCTCGTCGGGGGCGCCGTGCTGTTCGCGCTGTATATCTGGCTTTACGGGCATGTGTTGGGACAGGACCTTCCGAAGACGGCCGTCCTCAAGCGACGGAATGCCGACTGGCTGTCGCGGGTGGAGCAGGTCCAGGGCCGGCTGGACCGCGATGCGGAGGTCCTTTCGCTCCTGGAAGTGCGGGACGACCGGATTTACCGGTCGGTCTATGGCATGGACGAGATTCCCGCCGCGGTGCGGAGCGCCGTGCCCGGGGCGGACAGCCGCTACCCGGACCTGGCCGTGCTGGACCGGAACAACCTCCTGCGCCGTACGCTTACCCGGCTGGACGCCCTGTCCAAGGCCGCGTACGTCCAGTCCAAGTCGCTGGATGAGGTGTCGGCCCTGGCGGGTGCGGCCGGCGACAAGGCGGCCCACATCCCGGCCATTCCGCCGATGGACCCTTCGCCGGGTTCGTTCAACCTCTCCAGTCCCTTCGGCGTCCGGAACGACCCGATTACGGGCGACGGAAAAATGCACACCGGCATGGACTTCGCCTGCCCGCCCGGCAATCCCGTCTATGCGACGGGCGACGGCGTGGTCATCCTCGTGGAGAGCGACTTCTACGGCTACGGCAACCATATCGAGGTGGACCATGGCTTTGGCTATGTGACCCGATATTCCCACCTGGCGGACATGTATGTCTATGTGGGGCAGCCCGTCAAGCGGGGCGACTGCCTGGGCACGAGCGGACGCTCCGGCCGCGTGACCGGCCCGCACCTGCATTATGAGGTCCTCTACCGGCACGACTACGTGAATCCGGCCGCCTACATGGACCTGGACATTTCACCCGAGGACTATGCCGCGATGGTCCGCAAACCCCTCTTCCGCCGATGAACAAGCGTACCAAGAAACTGCTGGGCAGCATCTTCCGCTACCTTGCCGCAACGGTGACCGTGGCGGTAGGGTTCTACGTCCTGCTGGCCCTGTTCTTCTCCACGGAAGAGGAAAAGAGACTGCAGCAGGAGAACGATCTCTATACGGCCTATTATCCCGAACTCCGGGAGAAGGAACGCCTCCTGACCGATGTCGTCCGGGGGCTGGAAGTCAAGGACGACGCCCTCTACCGGCAGATTTTCCAGACCGAAGCCCCGTCGGTGGACGCACTGACGGCCGCCGATATGATCAGCTTCTCCGATTCCCTGTCGGAGAACTTCTTCCTGTCCTATTCCGCCTCCAAGAGCGAGAGCCTCATGCGGATGGCCGGAAACGTGGAGGACAGTTTCGGGGAAATCTTCCGCGCCCTGGCCGCCCGGAAGGATACCGTTCCGCCACTGGCGCTTCCCCTGAAGGGGATGTCTTACGTCCAGACGGGCGCTTCCGTGGGCCAGCGGCACAATCCGCTGTACAAGGTGGACATGAACCACGGCGGCATCGACCTCGTGGCCCCGCAGGGGAGTCCGGTCTTCGCCAGTGCCGACGGCGTGGTCCGTTCCGTCACCCGGTCCAACAAGGGGCTCGGGAACGTCGTGGAGGTGGACCACCGGAACGGCTACCGCACCCGGTACGCCCTGCTCGGCGAGATCTCCGTCTCCCAGGGCCGCAGCGTGAAAAGGGGGCAGAAAATCGGCACGGTAGGTATCTCGTCCACGACTTTCGCCCCGCACCTGCACTATGAGGTCATCCGCGGCGACGAGGTCCAGGACCCGGTCCATTACCTGTTCTCCTCCGTCTCTCCGGAAGAGTATGCGCGGATGCTGTACCTCGCCGTAAGCACCCGACAGTCATTGGATTGATTTTTTTGCTATCTTTGTACGATACCGCTTTTTCCGATACGCATATGGCCAAGCTGTTATACACGATAGGCGAAGTGGCGGAGTCCCTCGGGGAGGCCCCTTCCGCCATCCGTTACTGGAGCAACTACTTCGACAAGTTCATCAAGCCCGCTCGCAACGCCAAGGGCAACCGGCTCTTCCATCCCGAGGACGTGGACACGCTCCGCAAGGTCCAGTTCCTGGTGAAGAAGCAGGGCGTCACCCTGGAAGGGGCCGCCGCCCGTCTCACGGAGGATCACCGCAGCGTGGACAGCCGCGTGAAGGCGCTCGAATCCCTCAAATCCATCCGGGCCCAGCTCGTGGAAGTGCGCAAGGCCTTATGAGAGTCGGGGACATCACCGCTGCCATCGAGCAGTTCGCTCCGTTGACCATCCAGGAGGGCTGGGACAACAGCGGCCTCGCCATCGGCTCGCCCCAGGACGAGGTGCACGGGGTGCTGGTCGGGTTCGACTGTACGAAGGAGCTTATCGACGAAGCCGTGGCCACCGGATGCGACATGGTCGTCACCCATCATCCGCTGATCTTCCACGGAATCAAGAAGTTGACTCCGGGCGATCCGGTGAGCGACACCGTCATTGCCGCCGTCTGTGCCGGGGTGGCCGTGTATGCGGCCCATACGACCGCGGACAAGGTGATCGCCGGGGTGAGCGGAGCCATGGCGCGCCGCCTGGGGCTCCGGGACATCGCCATCCTCGAGGACGAGGGCGGATTCGGCCTGGGCGCCGTGGGAACGCTTCCCGAGCCCATGTCCGGAGAGGAAGCGGCCGTTTATGTGAAGGAAAAGTTCGGCCTCACCGTCCTTCGGTGCTCCAAGCCGGTGGACCGGATCGAAAAGGTCGCCATGTGCGGCGGTTCCGGCTCTTCCGAGATCGAGGCGGCCAGCGCCGCGGGCGCCCAGCTGTACATTTCCGCCGACATTTCCTACCATCATTTCTTCACTCCGGAAGGCTTCATGCTGATGGATATCGGCCATTTCGAGAGCGAAGTGGAGATTGTGGATGTGTTATGTAAGGTTATCAGCGAAAAATTTCCTACCTTTGCAGTTCGCAAAAGCGGCAACCTCGGACGGAGCAATCCGGTCCGATACTTTTGAAATACATAAATCGATTTATATGGCAACCAAGAAACCCGTCAAGAAAGTGGAGGCGCAGATCGACCAGCACGAAACTTTCGTATCCCTGCAGAAGAATTTCGCGGATTCCGAGATGTCCGTGGAGGAGAAACTCAAGACCCTCTACGAACTCCAGAAGGCCGATTCCGAGATGGACAAGATCGTCCTCCTCCGCGGTGAACTGCCGGCCGAGGTCGAGGCGCTCGAAAACGAGATCGCCGACCTCAAGGCCCGTTCCGCCCAGCTTTCCGCCGTCATCGAGCAACTGAACCGGAACATCGCCGACGCGAAACTCTCCATCGCCGAGCACGAGAGCACCGTGGAGAAGTATCAGCGCCAGCTCGAGACCATCACCAACAGCCGCGAGTACGATTCGCTGAACAAGGAGATCGAGAACCAGGACCTCCTCCGCCAGATTGACGAGAAGAACATCAACGACACGCGCTACGAGATCGCGGCCCGCAAGGACGAACTCGACGCCCTGAAGGACCACATCACCATCCGCACCGAGGACCTCGAGGCCAAGAAGCAGGAGCTCTCCGTGATCGTGGAGTCCACCGCGAAGGAAGAGGCCGTCCTGCAGGAGCGCCGCGACGCCTGCGCCGCGAAGATCGACGCCCGCACCATGAGCGCCTACGAGCGCATCCGCCAGAGCGTGCACAACCACCTCGCCGTGGTGTCCGTGTACGGCGGCAACGCCTGCGGCGGCTGCTTCAACACCATCACCCCGCAGCGCCTGGTGGAGGTCGCCTCCAACAAGAAGCTCATCATCTGCGAGCACTGCGGCCGGATCATCATCAACCCTGACTTCGAATAGACCCTTGCCCCATGCCTGACATTTCCCGCAGGAAGAAGGATCAGGCAGTCAATCTGGAGGCCCTGATGGGGAACAAACCCCCGCAGGCGCCCGATGTGGAAGCGGCTGTCCTGGGAGCGATGCTGGTGGAACCGTCGGTCATCGACGAGTCCATGGAGGAGCTTACCCCGTCCTGTTTCTACGACCCCAAGCACCGGATGATCTTCGAGGCGATGTCCTCGCTCGTGAACGAGCATGTGGCCATCGACCTGATCTCCGTGTCCGAGAAACTCCGCAGTCTCGGGAACCTGGAGGTCGTGGGCGGACCGGTCGTGCTCGCCGGCCTGTCGCAGAACATCGGCGCGGCGGCCCATATCGAGTATTACCTCAAGATCCTCAAGCAGAAGACCATCCAGCGCGACCTGATCACCGCCTCCTACGACATCCTCCGGGAGTCCTTCGACGAGACGGTGAAGGTGGACAACCTCATCGACGACGCGCAGACGAAGGTCTTCAACGCCATCCAGATGGGCGAGAAGCAGGACGTGCGGGACATCGGTTCCATCATCAACTCGGTGATGGACAACCTGCAGGAACTGCAGAACATCACCGGCCCCTCCGGCGTCCCCTGCGGCTATCCGTCCATCGACAAGGTCACGGGCGGCTGGCAGAAGTCCGACCTCATCATCCTGGCGGCCCGTCCGTCCGTGGGTAAGACCGCCTTCGCGCTGAACATCGCGCGCAATGCGGCGGTGGACCACAATATGCCGGTCGCCGTCTTTTCCCTGGAAATGTCGGCCGACCAGCTGGGTAAGCGTCTGATTACCACGGAATCCGGCCTTGCCGGCGACAAGATCCGCGGCGGCGTGAAACTGGAACCCTACGAGTGGGAGCAGCTCGAGGTCACCCTGAAGAACCTCGCCAAGGCCCCGCTCTACATCGACGATACCCCGGGCATTCCCATCATGGAATTCCGTTCCAAGGCGAAGCGTCTGGTGAAGCAGAAGCAGGTCCGGCTGATCGTCGTGGACTACCTGCAGCTCATGCAGGGCCCGACGGAACTCCGCGGCATGCGCGAGCAGGAAGTCGCGGCCATCTCCCGCACCCTCAAGGCCACGGCCAAGGAACTGAATATCCCGATCATCGCCCTGTCCCAGCTGTCCCGCGACGCGGTCAAGCGGACGGGCGGCACCGGAAAGCCGCAGCTGAGCGACCTCCGTGAATCCGGTTCCATCGAGCAGGATGCCGATATGGTCCTGTTCATCCACCGGCCCGAGTTCGTGGGCCTGTCCGAGGACCCGGCCGACAAGGAGAAAGCCATCATCATCATCGCCAAGCACCGTAACGGTGAGGTGTGCGACATCGAGATGAAGTACAAGGCCGGCCAGGTCAAGTTCGTGGAACCCGACCAGTCGCTGGACATCCAGGCCTCCCGGACCTACGTGAGCGCCGCCAGCGAACCGGCCGCCGCCGCTCCCGCCGCCTCGCCGGTGCGGGACGACTATAATTTTGACAACGATCCCAACCAGCAGTTCTGATGAAGACCCTTTACCGCTTCCTTCTCGCTGCCGCGCTGTCCGCCGGTACCGCCGTCTCCGCTTCCGCCCAGGGGAAGTGCCTCCCGTCCCACAAGGACGGTGCCGCCCCTTTCGCGCCCGGTGAGTCCATCGTTTTCAGCGTCTCCTACAACTGGCACGCCGTCCAGACCGATGTGGCCCGCGCGGACCTGTCCGTGGACCAGACGACCCTGAACGGGGAAAAGGTGTGGCATACGAAGATGGCCATGAAGACGGCGCCTTTCTTCGACGTCTTCTTCAAGATCCGCGAGACCTTCGAATCCTGGTTCGCGCTGAAGGGCGTGGAACCCCGCCGTTTCCACCGGGACACCCGGGAAGGGGACTATACGGCCATCAACGACTATGTCTATGACCGGCCGGCCGGCAAGATCCATGCGGTCGTGAATTACCGGAACCAGGGGGAAGAGACCCTGGACATCCCGTATGGCAACTGCACTTATGACGTGACGAGTCTGTTCTATTTCGTCCGTCAGATGGATTTCGGGACGCTGAAAAGCGGACATGCTTTCCCGGTTTCCATCGCGATCGACCGCGAAGTCCTGGGGCTCAAGCTCACCTATCTGGGACAGGAGAACAAGTATGTCCGGGGAATCGGGACGGTCGCGGCCCGCAAGTTCGGCATCTCCCTGAGGAAAGGCGAGGTGTTCGAGGGCGACCAGGATGCCATCCTCTGGTTCTCGGACGATGAAAACCATGTCCCCGTGGCGTTCATGGCCCCGCTCAAGGTAGGGGCGATGAACGGGCGGCTGAAGTCCTATACCGGCCTGGCCCATCCTTTCGACGCCCTCATTTCCACCAAGAAGGTCAAATAGATGAAGGAGCAGGTCAGGCATACGGGCAAGGTCGTGGACATGAATCCGCAGTTCACCACGGTGCAGATTGTCTCGCAGTCCGCGTGCTCTTCCTGTCATGCCGCCGGCCTGTGCGGCATGTCCGAATATACCGAGAAAGCCATCCAGGTTCCGGCCGACCGCCACGCCACCTACCGGGTTGGGGATGAGGTCGATGTGGTCCTGGAAGCGTCCATGGGCATGAAAGCCGTTTGGCTGGCCTATTTCTTCCCGCTGCTCGTCCTCCTCGCAGTCGCCCTCGGGCTGATCGCCGCCGGCGTGCATGAACTGTGGGCCGGACTGGCCGGCATCGCCGCCGTGGGCCTGTGGTATCTCGCGATCTGGCTTTTCCGCGACCGGCTCCAAAACGAATACATCTTTACCATCCATACGAAATAAACTCTAACCAACCCTTATATGACAAGTACCATCATCTGGACCATTGCGATCATCACCGTCCTCGGACTCGTGCTGGCGCTCGTCCTCTACCTTGTGGCCAAGAAGTTCAAGGTGGAGGAGGATCCGCGCATCGACGAGGTGGAGAAGGTGATGCCGGGCGCGAACTGCGGCGGTTGCGGCTTTGCCGGCTGCCGGGCGTTCGCCGAGGCAGCGGTCAAGGCTCCGAACCTGGACAACAACTATTGTCCGGTGGGCGGGAACGACGTCATGGCGAAGGTTGCGGCGATCCTCGGCTACGAGGTGAAGGCGAAGGCCCCCCAGGTGGCTGTCGTCCGCTGCAACGGAACCTGCGAGAACCGTCCCAAGGTCAATGAGTACGACGGCTTCACCTCCTGCAAGGTGAAGGCGGCCCTGTACAGCGGCGATACCGCCTGTTCGTTCGGCTGCCTGGGCTGCGGGGACTGCGTGGAAGCCTGCCAGTTCGGCGCCCTCTCGATGGACCCTGCGACCGGGCTCCCGGTCGTGGACGAGTCCAAGTGCACCGCCTGCGGGGCCTGCGCCAAGGCCTGCCCCAAGCGCATCATCGAACTCAGGCCCAAGGGCCCGCGCGGCATGCGCGAGTATGTCTCCTGCGTGAACCACGACAAGGGACCTGCCGCGAAGAAGGCCTGCGCCGCCGCCTGCATCGGCTGCGGCATCTGCGTCAAGACCTGTACGCACGAGGCCATCATCCTGGACAACAACGTCGCCTACATCGACCCGGCGAAGTGCAAGCTCTGCCGCGAGTGCGAGGCCATGTGCCCGACCGGCGCCATCCACGGGGTGAACTTCCCGAAGCCGCTGGACAAGGAGGCCGTCAAGGAACGCATCAAGATCCGTCAACAGAAAGCAAAGGAGGCCGCCAATGTCTAAACACACATTTTCCATCGGCGGAGTCCATCCGCACGACAACAAGATTTCCCGCGCGTGCGCGATCGAGCCGCTTCCGCTGGCTCCGACCGTGTACCTGTCCATGTCCCAGCACATCGGCGCCCCGGCGAAGCCGGTCGTCGCCGTGGGGGACAAGGTGAAGGTGGGCCAGGTGGTCGCCGAACCGGGCGGCTTCGTGTCCGCGTTCATCCATTCCTCCGTCTCCGGGACGGTCAAGTCCATCGGCCCCCGCAAGGACCTGGCGGGCAACCCCCAGACCTGCATCGAAATCGCCGTGGAAGGCGACGAGTGGCTCGAAGGCATCGACACGACCGACACGCTCATTACCGAGATCCCGGCCGACAACAAGGCCATCCTGGACAAGATCCGCCTCGGCGGCGTCGTGGGCCTGGGTGGTGCGACCTTCCCGACGCATGTCAAACTCTCGCCGCCTCCGGGCTCCAAGTGCGAGCGCGTCATCATCAACGGCTGCGAATGCGAGCCGTACCTGACTTCCGACTTCCGCACCCTTCTGGAGAAGGGCGAGCAGGTGGTCGTGGGTGCCGCCATCCTCCGGCAGGTCATGGGCAATGTCCCCTGCACCATCGCCATCGAGGAGAACAAGCCCGAGGCCATCGCCCATATCCAGGACGTGATAGGGAAGCTGGGCTACGAGGGCATCGAAGTCATGGTCATGAAGATGATGTATCCGCAGGGCGGTGAAAAGCAGCTCATCGACGCGGTCATGCACCGCCAGGTGGGCTCCGGCGCCCTGCCGATCAGCGTGGGTGCCGTCGTGCAGAACGTCGCCACGGCCCTCGCCGTCTATGATGCGGTCCAGAAGAACAAGCCCATCGTGGACAATTCCGTGACCGTGACGGGCGCCTGCGCCCCGAAGCAGGCGAACCTGCTGGTGCGCGTGGGCACGCCGCTCCGCTACATCCTCGACTACCTCGGCGGAGTTCCGGAAGAGGCCGCGAAGGTCATCTCCGGCGGTCCCATGATGGGCCGCGCCGTGGCGAACCTTGACGCCGCCACGGTCAAGGGAACCGGTGCCCTCCTGCTCCTCACCGAGAAGGAGACCCGCCGCGCTCCGGCCTCCGCCTGCATCCGCTGCGGCAAGTGTGCCGATGCCTGCCCGATGGGCTTGGAACCGTTCCTGCTGAACCGGCTCGTGAAAGCGAACGACCTGGAGCAGCTTGAGAAGAACGCCGCCCAGGACTGCATCGAGTGCGGCTGCTGCCTGTATTCCTGCCCGGCGCACATTCCGCTGCTGGACAACATCCGGATGGGCAAGGGTGCCGTCCTCGGCGCCATCCGTGCCCGCGCCGCGGCCGCCAAGGCCGCTGCCGAAGCCGCGAAGAAATAGATTTTTCGGCAAGCTCAAAATGACAATGTATGAGTAAACTGATCGTTTCCCCTTCACCCCACATCCATTCCAAGGACTCCACCCGGTCCCTGATGCTGGATGTCGTGATCGCGCTCCTGCCCGCGGTGCTCTGCTCCTTCGTGTTCTACGGATGGAGGGAGATTCTCGTGATGGCGGTGAGCGTGGGCTCCTGCCTCCTGCTGGAGTGGGCCGTCACCCGCTATATGCTCAAGAAACCCTCCACGCTCGGCGACCTTTCCGCCGTCGTGACGGGTATCCTCCTGGGCCTGAACCTTCCCTACACGACGCCCTGGTGGGTCGTCTTCATCGGTGCGGTCGTCGCCATCGGCGTCGCCAAGATGACCTTCGGCGGCCTGGGCCAGAACATCTGGAACCCCGCCCTGGTGGGCCGTGTGTTCCTGCTGGTCTCCTTCCCGACCTACATGACCACCTGGAGCGCCCCGCAGGGCCTCTTCGGGGCCGATGCCGTCACCGGCGCCACCCCCCTCGGAGCCATCAATGAAGGCCTGATGGGTGGTGCGTCCGTGAAGGACATCATGGCGCAGAACGGCTATGACTACGGCCAGATGCTGTTCGCGAACCTTGGCGGTTCCGCCGGTGAGGTGTGCGCCATCGCCCTCCTCGCGGGTTTCATCTACCTGTGCTGCCGCCGCGTCATCAAGCCGTGGATCACCCTGAGCATCTTTGCGACCGTGGCTCTGACCGCCCTCATTTTCAGCGGCGTGAACCCCGACCGTTTCACCGGTCCCGTCTTCAACCTCCTCACCGGCGGTCTCATCCTCGGCGCCTGCTTCATGGCCACCGACTACGTGACCTCTCCGATGAGCGTCTGGGGCGGTGTGGTCTTCGGCGTGGGCATCGGTTTCCTCACGATGATGATCCGTTACTTCGGATCCTATCCGGAAGGCGTATCCTTCGCCATCCTGATCATGAACTCCTTCGTTCCGCTGATCAACATGGCTTTCAAACAGAAAAAGTTCGGGAGGAAGTAAGATGGCAGCTGAATCGAATCTCAAGAACATGGTGATGGTCCTCGGCCTCACCTGCCTCGCATGCTCCGCCGTGCTCGGCGGCGCGTACGCCATCACGAAGGAACCCATCGACGCCGCGGCCAGGGCGAAGACCGACAGGGCCATCGGCGCGGTCCTTCCTGCCTTCGACGAAACCTCTTACGAGAGTGTCGAACTCGATGGCAAGACCTACAACTACTACAAGGCCGTCAAGGGCGGGGAAACCGTCGGCTATGCCGTGGAGTCCTCCGTCGTCGGCTTCGGCGGTCCGCTGTCCCTGATGGTGGGCGTCACCCCGGACGGGGTCGTCCACAACACGTCCGTCCTCTCCCACGCCGAGACCCCCGGCCTCGGTGCGAAGTGCAACACCGACGCGAAATTCATGGCCCAGTGGGAGGGTTTCGACCCTTCCGCGAAGATCCTCTCCGTCAAGAAGGACGGCGGTGACGTGGACGCCATCACGGCTTCCACCATCACCTCCCGCGCCTACACGGAGGCGGTGAAGAATGCCCTTGCCGCAGTTTCTGTCATTTCGAGCGGAGTCGAGAAATCTAATTCCATGGAGGAAGAAGCCCATGAGTAAGAATCTGAAACTCATCACCGACGGTCTGGTCAAGAACAACCCGACCTTCGTCCTGCTGCTGGGCATGTGCCCGACCCTGGCCACCACGACCTCGGCCGTCAACGGCCTGTCCATGGGCCTGGCGACCCTGTTCGTCCTGGTCCTTTCCAACATGGCCATCTCCCTGATCGCCCCGGTCGTTCCGGACAAGGTGCACATCCCGGTGTATATCGTGGTGATCGCCACCTTCGTGACGCTCCTGCAGTTCCTGATGCAGGCCTACACCCCGGCGATGTACGAGACCCTGGGCCTGTTCATCCCGCTCATCGTGGTGAACTGCATCGTCCTCGGACGTGCGGAGGCCTTCGCGAACAAGCACGGCGTGCTGGAAAGCGCCTGTGACGGCCTGGGCGTCGGCCTCGGCTTCACCTGCTCGCTCACCGTCCTCGGCCTCGTCCGCGAGATCCTGGGCTCCGGCTCCGCCTTCGGCTTCAACTTCATCGGCGGAAACGACGGCATGCTCGCCTTCGTCATGGCCCCCGGCGCCTTCCTGTGCCTGGGTTACCTGATGGTCCTGTTCAACAAGTTCCTCAAGAAAGACTAAGCACCTATGGAGTACTTCCTGATCATCATTTCGGCGATTTTTGTCAATAACATCGTCCTTGCGCAGTTCCTCGGAATCTGCCCCTACCTGGGTGTCTCCAACAAGCTTTCGACGGCCTCCGGCATGTCGATGGCCGTGTGCTTCGTCATCACCCTCGCCACCCTGGTGACTTACCTCATCAACCAGTACCTTCTCGTGCCGTTCCAGCTCGAGTTCCTGCAGACGATCGCGTTCATCCTCGTGATCGCCGCCCTCGTGCAGATGGTGGAGATCGTCCTCAAGAAGGTGAGCCCTTCCCTGTACCAGGCCCTCGGTATCTTCCTTCCCCTGATCACCACGAACTGCGCCGTCCTCGGCGTCGCCATCACCGTGGTCACGAAGGAGTTCACCTTCGGCCTTCCTTCCCACATGCTGAATCTCGGTGAGGCGCTCGTCTATGCCTTCGCGACCTCCCTGGGCTACGGTCTCGCCATGGTCATCTTCGCGGGTATCCGCGAGCATCTGGCCCTGAGCGACGTTCCCAAGGCGTTCAAGGGCGTTCCGATCGCCCTGGTGAGCGTGGGCATCCTCGCGCTGGCCTTCATGGGCTTCAGCGGCATGGTAAAGTAAATCTCTTAATATAGTGTTAGTTATGAAGAAGAGTTTATTGATTGTGGTGGCCCTGCTGGGCCTCTCCATCGCGGCCGTGGCGCAGCCCAAGGCCATCGGTGTCCGTGGCGGACTGTTCGGCAGCGCCTTCGGCGGTGAGATCAGTTACGAACACTGGGCGACCTTGTTCGACAATGACTACGACTTCCTCGAGGCCGAACTCGGCGTCTTCGCCGGCAACGGTTTCAAGGCCTCGGCCATGTACAACTTCACCTTTGCCCAGCCGGAATTCACCGACCGCGGCGAATGGGCCTTCTATGCCGGTCCCGGCGTCGTGGCCGGCTATGGCACCGGTGTGAACAAGAACGATGAGAAAGTGGCGGCCCCGTTCGTGGGATTGGCCGCGCAGTTGGGCCTGGAGTACACCTTCTGGTTCCCCCTCCAGCTCTCCGTGGACTTCCGTCCCACCTTCATGATCCCGACGCTGATGAACCGCACCAACTGGTACGGTCTCGCCCTGTCGGCCCGGTACGCGTTCTAGTCCGCGAGCCAGGCGTCGATGTCCTTCTGGATGCGCCGGGCGACCCTCCGGGTCTTGCCCACCGGCCGGGAAGGATAGACATCGGTCCTCTGGTTCCAACCCTCTTCGAAGGCTTTGAGATCCGTCTCGAAGCCTTCTTCGTTGAAGGGCCGGTCCTCCCGGACGCTGGCGAGGGCTTCGTTGAACAGGATGTCCCAGCGGCCCTGGTAGTAGCCGCGGACGAGGCCGTTCCAGAGGCGGTTCGCATAGTCGTTGAGGATGGGGCCGCCCCAGATGGTGAGCAGGGTGCGGGCATTGCGCTCATAGTAAGCTTTTTCGGCTTCGTCCACGCCAAGGGCCCGGGCATCGGCGATCCACTTCCCGAGCAGGAAGTCGGGATGCGTGCCCAGCAAATCGTCGATATCGGCGAAAATCTGGTGGGACTTGTCCACGAGGGCCTCCATCTTCGGGAGGTCCTTCGCCTTGTAGGCGGCGGTGAATTCGTCCCGGACTTCCCAGAAATAGTTGGCCAGCCACTGGGAATAGAAGTTCACGAGGTCGTAGTCATAGGCGTCTCGGCCGGACTTGTGCCGGAGGAGTTCCTTGCAGCACGCTAGGAGCAGGTCCCTGTCATAGGAATAGTCCGGCTTGGTATAATAAGTCCCGTGGCCCTCGAAGGTGGGTCGGGCGTTTACCTGGGAGCCCAGGCCGTAATAGGCGCTGTCGTGGTAGATGCTGTCAACGAGGGTTTTCCAGGTCTTTTCCACGTCGGCATCGGCCTTCCCGTACCGGAGGCGGGCCCAGTCGCGGGTCCATCCGTCTACGTCGCCTTCCGGCATCCAGGGGCGCTCCAGCAGGTATTCGAAGATCTGCGGACTCACGTCGAAGGATTCCAGGGTGGAACCCACGCCGGTCAGGTTGTCCCCGGCTTCAGCCAAGGTACCGGAGAGGAGTTCCTCCATCTTGTGCAGGTTGCCGACCAGGGTGGTGTTGCCGCCGAAATTCCCCAGGTAGCACCAGATGTAGGGCTGGCCGTAGAACCCGTCACAGGTGCGCCAGACCTCGGCTTTCTCGCAGAAATAATCCAGCAGCACGAGCTTGTCCTGCGGTACGGCGGTCAGATAGGCGTTCAGCCTCTCCTGCGTCCAATTCTTGCGCTTATACCAGAACACCCAGCTCATCTGGAGCCAGCGGGCATCGGGGTCGGCCGCTTCCAGGGAAGCGTAGATGTGCTCCGAGACGGTCTTCAGGTACTCCGGCTCCCAGCTGGGCGGATCCATTTCATTGAAGGGGTCCACGCCGTAGATATGGTCCGTCCCGTAGAGGGCCTCCTGCTTTTCCAGGAAGCTCTTCTGGATCTTCGGGAAGAGGGGATCCTCCGAATTCAGGAAGAAGGTGGGCTCGAAACCGCACCAGGCGCTGAGGTTCTTGATGTCCGCTTCCGGGAACAGCTCGGCGATGCGGCCGGGTACATGGCCGGCGAATCCGGGCAGCACCGGGGTCATGCCCAGTTCCCGTTCCCGGGCGACGATCCGCCCCTGCAGGGCCTTCTGGCCTTCCAGCCAGGAGACGGGCAGCGGCCCCTGGAAGCCGTCCAGGTTCGCCATCCGGTGCCAGGGAAGGTGGGCCGGGCCGCTGAAATAGGCGCGGACCTCTTCGTCGGTCATTCCGAACTCCTTCCAGACTTCCCGCCACACGGCTTCCTGGCCGGTGATGGCGAGGGGCATCGTCACACCGTTCATCGCCATCCAGTCGATGAAACGTTCCCACTGCTTCCACCCCCACCAGGGCATCGTATAGCCGTAGGTGCAGTAATTCAGGAAGAAGCGGTCATCCACCCGGGCCTCCCGCCGGACGGTCTCCTTTACGCGCGGCAGGCGCCAGGGCAGCTGGACGGGCTGGTCTTCGAACCAGGACACATGGACATGCGCCACGTGTTTGAGATACCAGTTCAAGCCCATCGCCTGGGAGTTCACGTTGTTGCCGGTGATGCGGATCCTGCGTCCGGCCTGTTCCACCTGGAAGTAATCCTTGTCCGCAGGCGCTTCGACGAATTCGAAACGGGCGGCCTTCCGGCCCAGGATGCGGCGGGCGAGGCCGTCGGCCGGGGCGGCCTGGAGGAGCGTCGCCGCAAACAGGGCGGCAAGGAGGGCGAACTTTTTCATATTCAAAGGTTTTCGAGGGATTCAAAGTCGATTTCCGGTGCGGGGCCGCCGCCGGTGCGGGTGAAACGGGTCCCGTATGCCGTCTTTTCGTTGAAGAAACCGCAGTTCTTCAGCAGGAAGCAGGCACCGTCGGATGCACCGTACAGGTCTCCGCGCATACCGGTCCGGCCGGTGTTGTCGCAGGAGAACCGGGCCTCGGTGACTTCCTTCCAGGTCCCGTCCTTCATCCGGACCCACTGGTTGCCGAAACGGACGCTGCGGCTGTAGATGCTCGTGTTGGGGTCGAAGCATTCCAGGAAAGAGTATGCGCCTTTGTACCAGGTGTCGGTCTTGGGGCGCCGGAAAGAGGCGAGCAGGTGCCATTCCCCGGTCTCATCCCGGAAATAGCCCGTATAGTCGGTGTTTCCGTGCCCGTCCGGATGCACATGGACCAGGGTCCCGTAGGTCCGGCCCGGTTTCCAGTCGTAGTCCATGAAACTCTGCCCTCCGGAGCCTTCCCCGCCGAAATCCTGAGCCGTCACGCCGGTTCCCTTGCGGAGCGTCCGGATACGCATGTCCTCCGGAATGGCGCCGGGATTGTCCGTCTGATAGGGGCTCCAGACGGAAAAGAGGACGGTATTGGGTCCGTCCGTATGGGTCTGGATGCCCATGTAACCTTCACTGAAGCCGGTAAGCATGTAGTAAGTAGCCGGGACAACGCCCTCTTCCGGGACCGTCGCCTCGTTGTAGAACCATTCGGCATCCCCGGCCGGGAAGTCATAGAAGAGGTGGACGGACGGTCCGCGCCGGTACCAGTAGCTGTCACCGACCTTGTCCTCCGGGGTATAGTTGAGCTCCCCCGCAAGGGCCGTTCCGCTGGCGTAGAAGCGGGAAATCCGGAAGAACTGAGCCCTTTCCGGCTTCGCGCCGCTTCCCTGGATGTCCACGCGGACATACCCCGGCTCCTTCACCTCGAAATCGCCGATGTCAAAGTTCCCCGGTTCCGTCACCTTGACCCGGTGGACCTTTCCGTTGCAGGTGAAGGTGAAATCCGTGGACTGGGTACCGGAGGGCTGCGCCGCCCGGAAAGCGAGGTGCAGGATGCCTTTCCCTTCCGTCCGGAGAAACAGCGAAAGCACGGTGGCGGGGTCGTTCCAGGACTTCAGCGTACTTTCATACGTGTCGATGACCTTGGGCGCCTCCTCGTAAAAAGAACCGTTTGCGGCCGTGACGAAGACGTTTCCCCGGAAGGGGATGACGCGGGCGTCCGGTGCGGGTTCGAAGGGGGTGGCAGGCGGATTCCCGCAGGATGCGGCCACAAGGGCGGCGGGAAGAAGAAATTTGAATAAACGGTGCATAATCTTCCAATCTTGGCCCAAAGGTAGTGATTCCCCCCCGGTTTCGGAAATAATTACACGCTCCGGAGTGCACTTATTGCTAAAAAAACTTAACTTTGTGAGAGTATTAATGAAAAAACGACGATTCAACCAACTTATATCCTAACTGTTTTCCGTATGAAAAGATTCTTAATCGCGATCTTGTTCCTGGCCGCTGGTGTGGCTGCCTGGGGACAGACGACGGTGCACGGCGTGGTCCAGGACCCTGCCGGCGTTCCCATCGTCGGAGCAGGAATCCTTCAGGCCGGATCCTCGACCAACGGCGTCGTTTCCGACCTGGACGGTACTTTCGTCATCAGCGTGCCTGCCAACGCATCGCTGGAAGTCTCCTGTGTGGGCTATGTGTCCAAGCAGGTTCCGGTAAACGGACAGACCCGTCTTACCGTCGTCCTCGAGGAGGACGCCGAAATGCTGGACGACGTCGTGGTCGTCGCCTTCGGTAAGATGAAACGCGAGGCCTTCACCGGTTCGGCGGGCGTGATGAAGTCCGACGACCTCCTCAAGTCCCAGGTCTCCAATGCCGCCCAGGCCCTCGCGGGCCGTGTGGCCGGTGTCCAGATCAACAACACCTCCGGCCAGCTGGGCAGTTCCCCGTCCATCACCATCCGCGGTATCGGCTCCTATTCCTCCGATACGTCCCCGCTCATCGTCGTGGACGGCATGCCGTATGACGGTGACCTGAACCTCATCAACTCCGCCGATATCGAGTCGATGACCGTCCTCAAAGATGCCGCTTCCAACGCGCTGTACGGTGCCCGCGGCGCGAACGGTGTGATCATGATCACCACCAAGCGCGGCCAGGCCGGTGACGCGAAGGTCACTTTCGATGCCAAGTGGGGCGTGAACACGAACGCCCTGCAGCTGTACAACACTACGAATACGCAGCAGTTCTACGAGACCTACTATAAGACTATCTACAACCAGGCGATCCTGGACGGCGCTTCCGCCGCCGACGCCCATGCCAAGGCGAACAGTTATGTCCAGGGTTCCTCGACCGGCCCCGGTTACATGGTTTATACCGTCCCGCGCGGAGAGGATTTCATCCTTCAGGGCGGCACGATGAACCCGAAGGCTTCCCTCGGCGCCTTCCATGTCTATGACGGCCAGACCTTCTGGCTCCAGCCGGACGACTGGGAGAAGGAAGGTCTCCGGAACGGATTCCGCCAGGAGTACAACGTCTCAGTGACCGGTTCCGTCGCCAGCAAGCTGAACTATTTCGCTTCCCTCGGTTACCTGGACCAGCAGGGTATCCAGGAGGGTTCCGACCAGGACCGTCTGACGGCCCGCCTCTCCGCCGACTACCAGGCCAAGCCCTGGCTCAAGGTGGGCGGTAATTTCAACTATACGAAGTATAAGTATCACAATACTTCTGAAGGTACCCTGAACGCCGGATTCATCTGGCAGACCATCAAGACGCAGGCGCCTGTGTATCCGGTGTGGCTGCGTGATGGCAACGGCAACGTCCTCATCGACCGCTGGGGCGAACCCCGCTATGATTTCGCCCAGTCCTATGGGCTCAACCGGGCGGGCGGCACCGGCGGCAACTCTATCTTCGGCAACAAGTACGCTTCTTCCGGTACCGACGGAAACGCCTTTACCGTGAGCGGCTTCGCCGATTTCAAGCTGATGGACGGTCTGGTGTTCACGGTCAACGGCAGTGCCTATGACTACGACCGCCGGTACACCTATACCGACAGCCCCTTCGTGGACTACTACACCTCCAGTTCCGACAACGGCTACCTGTCCAAGAGTTCCACCCGGACCTACACTTACAACACGCAGCAACTCCTGAATTACAACAAGACGTTCGGCCTGCACGAAGTCAGTGCGCTGCTCGGTCATGAGTACTACAACTACAAGTATGAATACATGGCTGTGGCCGGCAAGAACTTCGGTATCGACAACGCCACCGAACTGGGACAGGTCCTGGAAGTGGATCCGAATCCTTCCAGCGAGTCTGCCACCTATAACGTGGAGGGTTACTTCTCCCGCCTGATGTACAACTACGACGGCCGCTACTATCTGTCCGGATCCTACCGCCGCGACGCTTCCTCCCGTTTCGCGAAGGATCATCGCTGGGGTAACTTCTGGTCCGTGGGCGGAGCCTGGGTCCTTTCCAAGGAGCCGTGGTTCCACAGCAACTGGATCGACTTCCTGAAGTTCAAGGCTTCCGTGGGCAGCCAGGGTAATGACAACATCGGCTCTTACATGTACGTGAATACCCGTACGATCGTGGATGCCGGCGGCGAACCGTCGTATCCGCGTCGTCAGAGCGGCACCGAGAACATTACCTGGGAGACCAACACGAACTGGAATACCGGTTTCGATTTCGAACTTTTCAATCGCCGGCTCACCGGAAGCCTGGACTATTTCTACCGGGTCACCTCCGACATGCTGTTCGAGATCGAGGTCCCGCCGACCTATGCGACCGGTAGCTATTGGACCAACATGGGCGATATCCGCAACCGCGGTATCGAACTGGACCTGCACTGGCTGGCCGTCCAGAAGAAGAACTTCTCGTGGAACATCGACTTCAACCTCTCCCATGTCCGCGACAGGATCCTCCGTCTGCCGGATGACCTGAAGACGATGGACGTGGACGGTCACGGCGGTTTCGTGAACGAAGACGGCTCCTTCATCTCCAAGTACCGCTACTATGTGGGCGAAGGACTCCCGCTGTACACCTGGTACCTCCGCGAGTATGCGGGTGTGGACAAGGAGACCGGTGAAGCCCTGTACTACAAGGATGAACTGGATGAGGACGGCAACGTGACCGGAAAGGTTACGACGAAGAATGCGGATGAGGGCACTTACTACCTCAATGCCAATGCGATGCCGGACCTTTACGGCGGTCTCGGGATGAGCTTCCAGCTCTATGGGTTCGACCTGTCGTTCAACCTCACCTACCAGTTGGGCGGCAAGGCGTACGACTATGCCTACCAGATCATCATGCACAATGGCAGCGGCAACCAGATCGGTACGACCTGGCATACGGATATCCTCCGGGCCTGGACGCCGACGAACACCGACACCGACGTTCCTCGCCTGAACCAGTCCGATGTCTATACCAGTTCCCGCTCCGACCGCTTCCTGGTGGATGCGAGTTACCTGAATTTCCAGAACGTGAACTTCGGCTACACCTTCCCGTCCAGGCTGACCCGGAATGCTGGCATCAGCAACCTGCGCCTGTATGTGTCTGCCGAAAACCTGTTCTATCTCTCAGCCCGCCGCGGTTTCGACCCGCGCTACTCCCTGGCCGGCTACAACAATATGTCTTCGTACAACCCGATCCGTACTGTTTCCGGCGGTATTTCCCTGACTTTCTAAAAGGACAAGACCATGAAAAGATATATTGCCATCCTTTCGACCCTCGTTGCCGTCCTTGCCACGTCCTGTATCCAGGAAACGATTCCCGGGGAGGACTTTGTGACGGATGACCAGCTTGCTTCCTCCGAAATCGGTGTGAAAGGTCTGATGAATGCCGTTTATACGACCCTGGCCAGCGTCAATCCTTTCGGTGACGGCCAGATGTCATACGGAGCCATGAAGCAGATGCTGGACCATGGAACCAGTTCGCTCCTGAATCCGGGCTACAACGGTTTCAATACCATGTTGCAGTACTCCTACGGCAACTTCTCCTATGCCAACCGTTCCCGCTGGCCTGTTTATCTGTATTATACCTACATCCGTGCCGTCAATGACATCATCGGCCTGTATCCCGAGGATGCGGAGCTGACGGACGTCCAGAAGGGGTACGTGGGCCAGTGCTATGCCTTCCGGGCCCTGTTCTATCTGGAAATCGTCCAGATCATGGAATGGAAGGATCCTACCGATCCGGTCATCACCCCCAAGCTCACCCTCCCCAAGGACGGAAAGCTCAGGAACCTGGGCGTTCCGATCGTAACGGAAAAGACCACCGGTGCAGAGGCTTCGAACAACCCTCGGGTGACCGTAGATGAAAACTACGACCTGATCCTTTCCGACTTGGCGAAGGCCGAGGAACTCCTCGCCGGCTTCACCCGCACGGACAAGATCCAGCCCGACCTGGGCGTCGTCTATGGCATCTATGCCCGTGCCTACCTGAACCTGGCGACCCGCGCCAAGACCCTGGCTGCCAAATACACCGACGAGGCCGACCTCTGGCAGAAGTGCTACAGTTATGCCCAGAAGGCCATCGAGACCTCAGGCTGCACCCCGCTCACCGAGGAGCAGTGGATGGATCCGGTGAACGGGTTCAACAACCGCAACTCCCAGAATTCCTGGATGCTGGCCTACTCGGTGTCCGAAAACAATGCCACCGCCATCACCACCGACTGGAATCCGGCCAACACGTTCGGTACGGAAACCAACTACATCGTGTACGGCTGGCGCGTGGGCCGCGGTCTGGCACGCCACTGGTACGAGCGTCTCTCCGACAATGACTGGCGCAAGAAGTCCTGGCTGGCTCCGAACTTCTTCTACGAGTCCACCAACCAGCGGGCCGGCGGCGAGTACCTCATCGAACGGGATGCTTCCGGCAAGTTCATCAACAACAAATGGAGCGTGTCCGGTGACAATACCTCCAACGAGCAGGCCGACTGGTCCGACGAATATACCGGCCGCCTGAATGACGGTTACAAGTATCCGCTGAACAGTTCCGCGTCCTGGATCCGCAAGCAGGCCAGCGTCGCGAACGGCTTCCTCGGATGGCCGTGGCTGTACCTGAACATCAAGTTCCGTCCGCACAACGGTGCCTGCTTCGACATCAATGTGGGCGGTGCCATCGACTTCCCGATGATGCGTGTGGAGGAGATGTACTTCATCAAGGCCGAAGCGGCCCTCCATACCCAGGGTGTCGGAGCCGCGAAGAACGAACTTGAAGCCATCGTGCGTACCCGTAACAGTACTTACACCTGCAACAAGTCCTCCGAGGCAGATGTGCTCGAGGAACTGATTTTCCAAAAGGATATCGAGTTCTGGGGTGAAGGCGTCAATTACTTCGACGACAAGCGGCTGGAGCGTGGCCTGTACCGTGCCTATTACGGTACGTCCGTGACCCGGGTCCAGCAGCTCATCAACTGCGACGGCGTATTCCCGGGATGGACGCCCGGTTTCCCGCAGGCCGAGATGAACGCCAACCAGGCTCTCCTCGACTTCAATACGCCCATCAATGCGTATTCCAAGTACCAGACCTGGACGGACCTGACCATCGCGCAGTCCCACTACGGCGATCCGCTGGATCTTTCCACGCTGAAGTTCTAACCTTTAATGTCTGAAAAGTCATGAAAATAAACAGAATATTCGCATTCGTGCTGACAGCGGCCATGCTCCTCGGACTCGGTTCCTGCCGGGATAACGAGGTGGCCGGCGGCGGTTCCTCCGCCGGTACCGTGGAGAGTTCCGACTGTTTCTTCATCGAGCAGCAGCTTGCTTACAACCTGACGTCCAATCCGACCATCATCGTCCCGGTGGCCCGTCTGTCCAAGGGCGCGGAAACCGTCGTGAACGTGAATTCCACGGGTTCCAGCCTGTTCACCGTCCCGTCTTCCGTGACGGTCGCGAACGGGAACCGCATCGGTGAACTGGAACTTACCTACGATCCCAAGTCCCTGACATTCAACGAAACGTATGAATTGGACATCACCATCGCCGATTACAAGTCCATTTATGGATACGAGAAGGTCCATGTGATCATCGAGTATCCGACATCCTACTTCGAGTACGGTGCCGGCACCATCAATGAAGGCTGGTGGGGTGAAGTCGAGCAGAAGACGATGTTTGTCCGCGATTACGCCGAGAACGTGTATCAGTGTTACCTGCCGGAGTGCTGGGGCCATGATACCGGTCCGGGCTATGACGTGCAGGACTACGTCTTCTTCTGGAACACGGCGACGAACAAGGTCTATATCCCCGTCCAGTACATGGGCTACCAGTCCATCGGCGACCAGGGATCCATCGCCTGCAAGTTCGGCGGTCCGGACTACAAGGTGGGCAGTGCCGACTGGATGTCCTACATCGACAAGCACTACGCCCAGATCGGCTGGTCTCAGCCGCATTACGATCCGGCCAAGCGGGCTTTCTACCTGTCCGATTCCGCCGCGATCAGCGCGGATACGGGCGAAGTGGTGTACGGAACGGCCGGTACGCCGGATGTATTCTTCCTTGACTGATGAAGAGAATCCTTCTGATTGCAGCCGTCGCCGCCCTGGCGGCGGCTGCTTGCACTCCGAAGGGTCCGGCGGACCCGGAGGTGGAAGCCGCGAAGGCGCTGGCCGTGCGTGTCGCGGGGCCGGAGCACGCCCGCCATTTCGTCTTTGAGAAGGCGGAAGGGAAGGGCGACTTCTTCCGGCTGGAGCAGCGCGGGCGGAAGCTCGCCGTCATCGGCAATGACGCGAACTCCATGGCCGTGGGCCTGAACCACTATCTCAAATACTACTGCCATGTGGAGTACGGCTGGCTGCTCGGCGATACGTTCACGCTTCCGAAGAAGTTGCCTGCCGTGCCGGAGCCCGTGGAAGCATCGGCCAGGGTGAAAGACCGTTTCTTCCTGAACTACTGCACCTACGGGTACACGATGCCCTGGTGGCAGTGGGCCGACTGGGAGCATTTCATCGACTGGATGGCCCTGAACGGAATCAATCTCCCGCTGGCCATCACGGGCCAGGAGTCCATCTGGTACCAGATCTGGACCGAAATGGGCTTGACCGACGAGGAGGTACGGAATTACTTCACCGGCCCGGCGCACCTGCCGTGGCACCGGATGCAGAATATCGACCGCTGGTTCGGTCCTCTTCCGCACAGCTGGCTGGACGGTCAGCTGGAGCTCCAGAAGAAGATCACGGCCCGGGAGCGCGAACTGAACATGAAGCCGGTCCTGCCGGCCTTCTCCGGCCACGTTCCGCGGGAGATCACCCGCCTGTATCCGGATGCGCCTGTCACCAAGAACGAGGACTGGTCCGGTTACCAGCCGGAATATGCTTGCACCTTCCTGGACCCGATGAGCGACCTGTTTACCGAAATCCAGAAGAAGTTCGTCCAGAAGGAGACGGAGATCTATGGAACGGACCATGTCTATGGCATCGACATCTTCAACGAGCTCACCCCGCCCAGCTGGGAGCCCGAGTATCTGGGCCGCGTGAGCCGGCAGGTGTACGAGTCCCTGGAGAAGGCCGATCCGGAAGCCACCTGGCTCCAGATGGGCTGGCTCTTCTACAACGAGCGGAAATACTGGACCGAGGACCGCGTGGAGGCCTATCTGACCTCCTTCCCGAAGGAAAAGCAGCTGATCCTGGACTACTTCTGCGATCGGCAGGAGGTCTGGAAACGGACGGAAAGCTTCTACGGTGTGCCCTATATCTGGTGCTACCTGGGGAACTTCGGCGGCAATACCGCCCTCGTGGGCAAGTTCAACGACCTGAACGAGAAGATCGAGAACGCTCTCGTGAACGGAGGCCCCAACATGAGCGGCGTCGGCGCCACCCTGGAAGGGTTCGACTGCAACCCGTACGTGTATGAGTATATCTTCGAGAAGGCCTGGACGCTGCCGCAGCACAAGGATGTTGCGCAGTGGACCGAGGGACTGGCCGACCAGCGGGTCGGTTTCGAGGACCCGAAGGCCCGTGCGGCCTGGAAGATCCTCATCGACAGCGTTTATGTCGATTCCAGCACCCCGGGACAGGCGTCGTTCGTGAACCAGCGGCCCGCCATCGGCCGGACCCGGACCTATTACGGCAACGCGCGGCTGCGGTATGACAACAAGTACCTCTGCGAAGCCCTGGGCCTGCTGCTGGAGGTGGACGGGAAGAACAGCGCCTATGCGTTCGACCTTGCGAACCTGACCCGGCAGATGCTGGCGAACCGCTTCGACGCCCTCAAGAAGCAGTACGAGGCGGCCGTGGCGGAAAAGGACCGGGAGACGATGAAGACGGTGTCCGCCGAGATGCTGGAGATCATCGCCGACATCGACCAGGTCATCGGCACGCACAGCTATTTCCTGGTGGGCAAATGGATTGCCGATGCCCGCAGCTGGGGGGTGGATGACGGCGAAAAGGCTTATTTCGAGCGCAATGCCCGCAACCTCATCACCACCTGGAGCGACAAGGACATGCTCCTGAACGACTACGCTTCCCGTACCTGGAACGGCCTCACCGGGACCTTCTACAAGGTTCGCTGGGAGAAGTTCTTCGCTGCGGTGGATGCGGCGGTGGAGGCCGACGGTTCCTTCGACGAGGAGGACTACAAGGCCTTCTCCGACGACGTGACGACCTTCGAGAAGCAGTGGTGGGACGAGTGCCTGCACACTTTCCCGGCGCAGCCCGTGGGGGATGCCAAGGCCATAGCCGCGCAGCTGTACGCGAAGTACAGGGACCGGATTATCTAGCGGAGAGCGACATCAGCAGCTGATACTGCTGGTTCACCGCTTTCGAGAACGAATCGTCGAGGATGGCATCCGAAAGGGTGCCATCCTCCGTTTGTATGCGGAGGCCGGTGATGTGCCCGTAGGCGAGTTCCCGGAGCTGGTCCATGGAGGGGTACAGGTACAGGAAATTGGTCTCGTCGCGCGTCTGGGGAAGGGTGATTTCCTTTCCGCCTTCCAGGACGAAGGTGACGGGGGAGTCCGTCAGGATGGTGTATGGCCGCTCCGTCCCCAGCTGGAACGCCAGGTCGATGTCCTCGGCCGCCGTGGCCTTGTAGTAGAGGTGGCTCAGGATGATGTTGTACTTGAAGTCCTTCCCGTCGGCGACGAGGGGATTCGCCGCCGTCATGATGCTGCCTTTCTGGTCGATGCGCCCGGCCGGCTCGGCGGTGAGGTCAATGGTCGCGCCGGCCGCCTTTTCGAGGGCTTCGCAGTGCCGTTTCAGGAGGGCGGAGAAGGCATCGTCCTGGAAGCTGTACTGAAGGTAATCGTCCGGATCCCAGCCGGTTGCGAGTTCCAGGGACTTGACCCCCTTCAGGAGTTTTTCCATGTCCGCGGGCTCCAGGGCGTAGCGGAGCCGGTTGAGGTACCGGCCGTCCTCCAGGCGGGACCTGGTGGGATTGTCGGAGCCGATCTGGTCGGCCCGGACGAAGGCGCCGCCGGCGAGGTTGGCGCTCATTTTCACGCCCTTGGGGGCCGTGAAGGCCGTTTTCTGCCGGAGGTCGATGAAGAGCTGATACAACGAGGACCCGTCCTCGAAGGTGACTTTTTCCACGCGGGTTTCGAAGTCCTGGCAGGACTCGGCAACGGTGCTGATATGGGTGATGCCGCCGGATCGGTAGTTCGTCCGGATTTGCTGGGCGGAGAGGGGAAAGGCCAGGGCCAGGGCGGCAAGAAGCAGGAGTGTCTTTTTCATATTCGCCTGCAAATATACACAAACGGTGCCGTTGATTGGAATTTTTTCGTAACTTTATCGGCACTGAAACAATAACCGACCATGTACAAATACCGTACTTCCGGCGACAAGTATGTCCTGAGCCTCGACAACCACGTGGAGATTTCCGAGGCCCTTGCCGCCTTCTGCAAAGACCTGGATATCCGCTGCGGGGCCGTCTATGGGCTCGGCGCCATCTGTGAGGCGACCTTCCGCTTCCTGGACCCCGCCACGAAGAAATACGTGGACAAGACCTTCGCCGAACAGATGGAAATTACGAACCTGACCGGCAATATCTCCCGAAAGGGTGGGGAAGTGTATCTGCATCTGCATATTACGGCCAGCCGGCGGGATTACACCTGCATCGGCGGGCATCTTCTGACCGCCCGCGTGAACGGGGCCTGCGAACTTGTCGTGGAGCGCTTCTCCTGCGAAGCCGGCCGCCGTTTCGACGACGAGACGGGCCTCAACCTGTATGATTTCTAATACCTATTCTGCTATATGAGTTTTGTCATGATCGTTGAGCTGCTGATCGTCCTGGCAGCGCTTTACGTCGGTTCCCGGTACGGGTCCCTGGCCCTCGGTGCCATTTCGGGCATCGGCCTGGCCATCCTGGTGTTCGGCTTCGGCCTCAAGCCCGGCACGCCTCCCACCGACGTTATCTACATCATCATCGCGGCCGTCACCTGCGCCGGTACCCTCCAGGCATCGGGCGGTATGGACTGGATGATCCAGATCGCGGAGAGGATGCTCCGGAAGCATCCCCAGCACATTACGTTCCTGGGTCCGCTGGTGACCTTTTTCCTGACCGTCCTCGTGGGCACGGGCCATGTGGTCTATACCATCATGCCCATCATCTGCGATATCGCCCTCAAGAAGAACATCCGTCCGGAGCGTCCCTGCGGCGTGGCTTCCGTCGCGTCCCAGGTGGGTATCACCTGCTCGCCGATCGCCGCGGCCGTCGTCGCCTTCGTCACCATTTCCAACGCCAACGGTTACATGGTGAGCATCCCGCAGGTCCTGATGGTCACCATCCCGGCCTGTGTCATCGGCCTCATGTGCGCTGCTGCCGCCTCCTACAAGCGGGGCAAGGACCTGGACGACGACCCTGAGTTCCAGAAGAGAAAGGCCGATCCGGAGCAGTACGCCTACATGTACGGCTCTTCCGCCACCACCCTTGACAAGGTCATCACCCCCGCCGCCAAGGCCTCCGTGTACGTTTTCCTGGGCGCGCTGCTGGTGATCGTGGGCTTCGCCTTCTGTCAGATGATCCATACGGCCGACGGCGATACGGTCGCCGCCGCCATCAACCTCCCGAAGATGAATATCTGCATCCAGATCATCATGCTGGTCGCCGCCGCCTGCAACATCATGTTCTGCAAGGCCTCCCCGAAAAAGGCCGTCGCGGGCGCGGTGTGGCAGTCCGGCATGGTTGCGGTCGTCGCCATCTACGGCATCGCCTGGCTGGCCGATACCTACTTCGGCAACTACCTGGACCAGATGAAGGAAATGCTCGCCGGCATGGTGTCCCAGTACCCCTGGTCCATCGCCTTCGTGTTCTTCCTGGTGTCGGTGCTCATCAACTCCCAGGGCGCGGTGGTCGTCGCCTTCCTCCCGCTGGCCTACCAGTTGGGCATCGCCGGCCCTGTCCTGCTGGGCGTTTTCCCGAGCGTCTATGGCTATTTCTTCATCCCGAACTATCCGTCCGATATCGCCACCGTGAACTTCGACCGGTCCGGAACCACCGTCATCGGCAAGTACCTGCTGAACCACAGTTTCATGATGCCGGGCCTGATCAGCGTCATCGTCTCCACCATCGTCGGTTACCTGATGACCAACGTCCTGTTCCCTGGGTATTTCGCGAGTTTTATCCAGTAGGACTCCGATGAAAAGAAGGGAGTTTATCAAAGGATCGGCCGTCATCGCATTGGCGGCCGGTTCCGGTCATGCTTTGAAGGCAGCGGAGATGCTGGACGGTGCTCCTTTACAGGAAGAGTCTGAAACCACCCCCGGACCGCTGATTGTGTCCGCGCCCATGCTGCAGAATTATGCGGAGGAGTCGATGGGCGTGGCCTTCGCCGTGAGCGACCTGGCCAACGGCTATGTCATCGTCGGCCGGAAACCGGACCTCTCCGACGGCCGGAAAGTGCTCTGCGGCGGTTATCGTGTGACCGACCTGGACGACCGCATCGTCCGCGTACGGCTCACGGGCCTGAAACCCGCGACCAAGTACTACTACCGCATCGGGGCCGACAGGATCAGTTATAAGGGCGGCTACGACATGAAGATTCTTGGGAATGAGGAAGCCCCTGAGATCCATTCCTTTACGACGGCCGGCAAGAAGGCGGACGGGCACTTCTGCGTGATCAATGACACGCACGCCCGCTGGACACCCTTCGAGAGAGTGATTGAAAAGGTGGCCGAATGCGCCCCTGCCTGCGTCATCTGGAACGGTGACGCCTGCAACGTGGAGGAGACCGTGGAGGCTCAGACACGGATCTTCCTGAAGCCCGAAATCGGCAGGCAGGACTACGCGGCCGACCTTCCTTACCTTTTCTGCGCGGGCAACCACGACAGCCGCGGCATGGCGAACCGCCATTTCGAGCGCGTGTGGATGTTCCGCCAGCCGGAGGAACGGGCGGCCCGCGACTGGGACCTCGGACGCAATTTCGCCGTCCGCACGGGCCAGGTCGCACTCATCGGCCTGGATACGGCCGAGGACAAACTGGACGACGATCCCCGCTTTGCCGGCCTCTTCACCAGCGGCCCTTACCGGGAAGCGCAGGTGGCGTGGCTCCGGGACGCGCTGCAGCGGGAGGAGATTGCATCGGCCCCCTATCTGGTGGCCTTCTGCCACATCCCACTCTTCGACCCCCGGCCGGACGAGAACCCGGGCGACGTGGCGCCGGATGCCCCGGATTTCCACTACCGGACGGATTTTGCGGCGTGGCAGCGCACCTGTGCAAGACTCTGGACTCCGCTGCTGGAAAAGGCTGGCTGTCAGCTCATTGTCACGGCCCATCAGCATCGCTACCGCTACGACGCTCCCACGGCCGACCGGACATGGGCCCAGCTGGTCGGCGGAGGCCCTGACCTCCCGGACGACCCCACCGACCGTCCGGAGGCCTTCCCCACCGTCATTGAAGGGAGAGTCCGTCGCGGCAAACTCGAAGTGACCGTCCACAACGTCCGCACGGGCGAAGTGCAGGACACCTTTACATTTGCCCCGCGCGTGTAATTTGATTATTCCGCGATTTGTTGTAACTTTGCGCCCTTGAAGCGATGGTTCCGTAGCTCAGCTGGATAGAGCAACAGCCTTCTAAGCTGTGGGTCTTGGGTTCGAATCCCAACGGAATCACTTTAATGAACGGTTAATCTGTTGATTATCAGCGATTAGCTGTTCTTCTTTTTTACTCTTTTGGCGGGATTTTGGTGACATAGGGAAATTGTAATGAAAAAACCATTTCTTATCGGTATTTCGCTAGCATTTATCGGCTATCCGAAATCTTAGGTTGAGAATATCTTATATGAGTAGATGACCTCCGGGTTCATTGCAAGAAAAAGTTTTGCGAAGCCTGTAATTTTGTAAAATATATTTTATAAATTTGTAAAACAGATATTTTAAATATGTTATACAAAAGACACCATTTAGCCCTATTAAAGAGCCGTATGGCCGAGCCCAGGAGACGGATGCAGATTATCATGGGACCTCGTCAAGTGGGTAAGTCCACCCTTGTAGGGCAGTATACCGAAGGCATCGACATTCCCTTTGACTTTATTGCGGCCGATGGCGTCAACCGCGAAGATACCACCTGGATTCCAGCCCGTTGGCAGGAGGCCAGAATGAAAATGGATCTCCACTCAGAGCAGGAGCGCATCCTCATCATTGATGAGGTCCAGAAAATCCGGACCTGGAGCGAACAAGTAAAAAAGGAGTGGGACAGGGATACCCGCGAAAAACGCAACCTCAAAGTCATTCTCCTGGGCTCATCCCGCGTTCTTCTGCAGAAAGGTTTGGAAGAGTCTCTGGAGGGACGGTTCGAATCCATCAAAATGGGTTATTGGGAGTGGCGCGAGATGCGTGATGCTTTCGGGTTTACCATGCAGCAGTACATCTACTTTGGCGGATTCCCCGGCCTGGCTCCTGACATAAAGGATGAAGACCGCTGGCGTGACTTGATGGAAGACACGATCATATCACCCATCCTTACCCGTGATATCCTGGAAATCGACGAAATCCGCAATCCGGCACTGCTGCGCCAAGTCTTCGAACTGGCCTGCATTGAGTCTGCCCGCGAACTTTCCATTACCAAGATGCAAGGCACGATAAACAGCGGAACAGTCCCTACCATCAAGTCTTATTTAGAGGCCCTGGACAAGACCATGTTGGTAAAGCCCCTGCAGAAGTATTCGCCCTCTCCAATCAAGGAAAAGAATACCATTCCCAAGATGCAGGTGTATTGCAGTGCCTTCCGTAACCGTTATGGCACCTTCACCTTCGAAGAGGCCGTAACCAATGCCACGGAGTGGGGGCGTCAGGTTGAATCCGCAGTGGGAGCCCACCTCGCAAACCGTTCGCTCCTGGATGGGTTCGAACTCCTTTACTGGCGTAATGATAAAAAAAAGGAGTGCGATTACATCCTCAAAAAGGGCCAGGCCCTTGTAGCCATAGAGGTTAAAAGCAGTAGCGCTGACAACACAGAAGGATACGAAACGTTCAAGGAACTTTTCGCAGAGCATATCACCAGTGCATTTATCGTCGGCCCTGAAGGTCTTCCTCTGGAGGATTTCTTCAGTATTGACCTGAAAACACTGTTCAGGAAAAGACAGTAATTGATTTCACTCTACTTCATTGTGTCAAGAAATCCAACCTCAAGTGAATTCTAATTTGAAGTGTGTTGCACTTCAAATTAGAATTCACTAATAAAGGGGCGAAAGGTGGAGTAATACCGGAGTATCAGTTTAATTAATCAGAAACTGAATCCAAACTCTCTTGAACCTTTTGAGCGTGTTCGGGCTTCCACTCAATAGTATTATAGTCCTTCCCATTAATTGTAATTGTGAGTTTATTGTCAGAAATAAGCGACAAATCTATGGGCCCAACATCGGCATAATGAAGCATCCTGTGGATTAGAGGGCTCACTACTATTGCATTCCAATACGAATCAGGGTGTCCTGCAACTTCTGTATTTGAGCCAGGGGTCGCATTGGGGGAGCATTTTCGAGAGGATTCTCCAATCAGAGTGGCGTGGAAGGCCTTTTGCTGCAAATGCGGCCGATGTTTTACGGGGAATGTGCTGCATCCTGGCACAAGCTGGGCGTATCTTTGCCTCCGCAAAGAACACCCAGTTTCGTATGACTACCCTTGAAGACATCATCCGCATTGCCGTCAATGCCCATGACGGGATGAAGGATATGGTGGGCAATCCCGCCATCGCCCATGTGCTGGCCGTGGGCCTGATGGGCAAGACCGAGGCCGAGCAGAAGGCCGGCTTCCTGCACGATGTGGTGGAAGACTCGGCCATTACCATCGACGACCTCCGCGCAGAGGGGGTGGAAGAGGATGTGCTGGCCGCCGTGGATCTGCTCACCCATCGACCCGGAATGACTTACGAGGACTATGTAAGGAACATCGTCCACTCCGGAAACCGGACCGCGATCCAGGTGAAACTGAACGACTTGCGTCATAATCTCCATCGTGCCGAGCTCGCCTTGCACACCCTGGACACCAGCACCCGCGAACGGCATGCCCTTCTTGACGAGATTATGGCCATCGCCGCGATGCACGACCGGGCGGAGCGGTATATCCGGAATGCCGTCCTGCCGGAAGCATGCTGAGTTAATCGGGGCCAGCCGCCACCCCCTGAAAAGGTCAATTGATTTAACGCCCAACATTTCTTATGTACATCGACCGAATACGTATCAACTGGGACAAGGTTCCCCCGGACTCCTACCTGACGCGGATTCCTGCGATCGGCCTGCTGCAGGAGCTTGCGTTCCGTCGGCCCGTGACGTTCTTCGTCGGAGAGAACGGCACCGGGAAATCGACCTTGCTGGAGGCTATCGCCATTGCCTACGGGTTCAACCCCGAGGGCGGGACGCTGAACTACAACTTCTCCACGCACGACGACTACTCCGAACTCTGCGATGCGATAACCATCGGGCAGGGTGCGGTCAAGGGCCCCCGCGGCGGATTTTTCCTCCGGGCCGAGAGCTTCTACAACGTCTCCACCCAGGCCATCGAGTATGAGAAGGAACTGGGCCGCCCCATGTATGGGGACCGGACCCTGCACGAGCAGTCCCACGGCGAGAGTTTCCTGAGTTTCATCCGGACTTTCACCCGCACGGGCCTCTTCATCATGGACGAACCCGAGGCTGCGCTCTCCCCGCAGCGCCAGCTATCTCTCTTCGCCCGGATTGCCGAGATGGCCAGGGAAGGCTCGCAGTACATCATTGTCACCCACTCGCCCATTCTGCTGGCCATGCCTGGAGCGGACATCATCGGCTTTGACAACCAGGGCATCCGGTACCTGGAATACGAGGAGACGGAGAGCTACCGGATCACCGAAATGATGATCAACCACCGGGATCTCATGGTCTCCCAGTTGCTGCAGGAGGGGAATTGATGTATTTGCATCGAGTGCTCGCTCCTTCGTCGAACGGGAGGCCTTTCGAGACCCTGTTTATTGGCCAAAACCGGGGTTGGAACTCACCATGGGTGCGTGGGAACCTTGAAAAAGGGCTATTATCAAGGTTGGGAATAACCATCACCCCCGTTGGCAGAAGGGCTACTTCCGGTTCTGCTGCCCGGTGCTCCGGGCTGAAGAAGCCATGCCCGACGCGTGTTCCTTCTTTCGCAGGGAGAGAGCAGCGAACCCATCCGTACGGTCCTGCATACAAATCTAATAAGAAAAAATGGAAAGTCGTTTCCGATCATCAGAATATATAGTTCGGACTCGTTTGAAGAGTGGGAGAAAGCATTTAGATGCATCGGAATCGAGTGCCGTCCATAAGCATGGACGACAAAACAGAGGATGACCTCCTGTCTTTCGACGCAAGTCATCCTCCTGGTGCCGGTTCTTTCACGCTTACCGATTGTCCGGCTTCTCTTTCAATCTTCCGACGAGAGATACACGATCAGCGCTAGGGCGGCGGCTGCACCCGCGATGTATGGGGCGATGGGAGCGACGGCCTTTCCAATGGTCATGACCGTTGCGAGGGTCTCTTTCGGGTGCTGGCAGGCATGGACGCCAAGGTGGTGGATCAGTTTCTCAAACATGGCTTTCTGGTTTTTGATGGTCAATTCTGTAAAGTTTTGTTTTCAGAGCGGGGCGTTTCTCTGGAACGCTATTTCCGATAGTTCTGTTTGCCCTCCTTGAAAGCGTCGCCGATCTCTTTCTTGTCGTCCCGGAGGACCTCCGAGACCGCGTCCTTCAAGGCGTCCTCGGACTTGGCGCCCGACTTGTAGAAGGCGCAGAGGGCTTTCAGGTAGACCCAGCCGGCGGCCACTGTCGTTCCGAAGACCGTGACGCCCATGAGGGTCCCTCCGATGGCGGTTCCCACACCGGGGATGAGCTTCAGCGCCAGGGAGATGCCGATCTGCCCGAGGTTGGCAGTCAGGTTGGCGATCACCGCCGAACCGATGCTCTTCATGAGATTCTTGGAGAAAGAGATCCCGAGTTTCCGGTTGATCTGGGTGTACATGACCCAGACGTCCGCAGTCGCCACGGCGACATCAAGGCCCGGAACGGGGATGAACGAGGCGGCGACTGCACCTGCCGCAAAGCCGTAGATGAGGTCGACGATTTCATTCGGGATGTCGGCGCGAAGATCCCTGTTGATTCCCTTGGCCGCCGCTGCGGCCATGATGGCGAGTCCTGTTCCAGTCATGGTATTCAGTTTTTAAGATGTTTGACGTTAATGAAGATCGGAGGGTCGTTCGTCCATGCTCAGGCGATGAGAGCGACGATAATGGTAGTCAGTACGAGCGCCGGGGCAAGTGCAAGGAGGATGCAGCCGTAGTAGCAGAGCTTCTCGATGGGGGTGGTAAGCGTTTTCATGATCGTGAGGGTTTATTCGTTGTTTCTACCTATACAGAGTACCATGTCTTGAAAAACTGACACCCCGCTCCGAAAAAAATCACAGGCGGTGTCCACAGTGGCGGCAGAACGCCCAGCCCGGCTCCACCACCTGGTGGCATTCGGGACAGATGGCGATCCTGCCATCCAGCAGCCCGGATACGATCCGGAAGCCTTCCGTCTGCGACCATTTCCTTGCCTCACGCACGCGGACGGCTGCGAAAGGATGGTCCTGGTTCATGACTGCAAGCATCTGGAGGAATTTGTCCCAGACGCTTCCGGAGCGGATATTCTCGTACTCCTCCGCCTGCTTCACCCATTCGTCGACATCAACCTCTCCGGCCAGGGCCTTGGGGCCTCCCGCCAGGCGAAGCTGCGTCCTAGCCACCGAGTCCGCCCCGCACAGGAGGGTTGCCACCCGGTCGGCACTCAGTTCACTCTTGCGGTACCAGTAGTACAGCGGGTAGACCAGCGGTGCGGCAAGGGCCTTCATGAAGTTGGACAGCCCGGTCAGCAGTGTCCGCGCCATCGTGTGGTACAGGACATGGTGGCAGAGGATATGGCCGCATTCGTGGGCGATGACCGAATCAATCTCGTCATCCGTCAGGTAATCGAAAAGACCGCTCGTGAGGACCATGCATACGCGGGTGTCGCCATACGTGTATGCGTTCGGGAAGGGGTTTGTCTCCAGGTACACTTCGGGGCAGTCCAGGCCGAGGCGTCCGCATATGCGCTTCACGCGGCGGTAATAGCCCCTGGGGTCCTGTGCATCGGAGAGGCGCATGTTCGAGCCCATGTTGACTCCGTGGAGGTACTTCTCGTAGAAGAGTTCCATAATCTTCTTCATCAAGGCGTCGAATCCGGGGACGGCCTTCATGGCGGCGAGGGCCTTCTCGTCCTCCGGATGGATGAAATAGGTGCTGGGAATCATATCGGTCTGGCAATTAAAGGTATAACATCAGAGAATTCCTCCGCAGTGGGGGCACCGGCCGGGATTGCCGGACACCTTCGCACCGCAGTGGGGACAGAAGGACGGTTTTTCGGCGCAGTAGTCCGCATATGCCGCATCGGCAATGCCGATCGCCCGGTCGTCAAGGCCGGACTGCCGGACCATCCCGATGATCTGGGGGATGACCACGGGCCAGGCGACCAGGAGCGTGAGCATAGATGCCGCGAACTGGTCCTTCAGGACCGTCCCGCGTGCCTCGACGGTGATCCGCCCGTCCTCGTTCGTGAAGGATATCTCCAGCCCTTGCTTCAGGCCGACGGCCTTCACGAAGAGGTTCCCCTTCGTGACCTGGATGACGGTCCTGCTATAGGAGTCGGATTTCCGGCTGAACTCGAATCCCTCGGAGACGAAGGCGTTCCGGATTCGCTCGACGGCGTAGGGGATGAACGTTGCGCCTGCGGCGTAAGACTTGTTCGAAGTAAAGGCACTCATGGCTTTTGTAGTTTTGGTTTCTACAAGTATAGAGGGCCTATGCCTGGAATTATGACACGTTGGGATACAAAAAAACCGGCCTTCCGACCGGTTTCCCTGTGAATCTCCTTTCGGATTATTTGAATACCTCCCAACCCAGCTCCCGGCCGCATGACGGGCAGAAGCAGAAGCCAGGCTCAAGAACCTCCCCGCAGTCGGGGCACTTGTACATATTATTGACGTTCACAAGGCGGTAACCGAGACGCTTGACCAGCTTGATGGCATTGGTGGCCATCTCGCGGTCGTACTCCTTTTCCCCTTCCGGCAGCATGGAGTAGGGGACGAGGTCGGGGTTGTGCCGGAGTTTGTCATCCCGGACCGGCCCGTAGGTGTACCCTTCCTTGAACCGTTTCACGGCCCAGATGTCATGCACATGCTCGGCAATCATCTCGGTCAGCTCCTGGAGATCGTGGTCGAGCTCGATCCCGTCAAGGTCAATGGGTTGTGGCTCATACTCCTGGGGGAAAGCCTTCCGCCTTGCCGTCACCATGTAGTTGCCGGATTCTCCCCAGGCGTCCAGGAACCGGTCAGTCGGATAGGCTGTCTCCTTCTCCTGGCGTGCAGGGTTATACAGGGTGACGGTATCACCCTCATCCGAGACGGACAGGACAACTACGGCATGGTTCGCATCGTTGTCCAGGCTTTTGTTCCCGCAGTCCTTCCGGCCGGGCTCCAGCACATCCCCGTTCACGACGGCGATGACGGCCCTGTCCGTCAGGCATTCCCTCAACTTGCCAAGCCCGGCGCCATAGATCCTGCTCACGAGGAATCCGTTGGACTCCAGGAGGCGGCCGATGTGATACAGGGGCGTACCCAGGCCACGGAGCCAATAATTGCGCCTGGACGTCTGCATCGCCTCCTCCCCGTCGACATCAACACCTCCTCTCCGAAGGATGAACAGTTCGCACTGGAAATCGCATAGGTTGCGGTCGTCGTCCGCAGCCATGCTGCTGGCCGGGATGAAACTGCCGTACTCGCTGAGCCGGTCCTCCTCGTAGTCCAGGCGCATCTGCGTGACGGCGTATTCCTCCAGTTCGGGGTTGACGGCGATTGCGGCAAGGACCGCGACCGTTTCCTCCGGTGTGGTGCCGCCGGACAGATACTTGTCAATGAGACTGTAGTCTACTTCCATGGTAAATTGGGTGTTTGTTTACTCTGTTTTCTTTGTCGGAGTCCTCGCCCCCTTCATCCGTTCTGCCTCTTTCTCCGTCTTCAGGGCGGCTTTTTCCTCCCTGGCCCGCCTTTTCATCGCCTTGTTGAAATCGGCCCGGTCCCGGCCGACCACCTTGACCAGCCTGGAATAGGCCTTGGCGACATCGTTGCCCGGAAGGGAGCCTTCGCCATCGAAAAACCGGTCGAGGATGTCAGCGTCTTCGGGTTCAACGGCTGAGCGGTGATGACGGTAGTAGTCGGCGCAGTTCTTCCTGATCTCCGGAAGGACAGCCCGGATGAGCGCAAGCCTTGCCCTCCGGTGATTCTGATCGATATTGTCGATTCCGTGTTCCTTTTCTATCCGTTCGTGAGACCATCCCTTCACATCGACATCATCGAGGACCTTGCGATACTTCTCGCACGAGATCCCCGACATGTAACGTTCCAGCAGCTGCACCGCCATCTCCTTCCGGGACGGCAGGTCGCTGGTCGGAATGTCCTCTCCGTAGAGAAGGACAGCCAGGAGTCCCCCTCCGTCATCCACATTGGGGTCCTCCCCGGCGACCGGCATGGATCCTTCGGCGTCCAGGGAGACATCCCGGTCGTTGATCCCGAGGGACTGGTCGATGAACCTCCGCTTCCCGTTCGCACAGTTCCGGGCAATCTTGAAGAAATAGGATGTCAGGTCCCGGGCACCCTCCAACGAGGATTCCTTCGCCTCCATGATGGCTTCGCAGACGAGGGATACCAGCGTATTGTAGATATCCGAATGCATCCCATGGTACTTCGGGCCTTGAAAGCAGTACCTCGCAATCTTGTTGAACTCCTCCCGGAGTCTTTTCGTGTCCTCTCCCTTGCCGTAAAAGAGCTCCTCAGCCTGGCGGCTGCGGACTCCGGGATTCTCGGAACGGAGACGGAGGATTATTTCCCGCTCACGGATATTCATTCTCCTTGGATTTGGTTTCTTATGCAAAGTTATGAAACCGGACGGACAAAACAAGTCCCCGCCGGAACAAATCGTAACGGCGGATGCGTTCGGTCCGCATGCAAGAAGATGAAGGGTTGTAGCCATTATGCGGTCTTGTCCTTTCTGCCGATCTCGAACCCCAGCGCCAGGATGAGCCGGATGGTTTCCATCGATGCGCGGCGGTCGTATTCCTTCTCCTGCTCGGGCAGTTCCCCGTAAGGGACCAGGCACGGGTGCTGCTTCAGGCGGTCATCGCGGACGGGACCCCAGGTCCAGCCGTCGGCGAGGCGACCGGCCGCCCATACCTCATGTGCATTCTCGGCAATCCTTTCAGATAACTTGACGAGTTCGTCGGGAACAATGGTCTTCGCCGTGTCGACCGGCGAGGGTGTGTAGTCTTTCCTTTTCATGGCAAAATCGATTGTCTGCCATTATAGAGTGGTTGCCCATGAAAAAATGACACATCGTTTTCGATGAAAGGAAAGAATTGAGGACGAATACCGGCCTAGGACCCGAAGCGGAGAGCGATAATCGCCTCCTTGAGGAGGGCGAAGCGTTTCCTGTCCAGTATCTTTTTCTCTTTCAGATCCCTGCTCCCGCTTCTGCCGCCGGAGTTCCCGGCCTTCATCGTGAGACCGGGATTGAATCTCCCTCCCGACAGGATTCCGATCAGGAGTCCGCCGATGGTGCCTCCCCACTCCATGATGTCGCCCCCGTTCTTCTGCCAGAAAGACTCGTGATACTCCGCCTCGGAGACGCTCTTCTGAAGAGACTTCACCACCTTCTCCTGCCGGAGATGATAATACACGAGCATGTCCCCAAGGAGATACAGAAGCCGCTCCGTATTTTTCTCCCTGGCCTGGTTCAACTCTTTCCTGAATTCGGGAATCAGGGTGGTGAACAGTGTCTTCCTGATTTCGTTCGAATCGACGTCGATGATCTGGCTGAGTCCGTTCAGGACCGAGGTGGTATCGTCCACCTTCTTCTTATACAGTTCGGGCTCGAAGGAAATGAACAGGGCATGGTACTGCTGGATCCCTACCGCCGGGTCTGGGGCGAAAACCGAATTGACCCGACTCGAGAGCATTTCTCCATTGACATTGATATCCTCCTTCACAGGCACTGATGACACCCTCCAGACTACCGGGGCGATGCGGTCCTCGATGAGTTTATTCATGGATTCCTCGAACAGCTGTCCCATGGAAATGTCTGAAATCTGGATTCCCTTGATGGAAGAGAGGTCCTGCGGGAAATCCGCGGGCCATCCCTTGAAGGCTCTGTCCGGGCAGACGGGGATGATCTTGCAACCACTCGAAAGGGCCGCCCTGAGTTCCCTGGCGACCCAATCCCCGGTCTTGGTGCAGTCGACAAGTGCATCCCTGGATAACAGGAGAAGGCATATCCTCGATGATTGTATCGCACTGAGGATGACTTTGTCGAACTCGTCGTCCTTGATGTCGCTGTTGTCAAGGAATACGGAGAACCGTTTGTCAAGTTCCGCCTTGATGACCCGCGCAACAGTCAGACCGCTGTCCTGATTGTTCTTGTCATAGTGCCGGTAGCTGATGAAGATGTCGTACATATCGTTGTGTCTCTCCTGGTGTTCTTGTCCCCTTTAATGCGGCTGTTTATAGATGGATTCGGTGTAAATATAGTAAAAATATCAAGAAGAGGGGGGACAAGTGTCATTTTTCCGGATTGCACCGCTCTATTCCCATGAACAAACAAATCATTTCAACTATGAAAGCAAACATCAAGAAATGCCTGGGTGTCACCTGGAAGGTGGGACTGGGTCTGATCGGGGTCGCTGCGCTCGTGGTCGGCATCCTGATCGTCAAGGTCTGGCACGAGGAGACCTACGGACGGTGCGAATGGGAGGAAGAGAGCCTCTCGTCCAAAGTGGTCGTAGAAGGGTTCAATGACGAACGCGTGCGTGTCCGGAACAAGGAGACCGGCCGATACACCACGCCGAAACTCAAGTGGGTTTCGGGCATCCCTGAGCGTGACAGCCTGACGGTCTTCTGCGACATGGCCGGCAGGCGGGGATTCCTCAACATCAACGACGGCGAGGTCGTCATCCCCGCCCAATACGACAGGGCATGGCAGTTCTCCGAAGGACTTGGCGCCGTTGTGGGCAAGAACGGGAAAGTGGGGTTTATCGATCGAGACAACCGGCTCGTCATCGGCTGCGAGATCCCCTATGAACCGGGATTCGACTACGTCTTCAAGGACGGGTCCTGCACCGTCGTCCGCTGGGACAAGGACTCGGAGGATTATGTCTTCGCCGTCTACGGAAAAGACGGCCGGCTGATTCTTCCCTGGGGTCTCAAGCGGGTGACGGACCTCAATGAGGACGGCTATCGCATCATCGGGGACGAGGAAGGGGAGTGGCTCTATGACAGGGAGTTCCGCCGGGTTTCCGCGGAGTCGAGCGAGAGACTCTCCTTTGCGGCGGGGATGGACGGAGCGGGAGGCGTATACCGCACCCGGAACAACATCAAACAGTTGGTGGATTACTCGGGCAACGTCATCGAGCCCTTCGTGATCGATAGGACACGGCCGCTCAAGTACATGGTGAAATACAATGACGAAGATGCGGACGATTACGAACTGGTGAGCGACATCGCCGTCTACGTGGTCAACTCATGGGAGGGTCTCCTGGACCTGCGCACGGGGAAGCCTCTCACCCCTCCCAATTACTGGTCCGTCGACATGGCATCCAAGGATCTCGTCAGTGCCCGGCTCGGATACGGGAACGAGAGCGTCCTCCTCGACAAGCGTGGTCGTGTCGTCAACCGATAAATGCGACACGCCATGGAACAGATTATCGGCAACGCCGTGGAGCAGGTCCTGGACGGACTGGACCTCCACTATTCACACGAGGAACACTCCTACCGCTTCATCATTCTGGACAACCATGCCGACTTCCCCTTCACTATCGTCGCAGACGAGGAGAAGGAACTGCTCGTCGTCATCGGTTTCTTTCCGGTGAAAGTCGGCGGGGACCATCTGGACGAGGTGTTCAAGGTCATCAACAGCATAAACTACCGCACAACGGTGGGGGCCTTCGTCATCGACCCCGCTGACGGAGAACTTTCCTTTCGGATTGCCCAGAACGTCGATGGAGGAGCCGTTAACCAGCAGGTCGTCCGGATATGCCTCCTCCAGGCCATTTCCCGGCTCACCGACTCCTATGAAGAGATCATGGCGGGCATGTTCGGCGGCCCCCGGATGAACTTCTCGTTTTCCGCGGAGGAGGAAGCCGGCCAGTCCTGACATGATGGCCTGGGCACATCTCCGAAATCATCCATACCATGCTTGTCATCCATCCCGAAGACACCTCGACCCGCTTCCTCCATGCCCTCTATGGCGGCATGGAGGGGGTCGACCTCCATACCGGAGAGGAGAGCCGGAACAGGCTCTCGAGTCTTCTATACCATCTGCAGCCCGGCGAGCCGGTCATGCTCCTCGGGCACGGAAGTCCTGACGGGCTGTTCCGGAAAGAAGGGGAGGAGTACCAGTGCTACGTCGGGCGGTCCATGCGGTTCCTCCTGCGAGGTCACCCCCTCATCGGAATCTGGTGCCACGCCAACCTCTTCGCGCAGAGGAACAGCCTCCACGGGCTCTTCTCCGGGATGGTTGTCTCGGAGATGGACGAGGCCCGCGATTACGGGATCATGACGACGGAGGCTGAACTTGAGGTGGAAAACCGGCGTTTCGCCGCCACGCTCAGAGGGCTCCTGGATACGAATGCGCCTGAGCGGCTGGTCCCCCGTCTCATGAAGGAAAAGGCGGGAAAAGGGCCGGCAGTCAGGGTATTCAACTTCAATTCCATGTACTATCTATAAATCGGGAAGCGAACAACCATCACAACAATATGAAACCGCTGTTCGGAATCGCCGTCGATCCGGTCGGCATGAGGAATTCGGGCCATAGCGACGGCGTACGGTCGTATTTCAGGTAGCAGGCCCATTTCGTCAACGAACCCCCGACTTTCGCCTCCCATCCGGAGGACAACGGCAACGTCAGCGATCTTCTGCACAAACTTCTCAAGGAATTCATCCGATAACATAATTCATTAAAAAACTATGAAAATCACTAAATTACTCGGACTTTTGGCCGCGTGCCGCCTTGTTGTGGCCACTCCGTCCTGCACCAAGGACAATTCCGGGAAAAAGGAAGAAGGAAAACAGGACGGAAAGATAACCACCCTCAACGGAACCACGTGGTCCACGGCAGACCTTCTGGGAATCGGCACCCTTACCCTTAGACGTTCAGCAACGGGACGATGAAGACCAAGGGAAAACTGTTGAATGATGTCGAACAGGAGGCTGTTGAAACCCTGTTTATTGGCCAAAACCGGGGTTGGGACTCACCATGGGTGCGTGGGAACCTTGAAAAAGGGCTATTATCAAGGTTGGGAATAACCATCACCCCCGTTGGCAGAAGGGCTACTTCCGGTTCTGCTGAACTCGAATTCCCGGCCGGCGGCGTTCAGCGCCGTGACGGCCTTGGCGGAGTATTCGGGCTTTACGAGACCGTCGTCAGTTCCATGGAGGATCAGGAATTTCCCGGGATACTTGACGATCTCCTCATAGACGTCAAGCCCGTCCTTGAAGAAGCATTCATAATACTTTCTGCCAATCTGCAGGCCCATCAAGGTATAATCCTCCGGGATTTCCTCGTAGGTCTTGTACAGGGCCAGGATATCGTCGTAGATGCAGAAGGCCGGGTACACGAGGATCGCGGCATTGATCTTGTCCGCCACATACGGGGCGGTGATTCCGGAGACACATCCTCCCTGGCTCTCTCCCAGGAGGAAGACATTGTCCTTGTCGACCTGATCCCATCCCGAGACCATCTCCACGACGTCGATGAGGTTCTGCCTTTCGGATACGATGGACATCTCCTGGGGACTCCCTTCGCTCCGGCTCCTGAGGCCGCCGCCGGCAAAGTCGTAGCAGTAACAGATGTACCCCTCCTTGGCGAACTCGGCGATCATCGGATAGAAGCCGATGTGGCTTCCGTTGTATCCGTGCGAGAGGATGATGGCCGGATGCTTGCCGGGCGCCTTGGGGAAGAACGCCTCCCCGTAGAGTTTCCGCCCTGCGCTCATGCAGGAAATCTCCTTCATCTCAAAGGATTCGTCCGTCGGCGCTTCCCCCATTCCCCGCCAGGCGGGCTGGGCTGCTGCGCAAAACATCATGGACAAAGCGGCGAGTACGATGAGAAATTTTTTCATAGTGTTCGGAAAATCAATTTATTACCTATTGCTGAAGAAGAAATGCCAGGCGGCCCATTTCATGGGGATGCCGTCGGCGTGGCCGATCGTCCGGTAGGAAGCGTCCTGGACGAGACCGTCCTTCCGGATATGGCCGATGATCCGGTAGGACGCATCCTGCACCGTGCCGTCTTCCTTGATGTGGCCGATGACCCGGTAGGATGCGTCCTGCACGAGGCCGTTGTCCTTCAGGTAGCCCACGACCCGGTATTTCTCGTCCTGGACCATGCCGTCGGCCTTGATATGGCCGATGATCCTGAACGAGGCATCCTGGACCGTCCCGTCGGATTTGATATGGGCAACGGTCCTGTATCCGGAATCCGTGACGCGCTGCGCGGATGCAGCGGCACAGGCAAGGAAAAGGCAGAGGAGGAGAAGGCGCAACTTCATGCCGGAAAGTTACGGCTTTTCGGCTTATTTTCAAATATTTGAACAATGGAGAAAACGTTTTTCGGGCCGAATCGCTATCTTTGTTACCAACAAACACTGATTGTCATGAAACTCATCAAGTTCCTTGTTCCGGCCATCCTCGCGGTCTCCTGCGCTGGTGGTGGCGAAAAAGCAGACGGGCAGCGCCTGTTCGTCGGTGACGACTATGCCGTTACCCAAACGCAGTACGGAAAGGTCCAGGGCTACATCCTGGACGGTGTGTACACTTATCTGGGCATCCCTTACGGGGCGCCGACCGGCGGTGAAAACCGCTTCCTGCCTCCGCAGAAGCCCGAATCCTGGGAAGGGATCCGCCCGGCGATGTTCTACGGGAACGACGCGCCCCAGAACATGGCCAACAAGTGGAGGAACAATACGTCCACCTTCACGGACCACTGGAACTACTTCGATGTGAGTGAGGACTGCCTGAACCTGAACGTGTGGACCCCGGCTCCGGACGGGAAGAAGCGTCCGGTCCTCGTGTGGATGCACGGTGGCGGCTTTGCCGCCGGCAACAGCATCGAGCAGGACGGCTATCACGGGGCGAACCTCGCCCGCAGCGGTGACATCGTCTTCGTGAGCGTGAACCATCGGCTCAACGCCTTCGGCTTCTCCGACCTCTCCGCGGCGGGTCCGGACTTCAAGAACTCCGGCAACGTAGGTATCCTGGACCTCGTCGCGTCCCTGCAGTGGGTCCATGACAACATCGCGAACTTCGGCGGCGACCCCGGCAACGTGACCATCATGGGCCAGTCCGGCGGCGGCGCCAAAGTGTGCGACGTAATCTCGATGCCTTCCGCGAAAGGTCTTGTCCACAAGGCGGTAGCCCTGAGCGGCAATGCCACTTCCGCTACGGATCCGGCTTCCTCCGCTGCCGTGGGTGCGGCCATCCTCAAGACCGCGAAGGGCGATGTGAAGAAACTCCAGGCCATGCCTTGGGAAGAGTATTACGCCCTGGCCCACAAAGTCGCGGGCGAAGTCGGCGGCGGTTTCTCCCCGGTCGCCGACGGTGCGGTCCTTCCCGCCGACGGCTTCTTCAAGGACGATGTGGCCCGGGACGTGCCCCTGATGCTCTGCACCACCTCTTCCGAGTTCTCCCTGAGCAAGGAGAATGTCGAACTTGAAAACATCGACTTTGACGGCGCCGTGGCCATGGTCCGCGACCAGTTCGGCCAGCCCGAGGCCGAGGCCGTCCTGAAGGCCTACCAGGCCGCTTTTCCGGACAAGAAACCCATCGAACTGGTGAATCTCACCGTCGCCCAGCGGAAGAACGTCCTGGCTACGGCCGATGCCAAGTACGCCCAGGGCGGCGCTCCGGTGTACCTGGCCTGGTTCGACTACAACGCCCCGCTGTTCGGCGGCCGCATCCGTGCCTTCCACTGCTCCGACATCTGCTACTGGTTCCGGAATACGGACCTGATGGTCACCCACACCGGCGGCGGCGCGGAGCCCCGCAAGGTCTCCGACCAGCTGTCGAACGCCCTCCTGGCCTTCATGCGCACCGGCAACCCCAACTGTCCGGAGATCCCGCAGTGGCCTGCCTATACGCCCGAGGAGGCCCCGACCATGATTTTCGACGTGAAGAGCGAGGTCCGTAACGCGCCCGACCGCGCGGCGCTCGAGCACCTGGTAAGTTTCAATCCCTGGCGGATGTCCCGCCCGGCCCCGGCGAAGAAGTAGCCGGCCCTTCCGCAACCTATGTGACAAAAACGGCCTTCTTTGCGCCGAATCGTTGCATACCCCGCCTTCTGAGGTGGGGTATGTGACGTTTTAGTCCTTGGAAAGCAGGTTTTGTTGCAGGGCTGTCGGCCAGAGGCCGTCTTTACCGGAAAATATAGTATCTTTACATCGAAAACTGTGAACCATGAAACGTATTGCCCTATTTTTCCTGGCCCTCACCCTGTCGGTGACGGCGTCCGCACAAAAGTATGATATCACTAAGCTGGTGGAGATCGCCGAGGTGGAATCGAACGACCAGAGCATCCTGAGCGTGTTTTCCATTCCGGACGAGAGCGGGCAGCCCGTCTGCTTCCTGTGCGTGGGTTCGATGGGCCTAGGCGATGAAATCATCCAGATCGACGTCGATCCGATCAACAAACTCTTCATCCCGCTAGGTTCGAACCGGGCGGAAATCATGGAGACGCTGGAAGGCCTGAAGCAGCACTTTGAAGAGCCCGCCGGCACCTCCTTCGAAGTGACCGGCTGCTTCGCGCCGGCCATTCCGAACGGGAACCGGGAGACGGTGACCGTGACCACCAGGAAGGTGCTCTTCGGCAAGAAGCTTGAATTCAAGCTGGAGCGGGACGGAGTCATCCGCGCGACCTATGTGTCCCGCTCGGATTTCAAGACCCTGATGGTCAACGTGAAGTTGAACAAGCGCTGGTTGCCGGAATAACCTACGGCTTCACATACCGGTCGCCGGTGACCTCCTTCACCGCCTCGACGAAAGCCGGGGCGTACTTGGGAGAGGTGCGCCGGCCGGGAACGACGACACCGTTCTCGCTGGGCTGCATGATCTGGTCGTTGTGCTTGACGATCAGGAGTTTCGCGAGTTTGTCCCAGCGCTGCATCATCTTCGCCGTATAGGCCTCGGTCTTCGCCGTGAGGTAATCGATCCGCTCCTGGTGGGTGAGATTCTTCACCTTCGCTTCCACCTCTTTCTGGTCCTCGGCATAGTAGTCTTCCAGTTCGGTCTGGGCATCGCGCAGGTCGCCGATCATGGCGCTGTAGCGGGGATAGACCATATTGGCCACCCAGTTGTTCATCCAGAAGGCGCTCTCGGTGGAGAACTCCCGGATGTTGTTGTTTTCGCGGCGGAAAGGCGCCGGGACACGGTTGATCGAACAGTACACCGGCACGTAGGCCACCATGGAGGCGTCGTCCATGTTGAAATACGTCACGCCGCCCACCTCGTCCGGGAGGAAAGAGCGCATCTGACACACCATCGTCATGCCGCTCTGCTGGCAGCCGATGGGACGCTCGCGGAACATCTTGGTGCCGTCCGGCGCCTCGAAGTTCGTCAGTTGGTTGCGGTAGGGGGATGCCCACGGACCGGCGGAGACATCGACCGTCATGTCCAGGGCCGTGCCCTCGTAGTGGTCGCGCATGTCGTTCATGAGGTCGCGGACGCTCAGGGGTTTGTCGGGCTTGATCCAGAGGGGAAGTTCGTCGCAGATGTCCATGTGCCCCTCGATGAAGGGAAGGTAGGAGTCGATCACCTCGGTGTCATAGTGGTGACGGAAGAAACTCCAGACGCGGGCTTCGCAGTAGCGGATCTTGCTGAAGTCCATGGGACCGTAGGCCTCGCGGAAACTGAAGTCCGCATCGGCGCCCTCATACCAGCCCATCTCACGGGCGAAGGAAATGACGTCGGCACTGTACATACAGGTCCCTTCCACGATGCCGTAGCCCTTCTTCTTGTCGATCTTCCTGGCCTGCGGGAACTTGCGGATGCGGCTGGAATTGGCATAGGCCGTGATGCAGTCATCCGGGACACGGAGGGCCACCCACACGGCACCCTTGCGGCCGGGGCCCTTGCCGATGAGTTCCATGATCCAGGCCTCCTGCGGGTCGCACACGGCGAAAGATTCGCCGGTCTGGTTGTAGCCGTATTCCTGCACGAGGTTGTGCATCACCTCGATGGCTTCCCGGGCCGTGGCACTCCGCTGCAGGGCCAACTCCATGAGCGTGAAGTAGTCCAGCGCCCCTTCCGACTTTTCCAGTTCCTCACGCCCGCCCCAGGTCGTCTCCACGATGCTCACCTGCAATTCGTTCATCAGGCCCACGACCCCATAGGTGTAGTCCGCCTGTTTCACGTAATGCACGGGGGCGTCCGGCCCCCAGCCGCGGATGGCGAGCATTTCGCCGGGCGCGTGCCGACCCGCCGCCGACCAGTTCAGGGGCGAGGCGAAGCCGAAGCCGTCGCAGTTGTACGTACACATCACGCTCCCGTCCACGGAAGCCAGCCTGCCCACGATGAGGTTCGTGCAGGCGAATCCGGCCACGGACGCGAGCGTCAGGAGGGCCGTCAGGAAAAATCGTTTCATCGGACTGTCAGTTAAGATCTTTTTGCGAATATACGAAATCTAACGCATTACGGCATCCCCATGATCTTCTTCGGATCCTTGGGCTCGAGGGCGCCGACGACGGCGTGGGGACGGTAGGGGGCCTCGAGGAAGGCGAGTTCCTCGGCCGAGAGCGTGAGGTCCACGCTCCGGACGGCCGCGTCGAAATGGGGAACCTTGGTCGCGCCCACGATGGGGGCCGCGACTCCGCGGGCAAGGAGCCAGGCGAGGGATATCTCGCTCATGGATACGCCCTTGCGTTCCGCCAGGGTGGCCACGGCATCGATGATTTCAAGGTCGTTCTCCTTGGCGTGGTCGTACTTGCTGCGGATGGTGCGGTCCGTGTTGGACCGGGCGGTTCCGCTTTCCCAGCCCCGGTGCGACAGGTGTCCGCCGGCGAGGGGAGAATAGGGGATCAGGGACACCCCGTACTGCCGGCACACCGGAATCAGTTCGCGCTCGTCCTCCCGGTACATGAGGTTGTAGTGGTTCTGCATCGTGGAGAACTGCGTCCATCCGTTCCGGGCGGCGCATTCCTGCATGTTGTGGAATTGGTAGCCGTACATGGCCGATGCGCCCAGCGCCCGGACCTTTCCGGCCTTCACGAGGGAATCCAGCGCTTCCAGCGTTTCCTCCATGGGCGTGCCGTAATCGAACCGGTGGATCTGGTACAGGTCCAGGTAATCGGTCCCGAGCCGCCTGAGGGTGCCGTCGATTTCCCGGAGGATCGCCTCCCGGGACAGGCATCCTTCATTGAAGAACACCTTCGAAGCGATGACCACCTGGTCGCGGGGAATGCCGATGTCCCGCAGCGCCTTCCCCAGATACTCCTCGCTGGTGCCGAAGGAATAGACATTGGCCGTATCGAAGAAATTGACACCCAGGTCGATGGCATGCCTGACCATCGCCGTCGTATCCTCCTGTCCCAGCGTCCATTCATGGAATTCCTTGGAGGCCTTTCCGTAGGACATGCATCCTACGCAGATCCGGGAGACCTCGATCCCGGTATTTCCGAGCGTAGTGTATTTCATGTCTGCGAAGATACGGATTTTTCTTCAGGCGAGCACGATGGCCGGGTCGATTTTCAGACGTGCCGAGATGGTGCGGGCCTGTTCGAAAGTCGGTGTGGATTTCCCGCTCAGGATGGCGTTCAGGCGGGCGGCTGTCATGCCGAGCAGCGAAGCCATTTCTTTCTGGGTCCAATGGTTCTCCTGCAGACGGGCATTCATCGTCTCCGTCAGAGAGGGGAGTTCGATCGGGAAGTGCTCCTGTTCGTATTCCTCCACCAGGGCAGAGAGCATATCCAATTCGAGCAGACGCGGGTCATCCGCCGGCGTATTCTCGTCAGTGGTAAAGAACAGTTCGTCCAGGCGTGCCATCATGGCTTTGTACTGCTTCTCGTCTTTGATCTGTGCCATATTGTTTCTTTATATGGTTGATACATCTATTCTGTCATAATCGTCATGCGTCCCTACGAACCGGATATACACCAGGGTCGGAGTGAACTTTACGGCGACGATCAGGCGATAGTGATTCCCTTTGATGTTGAATACATATCGCTGATTCCCGACGTAATCCACCGAGTTGAAATCGTTTCGCATGTCGGTAAGGTTACGCCATGTGGCGCGGCAGGTCTTTACGTACCACTCTTTCAAAGGAAGCTCCGCATCCGGGTGCTTCTCCCAAAAATCCCGTAAAGTCGAAATGGATATTACGCGCATGTTGCAAAGGTAAAAATTATTTATTTAGTAATAAAATTATTTTTCGAGAAATTTCTCGAAAAATGAAGAATGCTTTGGCCTTCGTACCTTTGACGAAGTTACGGTTTCTCTATCAAAGATGAATGATAATTGCAAGCCTTGCAATGTCGGAATTCCTGCAAGGCTTGCAAAGATTCTGTCTTTTTTTATAAATTTGTAAACACCGCATAATCACCTAAATTAACCAGTTATGGCCAGTTACAAGAGAATCAGGAAAATCGAGGACGACTCGGCGAAGGTCCGGGTGGTCGAACGGCTTTTGAAACTGCGGGAACAACTGCACGACCGGATCCCCGAGAAGACGGCGACGCAGACGCTCCTGCTTGCGACCTGGAACATCCGCGAATTCGGGGCAGGCCGGCTTCCGGAGAGTTCGTACTACATCGCTGAGATCATCGACCATTTCGACATCGTGGTGATCCAGGAGGTGAATTCCAAGGAATTGGGCGGCCTGGAAAGCGTGCTGGAGATTCTGGGCGACAACTGGTCCTATGTCATGTCGGACGGCGTGGAAGGACATGCCGGCGGCAACGAGGCCATGGCTTTCGTTTACAATACCAACAAGGTCAAGTTCACCGGCCTGGCCGGCGAGATCGTCCTTTCCGGCGACAAGACCATGGGCGACATTCAGTTCGCGAGGACCCCGTTCATGGTGTCGTTCCGCGCCGGATGGTTTGATTTCAAGCTATGTACGGTCCATATCTATTATGGAAAGGATCTTGTCAAGGGGGTTTATCAGCGGCGGCTCAAGGAGATTAAGGCAGTATCGGATTTCCTGCTCAAGCGACAGGAGTCGGATGATGTTTCCTACATCCTTCTGGGAGATTTCAACATCCCCGATACGGAAGGGGTGTATTTCAATGCGCTCGTCGAAAACAGATATATTACCAAGGCCGGCAAAGATAAGACCAAGGAGAAGTTCTTCATCCCGAAGGAGATCCGCAAACATCCGACCGACCTGGGCCGTGTCAGCCACTATGACCAGATTGCATTCAGCCTCAAGCTGGAAAGGAACATGGTCCTCTATGACGACGACGAGCAGCGGGCCGGCGCGTTCAACTATACGGAATCCGTTTACAAACCAGTCGACTGGGAGATATACCAGCCCTTCTATCAGGAGGCCTACGACAAAATGATCGAGAAGGAAAAAGTCAGGTTCGCCAAGGCGCTGGACGAGTATGCCGGGAAAAAACAGAAATACGATGCGGACATGGAAAAATACACGGCGGCCCGGGCGGAATATGAGAGACTGAATGCGGAGTATAAGAAGACCAAACTGGGGACCAAGCCCACGGCGCCCAAAAAGCCGAAGGAACCGCCGGTGCCGAACACGACGCGTACGACAAAGGAGGAATACTTCACCGGCACCTGGCGGACCCACCAGATGTCCGACCACCTGCCCCTTTGGGTGGAGCTGAAGATCGATTTCAGCGACCAGTACCTGAAAAAGCAGAAGACGGCGGAATAAGGTTACGATGAGATGATCGGCTAAAGGCGGTTGTGGCAGATACGGGACTGCCGTCCGGCTTCTGTCGTGAAATGGAACCGGGGGGGATTTCAAAATTTTTCAAACGCTTCCGTTTTACGACCGTGCGATCATGCCGGCATGACCGTGGAATCAATCCTCGGCAGGTTTTTCTACGTCCAGGAGCGTATCGAACATCAGACCGCTGTTGGCCTGGGTGCCGGAAATCTTCTTCTCGTAACCGACCCAGGTGAAACTGGTGCCGTTGAACCAGCGGGTGCGTTGAGGATACAGGCCCACCTTGGTGCCGTAGCCCTGGATTTCCTCTTCGTAGATGTAGCGGGGAACCACTTTGCCGTTCGCGTCCTTTTTGACTCCCAGCAACTGGGACGATGGCCGGACCGGCTGATAGTCACCGTTATACCAGATTGGCATCCGGCCGCGCCGGAAGACGATGTCGCGCGGGTTCCCCTTGAGATTCTGCGGGATGAACGGAATCCAGTGGAGCGGGACCCGGTTTTGGATCAGGAAGGAGTAATCCGCATCCGCCGGAGCGATGACGTCGCGGTCGTCCACTTTTCGCTCCTCGTCGATAATGGAAAGCACCTTGTCGGAACGGGAACGGGAATCCAGCGAGCCGCCGCACAGATCACTGACCCGCTCCTCGACGCCCCAGACCATGTTGGCCATCTCGTCGCGCAGGAACTGGACCTCCTCGATGGGAGCGCCTTGTTCCACGCGCTGGAGGGTGGGCGGAAACAGCAGACCGGGATGCGTGCGGAAATCGGACTTGTCATAGGCCTTGTAGTCGACATGGGCGAAGATGGCCCATCGATCCTGGAATCCGACATTGCGTTCCTGCGGGACGTGATCCCGCAATTCATAGTGCTGTCGGGTATCGATGGAGAAGACGTGTCCGAAGGAATCCTTGATTGTGATCTCGCCTACCTGCAGGACCGTTCCTGCCTCGATTTCGACAGGGACGATCATCCAGTCGTTGCTGTACATCATCGTGTACTGGAGGATGACGGAGGAAGCCAAGGCCGTCACGTCGTCATTACGCCAGTCGTTGAACTGCACCCGCCGGTTCTCGAACTCCCAGAGTCTGCGGTTCGGCGCCGCCGGGAAGGTGGCGGGGGTCGGAAGCGCCGTCAATACGGTCGAATTGGACTGAGCGGAGGCGGTTTCTTTCTGGCCATCGGAATCGAAGGAATACCAGGACAGCTTGCCCGTATGATAATCGTCTGCCACAAATCTTTCCCCGTCAGTCTTCAGTTTCACTTGATAGCCCAGTTTCTCGTCGCTCCAGTAGTTGGAAGTATCTCCGTCCACCAGGTATTTCTTACGGAACCAGGCTTTGTATTCCGCAAGCGCCTTGTCCAGATTCACCTGGCTCGAGCTGAAACTGATCCGGTTGGCCAGGAACAGTTTGTAACCGTCAAAGCACCGCTTTCCATAATAACGGTACAGCTTGTCCAACTTGAGGTTGGCCCCGAGCTTGACGTCTTCCAGGGTCCGGTCGTTCAAGGGCTTGTCCGGGATGAACGGATCCAGGGGGAACTGCCGGAGGAGGACCTTCAGCAGGGCTGCCTTGTTGGCAGGCAGGGACTTCATTGAGAGGAAATGGAGGGCGGATTCGATCCGGACATACGGATCGATGGGCCGGGGGCGTCTCTCCACCTGATACTCCAGCGGGTCGGATTCGGCGGAAAATGCCTTGTCCCGGCCGTCCTTGTCTCCGACCTTGACGAGGGGTGACGTGAAGAGCCGGATCTTGGTCTGCACGGTGGTGCCGCAGTTGTTTCCCTGGAAACGTCCGAACTGCCGCTGCCTTCCGAGCATCCATAGGGGGTCGTAAACCTCGAAGGACATTGCTTCCGTATAGTCGGCCTTCCGGTTACGGGGCTCGATCTTGGTAAAGAAGCCCTCCTCCCGCTCCAGGAGTTTTTCTTTTTTGTCGAACAAAGTATTTAAATGATCGAAAATAAACCTGCGTTCAAATACTACTTTGGCCATATCAACCTCCTTCTTTCGCTATTTCAATAAACTGCTGTCAAATTTCGTCTGGTCCAGCACCAGATCGGTTTTCCGTGCTTCTTCCAGCGCTTTGATCTGCTCCTCCAGACTTGCCTTCTTGTCGATCAGATCTTCCGCCCGCGCTGTCAGGAAGGAGCCGAGCAGGGACGGATACTCGTCGGAATACCATTGTTCGGGGTCGATGGTACGTATTTCGGATAATGTGGCAGCACCTATGATGACAGAACGCACATCGTCAATATTCCACTTTTCTTTGGTATTCGAACTGTTTATGAAACCATAAATCAAGGCCTGGGGCGCTTCGGCATCCGGGACGTCGCAGCGGTACACCAGGCCGGCGGTCTGCTTCCGGAAAGGAATGTATTCCAGCCAGGAATCGAAGATGAGACCGGCATTGTCCTGGGTCTCTACGAAGTTCTGCCGTTCGAACAGCACCAGGGAGTCCGCATCGTCCAGGACTTTCTCGTCGGACACCTTGCATCCCAGCCACTCACGGGCAATCTTCTGCTGCGACAAGGTCTGGAAGATACCGGCGTTCGTCTCGAGGTAGGAGTCCCCCCGGAGTTGCTGCAACATCCGGATCTCGCGGTACAGTTTCATGCCCGGTCGGACTTCGGCCACTTCGTCCATCCAGTCGATGAACGCGTTGCCGGTCAGATTCTCCACCTGCTGGAAGTCTCTGGCCATTTTCCGGAAAGAGGTGTTGTTGAACGGATACGCATCCAGGCAGTCTTTCACCGAGAAACGGGGGATGACCCGCAGGTTCTTGACCGTGAGCGTCTGGAGGGCTTCGATGTAGGCGGACGGCCGTAAGGTACTGCCATTGTCCGGTGCGTGCTTGTCCGCCTCGGCGAGCCGTTGCGCGAGGGCTTCGGACAGGAGTTTCAACTGGGTCAGGAATCCCATTTGCTTTTCCACGGCCTTGTCGTATGCGGGCCGGTCCAGGACGGGGTCGATGTCCTCCACCAGCATAGAGGGATCGAAGGGAATGACCTCATTGAACAGGCCGGCCCGGGTGCATTTCCCGGCCAGGTCGTACAACGAGAAGACCTGGGCGTCGCTCATCGGATGGGCAAGGTTGCGGTCGGGAGCCCCGAGGAAGGCCGTCAGCTTGCCGTTGATTTCGGAAAGGGCATCGTAAGCGGACAGGTAACGGTATTTCAGTTCCTTGAGATTGATTCTCTTCTCTTCGTCAGCGTCCCCGGAGATGGACGGGACGACGTCTCCGGCCCGCATGGCTCGAGAGCGGGAAAGCAGGGAGGCCAGGTTGTCCGCAAGCAGACTGAATTCGTAGAGGCATGTCTTTTCATCGGCACTGTGGTCCGGGAGCCACTCTCCGGCCGGGGTCTCTTCGGGGTCGCCGGTCAGGATCCTGACGGTCCCGTGCTTCCGGTTCCGCCAGTCCAGCTTTCTCCAGGCCAGTTCCAACGTATGCCGGAGGACTCCCGGATAGGCGGACAGATGCAGGAACTCCAATGGAGTCATCCCGATCTCCTGGAGGGAGGATTCGTAGAAGGACACCTTGTCGCCGTCGCGGTAGTCGACGTAGAATATGACATTCTTGAGCGGCCCCATCTGGGCGGCCAGCCAGTCGTTGACCGTCGGTTCGGCCACCGCCAGGATGCCTCTGGGACGTGCCGTCTTTGTGCAGGGGAGAGCCAGGCCCGTCTTGTGGGCCAGCACGGCGTAGTTCATCGGCGTGTCCAGGACGGACGGGGACGGCAGGTTGCCGGTCTTGCTGGACATGAAACTGGTGATGGCGGCAAAGGAAGCCTTGTCTCCTGCGACGAGCCGATGGACGCCTTCAGCGAGGAGGAGATCGTTGAGCGCGTCGTAGGAGTCGGCCATCCGCTCAATGGCCAGGAACAGTTCCTCCGCTTCCGCATCGGTAAAGAGGAGGCCGGTCTTGGGATCCTTGAGGGTGGCGAACCAGGACAGGGACAGGGCGTTTCCTTTCAGCCATTGGGAGATCCGGCCGGCGGATTTGCCCTGCTTCTTTTCGTCCTTGTCCCGCTGTTCCAGGATGGTGTTCAACAGTGACTCGCCGTTGATTACCTGCAGTGCGTAGTCTTCCGCCCGCTTGTCCTCCGCCTGGATGTCCAGGGTCAGGGGGAACAATTTCCGGAGCGGATAGATGAACTTGTCCATATTCTTTCCGTTCCGGTTGAAGGCGTCGTGCAGGTAGCGCTCCAGGTCGGCCCCGAGGATCATGCCCGTGGACATGCCTTGCTTGAGACCGTCGATCATCTGCAGGGCCTGGCGGGCCCGCATCGAGGACAGGTTGATGCACATGTGCGTGTCCTGCCCGTCGGCTTTCGTCTGGAGGTAGGCGCTCCGGAGTACGGCGGCGGTCAGGGCATGCTGGATGGACGGAGCCAGGATATACTCTCCCTTGTCCTCCGCCGGATTCTTGCTGATGTCCAGATTGTAGATCCAGCCGTAGGCTCCGACCCGCAGGCCGGGAGTCGGATGGTTCTTGATGACATACGATGCATAAGCCATGAACCACACATCCAGGCGGTAGGAGAACGTGTCCAGGAATTCGCTGACCAGCCGTTCCGCCTGCCAGTCCTCGAGGGAGGGAAGGGCTTTCTTGACGGTGGCTACGAGGGGCGCCGGGTCGAAATCGCCGAAGTCCCCGGCAACCGGTGACGCCCAGTGCAACCCCATGCCTTCAAACGCCTTGATAAACTTGTTCCTCACACGAATGTCATTAAAGCTTTCTTCAGTGATGGTCTCAGTCTCCCTCTCGTCCAATGGCCCATAATAGAAGGGTCTTTTCCGATAATTCACGGAACGAGGGTTCTGAGACAGCATCCGGAGGAATCCTTGATCCGCTCCGCTCCCTTTCATGCTTTCGGAGCGATATTCCTTTTCTATAGAACCAAACCACCCCTGATAGAAGCTATGAAGGAAAGACAGCAACGTATCGACGTATTTGGCGTCCTCACCAATGGTGAATCCTGATGACAGGTAATAGCCGGGGGCAATGCCCCAAGGCTGGTCTCCGATCCGGAACATAGGTGCGATGCCGCGCGCGTTGGCATAGTTGAGGAAGAAATTGCCGATATGGTCGAGAATCCGGTTCTCGCTCTCGGAGGGAACGTGACCGGTGTCGACCATTTTGGTCTTGAAGTATTCCCACAGGGCCTTGTTGGCCTTCCGGGCATTGTCCATTTCGGTATTGTCCGTCTGCAGGGCACGGGCAAAGGGGCTATTGGTGTATTTGAGGCCGAGCAGGCTGCTCAGGGCCCTGGCATCTGCGTTGGCGGGAGCCCGCCGGCCTTCTTCCAGGATTTCCTGCCGGTATTTCAGTTTGACAAGTTCCTCGTCCTCGGGCGTTTCCACCGGACGAGTCCCCTCGATCTGGTTGGTCGGAGTCCCGATTTTCAGCATAGAGAACTGGTCTTCCCAGTACAGGTGGCTGCGGAACAGCGTCTGAAGGGTTTTCTCCTTGATTCTTTCTTCTTTTACACCATAGACATACAATTTTTCCACGACGGCATCCTGCGCGGGGATGTTGACCGTGATGGCCATCCCTTTCTGGAGGGCGTCGTCGTAGTCAACCAGCCATTTCATCCCCTGCGGGATGACCACGTCTCCCTCCGCATCGATCCGGAATGCGGAACTGCTCCCTTCCAGGTCGATTCCGATTTGAAGATCCTTTGCCATAGGCTTCCCGGAAGCCTCATAAACATTACCGTTTGAAAGACTCAGCCATAGATGGAAACGGTCGGGAAGCATCGGCAGCGTCGGCGCCGGATAGGATTTGCGGTCCAGCGGGTATCTGACGGCCCAGGTGTCATTCCCAAAGAAGTCTTTCGCAAACCCCGGATGCTCCAGGTACTGGTCGACCATTTCTTCCAGGGAAACCGTCTTCCGGGACAGTCTGGCCCGGAAATCACGCACCTGCTCCCGCAGCCGTCCGAAAGCGAAATAGTCGGAGTCGCGGAGGTCGAAGGATCCCGGGTCTTCCTGGAACTGGGGATAGCGGTCGTAGAACAGACCGATACTCTCCAACCGCCGTTCCAGGTAGCCCGCGCACTCGTCGACCTTTTCAGCGAGATAATCGACGACCTGGGGAGAACCGTCCAGCACGACGGAGAGCGAAGCCAGGGAGGCGGAAATGGCCCGGAAGGAATCCGTGGCGCTGTCTGTCAGGATTTTGTCCGGCGCGGAATGTTCGGTGATATGGATTTTGGACAGGTTGTCATAAATCTGCTGGCAGACGGCCGCAATGTCGATGAGCCGTTTCCGGGCATCCCGATAGGCGAAAGGCCTTTTCGTGAAATGGGTGCCTCCTTTCTTGTATTTGCTCAGGCCCCGGGGGCGGGTGAGGTAAGCGATTCTCGAGGCGCTGTTTACGCCATGTTTTTCGCAGAACAGCCGCCAGGTCTCGAATTCCCGGTCCGGGTTTCCGCTGGCGATGAACCACCGGACCCAGAAACGCCGGCCGTCCGCGATGTCGGCCCGGGTGAGGCGGGTCACTTCATATTGCACTTGTATCTCGTCCGGGATGATCCGGACCTTCAGGTCTGTCGTTCCGTTATTCCGGTGCTCGCAACAGGTCTCGAGCCGGACGGGGAAGAACAGGATATGATTCGATGCGGGGATGGTTGTCATGTCGGACATAATGGTATCTCCTTATTTTTACGCGTTCAAGAACCGTGAGATGTGCTTGCCGAAAATGGTTGCTTTGTCCTTGAGGAGGTTGGCGGTCTCCGCGGAGTTGAGCCTTTCGTTGAGACCCTCGGCCCGGGCGGAGAAATTCAGGTCGTCCAGGTCCTGTTCGAAGGCGAGCATATATCCATAGTCTCCGTCGTCCGGAGAGCCCAGGGCTTCCTGGATACTGATGTTGAACCCGACCAGCAGGATGTTCTCCCGGATGAAGGTCTCCATGACCGGATCCTTCCGGCCCTTGTCGAAAGCGGCCTGGTTTTTCCCTATCCCGGGCTTGGCCTTGTTCAGGAACACGTGCGTGTTGGGATACAACTTGAAGAGGTCGCTGTGGATGGCGAAAATGAGCAGGTTGCCCTTGGCGGCCAGATGGTTCTCCCCGAGCCGGGTCCCTTCCCACAGGTGCAGCGGTTTGACATCGAAGAATTCGTCCTTCCGGATGGCTTCCACGGTAGATTCCGAATCCCAGAACTTGCGGAAATAGGAGCCGCGGCGGTCCGTCGGAAACTCTCTCCATTGCATTTCCGAGCCCATCTCGGTGTTCATGCCGCTGAGGAAGGCCTCCGTAAATTTCGGATTGCTGGTGAACATGGCGATGCGGTCCATCGGGATCTCGTCCAGTCCGGGGATGATGAACTTGTCAGAAATCATGTTCAGGTAGTAGTAGGTAGGCTCCGGGAAGAACGGATAGGCCAGGATCGGGTACTTGGACCGGAGCAGTTCCTCCAGGTACTCTTTCCGCAGCTTCTCGTCGGAATAGAACTGCTCGTAATAGGTCTTGGCAACTTCGATCATCCGGTCGTAGGCCTCCTTGTTCTCCATGCTCTCCTGCAGCTTCTGCACGGATTCCTTGTTGACAGGCACGGGATCAGTGGCTTCCTGGGCCCTCTTCACCTGCATCTTGTGCATTTTGACCAGCATCTCGTAGCCGCTGTCCAAGATGGCCTGTTCCTTCGGGAAGATCGTTTCTTTTATAGCTTTACGGACAGCGCTTTCAATTCCGCCTTCAATACGCGTCTGAGTATTCTTGTCCCATTCGGATTTGCGGACAATCACAACGCTTGGAGACCGTTTTAGGAAGAGGTTCAGGTTATCAGGCAAATCCCCGCAGATCCTTGATGCAATAATACGGAAAGGGAGCATAGCAGTCATCCATGGTCCAATCTTATCCAAATAACAACAAGCTACGAGCATTGTATCATGCCAAAGAGCCTTTTTCCAGAATAAATAGAAAAATCCCGGGTAGTCGAGGAGCGTATAGAGAAAAGAACAGAAAAGATAATCTGAAACGATTGCACCGGGGAACTCTGAGGCCGTTTCCGTAGTTAAAAAGTTAAGTAATGTAGCAACTTCGTACTGAATCGAGCTCGGACGCCCAGTATCAGCGAAATAGGCTTTAACGCACCTTTGACCAACTCTACTGAAAAATACGCCCTCACGATTAGTGAAAATGATAGAATTGTGACCACCGAAATCATTCGCTTGAAAAAAGTCCCGGGCAACACGCATGAAACGTTCCTTGAGATCAATCATTGAAACAGAGCTGTCGGAAGAACAGGCTTGACGGATGTATTTCTGGATAGCCAAGACGCCTTCTACCTCATCGGCCATGACTCCTTCCTTCCGACAATAGGAAAATGAATAAGAAAGATCTCTTTCTACGATTTTTATATTGCCTGAATAATCCGTGCCGTCAATATTAGTCGCTACGCTTCCTCCGGGATAGGGAAGTAAAACTCTACTGAGTCCGGAGTTATAAAACTTGGAATCAACCCCGGAATAGCTCCCATACGAATACTTACTATCCTTTGAATAGTGACCTTCCTTAAAGAACAGGTCATAAAGTGAATCGGGAAGGATCAAAGAGTCGAAAGACAGGGTCTTTTTCCTTCCGCCAACGTTGATAGCCAAACCGTTTTCGGTTTCTTTAATGAGGTCCCACTCCTTTTTTGTCCCTTTATATAAACCATCATAGTCTTCATCCTCTAAAACATACAACCGGGGATAAATAGGGGTATCGTATGGCCGGAAGGCGAGCAGGGCCTCCTTGATCGTCTCAAAGCTATATTCCTTGTCCTTACAGAATGATTTGACTTGGTACTCGATCAGGCGATACGGCTCCAGCGGAAGCTGGAGGTGGTGCGAGAGCATGGAACTGGGTAAAGCAGGAAAGAGATTTACCGGCTTCTGACTGAATGTCGTTTTATAGTACGAACCAGCATACTCATCCTTCTCCGGCGAGGCATTAATATCGTATAGATTGCTCAAATACTGCTTCCCGACCCCATAAACAAGCGCATTTTGATAATAGATATTCTTCTGGAGCAAGCTCAAGGTCTCAGGGGGCGCGTCATCCGGAAGCACTTTATCGAGCGACAAGGCCGATACCGGCTCTTCCGGGGTGAACTTGAACAGCTGGTCCTTCACGATGTGGTCCATCAGCGTGGACTCGTCCAGGTCCTCCACAATCCGCGCGAGTTTCTCGGTGTTGTGATGGAAGGAAGGGGCGGCGAAGGAGGCCGGGATGCCGGCTTCGGAGAGGATGGAAGCCATCGAAGGGGTGTCCTTGCCGGCGGCGTTCTTCATCGAGGCGAGATAGCGCATAAAGTACCCGAGGAACTTGGAGGGATCCTCCTTGTCCTGGAACTTGTCCACGGTCTTGTGCAGGAGGGATTTGTTGGCGTTGATGCTCATCAGCCGCTCGTACAGTTCCTGGTTCAGGGCCTGGATGGCTTCCACCTGTTTCCAGGCGCGGTCCATCAGTTCCTCCTGGTGTTTCTGGACGATCTTGCGGCCCAGTCCGGCGGCTGCGCGGTGATGGATGTCCCGATTCAACTCCTCCAGCCAGGGGGCGGACTTGTCGTCGAGTTCCGTGGCCATCACGTGCCGGGCACCATAGACGGGAGGAACGACCATCGGGTCATCGACGCCCGGTTCCTCTGCGGCGTCCTTGTCCTGGATATTGGCCCGGTTCTCGGCGAAAACCGGATTGTTCGAGAGCAGGGTATCCAGGTTGTCATACAAGGTTTTTTCGGTCTTGTATTTGGCGGTGTCTTTGGCCGGGAACGCCGGTTCCTCCTTGTACCCCATCGTCAGCGTGGCCGCCGGCATCACGATGGAGGTGCGGGACTTTTCGTGTTCGACGTTTTTGTAACTGAATCCTTCGCCCATATCCGTCACGTCCAGCACCAGGCCGGCCTTCAGTTCGTCACCGACAGGCTTCAGCCGCCGGGCGATGGTGTCAAAATCATCCGTTCCGGTCTTGAAAAACCACTTGTAGTAGACCGGGAACTCCAAGCCCCGTTTCCTGGACTTCTGCCTGGCGAGTTTAAAGTCCCACGAAGGCCGCTGCGCCGGAATCTCCTGGATGTCTGCTTCTTCCAGGCCCAGGCCCCGCAGGCGTCCGGTCTCGTAGGCGGGGATGAGGAGGGCGACGTAATCTGCGGTCGGATCGAGACTCTCCCCATCCCGCATCCCGAGCAGGCGGCAGAAATCCGCCTTGTCCGCTTCGCCTCCTTGCGCATGCGCGCAGCGGTGCAGCCCGGAGACGGAAGGGAAGGCCTTGGCCCAGGCCCCGTCATCCCCGATAAAGGTGAAGTAGGGCGCGTTGCCAATCGTCCCGAGCCGGACCTCTTCCTGCCGGCAAACGACCAGCGCCAGCCAGGGGCGAAGTTTCCCGTCGTTCTCGGCGGCCGGCGTGTACCGCCACAGGAAGTCGGGCTCCCAGAATTCGATATAAGGGAGATACTGTACCGGGAATCCTTCGGAACCGGCCTCCGGGTGGACTTTCATCACGGCGGATGTGTTGATGCGCAGCACGTCGCCGGGACCGTTGAACTTCACGGTCTTCTCCAGGATGACGGTGGATTCCTCGGCCGCCTGGCCCTCCTCCGGCAGGTTGTGCCGGACGTTGTATTTGGATTTAACGGTCAATTCGGGCCGGCACAGGATCATACCGTCCTGCCCGAGGGACTCCTTTTCGTCGATATAGGTCCCCAGGCCTTTCCGTACCCAAGGGAAATAATATGAATTGAACTCTGCCATATCGAAATCCTTATACTTCAAGTTTTTCCTTCAGATTGTTGCCCAGGGTGGCGTTCAGTTCCTGGATATACCGGTTGAAGCCGTCGGCCGTCCTCCGGGCGGAGGGACGGAAGGCCCGGGGAGCGCCCTTGCCATAAGCCTTGATCTTTTCCGAGGTTACTTTCCCCGTGAGTGCGGAGGAGTCCGTCGGCTTGCCGAAGGCCAGGTTGCCGGCCTTGGCCTTGGCCTTCGCCGTCGAGCCGGAGAACTTCTTCACAGCCTTCTTCCAGGCCTTGAGGTCCAGGTCGCCATCTGTTACCTGTTGAACCTCCCCCTTGATCCCCTTCGAAGAAGGCTTGGCGGCGTCCTTGTCACCCTGGACGGCGAAGCCGGAATGCATGGACTGGTAGGAAGGCTTGGTGAGTTTGTCATGCTCCGTCATCTTCTTGAACATGGACGGAGCGAACGAGGTGGATACCGGCACCGTGGCCAGGGGCTTCTCGGTCTCTCCGACACCGACGGAAACCTCCGAGAGGTCCACGCGGAAGACGCTGGGCAGGCTCTCACCGAAGCACTCCATATCCTCGTCCAGCGGGATTTCTTCCTGGCTGAAGCGGAGCGTGTCGGCGGACTTCATCATGATCTCCCCGCCGCTGTAGGGCGCGAGGATGACGAGATTGTCCACCAGGTCGCTGGAGATGACGGTCCAGTTGTCGTTGTTCTCGAAACTCTTCGAGTAGTTCTCGATGACCAGGACGGTGCTCTGTTCGCCCACCTGCTGTTTCTTACCCCATTCCGCAGTGAAACTGCACTTGATCTTGACGAGCAGGAACCAGAAGGAGGCCTTTCCGTGGATGTGCCACGGCGTAGGGCCGCTGACTTCGAGATACAGGTCGATGCACATCAGCGTCCAATCCTTGCATTTCACGGAGACGCCGATGCCGGCGTCGAACTGGAAGGCGAACGGCCGGAACTGGAAGAGGACGTTGTAATACATGTATCCGGACAGGCCGAATTCTTTCCAGCCCACCTGGAGGCGGCTGTCGGAACCGAACTGGACGGTGTTGGAGGTAACGGCGAAGTACTCTTCCATCGACAACTTCACGCATTCGATTTCGAACTTCATCCCGAGGCGCTTCATGTCGGAGACGTTGAAGCCGGCTTCCGGCTTGTACTGCGGGTGGAAGCCGCCGGCGGACAGGAGGAAGCCCTTGGTGTCGCCAGCCCAGTAAACGCGGAGGGCGATGTCGCCGTAGAACTGGATGCCGACGATGTAGGAATCATAGAGCGCGGCATCGAACGAGAGACCCTTGCTGAAGTCGATGATTCCCAGGAAGTTTGCGTTGATGGAGAGAAGTTTGTCGACTTCGTCGGCAACGTTGAAGTGCAGGCCGCCGGCAATCATGATCACCACCGGGTCGGGCGCCTGGATGAACAGGCCCATGTCCACCTTCACCTTTTCCGCCCAGGAGATCTGGGCCATGGCTCCGAAGAAGAAGTTCTCCTTGGAGACCGGATAGAAGGAGGTCATGTTTTCGAGGACCGTGTCCAGATGCTTCTCGACATCCTTGACGAAGACGACCGAACTCAGGGTGCCGTCGTGGACGGCGCGCTGCATCCGGTCCGTGTCGATGCGCCGGAACAGGCCCAGCGAACCGCCGATGCCCGTGAGCGAGAAGCCCATGCCCAGCGGGATGCCCCCTTCGATGGTCAGGAAGATCGCGCCCATGAAGGAGAACTTGGCGCCGTCTTTCGGCTTCGTGTTCAACAGGAAGAGGCTGCTGGCGCTGAACAGTTCCACGATCGCGAGTTCCGCGAAGCCCAGCATCTCTCCGGTTTCCGCGTTCCACTTGAGCGCGCCGGCGCCCTTGACGCCTTCCAGGTCGACGGAGATGCCCACTCCGTCAGGCAGTTTCAGGGAAGGTGTCAGGTTGAAGTCCTTGAAGCGCCAGTGATTGTCCAGCAGTTCGGACTTGAGACCGAAGCCCAGGTCGGACAGGGAGAAGTTCACGCAGTCTAGGCTGAGGGAGAGGTTCGTGGAGATGCCCACGTCGAGGCCTCGGAAATCCGGGATGCCGATCTCGAGGGCCAGGTTGCTGATCTTGGCCGCTTTCAGGTCGATGGTCTTGTTGATCGGGATACGGATGCTCGTAGAGCCGCCGATGCTGAGGCCGTTCCGGTAGGTGTACCCGACGGCGAGTTTGTCCACGGAGAAGGAGAGCGGGGCGCTGAGCAGTTTCTCGAAGAATCCGTTCTCCTTCCGGAGGTCCAGGGAGAACTTGAGGTCCTGGAGTTGGCCGACATAGCCGGCATCGAATCCCTTGTTGTATCCGACAAATGCCTTCTGGGGATAATTGCCCAACTCGATTTTGAACGTGTTGGAGTCATAGATGACGACCGGATCCACCTTGCCATGGACCTGCCCCCGGGAGAAGTAGAGTTCCAGCCAGGCCTGGATGGCCTCGGCGTCGGCCAGCGGGATGACTTGGAGGGAGTCGAACCAGTCGCCGGTGAAGAAGAGGCCGATGCCGTCCTTGAGGGCGGTCTCGGCGTCGGTTTTCTTCGGGTTCTCGAAACCGTCGTTCAGCGCTGTGGAAGCGGAAATCCCCATCTTGTGGGTGGATCCGAGGTTGAATTCTGATTTCAGGTTCCCCTTGACATACGGATAGAAGAACAGGCCGGCCTGGGTGATCGGGTTGCCATCTTCGTCTTTTTCTCCGGTTTCCCGGTCCCCGACGAAGGCGAGGAGCTGGATGGATACGGCGCCTTCGACCCTGGCTTGAAGGGTCTCGGCGGAGGAAGGCTGCAGCTCGTAGAGTTTGACCGCTAGGAACTTGTTCTTGATGTCCAGTTTGTAGTCCGGGAGATGGATGTCGACGTCGATCTTCGGCAGGTCGACGATGTCGCGGACATACTCCTTGACTTTCTCCGGGATCAGACTGTAGATCTTGACGGCAAGGGCGAGGCCGTCCTGCCAGGAGTCCACTTCTTCGCCTTCTGCCTTGATGAGCAGGATTTGCTCGGCCACTTCGCCAGCGGTTTGGATGGCATCGGCCGCCCATCCGGCCGCCTTGAGGAATCCATTGATGAGGTCCTTGTCGACGTAGACGTTCTTGAGCAGTTCCTTGACTCCCTCGGTAAGTTTCTTGAGCACGTCCATCGCCCATTCCTTGACCACCTTCTCCACCAGGGCGAAGAGCGGTCGGAAGACCAGCTTGTAGAAAGCTTCCTTGACGCGCGGCCAGTAGCCGGCATAGACGTCGGTCACGAACCGGGTGAAGTCACGGGCCCTGCCGGTCACGTCGTCCTCCACGGCGTCCGCGCTGGCGATCAAGGCGTCGTCGATGCCGGTGGCATTCTTGACGAGGGCCTTGAATCCATTCTCGGTGATGCTCTTGATCCGGTAATAGTATTCATCCAGGTCCGTGGGCAGCAGGGCCTTGATATGGTCGAGGATGATGGTCGGGAAGGCCGTGATGTCGAAATCGGAGAACGGGTTGCCGGGCGTATTTCCCTGGATCAGCGCCGTAATCGAGTCCTTGCCGTATTTTTTTAGTTCGTCGATGTCGCCGGGAACGTCCTTGGTCTGGTTCTCAAATTCTGTCTGGAGGTCTTTCGCCATCGCTTGGAAGGCCTTTTCCCAAGTGGACTTGTTCAGCGCGACGTCGATGCGCCGCTGGACGTCGGACAGGACTTTCAGATAGGCGGCGGCCAGTCCATTTCCATCTTTTTTCCAGTCGGAGAAAGAGGTTTGGATGGCTGTGGTCCAATCGGCCGGATCGACCCCTGCAGTAAGGTTGTATTCGGCGGCCTTTTCGACGATCAGGTCCTCAAGCGGCTGGGCGAACAGGCCGTAGAGGAGTTTCTGCGTCTGTTCGTCGATGCCGGCGGCATGGGCGAAATCACGCCAGACGACATTGGCCTGGTCGATGGTGGTTTTCTGCGCCTCCCGGGCGGACCGTTCGACCTCCCTGACCTTTTCCCAGATCTTGTCCCGCAGGTCGCCCAGCAGGTCGGCGGTCTTGTCCACTTCGCTTTGGACATCCTTGGCTACCTCGTTGAACGCTGCCACAATCTTTTTCTTGTACTCGATGGCGTAGCATTCCAGGATCTTCTTGATGTACAGGATGAAGGCTTCTGTCTGTTGGATGGCGTCCTTCAACCCCTCCACCTGATCGGCCGCTTGCTGCCTGAGGAAAGCCTTCAGAGCGGCGAGCAGTTCGTTCAGGATGCTCGTGAGGGAACTGAAATCGAGCAGGTCGGGGTTGAAGGAACGGACCAGTCCGATCAGCCGCAGCACCAGGGCTTCGGCATCGTCATAGTCATGGACGGGGAAGACTTCCTTGAAGTAGTCCTTGGGCGAGGAGAAGAGCTGCTCCAGGCGGGACCAGCGGATGACGTGGATTTCGACGGTGGGGATGCGGGCCTTGAGCTTGGCGGCCGCATCCTCGGCAGCCTTCTTGCCCTTGACGAAATTCGTGCTGGCGGTGACCGGGATTCGGTATCCCAACGGAGTAATCCCGAGATTCACCCCACTGTGCTCTTGCACTTCGTCGTTCACGGTCTGGCCATTCTTGTCCGCCTTGTCTATCAGATCATTGATGTCCTCGATGTGTTTGTCGAAGTTGGCGGTGATGCTGTCGAGTTCTTCGTTGACGCCCGCCAGGTCTACGGAAGGAATATATTTCGCCAGGGGGATGCTCCGCTTGCCGATCAGGCCGAAGAAATCCAGCACGCGGTAGATCCGCTCCAGGATGTCGCCGAGTTGGCCGAACGGCCCGAGGGCCTGCTTGACGAGGGCCAGGAGTTCGTTTTCCAGCCGCCGGTATTCGGCGAGCAGTTCGCCGTACAGTTCTTCCGCCTGTTCCTTGATTCTGTTGAGGTCCACCAGGATTTCGCTGACCGTCCTGCCTGCGGCGTTTTTCGCTTCCTGGATGAGCAGGGATACCTCATCCTGGGCTTGTCCGACGACTTGGGCGATCTCCCGGATCTCTTCGTCGAACACTTCCCGCGCCTTTGAGAGCAGGACGACCAGGATGTGGTCGAAGAGGCGCTCGGCAAACGCTTCGGTGAAAAAGTTGTCGTTCAGATAGTTGATGAAATCCCGGTCTTCCGTTTCGATTTTGGACCACTCCAGGTCGCGGAATTTCTTGATGAGGTTGAACAGGTCGATGGCGATGTCCACGATAGCGCCGAGTTTCCCGTTTCCCAGGTCTCCGATTTCTAATGAGAAGGAATTGCCTTTACCGTCGTCGACGCTGAAGAAGGACTTCCCGTCCGGGGTGCTGAAGACATCTTCGGGAGTGAGGAACCGGGTTTCCTTGGACTTCTCTCCCTGCTTGCCGTTCCCGCCGCCCGCCGGCTGGTTGGCCTTGGCGATGGTTTCCACCTCCTTCCACGTGATGCCATCGCCGGCCAGCGCCGCGACGCTTTCACCGAGGGATTCCGCCGTCACGAAGATGGAGGTGATCAGGTCGGTCAGTTCCTTGTTTCCTTCAAAGGAGGTCAGATCGTATCCGAGGCGGCGGAAGATGCACTCGACGAAGCCGGTCAATGTCTCCCTTCCGGTCAACTGGCTTCCCGCCTGACCCAGGGCGGCTTTGAATCCTTCCCGGTCATTCGCGTCCATCAGCGGCTGAAGGTTCGGCGCGTATGCCGGCAGATCCCCGAGGAAATCGGCCAGGAGGGCATCTTTGGTCATGGAGAGGACTGTGCCCAGTTTAAGGAAAAAACTGTCGAGCACGGACGTTGCGGAATCGTTCGTCTGGGACATGGCACTGATCTTTTTGTGGGAAGAACCCGGTGGATGATTAAGTTTCTGCTTGCAAGTTAACTATTTTTGTCATAAGAAACTACAAAAAAGTGAAGAAAAATTGTCAAATAGTAAAATTCATGTGCGCGTCGATCCAGAAGCGCCTTTACGCCTCCTTCCCGTCCTTCTTCAGGAGGTCGCCCACCTTGGCCTTGTCATAGACTTCCGGGGCGTGTTTAGACGTACCGAAATTCAGGAAGCTGAGCCCACAATTTCTACTTTAGCGCCGACTTCCTCCAGAGCAGTTTTGAGATGATTAGCTTCGGTTATGGAAGTATACTCTTGGATGATGACTGGTCTGAAGGCTGCGCTGTCAACCAGATCCTTGGCCTGTCGGAGGCCGATGTCTAGTAATTCCTTGACGACCCGAATGACTTGTAATTTGGACGAGCCGACCTGAGTTAGAACGACCATGCCTTTAGTAGGTACGGGTTTCTGCGTTCGAATGGTGAGAGGGTCGTACTGGAGAATATTGTTCTTTTCATCCTTTGCCCTAACGGAACAACAGTAATCCGTGTCCGGCTTCAGGTCCGAGAAATGATACGACGAAATACCCGGAGCTTCCATTATGGTTCTCCAGTCGGCACCCCCGGGCTCTTTCAGCAGAACCTGGTAACTGATTCGGTCTTCAATGGTTCGATTGTCCTTGGCTTTCTCCCAAAGAACGGTAAATCCATCTTTGGTTAGGGCGTTTACTTGAAGCTTTTTGTCACTGACGGTGGGCGCAGTGGAATCGATTCTGGCAACCATAATGCCGATCAAAAGATACGTCAGGACGACCAAGGAGATTCCGGCCAATGCACAACCTGCAATGGTCCAAACTTTCTTCCAGATCTTTGGCGGTGTTTCCTTGGAAGTCACTTTCCCGGAAAGCCCATCGACACAGAATGAAAATGCCTGACTGCCACATTGAAATGAACCGACCCAGAACGGATGGAACAAGATCCGGTTTGTTTCATCGAAATAATCGATAGTTCCGTCTTTGGTCTTCAATACGAAATATCGGTCAAAGACAGTTTTGGCTCTCTCACGAAGCTTTTTGTCGGCGTGCTCCCTTCCCTCTTTCCGGCTTTCGAAGATATTCTTTGCATAGAGCTCTACTGCTATCCGGTCTGGAGAATTGTCGTAATGGAAAGGTTCCTCAATGGTCCTTTCAGAAACAAATGCTTCCTTTCCGACGATATGGGATGCTGGCACGCAGACCTTGTCCATCGTAACGGTATCATATCTCTTGTGGGAACGCCCCTCAAGTTTGCGATTCCGGATGGTGATCCGGTCTATCGTCTGAACGTCGATTTCTCCTTCGGCCTTGAGGCTCCATTCCCAAAAGGGAGAATAGACGGGCGCCAACTGAATCTCGGTCTGGGCGAACTGCTCTTTGAATCTTTTTGTAGTAAAACGAAGGTTGGCATAATGATTCCGCACGAAAGCCTCCGCTTCTTTTTGCGTTACTTTGAAGGGTACTTTCGCATCAGGTTGGCGGATCGTCTCTTCCTTGGACGTTGAGATGTCCAGTTTACTACCGCAATTAGGGCAAGTGGACGGTGCTTCTCCCTTGAAGAAATATTTGGCACCACAACGGCATGTCAGTGTTTGGACGGAACATAGTTGCTTCTTCTCGACAAGAACTCCGTCCAATGACGCGTATTTCTTGTTGTCGGGATGGACCTGGATAATGCGATTATCCAGTGTGTTATCCGTGGCAAAGACATTCTTGCCGATGAGCCGGGTGGCGGCGGGAATAAAGACTCTTTCCAATTCCCTGCACTCGGAGAATACCTGATCCTCAAGGATTTCAACATGGTCTCCGATGGTAATGTCGCGAAGAGAGTAGAATCCTTTGAATGCTTTTTTCGCGATGATACGGACTTGACTCAAAGCACCGGATTGATTCATATCTATCTTGTCCGGGCCGTTTTTCATGGAGACCAAGGTATCATTCTCTATCTTTAAATACTTGGGATCCAGGTCTGTGTCCAGCGTCCATTCGGGAATCACCGTCAGTCCGTTCTCGGGAAGCTGACACTCGTATGTCAGTTTGGGACGCTCGGTGACGATTCCGTTGATGGTCCATTTGCTCAGCATGTAACCATTATTGGGAACGGCTTTGATTTTGATAGTCTGCCCGATTACGAAATTGCCTGAGTCGACCTCATTACCATCCAGATAGGCGTACACAGTCCCTCCCAAGGACTTTTGTATGTCAAGATAAGCCGTATTTTGGGAAACAGGCCAGTCTGCGTTTTCATCAGGATTGGGCGAGGCCGGTATTCTTTTACAGATGTATGCGAGGATGGAAACATCCTGATCCGCCCCATCCTGGGTTGATGATCCGAGCAGTCGCTCCGTTTTGCCGGATGAATAGGTGATCGTGCCGTTACGCAGGAGCAATAATGCCGAGACATAAGCCGGGAATCGGCCCAATAGTTTTTCCGAACCAAATGAAATCGTTTGGTCGAAACCCACAGGCATCCGCCATTGCCTCGATTTGAAGATGTTGGAATTGAACCAGGGACGTTCAACCCGGACGGATCGATACTCCATTTTTATTAAGGAAATATCGGAGACCTCACGGTTGTCCTTGCAGATACTCTTTATCTCGTCCGGGGCGCTCTTGTACAATTCTGACAGTTCCCGTCCATAAATGGAAACCGTATCCCATTTTTCATCGATGAATGAGGTGGGGAAGATGTACGTGGTTGCATAATAATCCTTTCCTGCGCGCGCCCGCAAGTCTATGTCGGGATTGAAACTGTCTTTGAGTTTCTTCCAAAAGGTATTCGGATTGGTGATAAGGCTGTTCTCAAAGATGTTCAAGGCCTCTTCAATCCTTTCCTTATGTCCGAAGAGCGTCCAGTCCCGCTGAATGTCTGCAAGTTGCGATTTGGCCAGAGCCAGTTTACTCTGGAGGGCGTCCGCTTCGTCACCCGTGGCCGTGGAAGAGGAGAACCGGATTTGGACATACTCTTCCATGGCCTTGAAATACTGGTCACGATAAGACCGGTATGCGGCATAATCGGGAGAGGGGGCTCGGAGTTCGCCCCCATTGAATAATACCGCAAGGGCATCCTGGTACTTTTTTTCTGCTTCGGCATCGACATTCCCTTTGGCGAGGACTGCATATCGGAGGATATTGTCATATACTTCCCAAAGCATTTCTCCCTCTTCCATCCGCGTAGTCAAACCGCGGATAGGGGAATTGATCCTGCGGGAGAAATCATAGATGGTGTTGGCGTTGCGCTCGAAGGTTTCGACATCCTGCCCGGTTTCCAGACTGCCAAGACACCGGATGTCCTCGGGCGACAATGTCAGGAAGGAGTCCGGAAGACACAGGAATTTCCCGGATGCTTCGTCTTCATAAATGCGGGCGACCTTTTGGTATATGGCGGCGAGGTACTTCTTCTGCATATGGAATAAGAAAAAGAAGGGGCGTTGTCGGACGCCCCTAAATCAAGAAACTAAATCCAATCGTCTTCCGAGATACTGGGGTCCGGATTGGGCGACTTCCCTAAAATGTGGCAGTTGTAGCCGATAATCTGAATGCCGGGGACAGTAATTCCCTGTTTCGTGCATTGGTACGTATGATTCCAATCGCTACCGTAGTCGGTATCACCTTCAGCATAGCCGGCGCTTGCACCGATGTTGAACCAGCCAAACCTCAGGCCGCCGGAATAGTTTGCGTAGTTCTTTTCGTAGTCTTCGATCAACGACATTGTCTCCGTGCTGTCCTTGTATGACAGCTGCAGGTTCCTGATAAACAGGATGGAAGTCGGATAAGCCGGCAGCATGCCCTGAGGAGGATCACCTCCATCGGAAAGGATATCTCCCTTGCTGGTCTCGGGACTAAACCTCCAGTATTTGCTGCTTAAGAAGGATTCCTTGAACCAAGGGCGGACAATCTTCACTTGACAGAAATCGAAAGATAGGTTGAACTCCTTGTCATGAAAGAACCTAGAGATGTCGAGATGGGTGTCTTCATTCGTATTGGTTGTTGATGTCCTGTGGAAGATGCTTCCTGTTTTCGTCTTGATGGTCCTGCTGTGCTTGTGGTACTTGCTATTCGAGTATTCGTTCAGATCGTCATGGCTAAAAGTAAACCTAGTCCATCCTCCGGACTGGATGAAATCCGAGGGGGTTAATGTGGTATCCAAATACTGTCTTTTCCCGGATGAAATCTTGGAATGCTTCAGGAGTTGCTTGTAATTGGAAAGAATGATGCTGAAATCTCTTGCCTCGATGGCTTCCTTTTGGGCTGTGAGCTTTTCAATAGTATTCTTATGGCCTGACACTACCCACTCTCTCATGGCGGAGTCAATTCTTCTCCTGGCAATACTCTCTCCCCCGTTGTTCCAGCCGTTCCTGTCCGCCAAAGATCCCAATGTCCCGGCATTCAAGCCGACTTTATATTCATCGAGGGCTTGCAGATAAAGCGCTTCGTACCTCAGATAAGCCTCCATGTACGGACTCTTCTTGACGATTGCCTTGGACGCAGACGAATCGGAGGACTCATCCCCGTCTAGTTCGCTAAGCATTTGCGAGAACTTGTCTATTTCGCTCAGCTCTGCGTTATCCTCCTTTTTCGTCTCTTCAGGCGTTTCGATCGTTTCCCCCAAGAGGGCTTGGATTTGTTCGACCGCCTGTTTCTCCTTCTCACTCAGTTGATAATTCTTGACTTGGGCCATCGTCAGAGTATGCTCATAGATATCCGAGAGGGAACCATCACTATATTGCGTTTTGAGCGGCTCTTGGGAATTTCCACTGACATCCGGCACAAAATCCACAAGATTTGAGAAATCAAAGGCTGCGTTGCTACGTCGTTGTGCTGCTTCTTTTTGAAGTTCGTCTTTGACTTCCGCCAGGAGTTCTTCTGCGGAGAACTTAACTTCTTCCTGTCCGGATGCTTCACGCAACTGTTTGATTGTCTCAATTTTTTCAAGAGCTCTTTTTTTGAGTTCCTTCGGATCAATCGTTTCTCCGGTAGTTCCCAGATTGGCGAATTCAAAGTACTTGGCCGTTACCGGGTATCCGGGTGTCGCCCACGCGAAAAAGTTGTCATTGCTGGGTGGCGCTACTTCATTCCCCGTTGTGAGGATGGAATACAGTTTTCCAAGAATGGATTGCATGAGGAATTCAGATCCCGTTACATCGTTGAAATCCTGGTCTGTGGCTTTTCTATCTTCCGCCATAATACTTAAGAATAAATATAGATAAAATCTGGCGATTTTAGGCCAGTTGAGATAAAAATCAAGACCGCTTCCTTATCTTTGTTGGCGAGCGGTCATCGCCTCCCGGCGCG
>CACZKE010000027.1 GCA_902781705.1 uncultured Bacteroidia bacterium
GTTAATCTGAACTCCTTCGCATCCAAATTCATACGCCGCTTTGCACCATTGCTCATGGTGACCGATCTGTTTATACAGGGCATACCATGTCAGACCATGCGTCACACATTTCAAGGCCATTTCGTTTGGATTGTCATAATCTTCCCATACCTCGAATTCGTCGAGATATCTGTCATAGAAGAAGTCGGCGAAACGAGCATCGACACCGGTATTGGCGAATTCTGCGAGGATCTCTTCCTTGCTAAGCAGTTTTTGAGTGTAGTTTTCTTCCATACGTATTGTTGTTCTTTCAAAGTTAACCATTTTTCAGTTCAATCAATCTCCCCAGGCCATACTCTGCTCGGAGAGGATTTTCCAGAGGAGCTCTATTTTATGACAAAGGTAGGCTACATAACTGCCAATTCATGGCAGTACGGATCTATCACGAGTGAATAGGTGGTTTTTCTTCCTGCCACGGAATGGCAAACAGTTCCCCTATCTTCGCGGCAGTAAACCAAATGATTAATCAATCATGAATACAGTCAAGTACGAAGAACTCTTTGCGGCCTTCGGGAAAGCTCCCATGAAGGAATTCCTGGAACTCCTGTTTGAAGGCGTACCACCAGCACTGAAGAAACGTCTTATCATTGAAGACGTATCCTATCACCGTCACAATGCTGATATAGTTACCCTGGAAGCATGGATGGTCATTGACAGCCCCGAATCAGACCGATGGATCTGGGTGCGCGTGGAATCGGATTCCTCACGTAACATGATAGAAAAGCAATTCCTGACAAAGGATTCGTATCGGAAGCAGGAGTTGCACTCACTGGAAGATTGTTTCGAGTATTATGACGAGCATTAAAAATGCCGCATTTTTGCAAAACTGCCGGATTTTGGCAATATTTGCATATACCTTTGCAATCAGAAAACAATGATGATAAGAGTTAAAGAGTTCAGGGCCTCCGCAGGGATGTGCAGGCCCTTTTAAAAAGAAAACAACGACAAAAGTATATGGCAAAGAACTATTTCAACAGGTACGTGTGGCTGATTGACACCATCAATCGCCACGGCCACATTTCCAGGGAAGAGATCAGTCGGCTCTGGGAGCAGTCCTCACTCAACGACACGGGAGAGGAACTGTACGAGCGGACCTTCCATAACCACCGGGAGGCCATCCTGGATACCTTCGGGATCGAAATCAAGTGCGACCGATCCCTCGGGTACTACATCGCCAACAGCGACGACCTGGAAGGAGATGGTATCCGGCAGTGGCTGCTGGAGTCCCTTTCCATGAACAACCTGCTGAACGAGAGTTCCGACATGCGCGACCGGATCCTCTTCGAGAAGATTCCGTCCAGCCAGAATTGGCTTCCGGTCATCGTGAATGCTATGCGTGACAAGAAGACTGTTGAAGTGACCTATCAGAGTTTCACGCGTAATGAGCCGAGCACCTTCATCCTGCACCCCTACTGCCTGAAGCTTTTCAAGCAGCGCTGGTATGTGCTGGGAAGGAGTGACGGGTATGATGATCCATGGATCTATGCCCTGGATGAGCGGATGAAGAATGTCATTCCCCAGAAGAAGGCCCTGAAGATGCCCGCGAAGTTCAATGCGGCCAACTTCTTCGACAAGTATTTCGGCGTCATCCTCGATGACAGGAAACCTTCCCCCGTCAAGATCAAGGTCGTTTCCAGCCAGGTCAGGTACATTGACTCCTTGCCGCTTCACGGCACACAGAAGCTCATCGAGGAAACGCCTGAATATGGGATCTTCGAGTATTATCTGGTCCCCACCTATGATTTCCGCCAGGAACTCCTGAGCCATGGTCCGGACGTTGAAGTCCTTGAACCGGAAGATCTCCGGGACGAGATGAAGGCGGACATCGCCCAGATGTACAAGAACTACGGTCTATGAGAAATTTCGCAGCGATAGATTTCGAGACGGCCAACGAGTGCCCGAGCAGCGTATGCAGCGTGGGCATAGTCGTCGTCCGTGACGGAGAGATCGTGGACCGGTTCTACAGTCTGATCCATCCCGAGCCGGAGTATTACCAGTGGTTCTGCCGGCGGGTGCATGGACTGGGGCCTGAAGATACGGAGGACGCTCCCGTCTTTCCGCTCGTATGGGAAAAGGTTGAACCTCTTATCGAAGGGTTGCCGCTGGTCGCCCACAATGCCAGGTTTGATTCGGGATGCCTGAAAGCGGTCATGCAGGTGTATCGGATGGATTACCCCGACTATGAGTTCCACGACACCCTTTGGGCTTCCAGACGGCATTTCGGACGAAGGCTGCCCAACCACCAACTCCAGACCGTCGCCGCCGCCTGCGGATATGATCTCATGAACCACCACCATGCCCTTGCCGATGCGGAGGCTTGTGCATATATCGCCATGAAGCTTTTATGACTTCATTCTGAAGCAGCTTTTCTTTCCTGCAAAGAATTCTTAAATTTGGTCTTTGAAGCCACGAGGAACACCACTCAATGAGAATGTACAAAGATACCATCGAGACAGGCGCCTGGAAGGAAAACTTTGAATAGGCAAAACCATGGGATTGGAATTCAGAAAATTGCGTCGGAGCGAAATCCTCCGCGCGGCGGAACTCGCCGCCCGTTCATTCGACGGTTACGAATACTTCACGAACTGGTTTCCCGAGAAAGAATCCCGGAACCGGTTCCAGCGTTCGGTCATCAGTCACGAATACCGCACGAACTATGGCCGGGCTGACTACCTGATGGCCGCCGTCGATGGGAAGATGGCCGCCGTTGCCCAACTCAATCCCCCGACATATAGGAAACCCTCCGATCTCAACTACGTTCTCCATGGCTGGTTGAACGTTTACAAGAGTGGCGACAGGAAGGTGATCGACGAATGGCTTGCGATGGACGCCGCCGCGGGGCAGCCATGCCATGATTACCAGAAGACCGGACCCGGCATCTGGTACGCCAGTTCCCTCACCGTCGATCCTGCGTTCCAGGGAACAGGAATCGGCTCGAAGTTCCTTGAATACTGGGAAGGATACGTACGGGAAAAGGGTGGCCGGGAGATCGTCTTTTTCACGAATTCCCGGAAGAACCTGGATTTTTACCTGAAACGAGGATATGAAGTCTTCGATGAACGGGAAATCGAATACGGTGGGAAAACCATGGGCAGTTGGAGCCTGAAGAAAGTGCTTTGACAAGATGATGCACGGAGTTCTTCCGTGGTTCAACGATCGGCCCGGGCCCTACGCGTTCTCCTGCTGCGAATCCCTCCGGGAAGCATGAAGATCGTTATTACTTTTCACGGACCCGTTTTCCGGTCATGTGGTCGATCGTCAGTTCCAGGATCAAAGCCCGATGTGCATTCTTGACCATGTCGGCTTCGATGTCATAGCCGGCCGGGAACAATTTCCTGCCGAGCGTGCGCAGGAGCGCGTTTTTCCGCTCTTCATCCTTTACTTCAGCCACCCGGCCGAAGCAGACGACGCTGGTAAAACAGTTCCACCATTCACCGGGATTCTTCACCGGTTCGGAGAGGACGGTGAAGCACACCCGGTCATTCGCCCGGACCGCATCCAGTTTATGCCCTTCCAGGGCGCAGTGAAAATAGATCCGCCCATCGGCGAGGAAATAATTCATCGGGATACCATAAGGGTATCCATTCTCTCCATGAACGGAAAGGATCCCGCGAGGGGCGCTTTCCAGGATCGAAAGGCACTCTTCCCGGCTCGCTTCCTGCTTGAACCGGCGCATTGGCCGGAAAACGATTTCATCACTCATACCATTCTGACTATGACAGATTCCTTGAACATGCAAAAATAGGTAAAACCTCGCGATTTTGCTATCTTTGCATGGGAAAGCCGGCCATCGGCTCCATACAAAAACATGGAATACCTGTCAAAACAGCGATACGACGAGATTGAATCCGAGTTGAAGCATCTGATCAACGTGGTATATCCCAGGGTGCAGGAGGACCTCGCAGAGGCCAGCGCCCAAGGGGACCGAAGCGACAATGCGGGGTACCGTGAGGCAAGGCGGCTCCAGGCGAAGACCATCAGCCGCATCCGTTTCCTGCAGAAGATCCTGGAGCATTCCCGCGTCATCGATCCGGACGTCCTCCCAAAAGACAGAGTCAGCCTGCTGAGCCGGGTCGAATTCACGAACCTTTCAACGGATACCCGCATGGTATTCGAGATCGTCAGCCCCCACGAGATGGACCTCGAGGCCGGCAAGATTTCGCTGAAATCCCCGATCGGCGCCGCCCTGATGGGCAGGAAGGTCGGTGAAATCGCCGAGGCGCAGGTCCCTGCCGGGACCGTTCGCCTGAGAATCGAAAGTATCACGTTTGACGCTACACAGTCATGATCATCGATGCGGATTCCGTAATATTGATACGGAAATCCGTAAATCGGTTAAGTCCCTTCCGAAAAAAAGCACGACCCTTGTAAGAAATATACGATGGAATAAGATGAAACGAAGGCTCGCCATTATCGCAACCCTGATGAGTATCAGCCAGATCGGCCGTGCGCAGATCGACGTGCACAGCCACATGATTCCGGAGTCATATCTGGAAGCTGTAAAGGCCCACGGCATGGAGATGGATGAAGGCTTCCCTATCCCGGCCTGGAGTGCCGATGCGCACTTGCAGTTCATGGACGAGGCCGGGATCCAGACCTCTGTCCTGACAATGCCCGCCCCGCAGCCGTATTTCGGAGACGGTGCGCAATCTGCCGCCGTCTGTCGGAAGTTCAACGAAGAGGCCGCTGCGCTGAAGGCCCTGTATCCGGGCCGTTTCCTGTTTTGCGCCGCCCTTCCGCTACCGGATGTGGGCAAGGCTATGGAAGAAGCAGAATACGCTTTGGATGTGCTTGGGGCCGATGGCGTGAAACTGGCGACCAACAGCTACGGGCAGTATCTGGGAGATCCGGAACTGGATCCGCTCATGGAGTATCTGAACAGCCGGAAAGCCGTTATCATCACCCATCCGCACAAGCCGTCGGCCGCCAACGACAAACTCATCGCCACGGTTCCCCTGGCCTCTTACGAGTATCTGGCGGAGAGCACCCGTGCCATCCTGAACATGGTTGCGCACGATGTCCTGGTCCGTTATCCGGACCTGAAAGTCGTAGTTCCGCACTGTGGCTCTTTCCTCCCCAATGCATTACCGCGTTTCAAAGGACTTCTCCCGGTCATGGTGAAACAGGGATACATGCAGCCGGTCGATGTGGACGCCAACATCTCCCGCCTGTACTATGATCTCGCCGGTGCCGCCACGGACGACGCTATCGAGATGCTTCTGACGATCACGGAACCCTCACACATCCTCTATGGATCAGACTATCCCTACGTCGCTCCCCAAGCCCTCATCGGCGCCCGGAAATCGCTGGAAGCCCGGCTGGCCTCCCATGGCCTGGATCCGCAGGATGTCTTTACAAACAATGCAGCCCGCCTGTGCGGGGCCGACATCCCGGTCCGGGAATACGGGGAAAGAATCGTCCGTCTCGCCGAGATCGAGGTTTACCCGGAGAAACTGGAGGAATACATGACCTTCGCCAAGGAAGTCGGAGTTGTGTCCATGGCCACGGAGCCCGGCGTCATCGGCCTTTTCTCCATGCAGGACAAAGCCGACCCTTGCAAAGTCTATATCCTGGAAGTCTATGCCGACAGGAAAGCCTATGAGGCCCATATCCAGACGGGCCATTTCCGGAAATACAAGGAAGGAACCGCCAGCATGGTCAAGTCCCTCAAACTCATGGATACCCACCCGCTGGTTACTGCGAAACTGTTTAAATCCGCAATCCGATGAAACCCATCCTTCTGGCAGCGTTCCTGCTGCCCTCCATGATCATAAACGCACAGAATATGGACAATGCACTCACTCCCCGTCGGCAGGGACTTGCCGTCATGGCCGCACTGGAAGCCAAAGGAGACCAGGCGGGTCTGGAAAAGGCGGCTTCGGAAGCCTTGGACAACGGTTTGACCATCAGCGAGGCCAAGGAAGCGCTTTCGCACCTCTATGCCTATACGGGTTTTCCCCGCTCACTGAATGCTTTGGGGACGCTCCAACGTGTCCTGGCCCAGCGCGAGGCGGCAGGCATCCAGGACAATCCCGGGAAAGATGCCGATCCGCTTCCCGCCGGTTATGACGCGCTGAAACAGGGAACGGCCGTACAGACGCAACTGTCAGGAAAACCCTTCAACTACAGTTTTGTACCCGCGACCGACTATTACCTCAAGGCCCATCTGTTCGGAGATATTTTCGCCCGCAACACCCTCAGTTTCGCCGACCGTGAGATCGTTACCGTAAGCGCCATCTCCGCCCTCCCGGGATGTGAGCCGCAGCTGGTCGCCCACGTCTCCGGCGCCCGGAACATGGGGGTCAGCGATGCGGAACTGCGCGCCTTGCCCGCCTTGCTGGAGGAAAAAGTCGGACTCGCAGAGGCGGAAAGACTCCGCGGGGCACTCAAAGCCGTTCTCGGGGATGACCACACCTCCGTGCAGACAGTGGATTTCTCCGTATGGCCCAAGGGACAGCCCAACACGGCTTATGCGCAATTTTTTACGGGAAACAGTTACTTGGCTCCCATGGATGGCGGCGTCGCCAACGTGACTTTCGAGCCCGGCTGCCGGAACAACTGGCATATCCACCACAAACAGGTCCAGGTCCTGATCTGTGTTGCCGGCCGGGGCTGGTACCAGGAGTGGGGCAAACCCGCCGTGCAACTCGTTCCGGGGACCATTGTCGAGATTCCCGAAGGAGTCAAGCATTGGCATGGAGCCGCCAGCGACAGCTGGATGCAGCATCTGACCTTCCACAAGGACGTTCAGGACGGAGCTTCCAACGAGTGGCTGGAGCCTGTAAGCGACGAGCACTACGAGGCTAATCTTTCCCGAAACTGACTAGGACCGATCCCTTGCCCAACGCTGCGGTAAGTCGGTCCGGAAGGCCTGCAGCGAACGGATGGTTTTCGCGAGGTTGATCATGTGGTCGGCGATACGCTCGGCGTTGGAAGAGAGTTCCAGGTACTGGGCGCCGACGGAAGGGGTGCAGATGCCCTTTTCCATCCGCTCCACATGCCCTTCTTCCATTCTCCGGGTGTAATCGTCGATCTGTTCCTCGATGGCATTGGCCCTTTCCAGGGCTTCGAGATCCTCGTTCGTATAGGCCTCCAGGGCCGATTTATACAGCCGGTGCAGCAATTCCTTCAACTGGCTGATCTCATACTTTGCATCGTCCGAGAACTGCTGGGCGGATTCGGACAGGGCTACGGCGTATTCCACGATGTTCTCCGCATAGTCGCCGATCCGTTCCAGGTCGCGGACACTCCGGTATGTGCTGGACAGATACGTCCGGTCTTTTTCGCCCAATCCGCTCTTGCCGCTCAGTTTCACGACAAAGGCGATGAGTTCCCGGTTGATGAAATTCAGCTGCCGCTCGTCCCGTTCGAAGAGGTTTTTCTCGGAGAAATCCAGCTGCGTGGCCATCTCCAGGCCGCGGTCCACATTCTGCAGGGCGATTTCGGCCATCTGGAGGATTTCCCGCTTGACCTGCGAAACCGCCACAGGCGGCGTACGGAGCATGTTGTCATCCACATAACGCAGGGTGAACTCTTCGTCGTGCGCCAACGGCTTCTCGGGGATCAGCCGCTTGACCAGGGCTACCAGCGCGCCGGTCAGGGGCAGCATGATGAGAACGGTCACCGTATTGAAGAACGTATGGAACATGGCCAGCTGGACTTGCGGGGCCGACGGGAACAGTTTTTCGAAGAGTCCCCCGAAGGAAACGTCGAACCAGCCGAGCATCCAGGCGACCAGCATGAAGAGCACGACACCCGTGCAGTTGAACAGCAGGTGGATGAGGGCCGTCCGCTTGGCATTGGTACCGCTGGTGGCACCGGCGATGACCGCCACGACGCAGGAACCGATATTGGAACCCATGGTCAGGAAAATACCCTGGTCGATGCCGATGAGCCCCGTGACGACCATCGCAAGGGCGATGGAAGTCATGACCGAGGAACTCTGGATGATGGCCGTGAACACGGTGCCGAGCAGCACCAGCAGGATCGGATTGCCGATGCCCGCGAGGAAGGTCTTCACCCCTTCCAGCGCCGCGAACGCTTCCATGGAACCGCTCATGAGTTCCAAACCTACGAACAGCAGACCGAATCCGGCCAGGATGCCGCCGACGGTCTTGTAGGTGCTCCGCTTGGCAAACAGGCTGATGAAGGCTCCGAGGCCCGCAAAAGCGGAGAAGATGACACTGGTGGAGACCGAATTCCCGCCGAACATACCCAGGGCGACGATCTGGGCCGTCACCGTGGTACCGATGTTGGCGCCGTAGATGATCGTAGCCGCCTGCATCAGGGAGATGATGCCGGCGTTGACGAAACCGATAGTCATCACCGTCGTCGCACCCGAACTCTGGATGGCCGCCGTTCCCAATGCGCCGATCCCGACGCCGAGCAGTTTGTTGTCAGAAGCCTTGGAAAACAGTTTTTTCAGTTTTTCGGAGCTCGCAGCCTCGAGATTCGAGCTCATCATCTGACACGCGATCAGGAATACACCGATTCCGGCGAGCAGCGTCAGCAAGGAAGTGAGAATCGCAGTTAGGTCCATAAGTCGTATATTGCCCCGGATTCATGCAAATACCGTTCCTCAAAAGCGGATTATTGTATGTGGATCGCAACGGACCTGAGTTGCTGCCAGCCGGATGCGTCAGTCACCCGGATCATGAAATGATACTCGCCCGGATCGATATCCTCCGGAATGGGGATCTTGATGTCGGCCTCATAGAAAGCAGTGCCCGCGGGAATCGCGTAATCCTTGTTGAAAACCCACGGATTCACGGGTTCTCCGTGATCGTGTCCGTCCTCCTCAGGGCATTCTTCCGCTTCGGTGCTATGGGTGTGATGGTCGTGATTGCTGTGGATCTCGATATTGAAAGACCCCAGTTCGTCGTTGTCGGAGAAAGCCCAGGCAAAGGGAAGGACGCTGCCGACATGGAATTCCTGGCAGTTCAGCGGAGAGGTATAATCCCCTACGGCGATGATTTCCGGCGGGGTCATGTCCTTTTCCTTGGTTTTGCCGCAGCATACCAGAAGAAGGGTGAAAGCGGCGAGGGCAGCAGCAGGGATGATTATGTTCGTTTTCATGATGTTTAATCTTTAAAAATCGAGTCCCAGCATGAGCGAGGCGTTGATGCCGGGCTCCGGGACACCGATGAGCCGGTAATAATTCGTATGGTCGTAATAGCGCCGGTTCAGGAGGTTTTCCACCTGCAAACCGGTCTTGACGAGAGTCTTCCCGAGGCGGAAGTTTTTTCCGGCGGAGAGATTGAGGGTGTACCAGCCGTCGGTAGGCTTCTCGGGCGGGACGATTTCATTCTGAGCTCCGGCTATACGGACGTCCAGTTTGACGAAACCGTCTTCCAGGAAGGAATACTTCGCGCTGACATCAGCCTTCCAGGGCGGGCAGAAAGGCAGGGTATAGCCCTTCTTGGCACCGGACATCTGGCGGGCATAGAGGTACTCCCCTTTCGCTTCCAGTTCCCAGTGACTGGTCAGGGTCCATACGGCCTGCGCCTCGAAACCGGTCCGGAGCACCTGGGCCTGGGTGTACGTATACATCTGAAGCCCCTCGTAATAGTTGGAGCCGGGGTTCAGGTAGATGTAGTTCGGGAACCAGTTGAAATAGGGATCCAGCCGCAGGGTCAGGCGTTCCCCGATCCAGTTGATGCCGACATCCAGTTGGTACGACTGTTCGGGATCCAGGTCCGGCGAACCTTTTTCGTAGCGGAAGATATGGTAGTTCACGCCGTCCGCCCCCAGTTCCTTGGGGATGGGAACGCGGAAACTCTTGCCCACATTGGCCTTGAGCACCCAGCGGCCCGGACTCCAGGCGGCTCCGGCGGACCAGGTGAAACTGTCGAAGTGTCGCAGGATGTCCCCGGAACGTTCCTTGTAAACAGGCGTACCGCTTTCGTCCGGCGTCGTGAACCAGTCCGTATAACTGTGGATGGACGTGTAAACATGATCGTAGCGGATACCGGCATTCACGTTCAGGTCCTCCGAGAACGTGTGCCGGTCGATGACGAAAACACCGCCGGACAGCGTTTCGAAGTCCGGAATGATGAAGCCCCAGCCGTCCCGGCGGTTATGTTGGAATTCGGCATCGGCACCCACCTGTAACTGATTCCGGGGCGAGAAATCCACTTTCCCGCCGAATTTGCCGGTGAGGGTATGTTTCTGGAAATCCCGTTCCAGGTCATCCGGAGGAATGGGCATGTAACCGTGCGAGACGGGTTCGGAGCGTTCCTGCCGGTGGTTCCACTGCCAGGCCAGGTCCCCGTCCAGGGAATAACCGGTCCCATGGTAATGGGAATGGTTGTGGACGGTGAGGTGGTTCACGCTCTGCCAGGGCAGGTCGATATCTCTCCGGGAGGCGTCGTAATCGATATCCGAGAGACGGACTTCCAGGCCGTGTGCATTGGCAAAGAAACCGCTTTTCGCCCAGGTGTCCGACACCTTGAAGTCGTTCCGGAAATGCTCGCCGACATACCCCAGGGTCAAGGCGGCGTCGGCTTCCCGACCGGCCGTATTGCGCAGCGTACCGTTCTTCAGGGGAATCCGATAGGAATAGTACTCGATCTCGTCCGTCAGGACCTTGTAATCGGCATAATCCGTCCCTGTCAGGTGCAGACGCCAATAGAAGTGGTCCTTCCTCCCCTGCAGCCGGGTCGATATCCCCGCCGACAGGTTGTTGCTGCGTCCGAAGAGATTCACACGTCCCTCGAACGGTTCCACAGGCAGGTAATTGGTATAGATGCCCAGGACCCCGCCGATGGCGTCGGAACCATACATCAGCGCACCGGGGCCTTTGACGACCTCGATCCGGTCCACGGAGAACTGGTCGATTTCCAGTCCGTGGTCGTCTCCCCACTGCTGCCCCTCGTGTTTGATCCCGTCCACTGCGACGGCGATCCGGTTGAATCCCAGCCCGCGGATAGCGGGTTTGGACTGTCCGGAGCCGATGGAGCGGGCCTGCACGCCGGGGATGGCGCTCAGACTTTGCATGAGGGTTCCGGAGAAATTGTTCTCGATATAGTTCCGGCCTACTTCCACGCTGCCCAGGGTCAGGTGCATGAGTTCCTGCCGCTGCGACTCTCCATAGATGGTCGCGGGGCCCAGTACCTCGGTGGTGTCCTGTACCTGCAGCATGAAAGCAGCCAGGATGGTTGCAATCATGTTTTCCTGTTTAAAATGTTTTCTGAAAGGGTCTTACCGGGCAGAAAACACAGGCGGGGCGCGGGTCTGGCCCAACCGGACGACAGCAGCGACGAACGGCCGGCTCAGAAAACTGTACAGGAAATCGAAACGATGGGCCGCAGGCAGGATGACGGCGGCCAGGGAAATGACGAAGGGAAGTCCCAGGAAATGGCACAGGAGACAGTCGGACAGTCCTCCGTCATAGGCGCGGACATGGCCGGCATGCGGAAGATGGTGGACACATTCGGTGCATTCCGCCGATATCTCGATGGTTTCCTGGTGCGTATGGAGGATCGACGCAAAGAAGGCCGGCAGGAAGACTGCCAGCAAGATCAGGGAAAGGATGCGCCTTCTTTTCTCCATAACCGGTACAAAGATAACGTTTTTCCGGCAAATACAAAAAGCCGCCACGGAAAACCGTGACGGCTTACAGTCAGAAAGACAAGGGATTAGGAAAGGTCGGCGCGGGCCATCGCATCCTTGTAGTACTGCTGGTCCACGAAGACATCCTCCTTGTACGGGTTGATGTGACGCTTCTTGGCCTGGTAGCAGATGTAGCCGAGGGCGACGGCGTTCGTGATGAGCGCAAGGGCGCTGATGACGAACATCATCGTAGGATTGGCCGCCACAAGAGACGGATCCACGGTCGTTCCGACGGTCGCAGCCTCGCCGCCGGCCACCTCATAGAGTTTGCTGATCGTGTCGACACCTTCCGGATACAGGACGGGCAGCGTAGCCCAGGAGAACCACTGCTGGCCGTTCTTGAAGGTTTCCTGGAAGAGCGGGAACACCTGGGCGAACATGCACCAGATGGCAAGGGTGTTGGCGCGGTTCTGGATCCAGCCGCCACGGTTCCAAAGGAGGGCCGCCACGGTCGGGGCGAGAAGCAGGGCGATACCGCAGTACCAACTGTGCGTAGGCAGGCAGTTGTAAGTGTAGGCGAAGTTCCAGATGTCATAGACCAGGATGTAGACCCAGGTCATGTCGGCCCAGATCATGTCCTTCTTGTCCTTGGAAGGATACACGTTCCACCAGGCGGTCATGCAGAAGATGTTCAGCAGACCGGCCACGCCGTTCATCACATTGTGCCAGCCGCCGTACTGCCAGACACCCTCGGAAGTAAGCCACCACTTGTTCCAGCCCATGACGGCGGATTCGAAGTCGGAGACGCAGGCGATGAGGATGTTGATGGCGACGATGATGAACGGGAAAGGTTTGAACCAGTGCTTGGCACCGATGCCCCACTTGTACTTGATCATCATGAAGCCGATGCACCCGGCCGTAGCCGCATACAGTTTGGCATAGTGGAACCAGCCCTGCATGTAGATGTGGGTCTGGTTGTTCAGGGCCCAGTCGGCACCGGTGCGGACACCGATGGCGATGGCCAGGAAATAGATCGTAAGCGCCACGGGGACGACCAGGAAGGTGATGATGCCGCCGGCCTTGGTCCTGCGGGCGAATTCGTTGAGGAGAATGAGACCGAGAAGGACCACGATCAGCATTCCCCACTGGGCAAGCGCATTTGCGCCATAAACTTGGAAGAACATAGAGTTAAGTTATTGATAAAGTATTTTAGTGCCTGTCCGGTCAGGATGTTTTATAGTGCTAAAGTAATGCAATTTCGCCAAATAAACAAATGCAGGCGGCCCCGACGCGGCTTTCCGCCTTGGAATTACCGGGGAACTTTCGTACATTTGCCGCCCTTTTCCAAATGGCGCATCGTATGACCCGTTCAACGACATACACCTTCAAGGAACTCCTCCAGCCTCTGCTTTCCGTCCTGCGGAACCTGGCGATGCTGCTGGTCATCTATACCCTTTGCCGTCTGGTGTATTTCTCCCTGAACCGGACGTCATTTCCCGGTGTGGACGGCGCTTTGCTGCTGCGGATGATGCGGGGCGGCCTCCGGTTCGACATTGCGGCCCTGATGTTCACGAACGTCGTGTACATGCTCCTGGCGCTGCTCCCCTTCCGGATCCGGAGTACGAAAGGATGGCTGGCCGCCACAAAAGTCGCCTTCGTCGTTCCCAACTTCATCGCCTTCGCCATCGACCTCATGGACGCCGTCTATTTCCCTTACTCCAACCGGAGGACGACCTGCACGGTGTTCAAGGAATTCGGCGGGGACAGCAACCTCGCAGGCATTTTCCTCCATGAAGCGTTGGCACACTGGTACCTGGTCCTGCTGGGAGCGCTGATCCTCTTCATGCTCATCCGTTTCTATGCGGCACCGTATTCCCGGAGAGTAAGTGCTTATGGTTGGAAGGGTTACCTGTCCCATACCGCCATTTTCGCCGCCGTGCTCTATCCCATCGTGGGCGGGATGCGGGGCGGATTCGGCGGGGATGTCCGGCCCATCGCCCTGAACGACGCCAAACTTTACTGTACGGAGCCCCTGCAGACGGCGGTGGTCCTGAACACCGCCTTTAGCATGTTCAAGACCGTGGAAGCCAAAGAGTTCCCCCGCCCGGAGTGGTTCGCGACGGAAGCGGAAGCCCGGGCCGTATTCGATCCCGTTCACACGCCCGGTCCGGATGCCGGATTCCAGCCCAGGAACGTCGTCGTCATCGTCCTGGAAAGTTTTTCCGCGGCCTACAGTTCCTTCCTGACCGAGTGGCAGGGGGATCCGCATGAGGGGTATATGCCGTTCCTGGACTCGCTGATGCAGGAATCACTTGTCTTTCGCCACTCCTTCGCCCACGACAAGATCTCCATCTCCGCCCTCCCGGCCGTGATGACCGGTATCCCAATGGTCATCGAGCCCTATTTCCTGACCCCGTACGCCAATGACCGCCTGCGGGGACTGGCCACCGAACTAGTTGAGAACGAGGGCTATAGCAGTGCCTTCTACCATGGGGCGCAACGGCAGTCGCTGGGCCTCGCCGGCTTTGCCGAGTCCGTGGGCTTCCGGGAGCAGTTCAGCCGGGAATCCTACGGCAACGAAGCCGATTATGACGGAACCTGGGGCATCTGGGACGAGCCCTTCTTCCGATATTTCAAGGAAGGGCTGGACAGCATGGAAGAGCCGTTCATCGGCTCCATCTTCTCACTGACCTCCCACCATCCCTACCATGTTCCCCCGCAGTATGAAAGCATCCTTCCGGACGGCCGCATCCCCATGCACAAGTGCGTCGCCTATACGGACCATGTCCTCCGGGAATTCTTCGACAGTTGCAGCCGGGAACCCTGGTACCGGAACACGCTCTTCGTCATCACCGGCGACCACACCAACCGGATCGACATTCCTTCCTACAACGGTCCCGTGGGCGGGAATCTCATTCCCATCATCTTCTACACGCCGGACGGTTCCCTGAAGGGGATGCGGAACGGCGTCGCCCAGCAGACAGACATCCAGGCCACCGTCCTCAGTTACCTGGGATACGGCCATCCCCATGTGAGTTTCGGCGTGGACCTGCTCACCACGCCGGACGAGGAGACCTTCGCCTTCTATCAGCGGGGAGACATCTATCAGTTCGTACAGGACGGGTATCTCCTCTGCTTCGACGGGGAAAATTCCGTCGGCCTGTACCGCTTTGCGGAGGACATGCTCCTCGAGAACAACCTGCTGGAAGACGGGGATCCGGAGACGGCGGAAAGGGCTTCCCGGATGGAGACCCGGCTCAAGGCCTACCTCCAGCAACTCCTCACCCGCATCGTCGACAACCGCCTGACGCCGGAATCCTGATGAAAAAATGCGGGCCGTACTCCATTTAAAATTGGATTATCCCGCAAAAATGCCTACTTTTGTGCCCCGTATTCAGCAAAACACATCTTATGAAATACGGGTTCGACAACGAGAAATATCTCAAAATCCAATCGGAGCACATCAAGCAGCGCATCGCCACCTTCGGCGACAAACTCTACATGGAATTCGGAGGCAAACTCTTCGACGATTTCCATGCCTCCCGGGTGCTTCCCGGATTCGAACCCGACAGTAAACTCAAGATGCTGATGCAGATGAAGGATGACGCGGAAATCGTCATCGTCATCAGCGCCCTGGACATCGAAAAGAACAAGATCCGGAGCGACCTGGGCATCACCTACGACATGGACGTTCTCCGTCTGAGGGACGAATTCATGGACCGGGGCCTCAGCGTGAACAGCGTCGTCATCACCCACTTCAACGGCCAGGCCAGCGCCGAGGCCTACCGCAAGCGCCTGGAAGGCATGGGCATCCAGGTCTATTACCACCATACGATCGAAGGATATCCGCACAATGTGGCCCTCATCGACTCGGACGAGGGATTCGGCAAGAACGACTATGTGGAGACCACCAAGCCGCTCGTCGTCGTCACGGCTCCCGGCCCGGGCAGCGGTAAAATGGCCGTGTGCCTGAGTCAGCTCTACCAGGAGAACAAGCGGGGCATCAAGGCCGGCTATGCCAAATTCGAGACCTTCCCCATCTGGAACCTCCCGCTCAATCACCCCGTCAACCTGGCCTACGAGGCCGCCACGGCGGATCTCGAGGACGTGAACATGATCGACCCGTTCCACCTGGACGCCTACGGCGAGACGGCGGTCAATTACAACCGAGACGTGGAGATCTTCCCCGTGATGAACGCCCTCTTCGACGACATCTACGGATTCTCCCCCTACAAGTCCCCGACCGACATGGGCGTGAACATGGCCGGCTACTGCATCAGCGACGACGAGGTATGCCGTGAGGCCTCCAAACAGGAAATCATCCGCCGGTACTATACGGCCATCTGCAATTTTGCCGAGGGCAAGGCTACGGAAGCGGAGGTCGCCAAGATCGCCCTCCTGATGAAGAAGGCGAAAATCACCACGGACGACCGCCGGAGCACGGTCGCAGCGAAGGAAAGACTGGAAATGGCCCAGTCCGCCACCGCCGCCATCGAACTCGAGGACGGGACCATCCTGACCGCCGAAACCAGTTCCCTGCTCGGCCCCAGCGCCGCCCTCCTGCTGAACGCCCTGAAATACCTGGCCGGCATCCCCCACTACGTCAAACTCATCCCGCAGACGATGATCGCCCCGATCCAGAAGACCAAGGTCAATTACCTGCACGGGCACAACCCGCGCCTGCACACGGACGAAGTGCTGGTCTCGATCTCCATCATCAGCCTGATCGACGAGAACTGCAAACTGGCCCTGGACCAGTTACCGAACCTCAAGGGCGCGCAGGTTCATTCCACCGTCATGCTAAGCGAAGTGGACCGGAAGACTTTCAACAAACTGGGGATCGGGCTCACCTGCGACCCGGTCCGGAAAATCAAGCATCTTCGGAAGAAGGAGGCGGAGGAGGAGTAATCCGCTTTCTCCGCTCCTCCGCAAGACAAATCATCAAGTTCCTGATAGAGAACACGATGGAGAACTGGCCAATGGCCAGTACCCAGTCGTGCCGGATGATGCCGTAAGTGATGATCATCGCAGAGCCGATGACCGCCAGCACCCAGTGTCCGAGCGGAAGGAAAGACTGCTTGCGCCGATAACTGTACACCAACTGGTACACCGACCGGATCTCGTAGACGAACTGCGCCAGGACGCCGAACAAGAGCAGCCACAGCGGCACATCCTTGTTATGCAGGAAGGTATCCACGAAGGTGGGCCAGTCCTGGACGATGAGCGCGAGGATGCACACCGGGAACAGGGCCTGCATGACGATGACGATCCGGGGTACCTTCTTGTACATGCCCATGACGGAGATGTTCCACATGTAGATGTAATACCCGACGCTTTCCCCGAAAATGATGGAAAAATCCTTCCGGAGCCACCCATAGACATACAGGACGATGGCGCCGATGCTGGCGAGTACCCAGTAGATGCCCGGGTTCTCCACCTGGTGCGATTTTTCGGACAGGTACCACTGGATGAGGATCCTCAGGCCGTAGATTCCCATACCGGCCAGTCCGATCAGATATACCCAGAACGGAGAATCCATGCCGCCCTACTCCGTTCTCGGAGTCCCGTAGAAATGCATCCAGACCTCGTCCTGCAGTTCATCGGGCAGGCCGCGTAAGATGGCGCGGATGGTCTTTTGCGGGAAATCGCTGTATTTCAAGAAGATGAGCCCATCCAGGGAATCACAGAAATCCGGATCCACGTTGAACAGGACCAGTCGGGCCGAGCAACTGAAATACTTGCGCACCAATACCGGGAGCCGGTATTTTCCGTCCGAAAGGGCGGAGAGCAGACGGTCGAACAGGTCGATGTTCCCGTCCGGTATCTGCAGCAGACCGTCCGGATCCACGCGCAGGAAATCCGGCGTGAAGGGATGGGTAGGCATGGCCACCTGTTCCGCATCCGGCAACGGGAAATCCCGCTTCAGGTAGTGCGTGATCAGACTTTTGTAAAAATGCGGCACGGCGTTGCTGATACTCACCGGACCGGAGTAATACTCCATTTCCGGGCACTTCAGCGTGCACACGGCCAGTCCGGTAAGCAGCAGACGCAGCGGATGGATATCCCGCTGGTACTTCTGCACGATGAACGAACGGCCGAGTTCCAGGGAACGGGACAGCATCGAAGGCGCCTTCTCCCCATACCGGACCAGGGTAGATGAATAGAATCCGGGTACGCCGCCGCGCTCTTTCATGATTTCCGGACCGAACCCCAGCCGATAGGCGCCCGCAATCTGTCCGTCGGCAATATGCCATAGGATCATTTGCTTGTAATAAGCGTCGTAAACGTCTGTATCAAAAGGTTTTCCGGTACCTTCCCCCACAGCGCGGAAGGTTTCCTCCCGGAGCCGGTAGAGTTCTTTCATCGTCTGGGGCGCTTCATCCGCGGAGAGCAGATAGGCCCGGTAATCCCCCACCTCGAAAAGGACCCGGTCTTTCAGGGTCTCCATTTCGGACCGGACAAGTTCAGCCGGAACGGCCTCGGCCAGGGGCTCCAAAGGGGCTGATTCGGCCTGCGCAGGTCCCGGAATACACTGGGCCTCCAGCGCATAGCAGCGGTTGCGGAGATACTTCCCGAGGGCCGGAATGTCCATGCCGGCGATTTCGGCGGCCGGAATGGGCTGACCGATCCGCACTTTCACGGTCGTCCCCCGTTTGTTGAAGACCTCGTGGATGAGCCGGACGGTCCTCAGGCGCGGGTGGATCCGGCCCAAAAGATGGAACATCCGGGAGTTTCCCCCGTCGAAGTAGATCGGAAGGACCGGGAATCCGGACTTCTTGACCAGTTTGACGATATTGTCGGCCCAGGGGATGTCCTCGACGACCTTGCCTTCCTGCAGTGCAGTCCGGTTCTTCCCTTTCTGCCAGGTCGCAACTTCGCCCGCGGGGAAAAGGCCGAGCGGCTTCCCATCCGCGAGATGCCCGAGGGCCGTCCGGATGCCGGAGATGCTGCGGGCCCCGCCGGAAGAGAAGTTGTCCACCGGGATGAAACTCTCCTTCAGACTGGGGATCAGGGATAGGAAGAAAGTGGTAAGAATCTTATAATCAGGGCGTCTCGAACCAATGACGTCACTCAGGATCATCCCGTCGATGCTCCCGTAATGATGGTTGGAGACCGTTATGAAACCTCCTTCTTTGGGGATTCGTTCCAACTGTTCGGCCGGAATCTCGAACTGGACGCCCACTTCTTCCAGGACATGGGCAGAGAATTCCGGACCTTCCGAGTCGCAGAACTTGGAATGGATCCGGTTCACTTCGTCGAATTCCAGCAACTTATAGACAAGGCGGGCGGCGGTGCGTCCGAGGAAGCCTTTCAGGCCCAGCATCTTCTGCAATTCGTCCCGCTCCAGGATCGTCGTCTTTCTTTCAGACATGAGCACAGGTTACAGTCAGGTTTGCGTACAACATACAAATATACTCAATTTTTATTGAAAATCACTATATTTGCGCCCGCAATGCAGCACCTTGGAGAAATCATTTCGCTCGTCGTCGCCGTTTCCTGGACGGTGACGGCCATCTTCGCCGACAAAGCCAGCCACCGGCTGGGGTCCATGACGACGAATGTCATCCGCCTGGTCCTCGCCTCCCTGTTCCTCGCCATCCTTCTGTGGATCACCCTCGGCCATCCCTATCCGGTCTTTGCCGACGGGAAAGCGTGGCTGTGGCTGGGGCTTTCGGCTCTGGTGGGCTATGTATTCGGCGACTGGTGCCTGTTCAACAGTTACCTGTCCATCGGGGCCCGTTTCGGGCAACTGTTCATGACGCTGGCTCCCCCGATGGCCGCCATCGCCGGCTGGATCATGCTCGGCGAGACCCTGACCTGGAAGTCGATGCTCGCCATGGCCGTCACCCTTTGCGGTATCGCCATTTCCATCCTGAGCCGCGGCGATGGACACAAGGTCAAACTTTCCCTCCCCCTGAAAGGCGTACTGCTGGGCCTTGGCGCCGGCACCGGACAGGGCGTAGGATTGGTTCTGAGCAAGATCGGCATGCAACATTATGAAGCGGCGGTTCCAGCCGGGGCGCCGGAACTGATGGAGACGATGCTCCCCTTTGCGTCCACGATGATCCGGGCGCTCATCGGCAGTCTCGGATTCCTGGCCCTGATGGCCCTGCAGAAGGACCTTCCCCGCCTCAAGGCGGCTTTCCACGACCGGAAGGGAATGTCTTACGCCTTGATCCTCACCCTGTTCGGACCCGTTTTCGGCGTTTCCCTCTCCCTGATGGCCGTCCAATACACGGATGCCGGCATCGCATCCACGCTGATGGCCCTGACGCCAGTCCTCATCATTCTCCCCTACGCCATTATGTACAAGCAGAAGATCCACCTGAAGGAAATCATCGGCGTGACGGTGAGTATGGCAGGTGTGGCAATGTTCTTTCTGCTGTAACTAATGCGACAGTCTCCGGCGGCCGGAGAAGAAACGCTGCGGTAATTCCATCGCCAGGATAATCCCCAAAACAATGGCGATGGCGACCTTGGCCGCCGTAAAACCGGTTGTGCTCGAAAGTTCTATCTGACTGGAAATCAGATAATACGTACACCAGAAAACACCGGCGCCGGGAACGAGCGGGAAAATCCCGCACAGCAGGAAGACCGCGGCCGGACACTTTTCAAGCACGGCGAAAACCCGCGACAGGATGCCGATGAAAACCGTCGAAAGCAGGGTCGCGATGGCGACGGACATCCCCGCATGGCGGAACAGGATCAGGTAAAGCAACCAGCCCAAGGCGCCGACGATACCGGCCGGGACATACTGCTTGCGCGGAACGCCGAACAGGACGGCGAAAGCGGTCGTGCCCACGAAGGCAGCCAGAGTCTGGATCAGGAGTCCCGCCGTTTCCGGATTCGCCCACACGCCGTTCAGTTCGATCAGGCCGCCGGCCACGGCACCGTCCAGCATGAATCCCACGCTCACGCCGATGGCGATGCAGAAAAAGCCCAGCAGGGCGTCCGTGAGCCGGGTCAGGCCGGCCAGGTAATCGGCATTCGCGAGATCCCGGACACCGTTCACGAAAGGGACCCCGGGAATGAGCGGCATGATGGCGCCGATGATGATGTTCGCCAGGCTGTTCCCGAAGCCGATCCGGTAGCATCCGAGGCACAACAGCGTCGCGACCAAAGCATTGCAGATGCCGCCGACAATGCGGGACATATAGCGGCCGCTCACGAGGAAAATGAACACGTTCAGCAGGCAGCCCACGACGAAAGCGGCGCCGCAGTCCAGCCAGCCGCCACCGAACACGGCGCAGAAGCCGGCCGCGCCGAAAGCGGAACCCAGCGTCTGTTCCCACATGGGCTTGGACGGGGTGTTGCGGATGTGTTCCAGCCGTTTCCGGGCCTCTTCCAGCGTGCATTTGCCCGCCGAGATGTCATAACTGAGTTGGTTCACTTCCACGACCTTCTGGAGTTGGATGGGCCGGATGGGGATGAATTCCACATTGGCATAGGTCGATGCCTGGCCACCCGCCTTCTCCACCTTCCCGGCGCTGCCGGTGGTGAAGATTCCGTTCGAGAGGACGAAGAAATTGCCCCGGTCCACCCCGAAATAGGTGGAAATCCGGGCCATGATGTCTTCCACACGGGATATCTCCGCCCCGTTCTCGAGCAGGATATGGCCTGCGATCGAAGCCACTTCCAGAACTTCCGAAAAGTCGTGCTGCTGTTCCATGGTGCAAAGATAAGAGATTTCTCGACAAGCTCGAAATGACAGGTTATTTTTCGAAATGACAGGTTGTATTTCGGAAGGACAGGTTATTTCTCGAAATGCTGGTAATCCTGGACGGAGCGCCAGGTGCCGCCCCAGAAGAAGCCGTGCTCGCGGAAGAGGCGGTAGCATAGATCATTCTTGTCGATCTTGTGGGGGAAATCCCTGGAACGGTCCGCAAAGGCGGCCGAGCCGGATGGTTTCACCCGGGAGCCGCGGACGTAGGGATTCTCCAGCGGATTGATGTCCACGGCCAGGCCCAGCGCATGCTTGGAAAGGGACTTCATCCCGGTCTTGCGCCGATAGTTGAAACAGGACGTGTTGTCCGCCTCCATCGAGGCCTCGTCGTCCCCGCCGAAATCGTCGATCAGGCGGATGCTCCGGATGGGATACCGGGCTTCGTACAAGGCCTTGAAAATGGCGACCAGATCCTCTGCAACCGCTCGGTTGCAGACCATTTCTCCGATCCGCGAAGTGCCTTCGAAATCCACGTAGGAAAGCTGTAAATAGCACAGTTCATCCAGTTGGATCTCAGCGTCTTCCGGATAAGACACACCCCGCATCCGGTCCGCCACGCGATCCGGGATGGGTGCTGAGGAGAAGACCGGCACGAAGACGGCCGCCGTATCTGTGACAGGAGCCGGCTGCGATTCCACCGATACACTCCTTCTCCCCCGGCATCCGGACAGGATGCAGAGCAGCAGCAGAAGGACGTACGGCGCTTTTTTCATAATCGGACTGCAAAATTAGCAAAATCCACCTTAAAACGCTATATTTGTAAGTTAATTGACGTTATCAGCGCATGACCCTGCTGCTTATATTCCTTCTCGGAGCGATGGCCGTCTCCTTCCTGTGTTCCCTGCTGGAGTCGGTACTCATGTCCACCCCCATTTCCTACATTTCCATGAAGGAAGACGAGGGCGACCGCGACGCCATCCGCTTCGCCAAACTCAAGGACAATCCGGACCGTCCCCTGACCGCCATCCTGGCCCTGAACACCATCGCCAATACCATCGGTGCCGCCGGCGTGGGCCAGCAGGCCACCCTCGTTTTCGGCAGCCAGTGGTTCGGTCTCGTATCGGCCCTGATGACGCTCCTCATCCTCATCTTCTCCGAGATCGTCCCCAAGACCATCGGTTCCTATCACTGGAAGAACCTTCTCTGGCTTTCCCGGATCATGAATGCGCTGGTCTTCATCCTCTATCCGCTCGTCTGGCTGGTGGAAAAGATCCGCCGTCCCCTGGCCGGGGACGAGCCGGACACCGGTATCTCCCGCGAGGAAGTGTCCGCGATGGCGAACATCGGCGAGGAGGAAGGCGTCATCGACAATTCCGAGAACAAGGTCATCCAGAACATCATCAAGCTGGATGACATCAAGGCTTACGACGTCATGACTCCGCGCGTGGTAGCGGCCATTGCCCCGGAGAGCATGACCCTCAAGCAGTTCTACAAGCAGGAGGAACTTTCCCACAACTCCCGCATTCCCGTCTATGCCGATTCCCCGGAATTCATCACCGGCTACATCTTGCGCTATGACGTCCTGGAGAACCTCGCCGAGGACAAGTTCGACACCCGGCTGCGGAGCATCAAGCGCAAGATTGCGGCCTTCCACGAGGAGACCTCCGTCAGCGACATCTGGGAATCCCTCCTGAAGACCAAGGACCAGATCGCCCTGATCATCGACGACTACGGCTGTTTCCAGGGCATCATCACCCTTGAGGATATCATCGAGACCATCCTCGGAATGGAGATCATCGACGAGAACGATACCATCACCGACATGCAGCAGTATGCCAAGGAACGCTGGCTCAAACGCAAGAACCAGTACAAGCAGATCGTGCTGCCGGACGAAGACCACGAGGATCAGCAATAACCTCCTCATCCATAAACACATGCCCAGGATCGCCGTCATAGGAGCCGGTGCCGCCGGCTGTTTCTGCACCGCCGAACTCAGGCGGCTGCGGCCGGAGGCGGCGGTGGACGTGTACGAGGCCGGTCCCAAACCCCTTGCCAAAGTCGCCATCACCGGCGGCGGTCGCTGCAACCTCACGAATTCCTTCCAGGGGATCCGTTCCCTCGCAGAGGCCTACCCCCGGGGCGAACGTCTCATGAAACGCCTCCTGAAGGTCTTTTCCCAGGAAGACGCCTGCCGATGGTTCGAAGCCGCCGGCGTTCCCCTCGTCCTCCAGGAGGACCACTGCGTCTTTCCCCGTTCCCAGGATGCCATGGACATCGTCCGGGCCCTCCTGCGGAAAATGGACGGAGCGCATCTGCATCTCCACACACCCGTCCGATCCGTCATGTCCGGCTTGAGCGGGCATCTCGAGGTGGATGGCATTCCCTATGATGCGGTCGTCGTCACGACCGGAGGCGCCCCGAAGGGACTTCCCCTAATGGAGGGGCTGGACCTCGAATGGGTCCCCACAGTACCCTCGCTCTTCACCTTCACCATCCAGGATCCGGGGCTCCGTGCCCTCATGGGCCTCGTGACCGAGGCGTCTGTCAGCCTTCCCGGCACCGCCTTCAAGGCCGAGGGTCCCCTCCTCATCACCGACTGGGGGCTCAGCGGTCCCGCCGTCCTGAAACTTTCTTCCTATGCTGCCCGCCATTTGGCCGAGTGCGGATACAAAGCCCCCCTCTGCGTCAACTGGACGGGACTCCGGGAGGAAGAAATCCGGGAAAACCTTCGCAGTATCGCCAAGACTCACCCGCAGAAGCAGGTATCCAATACCCCGCCGGAAGGACTCCAAGCCCGTCTATGGTCCTATCTGATGGGCAAATCCGGCATCCGGGCCGACATCCGCTGGGCGGAACTGGGTTTGAAGGGCCTGAACCGGCTCGTCGCCACCCTGACGCAGGACTCCTATTCCATCGCCGGAAAGACCCGGTTCCGGGAAGAGTTCGTCACGGCCGGCGGAGTCGCCCTTTCCAACCTGGATCCGGCCACCCTGCAGTGCCGGAAATACCCGGGACTTTTCTTCGCCGGTGAAGTCCTGGACATCGACGCCATCACCGGCGGATTCAACCTTCAGGCGGCCTGGACCACCGGGTACGTGGCCGCCCATGCCATCGCTGCCTTATGAAAGAGATCCTCATCATCGTCGCACCCATCGCGGCCGCCCTCCTCGTAATTGCCGTCCTCATCACTTGGCTCGTCCTGAAGTCCAAGTATGGGAAAGCCATGAATATCGTTGAGAACCAACTGATTGCTTCGCAGGGTGAAGTCAAGTCCCTGACCGCCCTCCGGGAGAACGATCTCCTCGCCCACGAAAAGTCCGTCGCCCTCCTGAAAGAAGCCCACGACGCCGCCCTCAAGCAGCAGATCGCCGCCATCCGCGCCGAAATGACGGCCGAGACGGAGCGCCTGCTCAAGCAGCGGGAGGAGGAACTCTCGCGCAAGGCGGAGGAGACTTTCAAGAACATTTCCGGCAACCTGGACAAGGACCTGAAGGAGATGAAGGACGCGTTCGAGGCACAGAAGAAAACGCATACGGAGACTTCCGCTTCCCTGAAAGAGCAGTTGGAAGGGGCTGTCCGGAATCTCGCGCACCAGACGCAGGACATCGGCAAGAAGGCCGACAACCTGGCCTCCGCCCTCAAGGGGCAGAACAAGATGGCCGGCTGCTGGGGCGAGACCATCCTGTACAACATGCTCGTTGCGGAAGGGATGGTGGAAGGCCGGGACTTCGACAAGGAAGAGACGCTTCGTAACGCGTTGGGGCTCATTGTATTGAACGAGGACAGCGGAAAGCGGATGCGGCCCGACTTCATTCTCCATTACCCGGACAGGACGGAACTTATCATCGACGCGAAAGTGTCCCTGGACGCCTATTCCGACTGGTCATCCGCCGAGGATGAAGCCACCAAGGCCGATGCCGCCCGCCGCAACCTCGCCGCCATCCAGGCGCAGATCAAGTCTCTCGCCACCAAACGCTACCAGGACTATATCCGCGACGGTTACAAGACACTGGACTACGTCATCATGTTCATCCCGAACTACGGGGCCCTGCAACTGGCCAAGACCCTCGCTCCGGACATTTTCCGCGAGGCCTACAACCAGGGCGTCCTCCTCACGACGGAAGAGACCCTGATGCCTTTCCTGCGGATGATCCGCATCGCCTGGACCAACTACGACCAGGCCCGGAACCAGGAAAAGATCGTCAAGGCGGCCCAGACCATGATCGACCGCGTGGCCGATTTCTCAGCCGCCCATGCCGCCATGGGCAAGAAACTGGAGGAAGCCGTGAAGGAGTATGAAAAATGCTCCGCCAAGATCGGTGAATCCGGACAGAGCATCCTCGTATCGGCCCATCAACTCGTGAAACTGGGCGTTCCTAAGAATCCGAAGAAGCCGCTTCCTGAAATCGAAGGGTGATTTCCGCAGTCTCCATCAGCACGAAGCCGATGCCGCAGTTTGCGGCGAATTCGCGGTCATAACGGGAATCCCCCAGCATGACCGTCTTCTCCGGCCTGACTTCCGGATACGCCGCGAGGATCTCGTTGAACATGCCCCGGTTGGGTTTGCGGCGCGGATCGTCATCCGACAGAGCAGTACACAGGTAGATTCCGTCAATCCTGCCGCCGGCGGCGGCGATTTCTGCGAGCATCCGCGCATGGACCGCCTCCAGTTGTTCCTGCGTCATCCGACCTTTTCCAACGCCCCGCTGATTCGTGACAAGAAAGATATGGCGGAAGTGTCCGGCCCATTTCCGGAGGCTTTCCAGAATTCCGGGAAGGAAGGTGAACTTGTCCCAGGAGGTAACATAATCACCCGGCAGCCAGCGGTTTATGACGCCGTCGCGGTCCAGCAGAAGCGTATCGGCGTCCATGGCCAGCACGACATCCGAGGCCTTCAGGACCGCCTGGATCTCCGGCAGTTCCCGCTGCGCCCGCGCATAATCCTCCGGAATGCCGATATCGATGAAATACCCGTCCTGCACCTGCCCGGCGACGAGATGGGCGGCGGCCAGGGGCTCCAGCAGGTCTTTCTCGAAGGAAAACCGTTTCGGATAGAAGGCGAAGTCCAGTTGGGAACGCACAAGCGCATAGACGCCGCCGTTGATGAGTCCTTCGGCGCAGGCCGCCTTTTCATGGAAGCCCGTCACAAGTTCACCGTCCCAGTCCACGGCGCCGTACCGGTCGAAATTCCGCATGGGCTTCAGGGCCAGCGTTACCGGAGCACTGAAAGAAAGGGCGTCCAGGTCCACGTCGAAAAACGTATCCCCGTTCAGGACGATGACCCGGTCTTCCCGGCATTTCGTAAGTGCCAGGCGGATTCCTCCACCGGTTCCCAGGGGTTCCTCTTCCACGGCATAACTGATTTCGAACGGCCAGGCGCGGGAGTCCATGTAACTGAATATCACCTCCCTGAGATAGCCCACCGAAAGGACGACATGGGATACGTCATACCTTGACAGCCACTCCAGCATGTACTGCAGGAAGGGCCTCCCGTCCACAGGAGCCATACATTTGGGGACCTCGCTGACGACGCTGCGCAGGCGGGTTCCCAGCCCGCCGGCCAGGATTATCGCTTCCATACTTCGGGGACCTTGTCGGTCTCATAGACGCGCCAGGCATGGGCACCCCTTTCCGTAAACTGGAAAGGCACCACCTGGCCGGGAAGTTTCCCGAGCGCCTGGACGACGGCCATCTTGCGGGCGGGCGGAACCATGAGCATCATGAAACCGCCGCCGCCGGCCCCGGACACCTTCCCCGAAAGCGCACCGGCTCCGATAGCCGTGTCAAAGGCCTCCTGGATGACGGGATTGGTAATGGCACCGGCCATCTTCTTCTTGTCCTCCCAGGCTTGGCCCAGGATGCGGCCGAACTCGCCCATATCCCCCTTGAGAAGGGCGAACTTCATGTCCTGGGAACTCTGTTTGATCCGGTGCATGGCCTCGATGGCGGTGGCATTGCCGGAAGAAGTGTTTTTCTGCTGCTCGCTGATGATGGCGGCGCTGGAACGGGAGCGACCCGTATAATAGAGGACGAGGGAGGACTCCAGTTCGTCGACGATCCAACTCTTGATCTTGAGCGGATTCACGATGACGATGTCGTCCCGGAGGAATTCCATGTAGTTGAAACCGCCGAAAGCGGCCGCATACTGGTCTTGCTTTCCGCCGGCGAGGGCGAGGTCCTTCCGCTCGATTTCGTACGCCAGACGGGCGATTTCGTAGTCACCGAGGGGCAGGTTCATCCACTCGGCGAAACACTTGAGGATGCACACCACCATCGTGGAGGAGGTGCCGAGACCGGATCCGGCCGGCGCATCGTTATAAGTCGTGATGGAAAAGGCGCCGGGAACGGGGCCGAAATCCTTCACGACGCGCGCATAGACACCCCGAATCAGGTCAGGGGCGCCTTCCAGCATGTCCCCGAGGGGGCAGCGAAGATGCGCATCGGCATCATAGGCATCGATCTGTACCCAGTCCCCTTCCTGCGTTTCGATGGTGCAGTAGGCGGAGAGGTTGATGGTCGCATTGAGGATCAGGCCGCCGTACAGGTCGCTGTAGGGAGAGACGTCGCTTCCTCCCCCGGCCAGACCGAGTCTCAGGGGTGCTTTGCTTCGGATGATCATTGGGCGAGCAGGGACATTTTTTCCCGGACGGCAGCGATGCGGTCAGAGGCATCGGCATAACCGGTCTCGAGGGCCTTGCTGTAGTACAGGATGGCTTTTTCGTACATTTCCACGGTCAGGGATTTGACCTTGGCCTTGTCTTTGCGGCGGGAGACGGAAGGGGCGTCGTCACCGAGCGCCTCGAAGTCCTGGCCGGCCTGGAAAAGCATCCGGGATTGCTCCCGGACCGCTTTTTCCAGCGTGGCCTGCTGGGCGTTGATGGTCTCGTTCTGCATGACGATGGTCCCGTGCTGGGCCGTAATCGTCTCGTTCTGCTCGCTGATGGTCCGGTCCTTTTCCACGATCTCGGCCCGGAGGTCTTCGATCTCCTTCTCCTTCTCGGCAATGACAGTCTTGAGACTGGACACGACTTTCCGGTACTCCGCATTGTCGCGGGTGAGCCGTTCCAACTGGTCCAGTTTTCCCTTGATGTCCTGGATGCTGTTCTCGATCATTTCCACCTGGTTCAGACGGGCGGTCCCCTGCTCTACGTCGGTCCTGAGGACGGCGGTCGAACCGGAAATCTGGGATAGTTCCTGCAGAATGTTGTCCACGGCGGCGGCCTGTTCGATATAGCCGTTGCGCGTCACTTCCGCACTGGCCTTGAGGTCCTCATAGGCCTGGACTACGGTGTCGTAATCCTCCTTGGGGACGGTCTCGCCCTTGGGAACGAGGAAATCGCAGGAGGCGGCCAGAAGAAGACCTCCCAGCATACTGATTATCGGGAGAGTTCGCATAGGAAATTCGTCTTTTCGAAGCGGATGGTCGTGAGTTTCAGGTCCGAACGGTAGGACACGGTTCCGGCGCCGAGTTCCTCGGAAGAGACCGTTCCGTCATCCGTTACCGTGAAAGTATATACCGCAGGTCCATAGACGGTCACGCGGGCGATCTGGTACTGGCGCTCGGCAATCTTCTTCACGGAGGCGGTGGCGTAGCGCGTCTCGCCTTCCGAGATGAATTTCATCGAATAACTGCCTTCCAGGTTGCCTATTTTCTGGACATCCGGGACGGTGCTCACCTGCCGGACGGAACGGCCGGCGCAACCCGCCAGGAGGGCGCACAGGACCGTGAGAAAGGCCAGGTAACGGAGGGTTTTCATAAGGCTTCGGGATTATTGCAGGATGGCGTCGGCCAGGGCCTCCAGGGCGGCCCGGTCGGATTCTTTCATGCGGCTGCGGAGGGTGACGAGGTCGCCCACGATCTCGACATCCTTCATCGCGCCGAACATTTCCTTCATCACCTTGCCGGCCGAAGGGGCCCAGGTGCCGTTTTCCACGAGGGCGACCTTGCGCTTCTGCCAGGATTTCATCTGGAGGGTGTGGATGAAGTTGTAAGCGGGGCTGAAGAGTCCGCCGTCATAGGAAGCGGCCAGTACGACCATACGGCCATATCGGAAGGCGTCTTCCACGGCTTCGGCCTGGTCGTCGCGGGTCAGGTCGGACATCGCCACTTTCGGGCAGCCCTTCGCCAGAAGGATTTCCTTCAGGCATTCGGCTGCGGCCAGGGTACCGCCATGGATGGAAGCGCAGGCGATGAAAACACCCTCGGTTTCAACGCCGTAGGTGCTCCATGTCTGGTACAGGTCGATATACTCCTTCAGGTTCTCGCGGAGGACGGGTCCGTGAAGAGGAGCAATCACGGCCGGACCCAGGGGCAGGACTTTCTTCAGAAGTACCTGCACCGGAGCGCCGTATTTGCCGCAGATGTTAAAGTAATAGCGGCGGGCCTCGCAGGCCCAGTCGTCATCTTCTTCGCCGAAATAGCCGCACTTCCCGAGGGCGCCGAATTTGCCGAAGGCATCGGCGGCGAAAAGGACTTTGTCCTTCTCGTCGAAGGACACCATGACCTCGGGCCAATGCACCATCGCGGCCCCGAAGAACCGGAGCGTATGGGTGCCCAATTCAAGGGTGTCCCCTTCTTTCACCGCCAGGGTTTTAAAGGTCTCGCCCTCAAAGAATTGGCCGAGGAAAGCGAGGGCCTTTGCCGAGGCGACGACCTGCGCCTGCGGATACTTCCGCGCAAAGGCCAGGATGCTTCCGGAGTGGTCCGGTTCCATGTGATGGACCACAAGAAAATCCGGAGTCCGGCCTTGAAGGGCCGCTTCCAGATTCTGCAGCCATTCCCCGGTCATCCGGGCATCGACCGAATCCATCACGGCCACTTTCGTGTCCAGGATGAGATAGGAATTGTAGGACATGCCTTCCGGCACGATATACTGGCTCTCGAACAGGTCCAGTTCCAGGTCGTCGACCCCGATGTACTTGATATCGTCTGTGACGCTTTTGATCATATCGTTTCGTCTTTAATCCTACAAATATAATCCTTTTTTCCGACGGAAAAAAGACGTCAGCGGATCTCCACGGCAGGCCAGCCGTAATCCTTGTACACCTTCGCGGAAAGCCCGTGCTTTTCCACATAGGCGGCGATGGCGGCTTTGCGCACCGCCTCCCGATGGTTCTGGTCGGAAAGGGCGGTCTGGAAGTCCTCGAAACGGTCGCCGAAAATGGCCTTGGCAGTGGGCAGGAACGCGCTTCCGTCCCCGACGGCATCAAAGCCCGTCACGGTGAAGTGGCCGGCCTCATCCTGCTTCACATGCATTTTTCCGGGGTGGCTGCCGCCGGAGACGAACATGAGGGTATCGCCGACGACGTTGTAATTGTCCACCCAATAACTGCCCCAGACCTGGATATCGTCCTGACTGCTCTCGTCCACGGAGATGTAATCGTGATACGGGATGCAGACCTCGCCGGACGCATATTGCGACCCGATGACCTCGATCAGGTATTTGTCGATGGCATGGAAATACGTTTCCTTTTCCTGAACGGCTTCCGCGGCCTTCGTTTCGGGGGCCTCGGCCGCCGCATTCTTCTTCTGTCCGCGCGTACCGCAGGAAACGGCGGCAAGAATCATCGCCATGGCCATCAAGCCCATTTTGAAGTGTCTCATATAATTGAACGTTAACGATTGATTGTCAATGGATTTCCTTCCCAAACGGAAAGATGGAGCCGATGGCCATCTTGAAATGCTGGCCACCCCACGGGATGCCCACGATGGTTATGCACAGGATGAGGCCGCAGACCAGATGGATGATGGCGATCTCCCACCAGCCCAAGAGGATCCACAGTAGGTTCATCACGATGGACAGGCATCCCGGCTCGTTGGGCCCGTCCACCAGTTCATGCCCGAATGGCCACAGCGCGTAAGTGCCCAGTTTGAACAGTTGCACGCCGAAAGGGATGCCGATGACGGTCAGGCACATCAACAGCCCCACCAGGTAATAGATGATGGCGACCAGAAGGCCGCCCAGTACTAGCCAGACAATGTTTCCCAGGAATTTCATATCGGTAAAAAGGGGTTAAAGCCGGGTGGCAGGAACGCCTTCGAAGGTGATCTTGACCGGAAGGATCCGGCCGTCCTTGTCGAAATGCAGGCGTTCGATGCATACGACGCGGTTGTTTCCGTCGGTCGCGCCGAGCGGATGCCGGTGATAGATGATATAGTATTCGTCCGCGCCCCGGCCTTTGATGACGGAATGATGGCCGGCGCCCGTCCCGACCCCGGGATCGGACTCGAGGATCGTGCCGATGCGCTCGAAGGGACCGAAAGGACTGTCCGACATCGCATAGGCGACGTGATAATCCGGGCCGGTCCATCCGCCTTCGCTCCACATGAAGTAATAGACGCCGTTCCGCTTGAGCATGAAGGGACCTTCGACATACCCTTCCGGCGTGATCTCCTTGAACATCTCGCCGTCCGCAAAGGGGACGAGACTCTTCAGGTCGTCTCCCAAGCGGACCATGTTGCAGTGCCGCCAGCCGCCGTAGTACATGTAATACGTCCCGTCGTCGTCCCGGAACACGAACTGGTCGATGGGCTGCGCCCCGTTGATGACTTCATCGATGAGTGGATGCCCCAGGGCATCCTTGAACGGTCCGGCCGGGTTGTCGGCCACGGCGACGCCGATGCCGCCCTCCCCCTTCTCATGCATGTCATTGGCCCCGAAGAACAGGTAGTAGGTACCGTCCTTCTCGATGACGGAAGGTGCCCACAGGGCCTGGTTCAGCCAGGAGATGTTTTCCTTCGAAATAACCTTCTCATGCTTGGTCCAGTGTACGAGGTCCTTGGACGAGAATGCGTCCATGAACAACTGCTCTTCGTAGGGTCGGGACCAGGTCGGATAGATCCAGCAGGTATGGTCGAAGACGATGCCCTCCGGGTCGGCATACCAGCCCTCGAACAGCGGATTCCCACTGGTCCGGGAGGCATTCCCTGTGCAGGAAAGGACTGTCAGGGACAGGACGAATGCGGATAGGATCTGGGGTTTCATCAGAAGAATCGTTTGTATTCATACAAAGGTAGCAATTTTTCCGTAACACCTTACCCCATACGGCTCCCCCTCTTGTATGAATCCGCAGAAATCGCTATATTTACATTCTAACGAAAAGTAATCCATTCAAACTAAACCTGTTTATGAAGACAAGTACTAAAATCTGGCTCTGCATCGCAGGCCTTTTGCTCATCATCCTGGGTGTGGTGTGCATCGCCAAGCCCGACATTACGCTGGTGTCTGCCGCGTGGACGCTGGGTTGCCTCACCTTGATCGCCGGTATGGCGAAGATGGTGTTCACGCTCAAGACGCAGGCTTTCCTGCCCAACAGCGGCACACGCATGCTGAGCGCCCTTCTGGACATCTTCTTCGGCTGCTTCTTCCTGTTCAACATCCTGGGAACCGCCATTTCCCTCCCGGTGGTGTTCGCCATCTGGGTGATGGTCGAAGGTATCGTGATCGCCGTCCAGAGTTTTGATTACAAAGCGGTCGGATTCCCGCAGTGGTGGGTCCTGCTCATCCTGGGCGTGTGCGGCGCCGTTCTCGGTTTCTTCGGTCTCCGGAACCTCGACGTCACCGCGGGTGTACTCTCGACCATCATCGGCCTCGGTATCATCGCCAACGGTCTGGCCTATATCCTCGCCGTCGTGGGTGTGAACCGTTTCGAGAAGAAAACCGACGAGATTGCCCGCTTCTAAGCGCATCTCCCCAAAGGAAAGCCCTGACAAACCGCGTGGTTTGCCAGGGCTTTTCCATTCCCAAGTGGAAGACTACCTCATCGCGATGAGGAAGTTCTCGTACCCCAGTTCCACCAGGCGGTTCAGGACGTCCTCCTTCCCAATTGACGTACTATTGTTTCAGCGAATAAGTGACAGAGATGTCACCTTTGCCGAAGAATGACTTCAATTCATCGGCAGACAGGCCCTCCACCTTGCCCAGCCGCGTGTAAGACCAGCTGTTGCTACCATAGAAAACACAGATGTTGTTGCCATTATAGAGCAGGATGTCCCCGGATGCGGCCGTGATCTGTTCGTCCTGGCGCGTCAGCGAAAAACCCAGCGGGCCATAGTGCTCGAATCCATTGGCCTTCATCCGAACGGTAACAGGACCGGCTTTCAGTTTTTCTGCAAGCTCCTTGGAAGCGGGATTGTCGGAAAGGGTGGCGGTAATGGTCCTGCCACCGGCGGTGATCGTCATAATCATAGCTGTTGATTGGCTGTTATCCTCCTGCTTCTCCTCTTCCTGCCGGGGCTGCGGAATCTCCGCCGGCTGAATCTTCCCGCAGGAAAGAAGTGCCATGGAAGAGACACAGGCAAGGAGAATCGTGGTAATCACTTTCACTTCAATGTCATTTATTTCGGTTTTCCGGCCGATGGAAAACCGGGTCAATCCAGTTTCAAACCTTCATGCACGGCATAACCGATGTATTCCGCTCCTGCATTCCGGCCGTTGTACCAGAGCTGCCAACGGTCGTTTTCCTCGTCGCGGTAAACGCTGGGCTTATAGCAGGCCAAGGCATCGAAATAGCCCTCATAGTTGAACTCGGGGACCATGACGGGGCCGGAAGGACGGAGCATTACTTCAGGTTCCCTTTGAAGAAGTCCTCGATCTTGTCGTAAGGGATCACGCCTGCGACATCGTCGTAGAGGTCCACGTGGGATGCTCCTGGGATGATCAGAAGTTCTTTGTTGCCTTCCTTGGCGCTTTCACCGACAACATGCTTTCCGGTCATGCGCTCGAAGGCATACTCGCTGAAATAGCGGCTGTGGGCCTTCTCGCCGTGGATCAGAAGCACGGGAGCCTCAATCTCTCCCGCCCAGGCAAGGAGGGGCTGGTTCAGGAAGCTCTGGCAGCCGATGACGTTCCAGCCGTCGTTGGAGTTGCCGCTGCGCACATGATAGCCGCGGGGCGTCTTATAATAGGCGTGATAGTCCTTGACGAACCAGGGTGCATCCTCAGGAAGCGGATCGATGACGCCGCCGGCACGCTCGTAAGTACCCGAGGCATAATCCTTCGTGCGCTGGGCCGCCAGGGCGCGGCGCTTTTCCTGACGCTGCGCGGGCGTATCCTCGCTGGCGAAATATCCTTCCACATTGACCTTGCTCATGTCATACATCGTGGAAGCCACCGTGGCCTTGATCCGCGGATCGAGGGCGGCCGCATTGACGGCCATGCCGCCAAAGCCGCAAATGCCGATGATGCCGATGCGCTCCGGATCCACCAGGTCGCAATTGGACAGGAAATCGACAGCGGCCAGGAAGTCTTCCGTGTTGATGTCGGGGGATGCCATCCTGCGGGGTTCACCGCCGGATTCTCCGGTGAAGGAAGGGTCGAAGGCAATGGTCAAAAAGCCCCTTTCTGCCATGTGCTGGGCGTAAAGGCCGCTCGACTGCTCCTTGACGGCGCCGAAAGGACCGCTGACCGCAATGGCCGGAAGTTTGCCCTCGGAATTCTTGGGGACATACATATCTGCGGCCAGTTCAATGCCGTAGCGGTTGTGGAAGGTAACCTTGCAGTGGTTGACAAGTTCAGATTTCGGGAAAGTTTTGTCCCACTCCTGGGTAAGATTCAATGTGCTCATATGCTCGTTTGTGTTTGATTGGCAGGCAAGCAGTGTCAGGGCTGACACGAAAACCGGGATGAGATGCTTGATGGTCATACAACAGTGATTTACTTTTGCAAAGGTAGCCGGCATGGGCGGAATTCTATTACCTATTTTTGCCCATTATTTACCAATATCGCAGAATAATGCTTAATTTTGCAAAAATCCATACCCTTTCAAGTGCTATGAAGAGCATCCTTCACATCTCCGAGCCCAATGTGTACGCCCGTTCAGTAGGGGCTCCGGAGTTGCATCCCCTGGTAAGCGTCATCCACTATGACGAAGTGTCTCCCATCCGTACCAGTCTGAACCGGTACGGCGTTTACGGGCTCTTCATCCAGCAGAACTTTCCGAAGCATCTCACCTATGGGATGAAAATGTTCGATGCGGCCGAAGGGTCCATCTTCGCCGCGGAACCTGGGCAGATCGGCGGCAAAGAAGACGATGGAGAGGATCTCTATATCAAAGGATGGGCATTGCTGTTCTCCCCGGAACTCCTCCGGGGAACCGACCTGGAGGTAAAGATGAAGGACTACAGGTTCTTCTCCTACTTCGCCGTGGAGACCTTGAAAATGGAGTCCTCGGAATGGGGCCGCATCACCCAACTGCTCACGCAACTCAGGCACGAGTTGCAGGAAAACGAAGATTCCCCGACGCTGCGGGACGTCGTCCTGGGATATATCCGCCTGATCCTGGAATACTGCCAGCGGATCTACCTGCGCCAACTGTCGATGGAAGACAGGGCTTCATCGGACATCCTCAAACGCTTCCACGACCTGCTCAGGGGGTATTATCTGGATGGCAGACAATTGGAACTCGGCATCCCCACCGTCCAATACTGCGCCGGACAACTTGCCTATTCCCCCCGCTACCTGGGCGACGTAATTCACAAATCCACCGGCGGAACGGCCATCGGCTACATCCATGCCTTCGTGATCGAGCAGGGTAAGAGCCTCCTGATGAACGGACATCCCGTAGGCGAAACCGCCCTCCTCCTGGGCTTCGAATTCCCGCACCACTTCACCCGCCTCTTCAAGAAGGTGACCGGCCTTACGCCGACGGAGTTCCTGGGGAAATAATCGGGAAACTGCAGCACATTGGCATAGCTGGCAGCCTGGCGGCGCATTGGTGGATGTCTATTACCGGAAAGCGGAAGACAAGCAGTTTGCCAGATACTTCGATTATGCGGATTTCTCAAAGGGTGTCGAATATCCCCTTCACGAAATCACGAAAAGACAGATCGCCACACTGGAATCCTTTGCCATCGACAAGAAATGATGTGCACCTGTTTGGCTGCTGATTTGCCTGGGCAAGCCGGCTTATATCATTGATCAATTCTTTCCGATATAATTGCCGAACCGGTTCCAGCCTGCCGATCTGCCAGGAGACCCGCCGGCAATGCCGCCATGCATAGAGCGTATCGTTTGAGAAAGGTGCGCCTATCCATTACGATGGAATCTGTCGCAAAGATAGCCATTCTCCCGGAAAATCCCGAATGCAAGAGTTTCCGTCAACCGGCGTCAAACGACAAACGTGGATGGTGGTCAACTCGGGATTGATTTGAGGGTGACGCAGAGCTTTTCGGCATACCGGACAGTGGCGGTACTGTTCTCGGCCTCGATGATGTCCCATTCACCGTTTTCCTGATGGAACTGATATATATTTCACTATCTTTGCAAGCGTATGGTTACGCTGATTATCATTCTGATTACCGCAGGGGTAAGCATCCTGTGCTTTACAGGAACGCTGAACATCCATTCGTGGGTGTTCAACGCATATCAGGTATGGCACAGGAAACAATGGCACCGGATGCTTTCCTATGGCCTTGTCCACAGCGGTTGGGGACACCTGATTTTCAACATGCTTACGCTGTATTTCTTCGGACCGGTGGTGGAGCAGTACTTCGCCGCCGCGTTCGGTGCAACGGCGGGAGCCATCCTCTTCGCCGTCCTGTATGTCAGCGCCATCGCCGTCTCCACGGTGGGTGACCTGTTGAAGTACAGGAACGACTACGGCTACAATGCCGTCGGAGCCTCCGGCGCCGTTTCAGCCATCCTATTCACCTCGATCCTTTTCGAGCCGAAGATGGGCATCTACATCTTCATGATCCCCATCCCGATACCCGGGTACATCTTCGCACCGCTATACCTGCTCTACTGCTGGTATATGGCCAGGCGGAACATGGACAACATCGGCCATACCGCCCACTTCTGGGGAGCCGTCTATGGCCTGGCCTTCCCGCTGCTGTGCAGACCGTCGATTTTCACCCACTTTCTCTCTCAGCTGGGACTTTAAACCCTGAGGACATGGAACCTGTATTGAACGCCCACAACAAGGAGGAGTATCCTCCGATGCATACGGCCGAGCATATCCTGAACGCCACGATGGTCCGGATGTTCGGCTGTCCGCGCTCCCGGAACGCCCATATCGAGCGCAAGAAATCCAAGTGCGATTATGAACTTCCCTCCTGCCCAACCGATGAGCAGGTATCGGCCATAGAGTCCACGGTCAATGAGGTAATCTCACGCAACCTGGATGTGACGGTCGAGTTCATGCCCCGGAATGAAGCGGCAGCCATCGTCGATCTGAGCAAACTCCCCGCCGGCGTTTCCGAAACGCTCCGGATTGTCCGCGTGGGCGATTATGACGCCTGTGCCTGCGCCGGAGCCCATGTGAAGAATACCTCCGAAATCGGTGTCTTCAAGATCCTCAGCCATGACTTCGAGAACGGCCGCTGGCGCGTCCGGTGGAAAATCACGGAATAGTCCAAAAGCCTTTATACGGATAATCGGGATTCCCGCAGCAAGTCGGCTATATCATTGATCAATACTTTCCGACATAATTGCTGAACCGGTTCCAGCCTGCCGCTTTTTGGTAATCGCCCACATGGGCCATCGGGACGGCCACGGACTGGATTGACAAATGCGTCATCCTGGAAATCAGCGAGTCGCTGGGGTTTTCCTCCCAGTCCTTCTTCGGGAAATATTTCAAGCGGGTGAAAGGCGTATCACCCAAAGAATACAAGGCGAAGAATTAGTTCGCCTTTTTTTTATGAAAAAACGTCAACAGCTCATGAAATATTGATAACGACAGCCTGCGATAAGCCGCGTACCTTTGCAGCAGGAATCAAAACTGAAGCAAAATGGAAGGATTTATCGTTGACCCCAGAAAGTCGGGACCGGAGGAGTTCCAGAAGGGAATGCGGGATGTAAAGCTCGTTTTCGCCATCAATCATACGATGCCCTACACGGAGGAGTATGATGCCCTGGTAAAAGAATTATTCGCCGGGAAAGTTGGAGAAGGAAGCCGCGTGCTGCCTCCGTTGAACCTGGTCTGCGCCGATCAGGTTACTATCGGCAATAACGTCCTTGTCATGGGCGGGAGCCTCATGATGTCCCGCGGCGGAATCACCATTGACGACGGCGCCATGATTGCGGCCAATGTGCAGCTTATCTCCAACAACCACGACCTTCATGACCATGCCCTGCTGGTATGCAAGCCCGTCCATATCTGTCGCAACGCCTGGATTGGCGCCGGAGCCACGATCCTGCCCGGGGTGACCGTCGGCGAGAATGCTGTCGTCGCTGCCGGAGCCGTGGTCACCAAAGACGTCGCACCGAATACCGTCGTGGGCGGAAACCCTGCGAAACTCATCAAAACCATCGAATAATGAAACACATCCTCACCCTCGCGGCCATCCTGATTACAGCAAGCTGCGCCTCCCAGGAAACAAAAACACAAAACTCTTTACCCATGAACCAGACCACCCTTACCCTTAACAACGGCGTCGTGATTCCGCAATTCGGACTTGGCGTCTATTCCATCCCTGCCGGGGAAACCACCTACAACAGCGTGCTGACCGCCCTGAAGGCCGGTTACCGTCACATCGACACCGCCCACGCCTACGGCAACGAGCGCAGCGTCGGGCAGGCCGTCAAAGACAGCGGCATTCCGCGCGACAGCATCTGGATTACCAGCAAACTCTGGCCCAATGAGTACGGCAGGGAAATTACCCCCAAGCAGCTGGACAAGATGCTGGAACGCCTTGGTCTTGAGTACCTTGACCTTGTTTATCTGCACCAGCCCTTGAGAGATTATAACGGCGGTTGGAAGGCGCTGGAAGCTGCCCTTGAAGCCGGTAAGGTCCGCGCCATCGGCATCAGCGACTTCGACTTCAACGACGAACTGTTTAACTCCATCGTGGAGCCTGCCCGCATCAAGCCCCAGATGTTCCAGATCGAGTGCCACCCGTATGCCCAGCGTGAACACTGGCAGGAAATGGCCAAGAAACACGGCATCCAGATTGAATGCTGGTTCCCGCTCGGCGGCCGCGACAGCCATGGCGAGATCCTCCGCGACCCGGTGATCAATGAAATCGCCAAAGCTCACGGCAAGTCAGCCGCGCAGGTCATCATCCGCTGGCACATCCAGAAAGGCTTCTGCGTGGTTCCCGGCTCCTCCAACCCCAAGCACATCCAGGAGAACATCGAG
>CACZKE010000028.1 GCA_902781705.1 uncultured Bacteroidia bacterium
TATCACCTCATCGTAATACAAAGCCTGGTTTTCTTTGGTCTTTCCCATCTCTTGCTTGATTGGGAGTCAACTTTTTTCAGCGAAAGACAACCTGCGCCACTGGAGAACGCCTATGCCCGTTTCTTGGCGCAGGTCCCTATCCCAAAATCACACCTGCGCCAGGAGGGTTGATGACCTGCGCCAAAACTAGCCGATACCTGCGCCGGGGATGGCAGTCACCAGATCCCAAATGCCCACACCTGCGCCAAAACCAGTTGGTGCCTGCGCCAAAATGCCAGCAGGGCGCTTTCACTGGTAACGGCGAGGGGGGCTACTTCCAACAGCGACAGACTACCTCCAACGGCAAGGGGCGACCGGCCATAGCAAAGGCCTGTCGGCGGCCGTGACGGATGACGGGTCAATAGCAAAGGCCTGTCGGCGGCCGTGACGGATGACGGGTCAATAGAGATAGTTACGGATGACGGGTCAATAGAGGTAGTTCACCGCATACCAGACGGCGAGGAATTCAGGGAGGGTGAGGGGACCGTCGAGGGTGAAGAGGAGGTCGGAGCGGTAGGAGGAGGTGCCGCGGAAGACTTCGCGGCCGGTGGGGCTGGTCCGGGAACTGCCGTTCCGGGCAGGATTGTCCCGCAAGGTGGCGAGGATGTCGCTCCGGTAGGTCGATGCGCCCTTGTACAGGCAGCCGTCGCGGAGGGTCCAGAGGATGTCGGACCGATAGGTGGAGCGGCCTTCGTAGGCGGCGCCGTCCCGGACGGTCAGGAGGATGTCGGACCGGTAGGTGGAGTTCTTGCGGTAGATGTCGTTCCCGTCGATGCGTAGCAGGATGTCGGAGGTGTAGGTGGAGCGTCCCTTGTACACCTTCCCGTCGCGGACGGTGCAAAGGATGTCGCTCGCGTAGTGGGAACCGCCTTTATAGACGGTCACCTCCCTGCCGGAAAGCGCCGGCAGGAAAAGGAACAGGAAGAAGAGAATCGTAAACAGTGTTTTCATCCGATCGAAGGGTCCATGGGCAAAGATAACCAATATTTTCACTAATTTTGTGCCAGTTATTACGCCCATGCCCATGAAACGGTTCCTACTTGTCCTGGCGACCCTCCTGGCCGCCGCCCTTTCCCTCCCGGCTGCCGCTCCCGCCGCCGACCCCATCGACGAACTCCTGCCCGTCCGCGGCCTGGCCATCCAGGCGCCCCAGCGCTCCCAGATGAACGATTTCCTGAAATTCGTCGAGGGGGAACTCGTGCCGGCGCACTTCAACCTGCTGATCCTCCGCGTGGACTGGGGCTATGCCTATGCCTCGCATCCGGAATTGCAGGACCCGGACCCGCTCACCCGCGAGGACGTGCAGCGGATCGTTGCCGTGTGCCGGAACCGGGGCATCCGGCTGGTGCCGCAGATCAACCTGCTGGGCCACCAGTCCTGGGCGAAGCAGACGCATGCGCTCCTGCGCGAGTACCCGCAGTTCGACGAGAATCCTTCCGTAAAGACGGAGAACTATACGGACTGGCCCAATCCGGAAGGGCTGTATTGCAAGAGTTACTGCCCATTGCATCCGGACGTACACAAAGTCGTTTTCGATGTGGTCGATGAACTCTGTGACGCCTTCGAGACCGATGCTTTCCACGCCGGGATGGACGAAGTGTTCTACCTGGGCGAGAAGGAATGCCCCCGCTGCAACGGCCGCGACAAGGCCGAACTGTTCGCCGGGGAAGTGACCCTGATCCGGAACCACCTGGCGGAAAAGGGCCGGCAACTCATGATCTGGGGCGACCGCCTGCTGGACGGGCGCACGACCGGCCTGGGCGAGTGGGAAGCCAGTTACAACTATACGTGGCGGGCCATCGACCTGATCCCGAAGGACGTTTTCATCTGCGACTGGCACTACGAACGGGCGGACCTCACCGGCGTGTATTTCGCAACCAAGGGCCTTCCCGTCGCCTCCTGCGGCTATCGGAATCCCACCGTGTGCGAGCAGCAGATCCGCGACATGGTCCGCTTCCGGAAGCAGTCCTCCCCGGAGACCGCCGCCCGGCTCCAGGGCTACATCCACACCATCTGGTCCGGCTTCGGTCCTTTCCTCCGCCGCTACAACGAAGTGAAAAACGAGAAGGAGCCCGACGAAGCCCATTGGAACGACGCCCAGGCCCTCCGGACGGTCATCGAAACGTTCACGAACTTAGCCCAGTAAACCCATGAAACGAACCCTCACCCTGATCGCCCTCCTGCTGGCAGGGACCCTGCTGGCCCAGGAACGCATGCCCGTCTGGCCCAAGGGCAAGATGCCCGATGCGCAGGCGCACCAGATTGCGGCCATGACCGACGAGGCCGGTCTTCCGGATTTCAACCCCGACAAGCACCGCGTCGCCTACCTGGAATGGTTCGACAAACCGGCGAACCCGAACGGGGCCTGCATGATCCTCATCTCCGGCGGCAGTTATATGAACTGCTGCGACGTGGGGCTGATCAAGCAGTGGCGGGAACGGTTTACGGAACTGGGCGTGCAGTGCGTCAACTTCGTGTACCGGACGCCCCGGCCGGTGGGGCTGCCCATCTGGCAGACTGCCTGGGAAGACGGTCAGCGGGCGGTCCGCCTTGTGCGGAAAGAGGCTGTCAAGCGGGGCTTCGACCCGGAAAAGATCGGCGTGATCTCCATGTCGGCCGGGTCGCACCTGGCGCTCCTGCTGGCCACCAGCAGCCAGACGCCGGCGTATGCGCGGATCGACAAGGTCGATGACCTCCCTTGCCATATCAACTGGGCGATTGTCAATGCACCCGCCTATGCCACCACGGACGGCGAGACCGGCACTCCGGCCACCCGCGAGGGCTACGGCCAGGACGTGCGGCTGTCCGAGGTGTTCAAGTTCGACGAAAAGACCTGCCCGATGAGCCTGCATCACGGGGAAATCGACCCCTACACTCCGACGGGCTCCACGCTCGTGTACCGGGAACTCCGCAAGCGGGGGATTCCGGCCGAGGTGCATCTGTATCCGGGCAAGGGCCACGGGGCCTTCGGCCTGGAACGGGGCGTCGAGTTCATGCGGCAGATGGGCTATCTGGGCCCCATCGCTCCGGAAGTCCCGCTGACGGACCGTTTTACCTCGGATGAAGCGCGGGCGGAATACATCCGCGAGGACATCTGGCCGGAGGGCCGGATGCCCGACGTGCAGGAGAACCAGGGCACGCCCTATATCGAGTGGCATTTCCCCAAGGAACTGAAAACCACGGCCATCCAGATCATCTACTCCGGCGGCGCCTACAACGGAAACGGGACGGACAGTTTCGAGGTGGCGCCTGCCCGGCGGTACCTGAACGACCTGGGCATGACGGTCGTGACCATGCGCTACCGCACCCCGCGTCCCGAAACGCTGGCCAAGCATACGAATGCCTGGCAGGACCTCCAGCGGGCCGTCCGTGTGGTCCGGAGCAAGGCGGCGGGCTACGGCCTGGATCCCGACCGCATCGGCATCATGGGCTCTTCCGCCGGCGGACACCTGACCGTGATGGGCGTTACCTCGTCCCGGCACCGGTCTTATTTACCGATAGACGATATCGACAAGCTTTCCTGCAAAGTGCAGTGGGGCATCGGCATTTATCCCGCGTACACCCTGATTGACGGGGCCGACGGGCACAATGCGCACCGTGGCAACGGGGATGAGGACATCCTGGTCCCGGATTTCTCTTTCGACCTGGACACCGCGCCGATGCTGATGATCCACGGTGATGCCGACGTGTATGCGTCCATGGGTTCCGTGAAAATTTGGGAAAAACTCCGCGCGATGGGCATCCCGGCCGAGCTCCATACCCTCGCCCTCCGCGACCACTGCTTCCAGCGCACGGCGTCCCCCGGCACCGGCAGTTACACCTGGCTGGACCGCATCGGGGTGTATCTGCAGCCGATCTGCTTCTGAGCCTTATCCGATGCAGGAGGCCGGCAGGCCGAAACTGTTCTTGACCTCGTTCATCACGAACCAGCTCTGGATGGACCCGAGACTCTCGATGGTACCCAGGGTGTTGATGATGAAATCATTGTAATACTGCATGTCGGGGGCGTAGATCTTCAGGAGATAGTCGAAGTCCCCGGAGATGTTGTAGCATTCCGCCACTTCGGGGATGTCCCGGACGCGGGATACGAAGTCGTGGGCGATATCCTTGCCCATGCGGCGGAGCCGAACGCTGCAGAAGACGGTGAAGCCGCGTCCCAGGCGCGCTGGGCTCAGGACGGCCGTATAGCGCTGGATATAGCCGCCGGACTCCAGCCGGCGCATCCGCTCGAAAACGGGTGTAGGGGAGAGGTGGACCTTCAGGGCGAGGTCCTTGACGGTGATGCGGGCATTCTCCTGCAGGATGCGCAGGATGGCGATGTCGGTTTTGTCCAGGGACTCGGTCATGGTGGATTCTTCTGTTAAAGGGACCTCAAAGAGGTCTCGATAATTGATTCTTCTACAAATATACTGATTTTTGGAGGATTCCTGCTAATTTTTGCGTTTTCTTGTTTGAAATGTCTGCGTGCTCTACCTTTGCAGACAGAAATAAAACGAACTGATCATGAGCACGCACAAACTCCACTTCGAAACCCTTCAGCTCCATGTGGGTCAGGAGCATCCGGATCCGGCATCCGACGCCCGCGCCGTCCCCATCTACCTCACTTCCTCCTATGTCTTCCATAATTCCGAGCACGCCGCCGCGCGCTTCGGCCTCACCGATCCCGGCAATATCTACAGCCGCCTGACGAACTCCACGCAGGACGTCCTGGAGCAGCGGATCGCAGCCCTGGAAGGAGGCGTGGGCGCCCTGGCCGTCGCTTCCGGCGCGGCTGCCGTCACATACGCCATCCTGAACATCACCCGCGCGGGCGACCATGTCGTATCGGCCAAGACCATCTATGGCGGCACGTATGACCTGCTCGAGCACACACTGGTCCCCTACGGGGTGACGACCACTTTCGTGGACCCGTCCGACCTGTCGAATTTCGAGAAGGCCATCCGTCCCGAGACCAAACTGATCTTCATCGAATCCTTCGGCAACCCGAATTCCAACCTCATCGACATCGAAGCCGTTGCGGACATCGCCCATCGGCACCGGATCCCGCTGGTGATCGACAATACCTTCGCGACGCCCTTCCTGCTGAGGCCCATCGAACACGGTGCCGACATCGTCGTCCACTCCGCCACCAAGTTCATCGGTGGACACGGAACGACCATCGGCGGAGTCATCGTGGACTCCGGCAAGTTCGATTGGAAGGCCTCCGGCAAGTTCCCGCAGTTCACGGAGCCCGACTACAGTTACCACGGGATTGTCTTTGCCGACGCCGTCGGGCCGGCCGCCTACATCACCCGGGCCCGGGCCATCCTGCTCCGGGATACCGGTGCCACCCTTTCTCCGGTGAGTGCCTTCATCTTCCTGCAGGGCGTGGAAACCCTGTCCCTGCGGGTGGAGCGCCATGTCGCCAATGCCCTGAAGGTCGTGGAATACCTGTCCCGGCACCCCAAGGTGGCGAAGGTCAATCATCCCTCGCTCCCCGGCCATCCCGACCATGCCCTTTACCAGCGGTATTTTCCGGACGGAGGCGGGTCCATCTTCACGTTCGAGATCAAGGGCGGAAAGGAGGAGGCCTACCGGTTCATCGACTCGCTGGAAATCTTTTCCCTCCTGGCCAATGTGGCCGACGTGAAGTCCCTGGTCATCCATCCTGCCACGACGACGCATTCCCAACTCACGGAGGCCGAACTGGCGGACCAGGGAATCTTCCAGAGCACCATCCGCCTGTCCATCGGCACGGAGCATGTGGATGACCTGATCGCCGACCTGGACCAGGCCTTCGGGAAAATCTGACGCCCGGGTGGCGGAACGGAAACGATTGCAAATCGCGGGGAAAGTCGTATCTTTGCCCGCGATTTTTTTTGGATGCCGATGGATACGGGAAAACTGACCGGTCACCTCGCTGCGCTGGGGGCCTATACGATTTTCGGCCTGAACATCGTCTTCTGCAAGGACATTGCGAATTCGGAGGCCGTGTCGCCCGTGGTGCTTTTCACCTTCCGGGCGCTGGGGGCGTCGGCCCTGTTCTGGCTGCTGTCCCTCCTGATGCCCCGGGAGAAAGTGGAGAAGGGGGACTTGCCGAAGATCGCCCTCGCCGGGTTCTTCGGCCTGTTCCTGACGCAGATGGCCTTCCTCCTGGCCATTCCCATGGCGACGGCTATCGACACGGCCATCCTGAGTACGCTGGGACCGGTGTTCACGATGTTCTTCGCGTATATTTTCCTGAAAGAACCCATTACCGGAAAGAAGGCGGGCGGCGTGGCCCTGAGCCTGGCCGGCGTCATCTTCCTGATCCTGAATTCGGTCCATGCCGGGGGCGCATCGACCAGCAAACCGTTGGGTATCATCCTGTTGCTGGTGAACAGCCTCACTTTCGCCCTGTATCTGGGAAAGTTCCGGCCGCTCATCGCCAAATACAGCGTCGTGACCTTCATGAAGTGGGCGTTTCTTTTCTGCCTGCTGCTCGCCCTGCCGTTTTCGGCGAAGGGGCTTGTGGAGACGGACTATGCGGCGATTCCGGTAAATGTCCGCTGGGAGATCGGTTACCTGGTCTTCTTCGCCACTTTCGTGGCGTATTTCCTCATCCCCGTGGGCCAGAAACACTTACGGCCCACGCTGGTGAGCATGTATTCCTACCTGCAGCCCATCATCGCGGCCGTCGTGAGCATCTGGGCCGGCCTGGATACCCTCACCTGGCAGAAATGCCTCGCCACGGTGCTCATCGTGGGCGGCGTGATCCTCGTGAGCCGCAGCCGTGCGGCGGCGCAAACGGCCCCTGATGCAAAAGGGAAAGCCGTTCCTGTGCCGGAAACTCCTCACAAGCGCATTGAGGTCGTCGCGGCTATCATCCGCAAGGGAGATCGCATCTTCGCGACACAGCGGGGGTACGGCGACTGGAAGGACTGGTGGGAGTTCCCGGGCGGGAAGATGGAGCCGGGGGAAACCCGTGAAGCCGCTCTCGTACGGGAAATCCGGGAGGAACTCTCTGCCGACATCCACATCGACTCTTTCCTCCGCACCGTGGAGTGGGATTATCCCGCCTTCCACCTGACCCTGCATTGCTTTATGTGTTCGCTGGAAGGCGAAGCCCTGCACCTGAACGAACATGAAGCCGCCCGCTGGCTGTCCGCTTCCGAACTCTCCTCCGTCCGCTGGCTTCCCGCCGACGAGGACCTCCTGCCGCTGATTGAAAGGGAGTTACAGTCTGGCCTTTAAGACAAGACAGCGCTATTCCTCCGCCCGCAGATAGCCGTGCCGGACCAGGTCCTCCCGGCAATGGACCGGGCTGGTATAGCCGTCGGCAATCACGAAAAGGTTGTCCGCCACAGAAGAGAGGGCGTCGTAGTTATGGTCCGTGACGATGATGCCATGATCTTCGCTCCGTTCCCGGATCAGTGCCTTGACTTCGTCGATATTCACCGGATCGACCTGTGTGAACGGTTCGTCCAGGATGTAGAAAGGAGCGTCGCTCAGCAGCACCAGGTACAGTTCCGCCAGGCGGGCTTCACCTCCGGAGAGTTCATAGAGGGGCGAATCATAGTGCCGGGAGAACTGGGGAGCGCGATTCACGAAGGTCCAGTAGTTTACGCCATAGAGGTCGAACGCCCGGTGCAGCTTCATCCCTTCGGGAATCAGCCGGCCTTGGGGAAGATATTTGATGGAATAGCCGATCTTCCTGCGATCTACGGGTTTCCCGTCGATGCTTACCATGACATTCTCCACCTTCAAGCCGCCCATCAGGGCCCGGAACATGCAGGATTTGCCGGCACCGTTGCGGCCCAGAAGACCGGTGACCATTCCTGTTTCGGAGGTGATGTACCCGCCGCTCAGGACCGTCTTCTGACCGAAGCGGACCACCACGCTGTCCACGATGAGCCGATGCTTATCCATAGATCAGATGCATGATGGCCATGAGGATGGCGAGTACCAAAAAGTCGATGACGATAACGCTGGCAAGCAGTTTCCTTCGTGAAAGTCCCAGATTGATGTAGAAGAAGATGGCATCCCGGTCGCTGAACTGCTTCATCAGGAATAGCGTGATGGCCGTGACTACAGTCTTTATGATGAAGGAATCCACCATAAACGTGTAGGAAAAACCGCCGGACTGGAATCCGGCGCACACCAGGTTATACACCGCACCTATCAGGAAAAGGCCTTTCCCATAGCGCCATGTCAGTGATATGCGGTCCCGAAGGGTCATCATGCCGAAGTCGGTATCCTGCAAAAAATAAACCAGCAGGCCGAATAAAAATGCTATCTTTGCAGCCCCATGGAAATCGCGCTGCAGGGACATTACGGATACAGGCGGCTGGTGTGGTCGTCGGTGCCGAGCATCCTGATGATGCTCGTGGGGAGCATATACAGCGTGGTGGACGGGCTGTTCGTGTCCAATTTCGTGGGGACGTCGGCCTTTGCGGCGCTCAATATCATCTGGCCGGCGGTGATGATCGTGGGGGCGCTGGGGCTGATGATCGGCACCGGCGGGGCGGCGCTGGTGTCGCAGACGATGGGCCAGGGCGACTGTTACCGGGCAGATGTCATCTTCTCCATGCTCATCCGTTTCACGATCGTCCTGTCGCTGGTCTTCATGGTGCCGCTGCTCCTTTTCATGGAGCCGCTGGCCCGGCTGCTGGGCGCGGAGGGGGAGACGGTAAGACTTTGTGTGATATACGGTTCCATCTGTACCATCGGCCTTCCGGCCTTCATGCTGCAGATGTGTTTCCAGTCCTTTTACATGACGGCGGAACGGCCGCAGCTGGGGACGCTCATGTCCATCGTCTGCGCGGTCACGAACATGGCCCTCGACGCCCTTTTCATCGTCGTCTTCCATTGGGGGCTGGCCGGGGCGGCGGCCGCGTCGATGCTGGCCTGCTGCGTGGGCGGCTTCTTCCCGCTATGGTATTTTTCCAGCCGTCACAACCGCAGCTCGCTGCGGATGGTGCCCGGGAAGATGGAACGGGAACCCCTCCTGCAGGCCTCCAGCAACGGACTGTCCGAGTACGTGGGCAATATCTCTTTCAACGTCCTCGCCATCTGCTACAATCTCCAGCTCCTCAGGATGATGGGCGAGAACGGGGTGGCGGCCTATTCGGTCCTCCTGTATTACGGCTATATTTTCGCCGCCGTTTTCTTCGGGTACAACATCACGGTGACGCCCATCATCGGCTATAATTACGGAGCCGGTAATACGAAGGAACTGAGGAGTTTGCTGCGGCATTCCCTCATCCTCCTGCTGGTGCTCGGTGCCTTGATGACGCTGGTGTCGGAGATATCCGCCGGACCGGCGGCGCGGCTGTTCGTGGGCTACGATCCGGAACTGTCGGCCCTGACGAAACATGCGATCCGGCTGTATATGATCAGCTTCTTCATCGCCGGGGTGAACCTGTTCACATCGGCCTGGTTCACGGGGCTCGGGAACGGGAAGGTGTCGGCGACCGTATCCTTCATCCGGAATCTCGTGTTCGAACTGGGCTTCGTCTTCCTGCTGCCCGCCGTCATGGGCGGCGACGGCATCTGGCTCGCCGTGGACGCGGCCGACCTGTGCTGCCTCATCCTCTGCGTCAGCCTCCTTGTGGCCTACCGCAAGCGGTACGGGTATTGACTCTAGAACAGATGCGCGCAGAACCCCAAGCCTGCGAGCAGGCAGAAGAGGAAGGTGGCGATGACGAGGAGGGGGAGCATCGGGTCGAGCGCCTTGCCGGTACGCTGCCAGACGCCGCGGAGATGCAGCACGAACAGCGGCAGGGTGGCCACAAAGAGGTAGTGCCACCAGGAGAACATCCGTAACTGGCAGTAAACCAGCATGAAGACCCATCCCAGGACAATCAGGACGGTCTGGTAGATTTTCGCCTTCCTTTCACCCAGGCGGATCGCCACGGTGACGCGGTTCGCGGCGTCGGTTTCCATGTCGCGGATGTTATTCACATTCAGGACGCCGATGGAGAAGCAGCCCACGGCGGCCCCGGGCAGGAGCAGTCGCCAGAACAGGGTGTGGCTGGCCACGAAATAGGCCCCGAGCACGGCCACGATGCCGAAAAACAGGAACACATAGAGGTCCCCGAGCCCGCGGTATCCGTACGGGTTCCGGCCGAGGGTGTATTTCATCGCGCCCATGATGGCGGCGGCGCCGAGGAGCAGCACCAGGATGGACGTCATGTCCCACAGCGTGCCGAACGAAACCAGGGTCATTGCCGTGCCGGAAACGATGCACAGGCCTACGAACAGGGCGATGAGCCCTTTCATCTCCCCGATGGTCAGGACGCCCCCGTTGAGTCCGTACTGCGGGCCCTGGCGGTCCGCCGTGTCCGTCCCGTGCAGGACGTCGCCCAGTTCGTTGGAAAGGTTGGACAGGATCTGGAGGCAGACGGTCGTGAGGATGATCAGGAGGGCCACCCAGACATTCACGCGGAAATCGGCCGTGGCAAGGAGGATGCCCAGCAGGACGCCGCCCGCGGACAGCGGCAGGGTACGGAGCCGCATCGAAGCGATGGCGGCACGGAACTTATTCATACATAGAGATGTTATGGATCACGAAACGCCGGAAGGCACTGCGGAGGAAGAACCAGACGGCGACGAAAGGTCCCTTGGTGCGGAGGTCCAGCAGGAAGTCCGAGCCGAGGGTGCGGTCCGGATCGGGACGCACCGGACAGGTGCAGGTGATGCCCGGGGCAATGACGCTGGGATACCCGGCCTTGCGGGCCCGGATCGCATAGTCGAAGCCGGCGAGCTGGCCGCGGTAGCGCCCGCCCAGCAGGCCGATGCGCCTGTACACCACGGACGGGATGAGGGCAAACAGCCCGTCGAACATCTTGCAGGCCACGGGAATCACCGGATCCGGCTGCAGGAGGCGCCGTCCGCGGCCGAAACCGCCGCTGACGATGTTCCCTTCCCCATCCTGCACGGTGCCCACCAGAAGGGCCCGGTCACCCAGGAAGGAGGAATTGTCCAGCAGGCTGTAGATGGCGCCGTCCACCGGCGTCACGAGCCCGTGGACCCAGATGTAGAAGTCCTTCTCGCCCGCTTCGCGCCAGGCGGCGTCCAGGTCCGGGTTCACGAAAACCTCGAACGTGAACTCGTCCTCGGGAATCGTGCCGATCTGCCGCCGGCACTCGGCGACGACGGCCTCGGAGGCCTCGGCATAGATGAGCAGGGCGACGGTTTTCATCAGTCGAGTTTCAACACCGCCATGAACGCACTCTGGGGCACCTGGACGGTACCGATCTGGCGCATCCGCTTCTTGCCTTCCTTCTGCTTCTCGAGGAGTTTGCGCTTACGGGTGACGTCGCCGCCGTAGCACTTGGCCGTCACGTCCTTGCGCACCTGGCGGACCGTTTCGCGGGCGATGATCTTCGCGCCGATCGCCGCCTGGACGGCGATGTCGAACTGCTGGCGCGGGATGAGTTCCTTGAGTTTCAGGCAGATCTTGCGGCCGAAGTCGTAGGCGTGGTCCTCGTGGATGAGGGTGGAGAGGGCGTCGGCCGGGTCTCCGTTCAGGAGGATGTCCAGTTTCACGAGCCGCGCCGGACGGAACTCCGTGACGTGGTAATCGAAAGAGGCGTAGCCCTTGGAGATGGACTTGAGCTTGTCGTAGAAGTCGAAGACCACCTCCGACAGGGGCATGTCGTAGTTCAGTTCCACCCGGTCGGTGGTCAGGTAGTGCTGGCCGATGAGGGTGCCCCGCTTGTCCATGCACAGTTTCATGATGGGGCCGTAGAAATCGGACTTGGAGATGATCTGGGCGCGGATATAGGGCTCTTCGATATGGTCGATGAGGGTCTGCGGCGGGAGGCCGGAGGGATTGTGGACATCGACCACCTCGCCCTTGGTCGTATAGACCTTGTAGGACACGTTCGGGACGGTGGTGATCACGTCCATGTTGAATTCCCGGAACAGGCGTTCCTGCACGATCTCGAGGTGCAGCAAACCCAGGAAGCCGCAGCGGAAACCGAATCCGAGGGCCAGCGAGCTCTCGGGCTCATAGACGAAGGAGGCGTCGTTGAGTTGGAACTTCTCCAGCGTAGCGCGGAGTTCCTCGAACTTGGAGGCATCGACCGGATACAGGCCCGCGAAGACCATCGGCTTCACCTCCTCGAATCCCGCAATCGCCTGGGAACAAGGGTTGTCCACGTGCGTGATGGTATCGCCCACCTTCACTTCCACGGCGGCCTTGATGCCGGAGATGATATAGCCCACGTCGCCGGTGCGCACCTCGCCCGTGGGGTTCAGCTTGAGCTTGAGATTGCCGATTTCCTCGGCCTCGTATTCCTTGCCGGTATTGAAAAACTTCACCTTGTCGCCCTTGCGGATCGTGCCGTTCACGACCTTGAAATAGGCGATGATGCCGCGGAAGGAATTGAACACGGAGTCGAAGATGAGGGCCTGCAGGGGCGCTTCCGGATCCCCCTTCGGGGCCGGGACCTTGTCCACGATGGCGTCCAGCACGGCCGGTACGCCCTCACCCGTGCGGGCGGAGACGCGGTACACGTCCTCCGGGTCGCAGCCCAGCAGGTCGCACACCTGGTCCGTCACCAGTTCCGGCTGCGCGGAATCCATGTCGATCTTGTTCAGCACCGGGATAATCTCCAGCCCGTGGTCGATGGCCTGGTACAGGTTGGAAATCGTCTGCGCCTGGATACCCTGGGAAGCGTCCACCACGAGCAGCGCCCCTTCGCAGGAGGCGATGCTTCGCGACACCTCATAGCTGAAGTCCACGTGGCCGGGGGTGTCGATGAGGTTCAGCCGGTAGGTCTCCCCGCCGCGGGTGTACTCCATCTGGATCGCGTGGCTCTTGATGGTGATGCCCTTCTCCCGCTCCAGGTCCATGTCGTCCAGCACCTGGTTCTCCATCTCCCGGTCGCTGAGCGTACGCGTCAGTTCCAGCAGCCGGTCCGCCAGCGTGCTTTTTCCATGGTCGATATGCGCAATGATGCAAAAGTTGCGGATGTTCTTCATAACTTGCAAAGATACGCATTTTCTTGCAGATATCGTGTTTCGCCGTCCGGAGCACTTTTGTGGTGCTCAAATGGCACCTCAGACGTGAGCGTCGTACTTACAGTCGCGGCTTCTTGACAATCCGGACGATGAGGGAAAGCAGATAGATGATGATACCGTAGAAGACAGGGATCAGGCCGACTTTCATCCCGCCGAAGAAAACGCCGGGCGAAATCAGGTCGAAAATGCCCCTTACCCCGTCTCCCTGGTCCATGGAAACCTGCTGCAAGGCCTGGAACATCTGGCACAGGCCGATAAGGTATGTCAGGAATCCGAAAACCAGGGCGAAGGATCCGATTTCCTTGACCCAGCGGGGGGCTTTCCAAGCGGCGAAAAAGACGGCGACCAGGAGGACGGTGAGGATGGTCATGTATCCGGCACCTCCTTGCATGAATACTTTAAACATGGGACAACAGTTTTAATGGATTTGACATTCTGGGCCAAAGGTAAGGGTTGGCCGCCCTTTCCCCAAACCGAAACCCCACGATGAAATGTCAAATCCCCCTTTTCGCACCCGGGCTCCGCTGGAAATTCGTTTTTTATGCTATTTTTGCATCAGTCCGATGAAACGTTTTCTGGTCATATCCTATTGGGTGGTTTCCATCCTGCTGGTGGCGGTTGTCCTCACCAGCGTCGGTTACAGTTTCCTGGAAGCGCTGTTCATCGGGTCGATGTTCCTCCCCGGCGCATTGGCAGCCAAGTACTTTTTCCCGAAGGTGAAGGGCGTCAAGGACACGGTCTTCGTCACGTTTGGAATCCTGGTCGGGGAAATGCTTCTGTTCCTGATTGCTCATTACATCATCCTCACTTTCCGGGTGAACCTGCCGGTCTGGGTCCTGGAATGGCCGGACATTCCCCACATCCTGACCAATCCCGTTTTCATCGCCATCATCCTGACATCGCTCGCGGCCGGTGGCTATTTCTTCGACTCTTGGTTGGACCGGACGCGCCCCTCCCGTCCGGCCCCCATCACGTTCACATCGGACCGGAAACCGGTGACGCTCCCGCTGGAGGAAATCCTGTACGTCGAATCCAACGACGACATCACCACCGTCATCGCGACCGGCGACCGCCTCTTCCGGAACAAGACCCCCATCTCCCAGTGGGAAGCCATCCTGAGGCCCCATTTCCTCCGCATCCATCGGTCCTACCTCGTCAACAAGGAGGCAATCACCCGGGTCGATGGGGACCTCCTCTACGTCAATGACATCGAACTTCCCATTTCCCGCAAGTACAAGGATGCGGTCCTGAAAGCCTGCTCTGTTTCGTGAGCGGATAAAGCCAGGATGGGGAGATTCCCGGTCGGGGCCGGGAATGACGGAGGAGAAACCAGGAAGCTTACCCCTGCAGCCAGTCCAGGAAGGCGTCGGCGCGGGCGCGGGAGACGACGAGGTCCGCATCGACCCGGATGCCGGGTTTGAGGGAGATCCTGAGGCGGCCGCCGAGGAGTTTGGACACGGTGTCGATGACGCTTTCCGCGATGATGGTTCCGCGCGAGATGCGGAAGAAGGATTTCGGGTCCAGGGAGCCCTCAAGGCTGTCCAGGGAATCGTCCAGAACGAAGGTGCGTCCCGCCCGCGTGACGATGTAGGTGTTCTTCGCCTCCGAATAGAAGCAGGCGATCTCGTCCGTGCGCACCGGGACGATCCGGTCGTTGAGGCGGATGAGGAACTTTTCCCGGGCGGGCTGGCCCGGAATCGGGCCGTACGCCGTCTCCTCCGGGGCCTGCGCCTGCCGGAAGGCCTCAAGCACTTTCGAGAAATCCACGGGCGCCGGGGCGGCGAGCCGCTCCTTGACGCGCTCCACGGCCCGTCTCAGGTCATCCACCTCCACCGGTTTCAGGAGATAGTCCACCGAGTTCACTTCGAAGGCCTTCACGGCGTAATTGTCGTAGGCCGTAGTCATGACGACCTGGGCGTCCACGGGACCGGCCGCAAAGATGTCGAAACAGTTGCCGTCCTGCAGTTCGACGTCCATGAAGATGACGTCGACCTTGTTCCGGGACAGCCAGCCCAGGGTCTCCTGCACGGAGGCGGTGGCGCCGATGACGTGGATCTCGGGGAAATGGGTGCGGAGGAGGTTCTCCAGCATGCGCTGTGCGCGCGGTTCATCTTCAACGATCAGGGCTTTCATAAACATCACAGAAGGGGAATGCGGACAAGGAACCGGTCCGGGGTTTCCTCGACGAGGATGTCCTTTCCGGAAATGTCCAGATACTGTTTACGGATATAAGGGAGCCCGAGGCCGGTGGATGGCGGCGGGGATGTCCGGGGAATGCGGTTGTTCTCCAGGGTGAGGAATTCACCGTCGGTGCGCACCCGGATCAGCACGGGGTGCGCGGCGGAGATGGCGTTGTGCTTGGTGATATTCTCCACGAGAAGTTGCAGGGCGCAGGGAACGACCATCCGGGCGAAATCCTCCTCCCGGATTCCTTTGTCCACGGAAAGGCCTTCCGGGAAGCGGATTTTCAGGAGGTCGTAGTACATCGTGACGAAGGTGTCCTCCTCGCTCAGGCGCACGAGTTTGCTGCCGTCGTGCTGGAGCATGTAGCGGTAGATGCCGGCGAGTTTGTGGACATACCGGCTGGCCTCCTCCTTCTCTCCCTCCTGGATCACGGAGTCCAGGATGTTCAGGGAGTTGAACAGGAAATGGGGATTCACCTGGTTCTTCAGGGCCATGTAGCGGTATTCGGCGAGGTGCCGTTTCTCCCGCTGGGAGGCCAGTTCCCGGCGGATGTTCACCGCGTATTCCACCAGGTACACCAGGCCGAAGACCGTCATCTCCACCAGGAGGGCGATGACCGTGTTCCGCGACAGGGCCGCCGTATCCAGCCCGGGATTCCAGTGGAAGGGAAGGCCGAAGGTATGCAGGAGGGCGGCGAGGATGCTGGAAAGGCCGATGAAAAGGGTCGTGCCGATGGTGGCGACGTCCAGGCTGTAGTGCTTGTCATGTCCGGAGCGCACGAAGAGCAGCGTCGCGATGAACAGCAGCAGCATGACGAGGGAATTCCCCAGGAACAGGCGGAATTCGTGGAGACTGTCCACTCCCTGGAAGGGGCCCTTCCGGAAGACGAACACTTCGATGAAGATTCTCAGGGCGAACACCACGATGACCGCGAAAATGAGCCATCCCAGACTCTCCTTCCAGCCCGTCCGCTGCCCGGTGGGGATGCGGTAGGCCCGGGCGAAGAGGGCGAGGGACCATCCCAGGATTTCCGTGGTGAGGAACGTGGCCAGGGCGTGGTTGAGCAGGCTGGAAGGGAAGTTGAACACCTCTGCGCCCACGTTTCCCAAGGCATACCCCAGGATGTTCACGAGGATGACGCAGATGGCGGTGAATTCCACCGTGAGGCTCCGCCGCTGGCAGATGAGCACGGTGAGAAGCATCGTCAGGGCCGTGAGAATGAGCGAGTCCGGGATGCCGGCGAGGGTGCACACGATGGTCACCACGGCGTGCAGCACCGCGAATCCGTGAATGAGCCAGGATGTCCGAATCCGTTCCATATTTCCTGCTAAAATACAAAATACGCAGGATTTGTGCAAATTGCGAAGTCCATTCGTCCCGAAAAATGCACCGCCCGTCCGACAAAACGGCGGGGTCGGCCCATTCCCGTAGGGAATTGCCGGAAAAAGAATTTACTTTTGCATGCACCAAACCGCAGAAATGGTAACGCTATGAGTACGAAACGCAACTTGACTTTCAGGCAGATGGTGGACCTGAGCTTCGGCTTTTTCGGGGTCCAGATCGCGTACGCCCTGCAGAGCGCCAATATCAGCCGCATCTTCGCCACCCTCGGCGCGGATCCGCACCAGCTCTCCTGGTTCTGGATCCTCCCTCCGCTGATGGGCATGATCGTCCAGCCCCTCATCGGCAAGTGGTCCGACCGGACCTGGACCCGGATGGGCCGCCGCAAGCCCTACCTCATCGTGGGCGCCATCGTGGCCGTCCTGGTGATGCTGTTCCTCCCGAATGCGGGCTCGCTGCACTTCTCCGCCCGGCTGTTCCTGGGCCTGAACATGGCGATGTGGTTCGGCCTGTTCTCCCTGATCTTCCTGGACACCTCCATCAACGTCGCGATGCAGCCCTTCAAGATGATGGTCGGTGACATGGTGAACGAGGAGCAGAAGACCACCGCCTATTCCATCCAGAGTTTCCTGTGCAACGCGGGCTCCCTGGTGGGCTACCTGTTCCCGATTTTCTTCACCTGGATCGGCATCGCCAATGAGGCGCCGGAAGGCGTTGTCCCCGACAGCGTGATCTATTCCTTCTACTGCGGTGCCGCCATCCTTATCCTGTGCGTCCTCTATACCTTCCTGCGCGTGAAGGAAATGCCTCCGAAGGAATATGCCGAGTTCCACGGCATCGACCTGCAGAAGCAGGAGGCGAAATCCGACAAGGGCCTGATCCGCCTGCTGGCGGAAGCCCCGAAGACCTTCTGGACCGTGGGCCTCGTGCAGTTCTTCTGCTGGGCCGCTTTCCTGTACATGTGGACCTATACGAACGGGGCCGTGGCCGAGAACTGCTGGGGCGTGGACATGAGCGCCGCGGGCGCCGCCTCCACCGCCGGCTTCCAGGCCGCGGGCAACTGGGTGGGCGTGCTGTTCGCCGTGCAGGCCGTGGGCTCCATCCTCTGGGCCGCCGTACTGCCGCGTTTCAAGAGCATCAAACTGGCCTACGTGGTGAGTCTCCTCATCGGCGCCGCGGGCTTTGCCTCGGTCATGTTCATCCACAACCAGTACATGCTCTTCCTGAGCTTCTTCCTGATCGGCTTTGCCTGGGCCGCGATGCTCGCCCTGCCGTTCACCCTTCTCACGAACGCCCTGGAGGGAAGCCCCTACATGGGCTCCTACCTGGGTCTTTTCAACTGCACCATCTGCCTGCCGCAGATCGTCGCGGCGGCCACTGGCGGACTGGTGCTCAGCCTTCTCGGCGGGAGCCAGCCGGCCATGCTGCTCGCCGCCGGCGTATTCCTCGTCCTCGGCGCGGTGTGCGTCCGGCTCGTGGATACCAAGAAATGAATACCTAACAAAATAACTACTAACTACACGCTAATGAAAAGGTTATTAACCGCAATCGCAGTGCTTCTGACAGCCTGCGCGACCGTATTCGCCCAAGGCGGATATACGGTCAAGGGTGTTGTGGTCGATGCCCAGGGACCGGTGATCGGTGCCGCCGTGCTGCAGCAAGGCACGTCCAACGGTACCTCCACCGGGATCGACGGCGACTACACGCTCACCGTCCCGAACGGAGATGCCATCATCGAGGTCAGCTGCATCGGCTATGGCACGCTGACTTTCAAGGCCTCCGAGGTTCCGGGCACCATCACGCTCGTGGAGGACACCGAGTTCCTGGACGATGTCGTCGTGATCGGCTACGGTACCGTGAAGAAGACGGACATGACCGGTTCGGTCTCCACGGTCCGTGCCGACCAGGTGAACAAGGGTATCGCCTCGTCTCCTTCGCAGCTGCTCGCCGGCAAGGCGGGCGGCGTGGTGGTGACGGCCGGCGACGGTGCGCCGGGTTCCGCTTCCACCATCCGGATCCGTGGCGGATCTTCCCTGACTGCCAGCAACGACCCGCTCATCATCGTCGATGGTCTGCCGGTAGGTACGCACGGCGTCGGAGGCATGTCCGACCCGCTCTCGTCCATCAACCCGGATGACATCGAGAGCTTCACCGTCCTGAAAGACGCTTCCGCGACCGCCATCTACGGTTCCCGTGCATCCAACGGCGTCATCATCATCACCACCAAGACCGGCAAGCGGTCGGACGGCACGATTCCGCATGTCAATGCGGACTTCACGACATCCGTGAGCCAGAATACGCGCTATCTGTCCATGCTCACCGGCGACCAGCTGCGCGACGTGATGCTGGGCGAGAACGGTTACATCGCCACCCGCCTGGGCAACGAGAAGGACCGCGCCGCGGCCACGGCCAATCTGGGCAAGGAGAATACGGACTGGCAAAAGGCCATCTATCAGCTGGGCAAGACCTATGAAGGGAACTTGGGTGTTACCGGCAACATCAAGCTGGGCAAGGAGGTTTACGTACCTTACCGCGTATCAGGCGGCGTCCTTTCCCAGGAAGGCACCCTCAAGACTTCCGGCATGCGGCGCGCCAACGTGGCCGTCAACCTCAATCCTTCCTTCCTGGACAAGCACCTGAAGCTGGACCTTAGCGCCAAGGAGACCTACATGCACACGCGTTATGCCAATACGGGCGCCATCGGTGCCGCTGCCGTGTTCAACCCCACGCAGCCCATCTATGACGTCAACGGTGTGAACGGTTACTACACCATCAAGAACAACGAGGGCGGCACGGCCCAGCTGTCCACGATGAACCCCGTGGCGGCCCTGGACGAGTACTCGAACGAGAATGACGCGCTCCGCTTCATCGGCAACGCGCAGATCGACTACGCCGTCCACGGCTTCGAGGACCTGCACCTGCACCTCAATCTGGGTCTGGACGCTTCCAGCTCCAGTGGTTTGAGCTATGTGGCGGCCGGTGCCGAGCAGTCCTATCACGACCAGGCCCATTATGGCCTGGGTTCCAACCATCCCTGGAATGAGGGCCGCACCGACAAGACCCTGGAGCTCTATGCCAACTACAACAAGGAACTGGGCAGGCACAACATCGGGGCCATGGCCGGTTACTCCTGGCAGGAATTCAAGGTGCACAGCTGGGGCGAGACCACTTCCGCCGACGGGAAAGAGGTCTTTTCCGAAGCCGACGACTATGACTTCCTGTACCGTCTGATTTCGTTCTATGGCCGTGCCAATTATTCCTTCGACGGCAAATACCTCCTCACCGCGACGGTCCGTGCCGACGGCACCTCCCGGTTCGTCAACAACAAGTGGGGTATCTTCCCGTCCGTGGCCCTGGCCTGGAATGCCAAGAACGAGGACTTCCTGAAAGGCGTGGAGGCGGTCACCACCGCCAAGCTGCGGCTCTCCTGGGGCCAGACCGGCCAGCAGGAAGTCAATGCGGGCGACTATCCCTCGCTGCCGACCTACATCTTCAGCCAGGATGCCAGTATGTACTATTTCGGCGACCGCCGGATTGTGCCGATTACTCCGCAGGGCTACAACGCGGACCTCAAGTGGGAAACCACCACGACCTACAATGCGGGCGTGGACCTGGGCTTCTGGGGTGACCGCCTCACCGCGAACCTGGATGTGTACTACCGCAAGACCACGGACCTTCTGAACAAGACGCCGATTCCCGCGGGTGCCAACCTCAGGAACGAGCTGGTGGCCAACATCGGTACGCTGGTGAACAAGGGCATCGAGCTGGATCTGACCTACATTGCCCTCCAGCAGAAGGACTTGTTCTGGCAGATCGGCTTCAACGTGGCCTACAACAAGAACAGAGTCACGAAGCTGACGGCCTATGACTCCGCCGAGTACAAGGGCGTCGCCACGGGCGGCATCTCCGGCGCCGTGGGCAACACCATCCAGCGTTTCATGGTCGGGGAGCCCGTGCAGACCTTCTACGTGTACCAGCAGGTATATGACGCGCAGGGCCATCCCATCGCCGGCCTGTTCGTGGACCGTAACGAAGACGGAAAGGTGAACGAGGACGACATGTACTGCTACCAGAAACCGGCCCCGGACTTCACCTTCGGCTTCAATACGAACTTCAACTGGAAGAACTGGACGCTGGCCGCCTCGGCCCACGCGAACATAGGCAACTACGTGTACAACAACAACAGGTCCCAGTTCAGCTACATGGGTGACCTGTGGACCAACAACTTCACGGCCAACCGCATCTCCGGCGTCCTGCAGGATCCGTTCTACAACAGCGACAACCTGTACTTCAGCGACTTCTTCATCGAGAACGCGTCCTTCTTCAAGCTGGACAACGTCACGCTGGGATACACGATCCCGAAGCTCTTCAAGCTGGCGGAGCGCAATGCGTCCCTGAATCTGTTCTGCACCGTGCAAAACGTTCTTACCCTCACCCGTTACACGGGCGTGGACCCGGAAGTTTTCGGCGGCATCGACTCCAACATCTATCCCCGTCCGCGCAACTATGTGGCGGGCGTGAAGTTCAACTTCTAATATCAGGAGGATATGACCATGAAAAAGTATATAAGCATTCTTGCGGTGATGGCCGCAGCCCTTCTTTCCGCCACCTCCTGCGTCAAGGACCTGGACATCGAGCCTGTGGATGACGACGTGGTGCTGCCTGCCGATGTCCTGACGGGGGTCGAACAGTACGAACAGGTCCTGGCCAAGTGCTACATCGGCCTGGCCGTCTCCGGCTCCGCCGGTGAGAACTCCGGCGACATCGACGGCATCGACAACGGTTTCGGCCAGTACATCCGCGCCCTCTTCTATATGCAGGAACTCACCACGGACGCCGCCCACTGCGTGTGGGACGACAAGACCGTCCGGTTCCTCCACTACATGAAATGGACCCGTTCCGACGTGTTCGTGCGTGCCATGTTCTCCCGCGGCTACTACCAGATCAGCATGTGCAACGAGCTGATCCGCCAGGCCGAAGCCTCCCAGTTCAAGGACAATGAAAAGATCCAGCAGTATATCGCCGAAGCGAAGGCCCTGCGTCTGCTGAGCTATCTCCATATCGTGGATATGTTCGGCTATGAGCATGTTCCTTTCGCCACTGAGGAGACCAGTGTCGGTTCCGTGGGCCCTGCCCCGAATCCGGAACTCATCGACTGGATGGAGGACCAGATTGACGAACTGCTGCAATCCAACAGACTTGCGGATATCCGTCACGCCGAGTACGGCCGTGTGGACAAGGGTTTCGTACAGATGATCAAGGCCAAGCTGAACCTGAACGCTCCGGTGTACCTGAACCTTTCCGGCGCTGAAGCGGCTCCTTACTACACGAAGGCCGCCGAAGCCTGCAAGGCCATCGTCGCCGCCTATCCTGCCCTGCATCCGAACTACCAGGAACTGTTCATGGCCGACAACGACCGCTGCACCGACGAGATCATCTTCGGAGTGCAGGCCAAGGCCGGCGAGACGCAGACCTGGGGTGCGACCCAGTTCCTGATCCGCAGCTCCTACGAGGAAGGCGACGCCGAGACCGGCAACCGGCTCGGAATGAATTCCGGCGGCTGGGGCGGTGTCGTGGTTACGCCCACCTTCCTGCAGAAGTTCGACCGGACCAAAGACGCCCGATTCATCTTCGACGGCGGCCCTAACAACTATCCGGATACGATGGACGATCCCGGTTCCTTCAAGACGGCCTGGACGGCGCACAAGTTCACGAACATGGCCAGCACGGGCAACATTTATGAAGGAGCCACCTTCGTGGAGACGGATTTTCCGATCTTCCGTGCCGCTGACGCATATCTGATGCTGGCCGAATGCCAGCTCCGGGGCGCTTCCAATGTGACGGAGTCCGAGGCCAAGGCTGCCTGGAACGCCGTCCGCACCCGCGCTGGCCTCGGCAATGTGACCAGTTACACCCTGGACGAGCTCCTGGACGAGCGCGGACGGGAACTGTACTGGGAGTGCTACCGTCGCAGCGACCTCATCCGTTTCGGTAAGTATACCGGAAATGCCTATCTATGGACTTGGAAAGGCGAAGAGTATAATGGAACGTCCGTTGCCGACTACCTGAAACTCTTCCCCATCCCGGATGCCGAGTTCAATACCAACAGCCTCCTGGGCCAGAACCCGGGTTATTAACAGATGCTTCTGACGATTATGAAAAGATTTGCTTCCATTATACTGACAGGAGCCGCGCTGTTATTGGGCCTGGTCTCCTGCATGAAGGACGAGGACAGAGCCATCTTCGACCCCTCCCAGTGCACTGCACCGGTGCTTGTCGGGTACTCGGTGGTGGATGGCGCCGTATCGGCTGAGTACACCCCTGCCGTCCTCAACACCAACCCCAAGATCCTGAATCACATGCTGGCGATCGTTTCCCTCGACGGGAAACCCGTGAGCAAGCGTGTGAACGCGACGGACAAGGACGGAGTCCTGACCGTCTCTTCCACCAACCTGACCCGCGCCCTGCAGGAACTGGGCTGCGAGGAAGGGACCATGCATTCCCTGGAAATGGCCATCCGGGCCTCGAACCTGAAGACGCCGGACGACCAGAACTCCGGATCCTTCATCGAATCCCTCGGCCACATCATCATTGACGGTTACGAGATCATCCTGCCCAGCGGCGACCCGTATGCCCGGTACACGCAGAAGAGTGACTGGGGCCTGATCGGTTCGTTCAACGGCTGGGGCGGCGATTACGAGATGTGGTCGAACGGCACCCTGCACGTGGCGAAGGCCGTCGAGCTGGAAGCCGGTGCGGAGGTGAAGTTCCGCAAGGATGGCGCCTGGGATGTTAACTTCGGTTATGCCGAAGGCGTGAGCTCCTACACGCTGGGCGAAGAATTCGAAGTGGCCCAGGGCGGCAGCAACATCGTGATCGCCGAGGCCGGCACGTACGACTTCATCCTGGATCCGGAGAACGCGACGGCGAAGATCATCAAGAGCGTCGTGCCGCAGGAGGACCCGTACGCCGCCTATACGGAGGAGAGCCCCTGGAGCGTCATCGGCTCCTTCAACAGCTGGGGCGGCGACGTGGAGATGGTCACCAACGGTACCCTCCATGTGTGCAAGAACATCACCCTGGCGGCCGGTGACGAATTCAAGTTCCGCAAGGACGCCGGCTGGGACGTGAACTTCGGTTATGCCGAGGGTGTCGAGTCCTATGTGCTGGGCGAGGACTTCTCCGTGGCGCAGGGCGGCGGCAACATCGTCATCGCCGAGGACGGCGCCTACGATCTGTTCCTGGATCCGGAGAACGCGACGGCGAAGATCATCAAGACGCAGGCCGTCGTGATCGACCCGTATGCCGCTTATACCGAGACGAGCCCCTGGAGCGTCATCGGCTCCTTCAACAGCTGGGGCGGCGACGTGGAAATGGTCACCAACGGTACCCTCCATGTGTGCAAGGCCATTCCTTTCAACGCCGGTGACGAGTGGAAGTTCCGCAAGGACGCCGGCTGGGACGTGAACTTCGGCTATGCCGAGGGTGTCGATTCCTACACGCTGGGCGAGGAATTCGCCGTGGCGCAGAACGGCGGCAACATCGTGGTCGCCGAGGACGGCGTCTATGACCTCATCCTGGATCCGGAGAATGCGACGGCGACGGTCATCAAGTCCGTCGCTCCGGACGCCGGTGAAACGCCCGAGCCGAAGCCGAAACCGAAAGCCTGGTCCGTCATCGGCACCCTGGAGGACAGCGGCTGGGAAAAGGATTATGACCTGCAGAACGTCTCGGGCGACGTGTGGACCATCAAGAACCTCTTCGTGCGCGAACAGGATGAGTTCAAGATCCGCGCTGACCATGACTGGGCAAAGAGTTACGGCGGTCCTGAGGAGAATGCCGAGAGCACCTATGAGGCAGGAAATGTGTATGGTGTCTATCAGCCGGTTCTTGGCCAAGCCTTTGCCGCTGGCGGAAAGAACATCCGTATCGGTGTGGAAGGCAACTACAACATCACGCTCACTTACGGTGACGAGCCGACGATCCTCATTGAGGAGTACCGGGAGTTCCCCGAGCACCTGTACATGACCGGTACCGATTTCGGCGACTGGAGTTGGGGCGAAGGGACCGTGGAACTCTGGCCGGTGATCAACAAGCCGGACTGGGACGAAGGGAAAGCGGCGGACGGCCAGTTCTACACGATCCGGTACTTCACCACCAATGGCTTCAAGTTCAACGGCGCCAAGGCGTGGGACGGCGGCCAGTTCGGTTCGCTGGAAACCAACAAGGGCTTCACCAACGACAATGACGGAAACGTCGTCGTCCCCGAGGAAGGCTTCTATCTCGTCCACATCGACCTCAAGAACAGCATCCTGAATGTCGAGCCGGCCAGAGTTTATGGTATTGGCGATGCGTTCGGCAGCTGGGATTCGGCCGTGGCTGACAACCGCTTCACGGCGGACGGCCGGGTCATGAAGGTCACGGCCCCGAAGGGCGGCAAGCTGCGCATGTATGTCGAGTCGGACATTGCCACGACGTCTTGGTGGACCCGTGAGTTCAACCTCATCGACGGGCAGATCGTCCCGCGCGTGCTGGACGAACTGGCGGCTCCGGATATCCTGGCCGGCCAGGTGGTGACCCTCAACTTCAACGAGGGCACCGGTACCATCACCGGTGAAGGCGAAGCCCCGGCCTACAAGACCGAGATCAGCGTCCCCGGCGCCTACTCCGGCAGCGAATGGAACCTGGATACGGCTCCGAAGCTCCTGGGCAAGGGTGACGGCGAATTCAAGGGCGCCCTCGTCATGTACAAGCAGGGCGACGCGGCCGTGGAGTTCAAGTTCGGACACGACGGCTCCTGGATCGGCGGCACGGCCGACGGGCTGAACTACACCCTGGGCGCCAATGACAACATGACCATCGACGAAGGCACGTATTTCTGGACGGTGAACCTCGAGTCCAAGACCGCGACGGCCCTCAAGGTCGAGAAGGTGGGCCTGATCGGCTCCTTCAACGAGTGGTCGGACGACGTCGTCCTGACCTTCAATGCGGAGGACCATACCTACAACGGGACGGTCACCCTCGGAGAGAATGCCGAACTGAAGGTCCGCTTCAACGGCAATTGGGACTATTCCCTGGGCGGTGACCTCAACCGCCTTCAGGCCGTGAACGACAACTGCAAGGTCGCTGAGGCTGGCACTTACACGGCCAAGCTCGACCTGAACAAGGGTACGCTGACCCTCACCAAGTAATTTTTTCGGGCCGGGGCCTCTGACCGGACCCCGGCCTGCCAATTTTCAATCCGACAGCCTGATGAACCGGAAACTGATCTCCATCCTGCCCCTTTTGGCGGCCCTTTTCCTGACTTTCTCCTGCGACCCGACGAAGAACAAGCAGGAACCCCAGGACACCCTGACGGTGAATCCCGCCTCCATCGCTTTCGAGGCTGTGGATGCCTCGACCAAGCTTGTGTACGTCACTACCGAGAAGGACTGGACGGCCACGACTTCCGACACCTGGATCCATCTGGGAAAGACCTCCGGTACTGGCAAGGGTAACCTCGATGTGACGGTCGATGACAACCTGGGTGAAGACCGCACCGGGTCGATCACCGTCAAGGGCTCGAATACCGAGACGGTCGCCGTATCTCAGAAGGGCAAGCATGTCATTACGGTCGTGGCGAACCCCGACAGCTTCGACGGCAACAAGCGCTCTTCCACGACCTACCAGCTCCTCATCTATTCCTTCGCCGACAGTGACGGCGACGGAATCGGCGACTTCAAGGGCATCCAGAACAAGCTGGACTACCTGGACGGCCTGGGCGTGACGGGTATCTGGCTGTCGCCGGCGCACCCCACGAATTCTTATCACGGGTATGATGTCAATGACTACAATGCCCTGAATCCGCTTTTCGGCACGGAAGCCGATTTCAGGAATCTGATCGTCGCCGCACACGCCAAAGGCATCAAGATTTATATGGACTACGTCCTCAACCACAGCGGCACAGGCACGGAATGGTTCAAGAGCGTGAAGGCCGACCCTAAGAACAGTCCATATAGGGATTATTACGTACTATCCAACGGCGATTATCCTCTTGAAGCCGTCGGTGGCATGGGTGGTTGGGTTTCCTTGGGAGACGGCAATATCGGTTATAAGGGCCGCCTGCATTTCAAGGTGGACTGGACGGGCAATACCAAGTACGTGACCGTGACGGAAACCACAGAGGCGGTAACGGCCCCCAATTCTTCCAATGCCAAGCGTTGGATTCACGTGGGCAGCAAGGGCAGTCTGGGGATGCATGAAACGTCTACCAATATCTTTGAACTCACGTTGGATGTGGATACCGAATGGGGCTTCCTGGTGCGCACCTCCAACGATGATTCCTGGCCCGTGGGCACCAAATACGGAGGAAAGACCGGTGCTAATGTCATTACGTTAGGCAAACCCTTCCCGCTGGACAACAGCACGGCGGCCGATATCGTTTTTGGCGAAAGTACCTCATATTATGCGAGCTTCGACGCCAGTATGCCGGACTTGAACTACGGAAAGCCTGACGAGTGCGAGAACTCCGGCGCGTTCCAGTCCACCGTGGAATCGGCCAGAAAATGGGTGGATATGGGTGTGGACGGATTCCGTCTGGATGCGGTGGTATGGATTTATGCGGCATCTGCCAGCGCCAATGCCAAATTCCTGGACAAGTGGTACAATGCGGTGAACGAGGCTTACAGAGCCACCCATTCGGACGACATCTTCATGGTGGGCGAGGCTTGGCATGGCGGGCACGGTGAGGAGAAGAAGTACTATGCCGGCCTTCCTTCCAATTTCGAGTTTGATTACTGGAGAAATGCGCTGCTGCCTGCCATCAATAACGGAAAAGGAAGCACCTATGCTTCAACGGTTATCGGCTATATCTCAGATCATGAAGGAAAGCGTTTGACCAGTCCCAAGGCCGTCACCTCTTTCTTCATGACCAACCACGACAAGTCCAGCGTGAAAGCCAAGCAGAATCCGTACAACGACAACGAATGGCTTTCTTTCTACCGTGCCGCAGACGACTTGAACAGGAATCTGAACAAGGAAAAACAAGCTTGTGCCATGCTCCTCACCACCCCAGGAAAACCTTTCGTCTATCAGGGAGAAGAGCTGGGCTATTGGAGAATTGATGATAATGACAAGCTGGACGACGAGTACATACGCGCACCCATTGTGTGGAATTCTTCCGCTACGGACTGTGCCAAGAAGGGCGTCAACAACCGGGTAGACAACAACATGCTAAAGGGTTCCATCTCGGTGGAAACCCAGTCGGCCGAAGAGAACAGCCTTCTGAATACCTACAAGACTTGGATCCGCCTGCGGAACATCTATCCCGCCCTCGCCGAAGGCACGATGACCGATGCCTCCCTGGGGGGCGGCAATACCATCGCCGCCTGGTACATGACCGCCGGCAGCCAGAAGCTCCTCGTGATCCACAATACCGCTACCTCGGCGAAGGATGTCACGGTCAAGGACGACATGTCCCGTGCGGTCGGCCTCCTCGGTACGGCGACGATCGACCACGACGTGCTCACCCTCGGTCCGAACTCCTCCGTGGTCTTCAAACTGTAGTCCCTTTATGAAGAAACTGATTTGGCTGGCGGCATTCCTGGCGGTATGCTCCTGCGGCGGGAAACTGGTCGATCCTGACCCGCCGACGCCGGATCCGACCCCGTCCGTTGTGGAGACCCCTTCCTTCGCCAAAGGCGCGGACATCAGCTGGGCCTCCGAGATGGAGGCCGGCGGGCGCACGTTCCGGAAGAAAGACGGGACGTCCGCTCCCTTGCTGGACGTGCTTCGCGAGGGGGGCTTCAACGCCATCCGCCTCCGTGTATGGGTAGACCCGTACAAAGGCTGGAGCGGTCCGGCAGACGTGGAGGCCGTTGCGAAAAAGGTCTCCGCGGCCGGTCTGGCCCTGATGGTGGACTTCCATTACAGCGATTTCTTCGCCGACCCTTCCCGGCAGAAGGCCCCGTCGGCCTGGGAAAAGGACAAGGCCGATGCCGACAAGGTGGCCGCCCTGGTCACCACCCATACCCGGGAAGTGCTCCAAGCCTTGAAGGCGGCGGGCGTGACGGTCAACTGGGTCCAGATCGGGAACGAGACCCGGGGAGGGATGGTCTATCCGGCCGGCCAGCTGAATTACGACAACAAGGGGAAGGAGTTCCAGGGTTTCGTGAAACTCTTCAACGCCGGATACGCCGCCGCGAAGGCGGTCTATCCTTCCGCCTTGGTGATGCCGCACCTGAACAACGCCTTCGATTCCCCGTCCAATACCTGGTGGCTCTCCAATTTCAAGAGCCAGGGCGGCAAGTTCGACGCCATCGCCCTTTCCCATTATCCGCATTACGGGGGCAAACTCTGGATCGGCGGGAAGGAGACGGTCCTTACGCCCGCCCAGGTCAACCAGTATGCCCTGCAGGACATCACGGACCTGGCCGATACCTTCAAGGTCCCGGTCATCGTGTCGGAGGTGGGCGTGAATCCGAAACAAAGCGATGCGGCGTCCATCCTCTCCTCCTTCCTGACCGACTCCCGCAAGATTTCCGCCTGCAAGGGCGTGTTCTACTGGGAACCCGAAGTGGACGGGAACTGGAAACCCGCCCTCTATTCGGACCTTGCCGCCCTGACCCGGTACAGCGGCAGCACCCAGACCCGTGCCTGGAACGCCTACGACCAGGGAGCTTTTACCGCTTCCGGTTCCCCGTCCGCCATCCTGGACTGTTTCGGGGAGTGATCCGGGCTGTAGACCGCAAACATTGATCCTGCCGTGAAAAGAATCGCCATCCTGGCATGCATCCTCCTGGCGGGAGCCTGCTGCCCCAAAAACCATGTTTCCTCGCCAGACGGGCGGATTTCCGTCCGGTTCTCGGTGGATGCCGACGGTGTCCCCACCTATGCCGTGGACGTCGACGGAGAGCCCTTCCTGGAGTCCTCCGCGATGGGCTTGTTTTCCGATGACGTGAACCTGGACCGGGGCTTCAAGCTCAAGTCTTCCCGGGTCAAAAGCCGCCGGGAGACCTGGCATCAGCCCTGGGGCGAGAACAAGGAGGTGGTGGACAGCCACAAGGAACTCGCCCTCAGACTGAAGAATGACGCCGGGGTGGGCCTGGAGGTCGTTTTCCGCGTGTTTGACGACGGGTTCGGCTTCCGGTACGCCTATGAGGTCCCGGGCGCCGACACGCTCCGCATCCACGGCGAGCGGACGCAGTTCGCCTTCGCCGCCGATGCCGACACCTGGTCCATCCCGGGCGATTTCAACTCCTACGAGCACCTGTACCGCAAGATGCGGCTGTCGGAGCTCCGCAATGCGAATACGCCGCTGACGCTCAAGTTCTCCGACAGCCTGTACGCCGCGGTCCATGAGGCGGCGCTGGTCGATTTCCCCGAGATGGTGTTGCGCAACGACTTCGGCCTGACCTTCCAGGCGTCGCTCGCTCCGCTTCTGGTGGATGCGAAGGACATCAAGGCGCTGGTCTCCGGTTCCTTCCAGACCCCCTGGCGGACGGTCCAGATCGCCCGTTCCGCCGTGGGCCTCATCAACTCTTCCCTCATCCTGAACCTCAACGAACCCTGCGCCCTGGCGGATGTCTCCTGGATCAAGCCCATGAAATATATCGGCGTTTGGTGGAGCCTGCACCTGGGCGTGGAATCCTGGGGCGGGGAAGGCCACGGCGCGACGACGGAGAATGCGATGCGGTATATCGACTTTGCCGCCGCCAACAATATTCAGGGTGTTCTGTTCGAGGGTTGGAACGACTCCTGGCGGGGCTCCGACGCCCTTCCCGATTTTGATTTCACCCGGGCCGCCCCTGACTACGACGTAGAGAAAGTGGCTGCTTACGCCCGTTCCAAGGGCGTGGCGCTGATTACCCATAACGAGACCGGCGGCAATTACCTGCGGTTCGAGGAGCAGTTGGAGCGTACGTTGGACTGGGATGCTTCATTGGGCATCCATGCCATGAAGACCGGTTATGCCGGCGGTGGCCTGTCCGGCGGCGCACCGCGGCATAGCCAGACCGGTGTCCGGCATTTCCAGAAAGTCGTCGAGGAAGCCGCGGAACGCCAGATCATGGTCGACGGTCACGAGGTTATCAAGGCCACCGGCCTCCGGCGTACCTGGCCCAACTTCATGACCCGCGAGTGCGTCCGGGGCATGGAATACAATGGCTGGGGCCCCGGCAATCCGCCTTCCCACACGGTCATCCTCCCTTACACCCGGCTGCTGGGCGGTCCGGTGGACTATACGCCGGGCGTGTTTGACATCCGGTACACCTGCGTCGAGGGCAAGCCGCAACTCCGTACCTGGGGCCGTCCCAGTTCCGAGTGCAGCGAGCATACGACCCTGGCGAAACAGATGGCGAACTGGGTGGTCCTATATTCGCCCATGCAGATGGCCTGCGACCTGTTGGAAAACTACGAGGGACATCCCGCCTTCCAGTTCTTCCGCGACTTCGATGCCGACTGCGATGCCTCCGAAGCCCTGCAGGGCGAGGTGGGCGAGTGGATTTCCATCGTCCGCCGTGCCGGGGACCGCTTCTTCCTGGGCGCCACGACCGACGAGACCGGCCGCAGTTTCGACCAGCCGCTGACCTTCCTGCGTCCGGGTGTCCGCTATACGGCTACGGTTTACGGCGATGCCCCCGATGCGCATTGGGAATCGAATCCCACCGCCTACGAAATCACGACCCGGTCCGTCACTTGCGAGGACACGCTCTCCCTCTGCCTCGCACCCGGTGGCGGCGCGGCCGTGTCATTCCTCCCGGAATAGTTCCCGGAGTTTACGAAACCTATGTGACAAAATCGTCCTCTGGTTCGCTGAATCGTTGCATACCCTGCCTTCCGAGGTGGGGTATGTGACGTTTTAGGATGCAGGGACTCGATTTTGTTACAGTCGATTGGGTTGACTGATTCTGTTTTCAGATTTTTATCGTAAATCTTTCGGTAAAAAATGCTGTTATACGCCGTGGAAGCCTGTTTTTGCTGTTTATCCGTCTGCATTTTGCTTAGACGGATAAGTTGTCATACCTTCGTCGAAAACGGTTGGTTATGGCGATATGGCATGTATATTCGGACGGGACACGGGCGGACATTCCCTTCAATACGGAGGAGGACAAAGTATTTGGGTGGAACAGTGTGGCCGTTTGTGCAGAGATTGCCGGTGTGCGGGTATGGGTGGTTACCGTGAATGATACGCACTTCCATTCACTGGTTTGCGGGGAAGAGGAGTTGGCTGAGCGTTATCGGGGTGTTCTTCAGCAGCGCCTTCAACGACGTTTCCCGGAAGAGAATATCTATATTGCCAGAGACGAGGTGGAGTCCAGGGAAGAAATCATGCGGAAGTTCATGTATGTGTATCGGAACTGTCTTGATTTCTACAAGAATCTTCCTGGAGAGTATCCCTGGGGTTCCGGAAATATATATTTTTCCGAGAAACGGCATTTTTTTGAAGGAAAAAGAATCGGGGCTCTTCCGGTCCGTGAGTATAACAGGATGTTCAAGACCCATGTGCGGCTTCCGGATCACTGGCTGTACGATGGGGAAGGACGGATCCTTCCGGAGTGCTTCATCGACTTCGAGGCCGTGGAACGGCATTTCGGGAGTGTCAAGGCATTCATTGCCTTTCAGTTCGTAAAGAAAGAGGACGAAGCGGCGATGAAACAGCAGATCCACCGGCGATACGTGGAATCCCGGACCATCCAGGATCTGAGGCGTATCGGAAGCAAGTATTGTTCCGACCTGTGCCGGATGTCGTTGAAGACGGCACCGTTCGAGATTCGTCTGAAAGTGGCGGTCAAAATGATCGGGAAGGGCGTCTCGGGGCGGTCGGCGTCCTTGGCGAAAGCCTTGTTCCTCCGGCCGGAAGACCTGAACCGATTAGTCTGACGGGCCCTTCACGGGGGTGCCTCCGAAACCTATGTAACAAAGTCGGCCTTTGGTGCACTGAATCGTTGCATACCCTGCCTTCCGAGGTGGGGTATGTGACGTTTGGGAGCAGGAACAAAGGTTTTTGTCACATACCTTTCGGCAGCCGGCGGGAGAAAGCAAATAATTCGTATCTTTGCACCACTAACTAACGGTATATGAAACGAATCCTGTCCCTGGTTGCCGTGGCCGCCGCCCTTCTCTCCTGCAACAACAAGCCCATGAGCAAGCTTTATGAGATGACCGCCCTGTCCAACAAGGGCGAAGAGGTCGCCTTCAGCCAGTACGAAGGCAAAGTCCTCCTGATTGCGAACACCGCCTCCAAGTGCGGTTTCACCCCTCAGTATGACGGCCTGGAGGCCCTGTACCAGAAGTACAAGGACCAGGGATTCGTCGTCATTGGATTCCCTTGTGACCAGTTCGGTCACCAGGAGCCCGGTTCCAACGAGGAGATCGCCGAATTCTGCCGCCTGAACCACGGCGTGACGTTCCCGCTGATGGACAAGTGCGACGTCAACGGCGAGAACGCCCATCCGGTGTTCCAGTGGCTTTATGCCGAGAAGCCTTTCGTTGGCTTCGGCGAGGGGGTGACCGCCCAGTTCATGGACAAGATGCTCTCCTCCAAGGATCCGGAGTACGCGTCCAACCCGGACATCAAGTGGAACTTCACGAAGTTCCTCGTGGACCGGAAGGGCAATGTCGTCGCCCGCTTCGAGCCCACGGTCGCTCCCGAGCAGATGGAGCAGCAGATCGCAGACCTGCTCTAGTAATACTGGTAGAACAGCGCGATGGATTCCATCCCGGCGAAGAGTTGCCGCAGCAGGTAACTCTCGTTGGGAGAGTGGATCGTGTCGCGTTCCAGCCCGAATCCCATCAGGAGCGGGTCGATGCCGAGGACCCGCTGCAGGTCCGCCAGGACGGCGATGGAGCCGCCTCCGCGGGACGGGACCGGCTCAATGCCATAGACCTCCGTCATGGCCTTGGATGCGGCCTTGTAGCCGTCTGAGGTGATGGGAATCAGGAAGCCGTTGCCGCCTTCGCAAGGGGTGACATCGACCTTCGCATAGGGCGGGCAGATGGCCCGGAAGTGCTTTTCGAACAGTTCCGTGATCCGGGCCGATGTCTGGTTGGGGACCAGGCGCATGGAGATTTTCGCATGGGCCGTGGAGGGGAGGACGGTCTTTGCGCCCTTGCCGGTGTAGCCGCCCCAGATGCCGCAGACGTCCAGGCAGGGACGGATTCCCACACGCTCCAGGGTCGTATAACCCTTTTCACCCTTGACTTCATTGATGTCCAGGAAGGCCTTGTATTCGTCCATGTCGAAGGGGGCGCGGGCCAGCATGGCGCGGTCCTCGGCCGACAGTTCCACGACATCGTCATAGAATCCGGGCACGGTGATGCGACCGTCGGCATCGTGGAGGCTGGCGATCATCGCGCAGAGGGTGTTGATCGGATTGGCGACGGCGCCGCCGTAATGGCCGGAGTGGAGGTCCTTGTTCGGACCGGTGACGGTGACCTCCAGGTAGGACAGTCCGCGCATGCCGCAGTTGATGGACGGGACCTTTTCGGAGATCATCGTGGTGTCGGAGACGAGGATGATATCGGCCTTCAGGAGGTCCTTGTGGTCCCGGGCCCAGGCGGCGAGGGAGGGACTGCCCACTTCCTCTTCCCCTTCGAAAATGAATTTCACGTTGTGCCTCAGGAGGCCTTTCTTCAGCAGGAATTCGAATGCTTTCAGGTGCATGAACAACTGGCCCTTGTCGTCATTGGCCCCGCGGGCGTAGATAGCTTCTTCGCCCGTGGCGGGATCCTTGGCGATGACGGGCTGGAAAGGGTCCGTGCGCCACTTCTCCAACGGCTCCGGGGGCTGGACGTCGTAGTGGCCGTACACGAGGACGGTCTTCTGCGCGCCCGGGATGCTTTTTTCTCCGAAGACGACCGGATTGCCGGTGGTCTCATAGACGGCGGCCTTGTCGGCCCCGGCGGCAGTCAGGAGTTCCGTCAGGCGGCGGGCGCAGCGGTACATGTCGGGTTTGTATTCGGGCTTGGCGCTGATGGAAGGGATGCGGAGGAGGGAGAAAAGTTCCTCGAAGAAGCGCTCCCGGTTCTGCTGGATGTATTCTTTCATGGTTTCAGTGTTTCCACAAAAATAGCAAGAAATCACGAAAGAGCGGGCGTCTCTTTCGGAAATATTGGTTTTTTGTGTTTTTTACTACGGAGTGTAACTGTTTTTCGGGAATTGTTTATAACTTTAAAGGTCGAAAGGTTGTTCGTATGAAAGAGATCCTCCAATATCTGACCACCTGGAAGTTCTGGAAGGAACTTCTCATCATGACGCTGGGCATGACCATCGCCGCCGCGGCCGTCTATTATTTCATGATGCCGGGCAAGCTCGTGCTGGGGTCCATCTCCGGCCTGTCCATCGTGATCGCCAACGTGTTGGGCCTGGCGGGCGTCACGGTCAAGGTGTCCTGGGTCGTCACGACGATCAATGCCATCCTGCTTTTGCTGGCTTGGCTCCTGGTCGGCTCGGAGTTCGGGGCCAAGACCGTCTATACGGCCATGATCCTGGGACCGCTGCTGGACTTCTGGGCGTGGGTGTGTCCCTATGAGAAGCTCATCGAACCGGGGCTGACCTCCGTGATGGGCGACCCGCTGATGGACCTCATCGTCTTCGTCCTGGTGGTGAGCATCTCGCAGACCATCCTGTTCAGCATCAACGCTTCCACCGGCGGACTGGATATCCTCGCGAAGATCGTGAACAAGTACCTGCACTTCGATATCGGCGTTTCCGTGACCGTCGCCGGGGCCATCATCTGCTGCACGGCCTTCGCCATCAATCCCTTCCGGATGGTCGTCATCGGCCTCGTGGGTACCTGGCTCAACGGCCTGGCGCTGGATTACTTCATGGCCTCGGTGAACCGGCGGAAGCGCATCTGCATCGTCTCGGACCAGAACGAGCAGATCCGCTCCTACATCGTGGACACCCTTTCCCGCGGCTGTACCATCTACGATGTCCGCGGCGGCTACAACGGCGCTCCCCATACGGAAATCCAGTCGCTCCTGACCACGGACGAATTCTCCAGCGTGATGAACTACATCAAGAACCACGACATCAAAGCCTTCATCACGGCCGGCAACGTAAGCGAAGTGTACGGCCTCTGGAACAACCACCGCAAAAACAAGAAAATTGAAAAATAATTTGCACTTTCAGTTTTTTGCGCTAACTTTGCATTCCCATACTACGCGGTAGTGGTGAAATGGTAGACACGCTACTTTGAGGGGGTAGTGCCCGTTGGGGTGTGTGAGTTCGACTCTCACCTACCGCACCAAAAACCGGCTTCAGAATTGCTCTGAGGCCGGTTTTTTGTGTCGGGGCTGGTTGGGTCTGCGGGCAGGCTTGACGGAAGCTCTTGATTAATAGTTGCTTACAGAAAGGTCGGCCGCAGGCCTACAGAACATTGGGTTCTTCGTCACTTTCGGTGCAAAAATTAAGGCTAATCAATTGAATATCAACTGATTAGCCTTGCTTTTTCGGATATTATTCCGTAACTTAAAGTGCT
>CACZKE010000029.1 GCA_902781705.1 uncultured Bacteroidia bacterium
ACAGGCGTATCACCTCATCGTAATACAAAGCCTGGTTTTCTTTGGTCTTTCCCATCTCTTGCTTGATTGGGAGTCAACTTTTTTCAGCGAAAGACAGGTGTCACCCCTTTTTCCACACCTGCGCCACCACATGGCCACACCTGCGCCAGCCGATGGCTACACCTGCGCCGTCTCGTGTTCACACCTGCGCCGAGGGGAGGGTGTGGCGTACCGGGAACTGGCGGTGTGCCGTAAATGCGTCCTGGCGGAAGTCTTGCAGGGGCGCTTCAATTTGTGTATCTTTGCGAGAACCACTGTCAAATAGCGTCTTATGAAACCGTACCAGTTTCTCGTCATGTTTCTTTTCCCGTTTTTTGCGTCCTGCCGGCAGCCGGCTCCGGAGCAGCCGCGCATTTCCATCTTTGCCGACCATATCGTGACCGCGGCGCAGCAGGAGGGTATCTCCTTTGCCGAGGCGGCCGCCCGTTTCCGGGAAATGGGGTATGCCGGAGTGGACGTGAGTACGAATATCGATCCGGCCATGCTCCAAACGCTTGACAGTCTGGGATTTGCCCATGCCTGCGCGATCATCTGGATCGACCTGGTGGCCGGTCCCGGGGAGGCGGAAGAGGAGGGTGCCCTGGACTTCATGCGGCGGACGGGCTGGGACAAACTGTTGCTCGTTCCCGGATTCCTCCCGGAAGATGCGGGCGATGAGGTGCGGGATGCGGCCATAGCAAGGGTCGCCGCCTTTGCCGAAAAGGCCGCTGCCGAAGGGTTCCCCGTGCTGGTGGAGGATTTCGACAATCCCCGTTCGCTCTGCTACGATACGGCAGCGCTGGACCGGTTGTTCGTCGCCTCGGCGAAACTGGGCCATGCCTTCGATACGGGCAATTACCTGTACTGCGGTGAGGATGTGCTGCCGGCGCTGGAGCACTTCCGGGACCGCATCGGCCATGTCCATCTGAAGGACCGCCGGGCCAAGTCCGACGCCGCTTCCGTGCCGGTGGGCGCCGGGATCGTCCCGGTGGAGGAAGTCGTGGCCAAACTGCTGGAAAGCGGCTATGACGGCTGGTTCACGGTGGAACAATATGGGTCGGCACAGATGCTGGAGGACGCGGCGGTCTCCATCCGCAACGTCCGTGCGGCCTTGACCAAATAATCCCTCATGCCATGAAAGTATTGATTGTCAACGGGAGCCCCCGTCCAAAGGGCAATACGGCCTGCGCGCTGGAAGAACTGGCGGCGCAGTTGAAAGTGAACGGCATCGACAGCGAAACCGTCTGGATCGGCAACAAGCCGGTGCGCGGGTGTATCGCCTGCGGGCAGTGCGCGGCGAAAGGACTGGGCCGATGCGCGTTCGACGACGACGTCTGCAATGAGATCAGCGGCCGGTTCGCGGAAGCCGATGCGCTCGTCGTGGGTTCGCCCGTGTATTACGGCCAGCCCAACGGGGCGCTTCTGAGCATCATCCAGCGGGCGTTCTACTCCAACGGCGGCAGCATCGCCGGCAAGCCAGCGGCGGCCGTGGCTGTGTGCCGCCGGGGCGGCGCCACTGCCGCTTTCGAACCGCTCACCCTTCCGTTCCAGATGATGAACATGCCCGTGGTGACCTCCCAGTACTGGAACATCGTCTATGGCCGCGCCCCCGGCGAAGCCCGGCTCGATGCGGAAGGCATGCAGACCATGCGCGCCCTTGCCAACAACCTCGCCCACCTGCTCCACGCCACCGGCGGCCAGCCCGCCCCCGGCCGCGCCGACGAGCCCTGGGCGCCCATGCACTTCATCCGCTGAAACACGTAAGGAAATGAAACGCAAAGCATTGTTCATCGGCGGGACGGGAACGATCAGTTCCGCCATCACTGCACAACTCGCTGCAGAAGGGGAGTGGGACCTCACGCTCCTGAACCGGGGGAACCGGAACGGCGGACTGCCGGAAAACGTCCACACCATCAAAGCCGACATCAGCGACGAAGCCGCCGTGGAAAAACTCCTGGAAGGCACGCAGTGGGACTGCGTGTGCGACTTCATCGGCTTCAAGGTCCCGCAGGTGGAGCGCGACTGGCGCCTGTTCCGGGGGCGGACGAAGCAGTACATGTACATCAGTTCCGCATCGGCCTACCAGAAACCCCTGGCCAGCCCGTACATCACCGAGGGAACGCCGCTGGTGAACCCCTATTGGCAGTATTCCCGGGACAAGATCGCCTGCGAGGACTTCCTGATGGAAAAATGCCGTACGGAAGGGTTCCCGGTCACCATCATCCGGCCCAGCCATACTTACGACGACCGCAAGGTCCCCGTTGGTGTCCATGGGGACATCGGTTCCTGGCAGGTGCTGCGGCGGATGCTGGACGGAAAGCCCGTCATTATCCAGGGCGATGGAACGAGCCTGTGGACCCTGACCCACAACACGGACTTCGCGAAGGGATTCATCGGCCTGATGGGCAATCCCCACGCCCTCGGGAACGCGTTCCACATCACCTCCGACGAGGTCCTCACCTGGAACCAGATCTACCAGGCCCTGGCCGATGCGCTGGGCGTCCCCCTCAAGGCGTACCACGTCGCGTCGGAATTCCTGGATGCCGTGGGCCCGTACGACTACGCAGGCGGCCTCCTCGGGGACAAGGCGAACACGGTGCTGTTCGACAATGCGAAACTCAAGCGGGCGGTGCCGGGTTTTCAGGCGACGGTGCGCTACGAGCAGGGCATCCGGCAGACGGTGGCGAACATCCTCACGCATCCGGAATTACAAGTCCCCGATCCGGCCTTCGACGCCTGGTGCGACCGCGTCATCGCCGCCCTCGAAGAAACGAAACGCGCGATTCGTCCGTGAAAATGCGGCCGCTCATCGGTAAAATCGGGACTCCCGGTCGCGGGACTCCCGGTTTTTTCGTAAATTTACCCGGTTAATAACACGCACGCATGAAAAAGTTTCTCCTCCTCGCCGCGGCCGTCCTGGCCCTCGCCGCCTGCAAGAAGACGCCGGCGACCCCGTCCGCTCATCCGGACTGGACCTACAACTCCGTGATGTATGAAGTGAATGTTCGCCAGTTCTCTCCCGAGGGAACCTTCCGGGGCGTCGAAGCCCAGCTTCCCCGCCTGAAGGACCTGGGCGTGGACATCCTCTGGCTGATGCCCATGTACGAGATCGGCACCGAAGGCCGCAAGGGCACCCTGGGCTCCTACTACGCCATCTCCAACTACAAGAAGGTCAATCCCGAATTCGGGACGATGGAAGATTTCGAGCACCTGCTGGCGAAGGCCCACGAACTGGGATTCAAGGTCATCCTGGACTGGGTGGCCAACCAGACCGCTCCGGACAACGTGTGGATGACCGAAAAACCGGCCGATTTCTACGAGCGCGACGCCGACGGCAACGCCATCTGGGAGTACGACTGGACCGATACCCGGAGCCTCAACTACGAGAACGAGGCCGTCTGGGCCGCCCAGGACGATGCCATGCGCTTCTGGCTGGAGAAGGGCGTCGACGGTTTCCGCTGCGACGCCGCCGGTGAGGTTCCCGCCAAGTTCTGGAAGGGCATCCTCCCCAAGATGAATGCCGATTATCCCGAGATCTACCTCCTGGCCGAGGCCGAGCGCGACAACCTGGCCGACCCGGCCGAGACCTTCGACGCGAACTATGCCTGGGAACTCCATCACCTGCTGAACGGCCTGGCGCAGGGACGCAAGACCGTCGCGGACCTGAAGGAATACATCGCCCGCGACGCCGCCCGCTTCCCGAAGGAGGCCTTCCGCCTCACCTTCACCTCCAACCACGACGAGAACTCCTGGTCCGGGACCGAGTTCGAGCGCGAGGGCGCCGCGGCGAATGCCTGCGCCGTCCTGTGCTTCACGCTTCCGGGCAGCCAGCCGCTCATCTACACGGGACAGGAAATCGGCCTTTCCCGTCGGCTGGAATTCTTTGAGAAAGACCCGATTACGGACTGGAGCGCCAACGAGTACACGACCTTCTGGAAGAAACTTGTGGACCTCAAGCACGGGAACCCGGCCCTCCTCGCCGGAGAAAAGGGCGGTCCCATCGAGTACATCGATGCGCCCGAAGGCGTGATCGCCTTCTCCCGCGCCGTGGACGGCAACAAGGTTATTGTCGCTGCCAACTTCGGCGTCGCTCCTGCCGTCATTCCGAGCGAAGCGAAGGAATCCGAAGCCACTTCCAACCGTCCGGCCGCCGAGACCGCCGGCACCCCGTTCCTGAACCTCGCCTCGGCTCCGGTTTCCATCGACATCCCCCTAGACGGCGAATATACCGACTGGTTCACCGGCGTGAAGGCTTCCGGTACGCTTACCGCCACCCTCGCTCCGGGTGAGTACGTCGTCCTCACGAAATGAATGCCTTGAAGAAAACGCTGGCGGCAACGGCCGTGGCGGCCGGACTGACCGGGTGTCAGACGGCGGGGCCGGATCCGTCCCGGGTGGCGGATGCGACGCGGGAGGAAGTGACCCGCGTGGAGCCGCTGTCCTGGTGGACCGGCATGAAAACCCCGCTCCAACTGATGGTGCAGGGAAAGGACATTGGTCGGAAAAAGATTACGGTCGCCGGTGGCAAGGGGGTGACGGTCAAGCATTTGCATAAGGCCGCCAACCCGGATTACCTGTTCGTGGACATCGAGGTCGATGAGAACGCCAAACCGGGAACCTACTACCTTTTCATCAGCGACGGCAAACAGATGGTCAAGTACCCCTACCTCATCCGGGAGCGGGAGAAGGGGAGTGCCGACCGGAAGAGCTTCACGACCGAGGACCTCATCTACCTGATCATGCCGGACCGGTTCGCATCGGCCCGTTCCGGGAATGACAGCAAGTGGGATGGGGAGGCCTATGACGACGGTTCCGCCCTTCCCTGGGACGTGCCTGAGACGCCCGACGCCGTGGACCGGAACGACCCGGTGGCCCGGCACGGCGGCGATATCCAGGGCATCATCGACCATCTGGACTATGTGGCGGACCTCGGGGCGACGGCCCTTTGGAGCACGCCGCTGCTGCTGGACAACCAGCCGGCGGAATCCTACCACGGCTACGCCTGCAGCGACTATTACCATATCGACCCGCGCTTCGGCGACAACGCCCTGTACCGGAAGATGGTGGATACGGCCCATGAAAAGGGCCTGAAAGTCATCATGGACGTCGTTACGAACCACTGCGGGACGGCGCACTGGTGGATGGAGAATCCTCCGTTCCCGGACTGGTACCATGTGAACGAGCCGTACATGCAGATGAACGCCCTGTTCTCCGTGTATATGGACCCGCACGCCTCCATAAAGGACCGCGAGCGGCAGGAGAGCGGCTGGTTCGTCCCGTCGATGCCGGACATGAACCTGGACAACCCCTATGTGCTCCGCTACTTCCAGCAGTGGGCCGTGTGGTGGATCGAATATGCGGGCCTGGACGGTCTCCGCGTGGACACTTACCCCTACAACGAACCCGAAGCCATGGCCGAGTGGTGCAAGGCGGTCAGGAAGGAGTATCCGGGGATCAACATCGTGGGCGAATGCTGGGACATGAATATCCCGCAGGTGGCCTACTGGCAGTCCGGCAATCCGAACAAGAACGGCTTCGACAGCCATCTGCCCTCCATCATGGATTTCCCGCTCCAGCAGGCGATCGTGCGCGCCCTGACGGAGGACGAGGTCCGGTGGGACGAGGGCATGACGCGGGTCTATTCTGTCCTGGCGCAGGATTTCGCCTACCACGACCTGGACCGGATGATGATCTTCTTCGCGAATCACGACCACGACCGCACGGGCGACGTGCTCCGGCACGATCCGGCGCGGATGAAACTCGCGCTGGCACTTCTCGCGACACTCCGCGGCATCCCGCAGCTCTATTACGGCGACGAGATGATGTTCTGCGAGCGTCCCGGACTGCATCACGACGGCTCCAAGCGCATCGACTTCCCGGGCGGCTGGCCGGGCGATCCGGTGGACCTCTTCACGGAAGAAGGCCGCGCCGGAGCCGGTTACACCCAGGATGCCGACTATACGGCGGCCGCCGGCCTGCACGACTACGCCCGCGCCCTCTTCCGCTGGCGCCGGGGCTGCCCCGCCATCCACCACGGCAAGACGCTGCATTTCCTCTCCCGGAAAAACGAAGGGGCCGTGAACCATACGGACAATACCTATGCGTACTTCCGCTATGACGAAAAGACCGCCGTGTTCGTGTATATCAACAATACCGACGAAGAGCGTCCGCTCGACTGGTCGCATTACGACGAGTTCGTCTCCGGCCCGGTGAAAGGCCGCGACGTCGTTTCCGGTGAACGCGTGGAGCTTTGCGACGGCCTCGTCGTGGAACCGCGCTCCGCCCTGATCGTGGAATTCAACCGTCCGAACTCCTAAGTGATTGATAGTTTTATATATTGTTCATGAAATCATTGCGTTTTACCCTTGCGGCCGTCGTGCTGGCCGCGCTGGCCGCCTGCGGCGGGCCCAAGGCCCCGCAGATGCCGGCCGATGCCCTCGTCCTCAGCAGTCCGGACGGGAAACTGGAGCTCAAGTTCGCCGTCGTGGAAGGCGTGCCCCAGTACACGCTGGACCGCGCCGGGAAGGCCGTCGTCCTGCCTTCCCGCCTGGGCTATACCCTGATCGAGGGCGGTGAGGACCTGGATGGCTCTTTCACCCTCACGGATACGGCCTTCAATTCCTTCGACGAGACGTGGGAACCGGTCTGGGGCGAGGAAGCCTCCATCCGGAACCACTACAACGAGCTGCTTGTGACCCTGGAGCAGAAGCCCCAGGCGGTCCGCGAGGCGCAGCACGGCGTGAGCGTGACGGATCCCGAGTATTCCAACGACCTGGGCAATCCTTACGGGAAGGGACAGGTGATGAAAATCCGTTTCCGCCTGTATGACGACGGCCTGGGCTTCCGGTACGAGTTCCCGCTGGAGAACGCGTTGACCTACTTTAAGATCAAGGAGGAGCTCACGGAGTTCGCGATGACCGGCGACCATACGGCCTGGTGGATCCCGGGCGACTATTCCACGCAGGAGTTCTGCCCCACCGAGTCCAGGCTGTCGGAGATCCGCGCCCTCTCCGAGAACCCGCGCCCCAAGGGCGGCGCCCCGCAGACCGCCTTCTCCCCGACCGGCGTGCAGACGGCCCTCCAGATGAAGACCGCGGACGGCCTGTACATCAACATCCACGAGGCCGAGGTGCTGGATTATCCCACCACGAACCTGGACCTGAACGACGCCACGATGACCTTCCGCACCTGGCTTACACCGGATGCCGAAGGCGTGAAGGGCCGGCTCCAGGCCCCTTGCAAGAGCCCCTGGCGTACCGTGATGGTGTGTGAGAAGGCGACGGACGTGCTGGCTTCCCGCCTCATCCTGAACCTCAACGAGCCCTGCGCCATCGAGAATGTCTCCTGGATCCATCCGACCAAGTACATGGGCGTGTGGTGGGAGATGATCACCGGCAAGAGCGACTGGTCCTATACCGACGAGTATCCTTCCGTCCAACTGGGTGTGACGGACTACGCCGCTTCCAAGCCCCACGGCCGTCACGGCGCGAACAACGAGAACGTGCGCCGTTACATCGACTTCGCCGCGGAGAACGGCTTCGACGCCATCCTCATCGAGGGCTGGAACGAAGGCTGGGAGGACTGGTACGGCCACCAGAAGGACTTCGTCTTCGACTTCATCACTCCGTATCCGGACTTTGACCTGCCGGCCCTGAACAAGTATGCGCACGAGAAGGGTATCCGCCTGATCATGCATCATGAAAGTTCTTCTTCCACCGTCAATTACGAGCGCTGGATGGAGCAGGCCTACGATCTCATGAACCAGTACGGCTACGATGCCGTGAAGAGCGGCTACGTGGGCAAGATCATCCCGTACGGCGAGTATCACTACAGCCAGGCCCTCATCAACCACTACCACTATGCCATCGTGGAGGCCGCGAAGCACCATATCATGGTCAACGCCCATGAGGCCGTTCGTCCGACCGGCCTGTGCCGCACCTGGCCCAACATGATCGGCAACGAGAGTGCGATGGGCACCGAGTTCCGCGGCACCATCCAGCCCGGCCATACCACCATCTTCCCGTTCACCCGCCTGCAGGGCGGACCGATGGACTTCACCCCCGGGATCTTCGAGACGGATATGTCCAAGAACAACCCCAAGGACCAGCAGCACATGCATCACACCATCTGCAACCAACTGGGCCTGTATGTGACGTTCTACTCCCCGCTGCAGATGGCGGCGGACCTGCCGGAGAACTACGCCCGCTTCATGGACGCCTTCCAGTTCATCAAGGACGTTGCGGTGGACTGGGACAAGAGCGTGTATATCGACGCTGAGCCGGGCGCCTACATCATCACGGCCCGCCACCCGAAACTCTCCACCCTGAACAAGGCCGCCGAGGGTGTCGCTTCCCTGGCTGACGGCAAGAAGGACATGGTTTCCAACGCCGCCCGTTTCGTGTATGCCCTGCCTAAGGGCGCCACGGCCCGCGACCTCGCGAAGGCGCAGCCGCGCGACGTCTGGTACGTGGGTGGTATCACGGACGAGAATGCCCGCGAAGTTTCCGTGAAACTGGATTTCCTGAAGCCCGGTCTCACCTACGAGGCCACCATCTATGCCGATGCCCCCGACGCCGACTTCGAGACCAACTCCCAGGCCTACACCATCACGAGCCAGGAGGTGACCTCCGAGACGGTCCTCCCGCTGCGGATGGCCCGCTCCGGCGGTTTCGCGATTTCCCTGCGCGAAGTCAAGTAACTGATATACAGCCCAATACGAGAAATTCCCTGGTGCAAATGTACCAGGGAATTTTATATAAAGTGCTGAGTGTCAGCGCTAAAGCGTCTGCCCGCCGATGAACTCCCGCATGATGGAGGTGGGAGGGATGGCAGCGATATCCGAAGGCTGGAGGGCGACGATGTATTCAAGGAATTTCAGGAGACGGATGGCCTCGGTATAGGCGGCCGAGGTGGGATGGATACGCCTCAGGAGGGGATCCGCGTAATACTTGAGCAGCGGCAACTCATAGAGGAGGGCCGTATTCAACTGCGCATCGGCGTATTCCTGGAAGGGGAAGATGTACTTGTTTTCCCCGCGGCGGACCGAGGGCCACAGGAGGATGGTCTTTTCCGGCGACAGGCCGCGGTACAGGTTGTCCCGGACCAGCCGGCGGAGAAGACGGTTGTCGGTGGTGGAAATGTAGTTGTTCTCGTCCACGTTCAGGGAGGTCAGGGCCGATGCATACACACGGAAGATGCGGCTCGGGTCCACGTCCGGCACCATCGCCGGGTCCAGCGCATGGATGCCTTCCATGATCAGGATGTCCCCTTCGTCCAACTGCATGAAATTACCCTCGAAGAAAGGCCTTCCCTGCTTGAAGTCGTAGCGGGGAAGTTCCACCTGCCCGCCGCTGAGCAGGGTGTTCAGGTGCTGCCCCAGCAGTTCCAGGTCCATGGCTTCGAGCGCCTCGAAATCGTATTTTCCGTCCTCGTCCAGCGGCGTACGTTCCCGGGGGACGAAGTAATTGTCCAGTTCGATGACCTTGGGCTTCATCCCGAGGATCCGGAGTTGCTGGGCAAGCCGGAGCGACGACGATGTCTTTCCGCTGGAGGACGGGCCGGCGATGAAGACGACCTTCACCCGGTCCCTTTCCTTATACACGAGGTCCGCGATCCGGGCGTACTCCCGTTCCTGCCGGGCCTCACAGAGGTTGATCAGTTTCACGGCACCCCCTTCCATGAGGGTCTTGTTCAGCGTACCGATCCCTTCGATACCCGTCGTACGGCACCATTTGCCATATCCTTCAAGCATGACGGCGAGTTTCCCCTGCCGCTGCCGGCGGACCGGTTTGGAGGTGTCCTCGTCGGACGGGTACTGCAGGCAGAATCCGTCATGGAACGCGAACAGGTCAAAAACGCCGAGCATCCCGGTAGAAGGGACGAGGGGCCCATGGAAGGAGTCCGTCTGCCCGGCGAGGTGATACACGCGGCAGAAATAGTGGCCAAGCGAGCGGCGGAGGGCCGCCTTGTGCGGCTGCCGCTGCGCCGAGAAAATGACATCCGCCTCTTCGGAACGGATCTTCTCCGTCGTGAACGGGAGGTCCGCCTCCACCAGTTCGCGCATCTTCTCCCGGAGACCGTTCAACTCCTCGGATGTCGGCTTGACCGGCCGGCCCGATTCGTTGTCGATGAGCTCGCAGTACATCCCGCTTGCCAAGGAGTGCTCGATCCGCAGGCCCCGGTCCGGGAACAATGTCCGGGCCGCATGCTGCAGGACGAAGCACAGGGAACGGATGTACGTGCGCCGTCCGTCGGGGTGATTATAGCCGATGAAGGTAATCTCATGCGGATAGAAAATATTGAAACTGAGTTCCTTGAGTTTGTGGTCCACCAGGGCGGCCAGAACCGGGTAACGCTTTTCCGTCTTGTCGTCCTTCACCTCGGGGCAGACGCTCTGCGCAAGGGCCAGGAGGGAGGAGCCTTCTTCCACCGCACGGAAACTGCGGTCGTTCTGCAGGAATACTTGAATCATAACACACAAAGCTACGAAAAAATATTCGTACCTTTGCACTCCTATGGACAAGAAGGAGTACATACAGGTACGGGGAGCAAGGGCGAACAATCTCCAAGGGGTGGATGTGGACATCCCCCGGGGCGAGTTTGTCGTCGTGACAGGACTTTCCGGCAGCGGAAAGTCCTCGCTTGCCTTCGATACCATCTATGCGGAGGGGCAGCGCCGCTACATGGACACCCTGTCCACGTACGCGAAGCACTTCATGGGCATCCTCGAGAAGCCCGAGGTGGAGGACATCGCCGGCCTGAGCCCCATCATCGCCATCGAGCAGAAGACCACGGGCAACAATCCCCGCTCCACGGTGGGGACCATCACGGAAATCTACGACTTCCTGCGCCTGCTGTACGCGAAGGGCTCCCGGGCCTATTCACCGGAATCCGGCAAGGAGATGGTCCGTTATACGGATTCGCAGATCACGGACCTCATCATGACCTCTTACCGGGGCCGGAAATGCTATCTGCTCGCCCCGCTCGTCCGCGGCCGCAAGGGCCACTACCGGGAACTGTTCGAGCAACTCCGCAAGCGGGGCTTCACCGAGGTCCGCATCGACGGGGATATCTTCCCGCTGCAGGAGGTGTCGGCCCTGGACCGCTACAAGCCGCATTTCATCGAACTCGTGGTGGACCGGCTCAAGCCCGGGGAAGGGGACGACAAGCGGGTGCGGGACTCCGTGGTCCACGCGCTGGACGCCGGCAAGGGGTCCGTCGCGGTGATGGACCTGGAGAGCGGCGTGCTGCAGCATTTCTCCAAGCACCTGGTGGATCCCGAGACCGGGACCTCCCTCCAGGAGCCCCAGCCGCATACCTTCTCCTTCAATTCGCCGCAGGGCTATTGCCCGCACTGCAAGGGCCTCGGGACCATCGTGGACGTCAATGTGGACTCCATCATCCCGGACCGGACCAAGTCCATCGCCGACGGGGCCATCGTCCCGCTGGGGAAGGTCCGCGAAAGCAAGAAGTTCGACATCGTGCGTTCCATCGCCCGGAAATACGGATTCAGTCTCTACGAGCCCATCGGCACACTGCCCGACGAGGCGGTGACGCTCCTGATTTACGGCTCGGACGAACTGTTCCGCGTCGGCGACGGGAACCTCTCCGAGATGGAGGCCTGGGACGGAGTGATCGACCATATCGAGGATACGCTCGTGTGCCCCGACTGCCGGGGAACGCGCCTCAGTAAGGAAGCCCTGTGCTTCCGGATCGACGGCAAGACCATTGCCGATGTCGCCGCGATGGAAATCTCGGCCCTCAGGCAGTGGCTGGACGAGATCCCCGCCGGCTTCAACCAGCGGGAGAAGAACGTCTCCCGGGACATCCTGAAAGAACTGAGGGAACGGGTCCAGTTCATGCTGGACGTGGGCCTGGACTACCTGTCGCTGGACCGCGCCACGGCGTCCCTGTCCGGCGGCGAGAGCCAGCGCATCCGCCTGGCGACGCAGATCGGCTCCAAGCTTGTGAACGTGCTGTATATCCTGGACGAGCCGTCCATCGGCCTGCACCAGCGGGACAACCGGAAACTGATCGCCTCCCTGAAGGCGCTCCGGGACGAAGGCAACTCCGTGATGGTCGTCGAGCACGACGCGGAGACGATGTACAGCGCCGACTGGCTCGTGGACGTGGGACCCGGAGCAGGGGAGAACGGCGGTCGGATCTGTCTGAGCGCCCCTTTGGCGACCCTACTGAAGGGAGAGCCGATGGATCCGGAAACGGCCGCCCATGCCGTCGTAGGGCCTTCCGTGACCCTGGATTACCTGCAGGGTCGCGAGTCGATTCCCGTGCCGGCCTCGCGTCGGCGGGGAAGCGGCGAGACGCTGTCGCTCTATGGCGCTTCCGGCAACAACCTGAAGCGGATCGACGCGCATTTCCCGCTGGGCTGCCTGGTGGGTGTCGCCGGCCTTTCCGGCAGCGGAAAGTCCTCGCTCGTGAACGAGACGCTCATGCCCATCCTCAAGCGCAAGTTCTACCGCGCCAAGGAGAAGCCCCTCCCGTACGACCGGATCGAAGGCGTGGAGTATATCGACAAACTCATCGAGATCGACCAGTCGCCGATCGGCCGCACCCCGCGGTCCAATCCGGCGACCTTCACCGGCGTGTTCAACGACATCCGGATTCTGTTCGAAGAAACCCAGGACGCGAAGGTCCGGGGCTTCAAGGCCGGCCGTTTCTCGTTCAACGTCCCCGGCGGACGCTGCGAAGAGTGCAAGGGCGCCGGCATCAAGGTCATCGAGATGAACTTCCTTCCGTCCGTCCATGTACCTTGCGAGGAGTGCCGCGGACGGCGCTACAAGGAAGACACCCTGGCGGTGCGCTATAAGGGAAAGAACATCAACGATGTGCTGGAAATGCCCATCGCCGAGGCTTACGAGTTCTTCAAGCCCATCCCCAAGATCGCGACGAAACTCAAGACGATGGTCGATGTGGGGCTCGGGTACATCCACCTTGGACAGTCGGCCGTCACCCTGTCGGGCGGCGAATCCCAGCGCATGAAACTGGCCGCCGAACTGTCCCGTCCCTCTACGGGCCGGACGCTCTACATCCTGGACGAACCCACGACCGGACTGCACTTCGAGGACATCAAGGTGCTTCTCGGCGTGCTGGGCCGCCTGGTGGACGCCGGCAACACCGTCATCATCATCGAGCACAACCTGGACGTCCTCAAGTCCGTGGACTGGATCCTGGACATGGGCCCCGAAGGCGGCCGCCGCGGCGGACGCATCGTCGCCGAGGGAACCCCCGAGGAACTCGCCGCCAACCCTTCCTCCGTCACCGGACCTTTCCTGAAGGAAGTGCTCTGATCCCTGCTACCGGGCGGGGCTTTCCTGCGATTTCCTGCCCCCGGCCGCATCCTCCGGCCGCATTTGCGGCAAACCGGCCCTGCGCACCGCTCCGTGTGCCGACGCGTCCATCCTTCCCCGCCCCCGGCCGCATCCTCCGGCCGCATTTGCGGCAAACCGGCCCTGCACGCCGCTCCGTGTGCTGACGCGTCCGTAAAAGCGAGCGTTTTGCTGGGAATCATGGCCACGTCGGCACGTAGAATGATGCGGAGGACCGATTCCCCGCATTTGCGGCAAGGAGGGGGAGGGCAAGCGACGCGTAGCCGGTATAGTCCTAATTCTTCCCGTCCCAGACAAGACAACGGCGAATCTGTATGTCCGGAAGGCGGTAATCATGTCGGAGGATACCGTATATGCTCTTCTTTGGGGTGTCGACAGCCCGATAGATGGAGGTGCATCCATGCCGAGGAAGCAATTCACGATCAATCAGTTTGCATACGTCGAGGTCCTGCATTTTGGCGCGGTTGAAATTCCGACCGTGTTCGTTGTTCAGCAGTTCTGCGATACTTTTCTCGTCCTGAACATGTTCCACGTCAGCCAGGGTAATCGGTTTCCCGGTCTGGTCCTTGAGCTGGTCTTGGATCCACGTTTCATCCGTGAGTCGGTTCATCTGGTACAGAAAGTTGCGAGGGGACGAGTAGAATTGCTCCGTCCGTCGGATCTCCATGAAACTGCTTCTGAGGAAGATACCGTTTTTGTCCATGACATAGGTGTCCGGAAAGTCGGCATAGCGGGGAAGGAATCCGGCGATTTCCTCCCTTCGGGTGAAGAACGCCGGCTCCAGGGTGGTGCCCAGGTCTTTGGAAAACATCTCGCCGACAGAGCAGAACGGATATCCGAAGGCCGATGCGGCCGCGCAGTGGTGCAACCCATTCCGCAGGATATAGTTGGACAGGACAAGCTGATGATTGAACCCATCGACCTTCAGAATATAGGTTCCTTTTTCTCCAAACCGTCCGTTCCGTCCGTACTTTCGGTTGAAATACTTGGTATAGGCCATCCGGGTTCTGCCGGCAAAGACCGTGGGGCAGTCCGTGAATGCATTGATATGGACATGATTGGACATCTCGGCGTCAGACATGATTTCGGTGCCGGTCCGAAATCCCTCGATGGCCATGACATTGACGAACATCCCATGGTCCTCTTCGTCGCGGAACATGACTTCATCGTGGGAAGTGAAACAGAGACTGTAGGATTCTTTCATGCTTTTTTGGACAAAGAAAGGGACTCCGTTTGAGATAAAGAAATCCACGATGATTTATTTCATTGCGTACTAACAGGCTGATATTCAGGTTGTTTTGCGTCCGTTGGACTTTTTCATGATGATTGGAAAAAAGAAAATAGCGTGCATTTTATTCTTTATGCGCGTTTTTTTTCGTTTGGATAATTGTTTATGGAGTTGCTGGAAATGATTGTATGTGAGAAGGTTGTCGATATTTGACGGAAAAGGGAAAAATTGGGGCCGGACAGAATTCCGTTGGGTGGATTTTTCACCGCGGATGCAAGTTTTTTTTTCTTGCACGGCCGCATTTGCGGCAAACCAGCCCTGCACGCTGTTTCGTGTGCCGACGCGTCCGTCCTTTCCCGTCCCCGGCCGCGTCCTCCGGCCGCATTTGCGGCAAACCAGCCCTGTACGCTGTTTCGTGTGCCGACGCGTCCGTCCTTTCCCGTCCCCGGCCGCGTCCCCCGGCCGCATTTGCGGCAAACCAGCCCTGCACGCTGCTCCGTGTGCCGACGCGTCGGGGAATCGACTCTTTTGCCGATAAACAGTGCCATGTCTGCACGTGGAGTGAGGTGGGGGGCCGTTTTGCCGCAAATGCGGCCATGGGGCGATGGTTGATAGCGTGGGGCGGCTGTGAGGTGGCCGTGAGGAGGCAGGAGGTTGAGGGAGGAAAGAGACCGGGGTTGAGGAACGAGCCGATACCGGAAGGGCCGGGAGGGGATGCCAGAAGAGAATTCCGGGAGAGAATTCCAGCAGAGGACGCCGGGAGAGGTTCGGAAGCAGGGAGTTGGAGGTGGGGAAAAGGAGCTGTGTCGGGTTTTTTAAGGCGGTGTCGGGATTTTTTACTATTTTAGCGGATTGGAATGAAAATATAATTCAAACGATATGTCTGAAACGGTAAACAAGACGCTGCGGGATTCGGCAGCGATGCGATGGACGGCGCTCCTGCTGCTGGCCCTCGGAATGTTCTGCGCATACATTTTCATGGACATCCTCTCCCCGATCAAGGACCTCATGGAGTCCACGCGGGGCTGGGATTCCAAGGCGTTCGGGACGATGCAGGGCGCGGAGACCTTCCTCAATGTCTTCGTGTTCTTCCTGATCTTCGCGGGCATCATCCTGGACAAGATGGGTGTCCGCTTCACGGCGGTCCTGTCGGGCGCCGTGATGCTTACCGGCGGTATCATCAAGTACTTCGCCGTCAGCGACGCCTTCATGGGCTCCGGCCTGGAGAACTGGTTCACGAACCATCTCAACTGGCATACCGGCGTCGGTTTCATCGACGACGTCCTGCCGTTCTACCAGAACATGCCCGCCTCCGCCAAACTCGCCGCGATCGGCTTCATGATCTTCGGCTGCGGCTGCGAGATGGCCGGCATTACGGTGAGCCGCGGTATCGTCAAGTGGTTCAAGGGCCGCGAGACGGCTCTCGCCATGGGCTCCGAGATGGCGCTGGCCCGCCTGGGCGTCGCCACCTGCATGATCTTCTCGCCCTACTTCGCCAAACTCGGCGGCCAGGTGAACGTGAGCCGTTCCGTGGCCTTCGGCGTGGTGCTCCTGTGCATCGCCCTGATCATGTTCATCACCTACTTCTTCATGGACCGCAAACTGGACAGCCAGACCGGCGAGGCCGAGGAGAAGGACGACCCGTTCAAGGTCAAGGACATCGGCAAGATCCTCTCCAGTCTCGGTTTCTGGCTGGTCGCCCTGCTGTGCGTGCTCTATTATTCCGCCATCTTCCCGTTCCAGAAGTATGCGGTGAACATGCTGCAGTGCAACCTCACGCTCTCCGTGCCCGCTGCCGGGACGTTCTGGGCCGGCGAGGCGGTCACCATCGTCCAGTACATCATCATGCTGGTGGTGGCCGTTTGTGCTTTCTCCAGCAACTTCATCAAGAACAACAAGGGGCTCAAGTACGGCCTCATGGCCGTCGCCATCGTGGCCCTCGTGGTCTATTGCGTGATGGGCTTCAAGCGCGGCACCGCCGAGACCATCTTCGCCGTGTTCCCGCTCCTGGCCGTCGCGATCACCCCGATCCTCGGCAACTATGTGGACCATAAGGGCAAGGCGGCGTCGATGCTCCTGATCGGCTCCATCCTGCTGGTCTTCTGCCACCTGACCTTCGCTTTCATCCTTCCGATGTTCAAGGGCAATGCGGTGGGCGGCACCATCGTGGCCTATGCCACGATCCTGGTCCTCGGCGCCAGTTTCTCGCTGGTTCCCGCGGCCCTCTGGCCTTCCGTCCCGAAACTCGTGGACGAGAAGATCATCGGCTCCGCCTATGCGCTCATCTTCTGGATCCAGAACATCGGCCTGTGGCTCTTCCCGATCCTGATCGGCAACGTCCTGACGAGCACCAACGCCCCCGGCACCGCGCCGGACCAGTTGAACTACACCTGGGCGCTCGTGATGCTGGCCTGCCTCGGCGTCGCGGCCATGCTCATCGGCCTGTACCTGAAGGTCGTGGACAAGAAGAAGCATCTCGGCCTCGAGGAACCCAACATCAAGGCGTAAAATGGCGAAGTCCCTTCCCAAATGGGCTCCGTGGCTGGCCCTGCTGTGCCTGGTAGTACCGATGTTCGCATCGTACTACTTCGACGACATGTTCTCCAGCATCTCGTACCTGTTCCAGGACGCCGGCCTGACGGAGTTGGGATGGAACGAGAATGACTACGGCCGGTACACCAGCGGCTACAGTGTCCTGTGCATCTTCGGCGGCCTGGCCCTGTTCGGCATCCTGCTGGACAAATGGGGCGTCCGGGTGGCCGGCACCCTGTACGTGGGGATGATGGTTGCGGGCGCCGGCCTGGTGACCTGGGCCGTCCTGGGCGGCGGGAAGCAGTCTTCCACCCTGGCCTATGCCGGCTGCATGGTCTTCGGCCTCGGGAGCGAGATGGCCGGGACGGTGGTGAACCGTTCCATCGGAAGGTGGTTCAAGGACGGGGCCATGGCCTTCGCCATGGGCCTGCACCTCGCCATCGCCCGCCTGGGTACGGCTTTCGCCCTCGTGATTTCTCCGAAACTGGTTGCAGAGCAGTCCGGTCACGTGTATTCCCTCGCCGAGACCGCCCGCCCGGCCCTCGTGGGCATGGGCCTGATGGCCGTCGGCCTCATCCTCTGGGCCGTGTTCGTGGCCCTGGATGCCAAGCGGTTCCCCAAGTCGGGCGGCACGGAGAACAAATCGGACGACTTCCACTTTGCCGATGCCCTCAAGGTCCTCGGCAACAAGAACTTCTGGCTGCTGGGCCTGCTGTGCGTGCTGTTCTACAGCGCCATTATCGCTTTCAAGAAATTCGCCGGGGCCATCCTGATCCCGCGCTTCGGCATTCCGGCCGAGGCCGCCGGCTGGATGGTGTCCATGCTTCCGTTCTCCACCGTCGTATTCGCCCCGCTTTTCGGCGCCATGGTGGACAAGCTGGGCAAGGGAACCCGCTGGATGATCATCGGTTCCGTCCTCGCCCTCGCCGCGCACCTGCAGCTGGCCTTCGCCCCGGCGGGCGTCCCGTTCTGGGGCTACCTGGCCATGGTGTTCCTGGGCTTCGGGTATTCCCTGGTCCCGGCCGCCCTCTGGCCCAGCGTGCCGAAGATCGTCCCGGACAAGATCCTGGGCACGACCTTCGCCCTGCTGTACTGGGTCCAGAACCTGGGCCTGCTGGTGTTCAAGCGCCTGGCGGGCAGCATCCTGGGCAGCGAAGCCGGTACGCCGGTCACCGTGGAGGTCATGTTCTCCGGCCTTTGTGTCGCCGCCCTGGTCGCCGCGGTGCTTTTCGCCCGGAATTCCCGGAAGAATCCGGGGCTGGGACTGGACCGTCCGAACCGGTAGAGATTCTTTCGCTTCGCTCAGAATGACAAGGGAGCAAGCTCAGAACGAAAATGGAATGTATTTAGAGAAGATAAACAGCCCGGCCGATCTGAGGAGCCTGTCCACGCAGGAACTCCGGGAACTATGTGCGGAGGTCCGGCAGTATATGGTGGAGTGCTGTGCGAAGAATCCGGGGCATCTCGGGTCCAGCCTGGGTGCGGTGGAACTCATCGTCGCCCTGCACGCCGTGTACGATACGCCCAAGGACAAGATCGTCTTCGACGTCGGCCACCAGGCCTATGCCCATAAGATCCTGACCGGACGGCGCGACGCCTTCCGGAAGAACCGGACCCGGGACGGCATCAGCGGTTTCCCCAAGCGGGACGAGAGTCCGTACGACGCTTTCGGGGCCGGGCATGCGTCCACGGCCATTTCCGCGGCGCTCGGCTTCGCCGAGGCGGCCCGTATCCAGGGTACTGGGGAACGGGCGGTCGCCCTCATCGGCGACGGCGCCCTGACCGGCGGCCTCGCCTGGGAGGGCCTGAACAACGCCGGTTCCTCCAAGTCGGACCTGCTCGTCATCCTGAACGACAACAACATCTCCATCGACGCGGCGACCGGCGGCCTGCACGATTACCTCCTGAAAGTCACGACCTCCCACGCCTACAACAAAGTGAAAGGGAAGGTCTGGAACCGGCTCGGTGACAGCAAGTTGCGCGACTGGATCCAACAGCGCGTGACGGACACCAAGTCCACCCTCGTGCGCGGCTCCGGCGGCGCCATCTTCGAGTCCCTGGGCTTCCGCTATTTCGGGCCCATCGACGGGAACGACATTGCCCAGGTGACTGATACGCTCCGCCGCCTGCGGGACCTCAAGGGCCCCCGGCTGCTCCATGTCATCACGAAGAAGGGCAAGGGGTACGCCCCGGCCGAGGCCGATCCCACCACCTGGCATGCCCCGGGCAAGTTTGACGCCACCTCCGGGGAGCGGATGAAAACCGCCTACCCGGCCGCCCGCTACCAGGACGTCTTCGGTCAGGTCCTGATGGACCTTGCCGCCGAGGATCCGAAGGTCGTGGGCATCACCCCGGCCATGGCGACCGGCAGCGGCATGACCGCCTTCGAAGAGGCGTACCCGGACCGGTTTTTCGACGTGGGCATCGAAGAGGAGCACGCCGTGACCTTTGCGGCGGGCCTCGCTGCCGCCGGCATGAAACCTTTCTGCAACATCTACTCCTCCTTCTCCCAGCGCGCCTACGACGAAATCATCCACGACGTCGCCCTCCAGAACCTTCCGGTGGTCCTTTGTTTCGACCGCGCCGGCTTGGTGGGGGAGGACGGACCCACGCACCACGGTCTCTACGACCTCGCCGCCTATCGGAGCATTCCGAACTGCATCATTTCCGCCCCGCGGAACGAAAAGGAACTCAAGGACCTCATGTACACCGGTCTTCATCACGACGGCGGTCCGTATATCATCCGCTACCCGCGCGGCTGCGGGGAAGGCGTCTCCTGGAAAGAGGAACCGTTCCGCAGGCTGGATGTTGGCAAGGGAGAGAAACTCCTGGACGGGAAAGACGTGGCCATCCTGGCCCTCGGTCCCGTCGTGAACCGGGCTCTGGAAGCTGCCAGGCGCCACAAGGACGATTACTGGGTAGGACCCGCCGTGTATGACATGCGTTTCCTCAAGCCGTTGGACACGGCCATCCTGGAAGAAGTCTCGGATTACAGCGTGATCCTCACCCTGGAGGACGGCACGCTCAAGGGCGGACTCTTCAGCGCCGTCTGCGAATACTTTGCAGGCCGTTCCCGGAGGCCCGTCGTCAAGGGCCTCGGCGTCCCGGATGCGTTCATCGGCCAGGACACGCAGGCCGCCCAGCGGGCGGACTGCTGCCTGGATACGGAATCCATCCTGGACGTCCTGAGGGATTTGATGAAAAAATAATGCAAAAAGTTTTGCAGATTCGGAAAAAAGCTCTACCTTTGCAATCCCTTTCGGCGATTGAGAATCCGAACGAGCTGCCGATATAGCTCAGTTGGCCAGAGCACGTGATTTGTAATCTCGGGGTCGTGGGTTCGAATCCCTCTATCGGCTCGAAAGGAAATAAAGAACTATTGGGAGGTTCGCATAGTGGCAATTGCGGCGGACTGTAAATCCGCTCCCTCAGGGTTCGGTGGTTCGAGTCCACCACCTCCCACAGACAATCAAGCGGAAGTAGCTCAGTTGGTAGAGCATCAGCCTTCCAAGCTGAGGGTCGCGAGTTCGAACCTCGTTTTCCGCTCGCAAGACATACTTAAGCCGGTGTAGCTCAGGGGTAGAGCGCATCCTTGGTAAGGATGAGGTCATGAGTTCAATTCCCATCACCGGCTCTTTTTTGTGCATTTGAAGACAATTGTTTAAACAATACATTTATTATGGCAAAAGAAACATTCCAGAGAACCAAACCGCATGTCAACATCGGTACCATCGGCCACGTTGACCACGGTAAGACCACCCTCACCGCCGCCATTACGAAGGTGCTCGCCGAGCGCGTTTCCGGTAATGCCGACAAGGTGAAGTCCTTCGACCAGATCGACAACGCTCCGGAAGAGAAGGAGCGCGGTATCACCATCAACACCGCCCACGTCGAGTATGAGACCGAAAAGCGTCACTACGCTCACGTGGACTGCCCTGGCCACGCCGACTATGTGAAGAACATGGTTACCGGTGCTGCCCAGATGGATGGCGCTATCCTCGTTGTCGCTTCGACCGACGGTCCTATGCCGCAGACCCGTGAGCACATCCTGCTCGCCCGTCAGGTTAACGTCCCGAAGATCCTCGTCTTCATGAACAAGGTTGACCTCGTCGATGATGAGGAAATGCTCGACCTCGTGGAGATGGAGATCCGCGACCTCCTCGCCTTCTACAAGTTCGACGAGGACTGCCCGATCATCCGCGGCTCCGCCCTCGGCGCCCTCAACGGTGAGAAGGTCTGGGAAGACAAGGTCATGGAACTCATGGATGCCGTCGATGAGTACATTCCGCTGCCGGAGCGCCTCGTTGACAAGGACTTCCTGATGCCTATCGAGGACATCTTCTCCATCACCGGCCGTGGTACCGTCGTTACCGGCCGTATCGAGTCCGGTACCATCCACGTGGGTGATCCCGTCGAGCTCGTCGGTTTCGGTGATGAGCCCCGCACCTCCGTCGTTACCGGTGTCGAGATGTTCCGCAAGCTCCTCGACCAGGGTGAGGCTGGTGACAATGTGGGTCTCCTCCTCCGTGGCGTGGACAAGAAGGAAGTCAAGCGTGGTGAGGTCGTCGCCAAGCCGAAGTCCATCACTCCGCACACCGTCTTCAAGGCTCAGATCTATGTCCTGAAGAAGGACGAAGGCGGCCGTCACACCCCGTTCCACAATCACTATCGTCCGCAGTTCTTCATCCGTACCCTCGATGTGACCGGTGAGATCACCCTTCCCGAAGGTGTCGAGATGGTCATGCCTGGCGATAACGTGGAAATCACCGTCAACCTCATCACTCCGGTGGCCATGAACGAAGGTCTCCAGTTCGCTATCCGCGAAGGTGGCCGTACCGTCGGCGCCGGCCAGGTGATCAAGGTCGTCGAGTAAGCCTGAGTCATCGACTACATGCCAAAGTGAGGGTGCGCTGCATGCACCCTCACTCCCACAGGGGAATAGAACAAGGGTAGTTCAGCGGTCTCCAAAACCGTCGATGTGGGTTCGAATCCTGCTTCCCCTGCCAATATCAAAGGTTACGATTTGGTAAATGTTTAACAGAACGCCGGTTTCCCGCTTCCAATTTTATCGGTGTCCATTAAAAACAAGATGAGAAAGTTCATTAACTATCTTAAGGAGTCCTGGACGGAACTCACCAAGAAGGTGACGTGGCCGACCTGGAGCAAGCTGCAGAGTTCTGCGGTCCTGGTCCTGGTTGCGACCTGCATCCTCGCGGTGGTTGTCTTTGCGATGGATTTCTGCTTCCAGAAGATAATGGAGTTTGTCTACGCATTGTAAAATTTGATTTTTGTCTATGGCTGACAAGAAATGGTACGTTCTGCGTACCGCGGGAACAAAAGAGAAGAAGGCCGCTGAATATCTCGTCAAGGAAATCGAAAGACACGCTGATCTGCAATCCGTTGTGGACCAGGTGCTCGTTCCTGTCAAGAAGGAGATCGTCACGAAGAACGGCAAGCGGAAAGAAGTCGAGAGACTCCTTTTCCCGGGCTACGTGCTGATCCACGCGGAACTCAGTCCCGATCTCGAATATGTCATCCGCAACGGCATCCCCGGCATGTCCGGGTTCCTGACCGAGAAGACCGGCAACGGTACTACCGAGCGCATCCCTGTCCCCATCCGGGACGAGGAGGCCGCCCGTATCCTCGGCGGACAGGATGAGAACGCCGTGGCGGCAGCCGAGACCGAAATCAACTTTACGGTGGGTGAATCCGTGAAGATCACCGACGGCCCGTTCAGCGGTTTCAGCGGAACGGTCGAGGAGATCATCGCGGACCGCAGCAAACTCAAGGTAGTGGTAGTGATCTTCGGGAGGAAGACCCTCCTCGAACTCAGCTTTACTCAAGTAACGAAAGAATAACTAGAAGTTATGGCAAAAGAAGTTACCGGATTCATCAAGCTCCAGATCAAAGGCGGAGCTGCGAATCCTGCGCCGCCGGTAGGACCCGCCCTGGGTTCCAAGGGCCTGAACATCATGGATTTCTGCAAGCAGTTCAATGCTCGCACCCAGGATCAGGCCGGCAAGGTCCTTCCCGTCGTCATCACTGTTTACAGTGACAAATCCTTCTCCTTCGAGGTCAAGCAGCCGCCTGTGGCCGTTTCCCTGAAGGAGGCCGCCAAGATCTCCGCCGGCTCCGGTGAGCCGAACCGCAAGAAGGTTGCGTCCGTGACCTGGGACCAGGTCAAGGAGATCGCCCAGTCCAAGATGCCCGACCTGAACTGTTTCACCATCGCTTCCGCCATGAAGATGGTCGCGGGTACCGCCCGCAGCATGGGTATCAAGGTCGAAGGCCAGTTCCCCGAGAACCTTTAAAAGCACGCACCCATGAGCAAGTTAACCAAGAATCAGAAAGCCGTCCTTGCCAAGTATGACAAGAACCAGGTTTACTCTCTCCAGGACGCCAGCGCGCTTCTGAAGGAAATCACCTACACCAAGTTTGACGCTTCCGTCGAGATCACCACCAACCTCGGTGTGGATCCCCGTAAGGCGAACCAGATGATCCGTGGCGTTGTCACCCTCCCGAACGGTACCGGTAAGGTCACCCGCGTCCTCGTGCTCTGCACCCCGGACAAGGAGAACGAAGCCAAGGAAGCCGGCGCCGACTACGTGGGCCTCGACGACTACATCACCAAGATCAAGGAAGGCTGGACCGATGTGGATGTCATCATCTGCACCCCGTCCGTGATGGCCAAGGTCGGCCAGATCGGCCGTATCCTCGGTCCCCGCGGCCTCATGCCGAACCCCAAGACCGGTACCGTGACCATGGAGATCGGTAACGCCGTCAAGGAAGTGAAGGCCGGTAAGATCGACTTCAAGGTGGACAAGACCGGTATCATCCACGCCGCCATCGGCAAGATTTCCTTCACCCCGGAGCAGATCGCCGAGAACGCGAAGACCTTCGTCTCCGCCGTCCTGAAGCTCAAGCCCCAGACCCTGAAGGGTACTTATTTCAAAGGCGCTACCCTGTGCACCACCATGAGCCCGGCCGTGAAGCTGGACATCAAATCTTTCACTGAATAAAAGCGGGGAGGAAAGAAGATATGAAGAAAGAAATGAAAGAGCAGGTGATTGCGGCCATCAAGGCCAACATGGCCCAGTACCCGAACTTCTACATCACCGACATCGCCGGCCTGAACGCCGAGGAGACCTCCAAACTCCGTCGCGACTGCTTCAACGAGGGCATCAAACTCACCGTCGTGAAGAACACCCTGTTCCACAAGGTGATCAAGGACGCCCAGAACGCCGAGATGGACCTTCTCGTCCCTTGCCTCGAAGGCAATACCGCCATCATGTACTGCGAGGCTCCCGCGGCTCCCGCGAAGCTCATCAAGAAGTACATGAAGGCCGGTTCCGAGAAGCCCGCCCTCAAGGGCGCCTACGCCCAGGAGTGCGCTTTCGTCGGCGCCGACAAACTCGAGGAACTGATCAACATCAAGTCCCGCGAGGAACTCATCGGAGAGATCATCGGCATGCTCCAGTCTCCGATCCAGAACGTGGTCTCTGCGCTGCAGAACGGTGGCGGCCAGCTCATCGCCGGTCTCGTCAAGACCCTGGAAGAAAAAGAAAACTAATCAATATCAAACAATTTAATAATTACAACTATGGCAGATGTTAAAGTTCTCGCAGAAGAGTTGGTTAACCTTACTGTGAAAGATGTCCAGGAGCTTGCTAAGATCCTGAAGGAAGAGTACGGTATCGAGCCCGCCGCCGCCGCCGTCGCGGTCGCCGCTCCCGCCGCCGCCGCCGAGGCTGCCGCCCCGGCCGAGCAGACTGAGTTCGACGTGATGCTCACCAGCGCTGGCCAGGCCAAGCTGCAGGTGATCAAGGCCGTCAAGGAGAACGCCGGTCTTGGCCTCAAGGAGGCTAAGGAACTGGTCGACAAGGCTCCTGTCGCCGTCAAGGAGAAGGTTTCCAAGGCCGAGGCCGAGGCTCTCAAGGCCGCGCTCGAGGAAGCTGGCGCCGAGGTTGAGATTAAGTAACTCCGCCCGCTTCCCGTCCAGGGAAAGAATCAGGTTTAGAGCCCATAGTAGGCTCTAAACCTTTTTTCCGTCTAAAATTTTTCTCCCAAGCGAACGAAGGAAGCACACATGTCAAACAAGACCCAAAACAAGCGAGTCAATTTCGCAACATCCCATATTCTGGAGTATCCTGACCTTCTGGAGGTCCAGCTCAAGTCCTTCCGGGACTTCTTCCAGCTGGATACGACGCCCGAAAGCCGCAAGAACGAGGGTCTCTATCAGGTTTTCCAGGAAATTTTCCCGATCGAGGACACGCGGAACAACTACGAACTCCGCTTCATCGATTATTTCATCGATCCTCCCCAGTATTCGATCGAGGAATGCCTGGAGCGCGGACTTACCTACAACGTCCCGCTCAAGGCGAAACTCCGTCTTTCGTGCACCGACCCCGAGCACGAGGACTTTGACACGAGGGTTCAGGACGTCTATCTGGGGAACATCCCCTACATGACCCCTGCCGGCACTTTCATCATCAACGGATCCGAGCGTATCATCGTTTCCCAGCTGCACCGTTCCCCGGGCGTGTTCTTCGACCAGAGCATGCATGCGAACGGCACCAAGCTCTATTCCGCCCGCATCATCCCCTTCAAGGGTTCCTGGATCGAGTTTGCGACGGACATCAACAACGTGATGTACGCCTACATCGACCGGAAGAAGAAGTTGCCTGTCACCACCCTCCTCAGGGCCATCGGCTACAACAGCGACAAGGACATCATCGACATCTTCGGCCTGGCCGACGAAGTCGCTGCCGACGAAGCCGTTCTCAAGGAAAATGAAGGTCGCCTCCTCGCCGCCAAGGTCCTCAAGACCTGGACCGAGGATTTCGAGGATGAGGACACCGGTGAGGTGATCCCCATCGAGCGTACCTTTGCGATCGTGGACCGTGGGGAAGCCCTCACGGAGGACACCATCGCCAAGATCCTCGACACCGACGTGAAGTCGGTCCTGCTGCAGAAGGACGAGGCGAACTCCGCCGAGTACGCCATCATCTACAACACCCTGCAGAAAGACCCGACCAACACCGAGATCGAGGCGGTCAACTATATCTACAAGCAGCTCCGCAACTCCGAACCGCCGGATGAGGCCACCGCGCGTGACGTCATCGACAAACTCTTCTTCTCCGAGAAGCGTTACGACCTCGGGAGCGTGGGCCGCTACCGGCTGAACAAGAAACTCAGCCTCTCCATCGACCCGGCCACCCGCGTACTGACGAACACCGATATCATCGAGATCATCAAGTACCTGATCCAACTCATCAACTCCCGGGCGACGGTGGACGATATCGACCACCTGTCCAACCGTCGTGTCCGCACGGTGGGCGAGCAGTTGGCGAACCAGTTCAGCGTGGGCCTCTCCCGCATGGCCCGCACCATCCGCGAACGGATGAACGTCCGCGACAGCGAGCAGTTCAACCCGATCGACCTGATCAACGCGAAGACCCTCTCTTCCGTGATCAATTCGTTCTTCGGCACGAGCCAGCTCTCCCAGTTCATGGACCAGACGAACCCGCTGGCGGAAATCACCCACAAGCGCCGTCTCTCCGCACTCGGCCCCGGCGGTCTTTCCCGTGACCGCGCCGGCTTCGAGGTGCGTGACGTGCACTATACCCATTACGGCCGCCTGTGCCCGATCGAGTCTCCGGAAGGTCCGAACATCGGTCTGATCTCCTCCCTGTGCGTGTATGCGCGCATCGACGAGCTCGGCTTCATCGAGACCCCGTACCGGGAAGTCCACGACGGCAAGGTGGACCTCACCGACACCGGCTGGCACTACATGAGCGCCGAAGAGGAGGAAGACCGCTATGTTTCCCTCGCCAACGTGGAGATGACTCCGGACGGCGAACTCCTCGGCGACCGCATCCAGTGCCGCAAGGAGGCCGACTTCCCGCTGGTCTCCAAGGAGGAAGTGAACTACATGGACGTGGCCCCGAACCAGATGGCTTCCGTGGCCGCCTCCCTGATCCCGTTCCTGGAGCATGACGACGCCCACCGCGCCCTGATGGGTGCGAACATGATGCGTCAGGCCGTGCCGCTCCTGTCCCCGCAGTCCCCGATCGTGGGTACCGGCCTGGAGGAGCGCGTGTGCATCGACTCCCGGACGCAGGTCATCGCGGAGCGCACCGGTGTCGTCACCTATGTCGACGCCAACGAGATCCGCGTCAAGTACGACCGTACCGACGACGAGAAGTTCGTGAGTTTCAGCCCGGAAGAGACCGTGTACAAACTCCCGATCTACCGCCGTACCAACCAGTCCACCACCGTGATGCTCAAGCCGCTTGTGCGCAAGGGCGAGACGGTTACGAAGGGACAGGTCCTCACCGAGGGCTATGCCACGGCCGACGGCGAACTCGCCCTGGGCCGCAACCTGAAGGTCGCCTTCATGCCTTGGAAGGGTTACAACTACGAGGATGCCATCGTCCTGAGCGAGGAGATGGTAAAGTGGGATGTCCTCACTTCCGTCCACGTGGACGAGTACCTGACCGAGGTCCGCGAGACCAAGCGCGGTATGGAGGAACTCACCTCCGATATCCCGAACGTGAGCGAGGACGCCACCCGCGACCTGGACAAGGACGGTATCGTGCGCGTCGGCGCCCATATCGAGCCGGGTGACATCATGATCGGCAAGATCACCCCGAAGGGCGAGAGCGATCCTTCCCCGGAAGAGAAACTGCTCAAGGCCATCTTCGGCGACAAGGCCGGCGACGTGAAGGACGCCTCCCTGAAGGCCAATCCTTCCCTGTCCGGTACCGTCATCAAGACCGCCCTGTATGCCAAGGTCTCCAAGGACACCTCCCGCAAGGGTGCCAAGAGCGAGCAGAAGGCCCGCCTGGAGATCAAGCAGCAGGAATTCGAGAAGGCCGCGGAGAAACTCCGTGCGAGCTTCATCGAGAAACTGTGGTCCCTGGTGAACGGCAAGAAGAGCGCCGGCGTGAGCGACCTCTACGGCGTGGAAATCTTCCCGAAGGGCAAGGAGTTCACCCTCCAGGGCCTCCGGGATGCCGACTACATGAACATCAACTCCTCCAAGTGGACCAACGATGCGAAGACGGCCGCCCTCGTGCGCGACCTCATCCGCAACTACTGCGCCGCCCACAAGGAGGCCGAGACGCGCGCCAAGCGCGAACTGGACAAGATCAAGGTCGGTGACGAACTCGCCAACGGCGTGATGCAGCTCGCGAAGGTCTATATCGCCAAGAAGCGCAAGATCACGGTCGGTGACAAGATGGCCGGCCGCCACGGTAACAAGGGTATCGTCGCGAAGATCGTCCGCCAGGAAGACATGCCGTTCCTCGAGGACGGTACGCCGGTGGACATCGTTCTGAACCCGCTGGGCGTGCCTTCCCGTATGAACCTCGGCCAGATCTACGAGACGGTCCTCGGCTGGGCCGGCGCGGAACTGGGTCTGAAGTTCTCCACCCCGATCTTCGACGGTGCTTCCATCGACGAGATCTGCGCCTACACCGACAAGGCGGGCGTCCCGCGCTTCGGCAAGACGCACCTCCGCGACGGCGGTACCGGCGACTGGTTCGACCAGCCTGCGACGGTGGGTGTCATCTACATGATCAAACTCGGCCACATGGTCGACGACAAGATGCACGCCCGTTCCATCGGACCGTACTCCCTGATCACCCAGCAGCCGCTCGGCGGTAAGGCCCAGTTCGGCGGCCAGCGTTTCGGTGAGATGGAAGTCTGGGCCCTCGAGGCCTACGGCGCCGCGAACACACTCCAGGAGATCCTGACCGTCAAGTCCGACGATGTCAACGGCCGTTCCAAGACGTACGAGGCCATCGTCAAGGGCGATCCGATGCCTGCTCCGGGCATTCCCGAGTCCCTGAACGTGCTCCTGCACGAACTCCGCGGCCTCGGTCTCAAGGTCACTTTGGACTAACCTTAATGAAGCAGAAAGAGTTATGCCTGTATATAACAACAAGGAAAACAAGGTGAAGAGCAACTTCTCGAAGATCTCCATCGCCCTCGCTTCCCCGGAGGACATCACCGAAAGGTCCTGCGGCGAGGTCCTGAAGCCGGAAACGGTCAACTACCGGACCTACAAGCCCGAGCGTGACGGCCTGTTCTGCGAGAAGATCTTCGGTCCGACCAAGGACTACGAGTGCTACTGCGGCAAGTACAAGCGCATCCGCTACCGCGGAATCGTGTGCGACCGCTGCGGTGTGGAAGTGACCGAGAAGAAGGTCCGCCGCGAGCGCATGGGCCATATCGCCCTGACCGTTCCGGTGGCCCACATCTGGTACTTCAAGAGCGCCCCGAACAAGATCAGCGCCCTGCTCGGCATCCCGGCCAAGAAGCTCGAGTCCGTGATCTACTACGAGAAGTACATCGTCATCAATCCCGGTCTGAGCGAGTACCAGAAGAACGACCTCCTTTCCGAGGACGAGTACATGACGGTGATGGACCGTTTCCCGGAGAACTACACCCTGTCTGCCGACGATCCCCAGAAGTTCGTCGCCAAGATGGGCGCCGAGGGCATCTACGACCTCCTCAAGGAAATCGACGTGGAGCAGTTGGGCAAGTCCCTGCGCCAGCAGATGCGTTCCGAGTCCTCCCAGCAGCGGAAGACCGACCTCCTGAAGCGCCTGTCCGTGGTGAAATGGTTCCAGGAGTCCAAGGACATCAACCGTCCCGAGTGGATGATCATGAAGGTCCTGCCGGTCACCCCGCCGGACCTCCGCCCGCTCGTTCCGCTGGACGGCGGCCGTTTCGCGACCTCCGACCTCAACGACCTGTACCGCCGCGTCATCATCCGCAACAACCGTCTGAAGAAACTCATCGAGATCAAGGCTCCGGAAGTGATCCTGCGCAACGAGAAACGCATGCTCCAGGAAGCCGTCGATTCCCTCTTCGACAACTCCAAGAAGTCCTCCGCCGTCAAGAGCGAGTCCAACCGGGCCCTCAAGTCCCTGTCCGACTCCCTCAAGGGCAAGCAGGGCCGCTTCCGCCAGAACCTCCTGGGTAAGCGTGTGGACTACTCCGCCCGTTCGGTTATCGTCGTCGGTCCGGAACTCAACATGCACGAGTGCGGTCTGCCCAAGTTCATGGCGGCCGAACTCTACAAGCCGTTCGTGATCCGCAAACTCATCGAGCGCGGCATCGTGAAGACCGTCAAGAGCGCGAAGAAGATCGTGGACCGCCGCGACCCGGTGATCTGGGACATCCTCGAGAACGTGATGAAGGGTCACCCGGTCCTGCTGAACCGTGCCCCGACCCTGCACCGCCTCGGTATCCAGGCCTTCCAGCCGCGGATGATCGAAGGCAAGGCCATCCAGCTGCACCCGCTCGCCTGTACCGCTTTCAACGCGGACTTCGACGGTGACCAGATGGCTGTCCACCTGCCGCTGGGCAACGCCGCCATCATGGAGGCCCACCTCCTGATGCTCGGTTCCCACAACATCCTGAACCCGGCCAACGGCTCCCCGATCACGGTTCCGTCCCAGGACATGGTCCTCGGTCTGTACTACATCACCAAGGAGCGTCCCGGCGCCAAGGGTTCCGGCCTGAAGTTCTACGGTCCGGAAGACGTGATCATCGCCCATGACAACCAGGTCATCGACATGCACGCCCCGATCAAGGTCCGCCTCCCGAAGGACAAGCAGGACCTTTCCAAGGGCTATGAGATGGTGGAGACCACGGCCGGCCGCATCATCGTGAACCAGTACGTGCCGGACGAGGTTCCGTACGTGAACGAACTCCTGGGCAAGAAGGCCCTCCGCAGCGTCATCACGACGGTCATCAAGTCCACCGGCGTCACGCGTACCGCCCAGTTCCTGGACGACATCAAGAACCTCGGTTACTACCAGGCCTTCCGGGCGGGTATCTCCTTCAACCTCGGCGACGTCCTCGTCCCGGGCGAGAAGTACGACCTCATCGAGAAGGGCTACAAGGATGTCGAGGGCATCAAGATGAACTACGCGATGGGCTTCATCACCAACAACGAGCGTTACAACAAGGTGATCGACCTCTGGACGGCCATCGACAACAAACTCACCGGCATCGTCCGCGAGCAGATCTCCGCCGACCAGCAGGGCTTCAACCCGGTGTACATGATGCTGGATTCCGGTGCCCGTGGTTCCGTGCAGCAGATCAAGCAGTTGTGCGGTATGCGCGGCCTGATGGCGAAGCCGCAGAAGAGCGGCGCCGCCGGGGCCGAGATCATCGAGAACCCGATCGTCTCCAACCTGAAGGAAGGCATGACCGTGCTCGAGTACTTCATCTCCACGCACGGTGCCCGTAAGGGTCTGGCCGATACCGCCCTGAAGACGGCGGACGCCGGTTACCTGACCCGCCGTCTGGTGGACGTTTCCCACGACGTGATCATCACCGAGGAAGACTGCGGCACGCTCCGCGGCCTGATCGCCACGGCCATCAAGAACAAGGACGAAGTCGTCGAGTCCCTCGGCGAGCGCATCCTGGGCCGTACCTCCGTCCATGACATCATCAACCCGCTCACGGGCGAACTGATCATCGCCGCCGGCGAGGAGATCCGCGAGGATACCGCCGCCCTGATCGACAGTCTCCCCATCGAGCAGGTCGAGATCCGTTCGGTCCTTACCTGCGAATCCCGCAAGGGCGTCTGCGCCAAGTGCTACGGCCGCAACCTGGCCACTTCCCGCATGGTCGAGAAGGGCGAGGTCGTGGGTGTCATTGCCGCGCAGTCCATCGGTGAGCCGGGTACCCAGCTGACCCTGCGTACCTTCCACGTCGGTGGTACCGCCTCCGGTTCCGTGGCCGACAACACCATCGAGTCCAAGTACGAGGGCAAGCTCTCCTTCGAGGAGCTCCGCACCATCGAGCGCGTCAATGAGGACGGCACCGTGAACGACATCGTCGTGAGCCGGATGACCGAACTCCGCATCGTGGACGAGCGCACCGGCATGACCTACTCCCAGTACGACGTGCCCTACGGCTCCACCCTGTACTTCAAGGACGGCGACACCGTGCACAAGGGCGACCTCATCTGCGAATGGGATGCCTACAACGCCACGACCATCGTCGAGAGCGCCGGTACCCTCCGCTTCGAGAACATGGCCGAGGGTGTGACCTACCGCGAGGAGAGTGCCGACGAGTACTCCAACAACACGGACAAGGTCATCATCGAAAGCCGTGACAAGACCAAGAGCCCGGCCATCCACATCGTGGACGAAAACGGCCACTCGCTCCGCCAGTACAACCTCCCGGTCGGCGCCCACATCATGATGAACGACGGCGACTCCGTGAAGGTGGGCGACGTGATCATCAAGATCCCGCGCGCCATCGGCAAGGCGAGCGATATCACGGGCGGTCTGCCGCGCGTGACCGAGCTCTTCGAGGCCCGCAACCCCTCCAACCCGGCCATCATCTCCGAGATCAACGGTGAAATCCTGATGGGCAAGGTCAAGCGGGGCAAGCGCGACATCATCGTCAGGAACCGCTCCGGTGTGGAGAAGCACTACGAGGTCCCGATGACCAAGCAGATCCTCGTTCAGGAGAACGACTACGTGAAGGCCGGCACCTGCCTCTCCGACGGCGGCGTCTCCCCGACCGACATCCTCGCCGTTCTCGGCCCGGTGAAGGCCCAGGAGTACATCGTGAACGAGATCCAGGCCGTGTACCGTCTGCAGGGCGTGAAGATCAACGACAAGCACTTCGAGATCATCGTCCGCCAGATGATGCGCAAGGTCCAGATCAACGATCCCGGCGACACCGAGTACCTCCCGGAGGAACTCGTGGACAAGTGGGAGTTCATGGACGCCAACGACGCCATCTTCGGCAAGGAGTATGTCCTGGATCCGGGCGACAGCGTCCGCTTCGAGGAAGGTGACATCATCAGCGCCCGCGACCTCCGCAGCGAGAACGCCTCGCTCGAGCGCCAGGGCATGAAACTGATGGTCACCCGCGAGGCGAAGCCCGCCACGGCTTCCCAGATCCTCCAGGGTATCACCCGCGCGGCCCTCAAGACCGGCAGCTTCATCTCCGCCGCCTCCTTCCAGGAGACTACGAAGGTGCTCAGCGAAGCCGCCATCCGCGCCCGCGTGGACCATCTCGAAGGCCTCAAGGAGAACGTCATCTGCGGCCACCTCATCCCGGCCGGCACCGGTCTCTCCGATTACCAGGACATCGTCGTGGGATCCAAGACCGAGTACGCCGCTGCGATGAATGAGTTGTAATGTCATTCTGAGCGAAAGCGAAGAATCTGTCAAAAAAGCCCGGCCATGGCATAATGACATGAACCCCGAAAGTTAGACAAAAAACTTTCGGGGTTTTGTTATGTCAAAACGGTACAAGAAGCACAGCATTGAGGATCGCATCAAGTACATC
>CACZKE010000030.1 GCA_902781705.1 uncultured Bacteroidia bacterium
GAATCAAACTGCGGTTAAACGGAATGAGTCCGGTGCAGTACCGAACTCATTGCATATAAAAATCTATTATTAACCGTCCAACTTTTGGGGTTCATATCAACTTGTCCGGGGGTGGACAAGCCCCCGGACACCCCGGAGACCTCCTAAAAAGGATATCCTACGCCGAAGTGGACGGCGTAATTGCCGCCCTTGAGCCAGTTGGTGGGGCCGAGCCAGCGGGAGCCGGCGGCGCGGACGGGGTCATAGACCTTGGTGCCCAGGTCCACACGGACCAGGATGAAGTCCAGATTCACACGGAGGCCGAGGCCCCAGTCTCCGGCGATGGTGTCGAAGGAGAAGCGTGAGCCGGCGAAGCCCTCGATCTTGCGCAGGTCCCAGACATTGCCGGCATCCGCGAAGAGGGCTCCTTCCAGTTTCCAGAACATCGGGAAACGGTATTCAAGGTTGGCTTCCAACTTGAAGTCGCCGGTCTGGCTCGGGATGAGGAAGTATTCGGTCCAGGGCTCGACGCTGCCCGGTCCCAGGGCGCGGGCCTGCCAGCCGCGCATGCTGTTCGCACCGCCGGCGTAGAACTGCTTTTCGAACGGGACCGTCGTCGAATTCCCGTAGGCATAGCCGGCACCGGCCATGAAATGGAGGGCCAGCGCCTGCCCGTCACCCCCGCCGAAACGGAAGGTCTTGCCCAGGTTCAGTTCGGCGCGGACGTACTGGGCATAAGGCGTCTGCCAGATGGTATGCTGGCCGAAGGAGTCCTGCGGCATCGCCGAATTGAACAGGCTCAGGACATTGCCCGAAAGATCCACACCCAGGCGGACGTAGTGATAGGCCCGCTTCGGAACAGTGGAAGCGTCCGTGGTGTAATAGAGCATCCCACCGACACCCATGTCAAAGTGGTCCGAATAGGCGTTCATGAGGAACAGGTCCGTAGCGAGCCGTTCGAAGAAGCTTTGCGAGATGTTGAACAGGCGGACGATATTGGCCTTGAAGGGATACAGTTCATAGAAGAAACTCCGGCCCAGGTTCCCGGAATAACCGAAGGAGGTCGTGATCATCGTCCGCTTGTATTCCGGCCGGTCCTGGTAGCTGAAACCCAGGGATAGGTCCGTATGGGGCAGGTTGGGGCCGCGGAAGAGCCTGACGGGAAGGCCGAGGAGCCGGGGGAAGCGGAGGGTGGACGTCGCGCTGAATTCGGTGGAGCGGACATTCTCCTTGGGCTTGAACTGGAAGTTGCCCTTGAGGCCCAGGTTGAAAAGTTCTCCCCCATGGAAGACATTCTTATGGAAGTAGTTGAGTTGCGGGGAGATACCGAAGAGTCCGGTGGAGTTCACCGAGGACTCGAGATTGGCCTTGAATCCCTGGATGCGGCCGCTCTGGAGGGTGATGTCGCAGTCCACGATATCGTCGAAAACCGGGGTCATCGCCACGTTCACGCCGTTGAAGACGCTCAGGTTGGACAGGCGGGAATAGGTCGCGTCCACCACGCGGGCGCTGTAACGCATGCCGGGACGTAGGAGATTCAGGTCCTCCAGGACGGCGGGCCGGAGATTCACCTCGGCCGGGACGGACAGGGTGACATTGCCGATTGAGAAACGGCGGTGCGGCTTGGCTTCGTCCGGGGATTCGTTCCGGGGATACTCCAGGATCCGCATCGTCAGGTCCGCGGTTCCGTCCGAGCGGAGCGTATCGGCCTCGAAGACGTAGTAGTTCTTGTTGAACCCGTAATAGCCGCGGTTCAGGAAGAACTGGGTGGAACGGACGGTTTCGGCCTCCAGGGCCGACTGGGACAGGTACTGCCCCGTCTTGACGGTCGTCCGCCGCTTGTCCAGTTCGAAGTCCCGCTCGAACTCCTCGGAATCCGGCACTTCGTATCGGATGGAGGAGATGGTGTACCGGTGGCCCGGATGGACATAGTAGGTCACATAGGCCTTGCGGTCCTTGTATTCGACTTCGCTCCGGACGGTGGATCCGTACCAGCCGATGTATTCCATGTGGCCGGCCATGTTGTCCACGCTCACCTGCACCTGCTCTTCGTCGAATACGACCGGTTCCCGGCCGAGGGTCCGGATGAGGTTGTTCATCCAGGTGTCGGCCGTATCGGCCCAGTTGTACACGATGACGCCGGGGCTCCAGCCGAACAGGGAATCATTGGGCTTCTGGCTGATGTAGGAAGAGAGGTCCGCCGGAGCAATCCCCTTCCCTTCCACTTTGATTTTGCTGCCGGCAAGCCGGTACTGCCCCTCGGGGATGACCCGGGTGGTGCTGCAGGAGACGGCCAGGACTCCGGCAAACAGAAGCGGAAGTATGGACCAATGGCGGAACATTCTTACAAAAATAACACTTTTTGCGTGTATATCGACAAGAAATGTCATAACTTTGCGCCATGCAGATTTCCAGGAACGAAATGAAACTCATCGCCTCCCTTTCCCGGAAAAAAGGGCGGGAGGAAACCGGCCTTTTCGTGGTCGAAGGGGAAAAAATGGTCTCGGAAGCCCTCGCTTCGGATTTCGAGGTCGTATCCGTGTACCGGCGCGACGAAATCGGCGAGGAGGCGATGGCCCGCCTGTCGTCCCTCTCCTCCCCTTCTCCGGTCCTGGCGACGGTCCGGATTCCGGCTCCGGTCCTGTATCAGCCGGAAAAGGGTCTGTACCTGGCCCTGGACGGCATCCGGGATCCCGGCAACCTGGGCACCATCCTCCGCATCGCGGACTGGTTCGGCATCGACGGGGTCATGGCTTCGGAGGATACCGTGGACCTGTACAATCCCAAGGTCGTGCAGGCGACGATGGGTGCAATCTTCCGCATCCCTTTCTTTACGGTGGACGTTCCCGCATTCTGCCGGAGCATCCGGGCCGGAGGCGGGCATGTGTACGGCACTTTCCTGGATGGGGAGAACCTGTATCGGAAAACGCTCGACACCGGGGCGGACTCCCCTGCTGTCATCGTCATTGGCAACGAGTCCAACGGGATATCGCCGGAAACGGCCGCCTGTGTGGGCGACCGTCTCTTCATTCCGCCCTATCCGGCGGATGATCCGGGTTCCGAATCCCTGAACGCCGCCATCGCGACGGCCATTACCGTGGCCGAGTTCAGAAGACGCGGATAACGGCGAAATCTTTTTCAGGAACGCTTAAGGTAGTCAATCCTTTTACGTTGATCCCGAGGTAGTTGTTCGCTTCTTCGGGAATGGTGACTGTGATGTTCGCCTCGGGGCCGAAGTTGGCGATGACCAGCCAGGTTTCGCTGCCGTCGCTACGGAGGAAAGCAAAGTGGCGGTCGGGGTCGAACCCCGTACCCTGGCAGTAGCCGAGATCGAAGGTCTTTCCTTCCCGGAAGGCCGGTTTACGGGCGAGTTGCAGGGCTTCGCGGTAACGTTTCAGGATGCTCCGCCGGTGCGGGTTCAGCCCCTTGCGGCTATCCGAAATGTATTTCCGGAGCGCCTGCAGGCTTTCCACCGTCCACCAGTCGAAGATGGTGGTACGGCCGTTCAGACCGCTGAAAGGTTCGTTGTCCATGCCTCTTTCGCCGATCTCCTGACCGAAGTAAAGCATGAAGGGGGCCGTGTTCAGCAGCAGGGATACGCCCAGGGCGGCATAGCCCGCCTCGGCGCTGCCAGCGAAGAAGTCGGAGGCGACGCGCTGCTCGTCATGGTTTTCCAGGAAATCCAGCATCCGCGGCTGCAGGTCCCCGAGGAACTGCCAGTTCCAGGTCAATTCCCTGGCGCTGAGCCCGTTGCAGGTGACGGCCCGGACTGTGTCATAGAGTCCGGACTTGTCATAGAGGAGATCGAAGCCCACCTCATCGATATACATCCGGTACTTCTCCTTTTCATAGACCTCGGCGATGAAGATGACCTGCGGGAACTCTTCCTTGATCCGGGCGATCAGCCACTGCATGAACTGCGGCGGGACCAGTTCCACCATGTCACAGCGGAAACCGTCCACGCCCTGCCGGGCCCAGAAGCGGACGATGTCGTACATCTTGTCCCAGGTGGGCGTGTGGAAATCGCAGTAGTTGATCTTGACGGTCTCGTACCAGTCGGTCTCTCCCGGGCAGGGCGAGAAGCAGTTCCCGGAGGCCTTGGCGGGATACTCCCGGAAGGGTTCGCCTTCGCAGGGAACGGGCAGGTGCAGGGCTTCACCCGGGTAGTAGAAGAAGTCGTTCTCCGGCGCCCAGTGTACGGACGTGTCGTCGTCGGCCCCGAGGGAACGTACGCCGGGCATATGGCTTTCATAGTCCCGCGCGACGTGGTTCGGGACAAAGTCCATGATCATCTTCAGCCCATGGTCATGCGTCCGTTGCACCAGCCCCTGGAACTCTTCCATCCGTCGGTCCGGATCATCTGCCAGATAGGGATTTACGTCATAGTAATCCGTGATGGCATAGGGAGATCCGGCATTCCCTTTGACAATCTGGGGGTGGGACGGTGTGCATCCCCCGTCGGATTTCCGGGTAGCGTGCCGGACGAGTCCGGTGTACCATACATAATCAACGCCAAGTCCCCGGAGATACTCCAGGGACTCGGTATCGATCGATGACATCTTACCGCTTCCCCACAACCGGGGAAGCATTTGGTAGATAATCTGTTTCAACTTACCAGTTCAGGATCTTCTTGAAGTCGTAGGTCTCCGGGTCGGCGACGTACTTCTTCGCGGCCTCGTAGTCGGCCGGGGTGATGAAGTGGCAGATGTGGTTGAAGTAGTTCTGGGAGGTACCGCCCTCGATGTTCACCCGGCGCGGAGGAATCTTGCCCTCGGCGTTCTGGAGATCCTTCAGGTACAGGGGGTGGGACTCGCCGTCGGCATCGACATAGACCATGCAGCCGGTTTCACCCTTGGCAAAGAGCTCGTAGGCGCCCATGGCCAGTTCGGTGCAGTAGGTGAGGTCGTAGCCGATCGGATCCTGGCAGCGGACATCGTAGCCGATCTCGACCGGACGGGTCTTGACCTTGAGGCCGATCTTCTTGAACTCCTTCTCGAGGATGTCGTTGAACAGGACGGCCTTGGAGATCTTGCCCAGTTCCGGATGACCGTGCTCGTCGTAGGTCATGGAAACGCCGGCGTTCTTGATTTCCTGGGGATCCAGGTCGTGGAACACGCCTTCCGCTACGACCACGGTGCCGTAGTCGACGCCCAGGAGCTTGCGCTTGAGAATAGCCGAAAGAGCGAGCTTGACGATCTTGTCCAGGGTGATCTCCGTCTTGTTGAACATCTCGGGGATGATGGTCATCGGGCAGTGCGTGGCTTCGCCGATACCCAGGGCAAGGTGACCGGCGCTGCGGCCCATGGCGCTGATGATGAGCCAGTTGCCGCTGGTACGGGCATCCTCATAGACGGTGCGGGCGAGGTGCGCGCCTTCGTCCTTCGCGGAGTTGAAACCGAAGGTCGGGGCGTTGTTCGGCAGCGGAAGGTCGTTGTCGATGGTCTTGGGCACGTGGATGTTCGCGATCGGATACTGCTTCGCGGCGAGGAACTTGGCGATGCGGTTCGCGGTGGAAGCGGTGTCGTCGCCACCCACGGTCACGAGGAGTTTGATGTTGTTGTCCTGGAACAGGGAGAGGTTGAAGTTCTCCTCGAAATCCTTATCGGTGGGCTTGAAACGGCTCATCTGCAGGTAACTGCCGCCCCGGTTGAAGTAGGCGTCTGCCTTGAAGAAGTCGATGTCCTCGGTGCGCGGGCACTGGGAGAACAGGCCGCTGTAACCGCCATGAAGGCCGATTACCCGGTAACCTTTGGAAAGGAACGTCTTCGCCACGGACATCACGACCGTGTTCATGCCCGGAGCCGGGCCGCCTCCGCAGAGGATGATGATGGAATCTTTCATGATATGGTATGTATTGCGTTGATTCTTTTCGCGGCGCAAATTTAAGAATTTTTAGTTAGGATTACAACTGATGCCTCAAACCTGCTTTTTCCTGACGATGCCTACATAGATGAGCAGGACGATGTTCATCATCAGGGAATAGAGGATGGCAGGAATGGCCATCTCTTCGTTGGCGAAAATGAACGGGCTGGAGGCGATGGAAATCGCCTGCGCAGCGTTCTGCATGCCCACTTCGATGACGACGGTGCGGCGCTGCCGGGCGTTGTTTCGGACCAGGTGGGACAGCAGGGAGGACAGGCCGATGGCGAGGAGGATGAGGGCCGTCACGCAGAGACCCAGGATACCGATGTTGTCCAGGATGGTGTGCCGGTGCTGGATGTAGAAGACGGTGATCAGCACGAGGAGCAGCGGGAACGCCAGTTTCGTCAGGACCTTGTCCACCTTTTCAGCCGCCTTGGGCGCGGCGTAATGCAGGCCGATGCCCAGCAGGACCGGCAGGAGCATCAGGACGAGGTTCTGCTTGATGAGATTTCCAATGGGCAAGGTGATGCCTACGCTTTCCCCCACCAGCCGGGTAGCCCAGCCCATGATGACCGGGATCGTAAATAAAGTAATGATGCTGCTGATCGCCGTAAGTGTCACGGACAGAGCCACATCGCAGCCAGCCAATTTGGAGAAGACATTCGATGAACTGCCCCCCGGGCAGCAGGCGATGAGTACCAGGCCGATGAAGAAAACCGGTGGCAGTTTGAGCAGATACGCAAGTCCCAGGGCGATGGCCGGAAGGAAGACGAGTTGGCCGACGAGGGCCACGACGATGGGCCAGGGACGGCGGAAGACGCTCCCGAAATCTTCGAACCGGAGCGCGAGCCCCAGGTCGAACATCAGTAGGGTCAGGATAGGAAGGACGATCCAGATGGTGTTCATGACGGGCCCAAAGATACGGTCTTTTTGCCGCCCGTGCAAACTTTCCTGCCGGAGGCGGCGTTTGGGCTTTCAAATATAAAATATTTGAGAAAGAATGATTATCTTTGTAAATTCAACCATTGTGTACTGAAAAATGGATTTCACGCAGGCGAAACAGCGGATCGAGTGGCTGAAGGCAGTTCTCTGGGAGAACAGCCGGAAGTACTATGTGGAGAATGCGCCCACGATGTCGGACTACGAGTACGACCAACTCATGCACGAACTGGAAGCGCTGGAGGAGCAGTATCCGGAATACCGGACGCCTGACTCCCCCACCCAGCGTGTAGGCAGCGACCTGGAAACCCCCGGAAGCCGGAATCTGGAGACGGGAGCCGGGAAAGAGTTTGCGAAATTTCCCCACCGGTATCCCATGCTTTCGCTGGGAAACACCTATAGCATCGCAGAGGTGGAAGAGTTTGCCGAAAGGGCTTCCAAGTCCCTGGAGACGCCCTTTACCTATTGCTGTGAACTCAAGTTCGACGGTACGGCCATCTGCCTTACTTACCGGAACGGGAAACTGTTCCGGGCCCTGACCCGCGGCGACGGCGTGGTGGGTGACGATGTCACCGCCAATGCCCGGAAGATTGCCAATATCCCCGAAACGCTCCAGGGAAGCGGCTGGCCGCAGGAATTCGAGATCCGCGGCGAAGTCCTGATGCCTTACGAGTCCTTCGACCGGTTGAACAAGGAGCGCGAGGACAACGAGGACCAGCCCTTTGCCAATCCCCGGAATGCCGCGAGCGGCTCCCTGAAACTGCAGGACCCGGAGGAAGTGGCGAACCGCGGCCTGATGTGCACGCTGTACCATATTCCGGCCGGTCAGGTGGATTATCCCACGCACGACGAGGCCTTGAAAGCAGCTGCGAGTTGGGGACTTCCCATTTCCGATACGCGGGAGTTGTGCCGGGACATAGACGGAATCGAGGCCTTCATCGCCCATTGGGACACCGCCCGCAAGCAACTCCCCTTCCCGACCGACGGTATCGTCATCAAGATCAACGAAATGGACGCGCAGCGCCAACTTGGCTACACGGCCAAGTCCCCGCGCTGGGCCGTCGCCTATAAATTCAAGGCCGAACAGGCCCTGACTCCAATCCTCTCCATCGACTACCAGGTGGGCCGGACCGGCGCCGTCACGCCCGTCGCGAACCTGGAGCCGGTGTTCCTTTCCGGGACGATGGTGAAACGTGCCACCCTCGTGAACGAGGACCAGATGGACATGCTGGACATCTGCGAGGGCGACTGGGTGTATGTGGAGAAAGGCGGGGAAATCATCCCCAAGATCACCGGCGTGGAGGAATCCAAACGCATGCCCGGAGCGAAACGCCCTCTGTTCCCGAAGGTCTGTCCCGACTGCGGAACGCCGCTGGTGCGTCCCGAGGGAGAAGCCAAGTGGTTCTGTCCCAATACCGACGGATGTCCGACCCAGATCAAGGGCAAACTCGTGCATTTCCTGGGCCGCAAGGCGATGAACATCCTGGCGGGCGACGCTACGGTGGATCAACTTTACAACCTGGACCTGGTGCGCACCCCGGCGGATTTCTATGACCTCACCCAGTCCCAACTGCTTCTGCTGGAGGGGTGGAAGGAGCGGTCGGCACAGCGGTTCCTGGACAGTCTCCGGGAATCCCGGAACGTTCCCTTCGAGCGCGTCCTCTTTGCCATCGGCATCCGCTATGTGGGAGAGACGACGGCCCGGGACATCGCCCGGCATTTCGGGGACATCGACAACCTCGCGCGGGCATCCAAGGAGGATCTTACGGCCGTTCCGGAAGTGGGTGAAGTGGTTGCGGAAAGCGTGTACCGTTATTTCCGGGACGAGCGGCATCTCCGGGAGATCGAACGTCTCCGGGCGGCCGGCCTGCAGATGGCTGTCGCCGCGCCCGCCGGGAACGCTTCCGACGCCCTCGCCGGAAAGACCATCGTCATCAGCGGAAACTTCTCCGTCTCCCGCGATGAAATCAAGACCCTCATCGAAGCCAACGGCGGCAAGAACAGCGGCTCCGTTTCCGGAAAGACCGCTTTCCTGCTGGCGGGGAGCAAACCCGGTCCCGAGAAAATCAAGAAAGCGGAGGCGCTGGGCATTCCCGTCCTGGACGAGGAGGCGTTCCGGAAACTCCTGCCCGATGGGGCCATGCCCGCTCCCAAAGAGGATAACGAACTGACGCTGTTTTAGATGAATCCTTTTCAGAAGACCATACACTGGACGCAGGTCCGGATCCGCTGGGCAACCATCCTTGTCAAGCGGCTGATCCGGTTCCTGACCCATGACATGTGGTACCTGAAGATGGAAGACCTCACTGCCTGGAAGGCGCGCGTCATCCGGGACATCAAGGTCGTCTGGCTGATGCTCAAGGTTTTCGCCGACCAGAAGATCGGCTTCCAGTGCACGGCCCTTGCCTATCAGTCCATGATGTCGGTCGTGCCGTTCATCGCCATCGGCCTGTATCTGACGAACAAGGTGGGGATCTCCGACCAGTTCAGCGCTTTCCTATATGCCAACCTGAGCAACCAGCGGCTGATCGAGGACCTGCTCGCGGCCTCCGACAAGATCATCGCGACGGCGGAATCCGGCCTGTTCGGCTTCATCAGCATGTTCTCCTTTTTCTGGGTGGTCATCTGGCTGATGGTGACGGTCCGGCGGGTCTTCAACAACGTCTGGAAGGCGGAGGAGAAACGGAACTTCTTCCACGTGCTGGGCGTAGGTCTGGGGGTGATCATCCTCTCCCCTTTCGTGATCGTCCTGTTCTTTACGGGTTCCGTGGTCTATTCCACGATCCTGGATTATATCGTCCCGAGCGGGCTCTTCTTCTCGGAAAGCCTGAAGAGCCTGCTGTCCTGGGCCCTTTTCGCCGGAGCCGCGATCCTGATCCTTTCGGCGATGTACAAATATATCCCGGCCGCACACGTGCGGTACCGGCATGCGCTGAAGGCGGCGGTCATCGCCGGCCTCGGCTTTGCGGCCGTGCAGTACCTGTACCTGGAAACCCAGGTGATGGTGGCCAAGCAGAATGCCATCTACGGAGTCCTCGCGGCCATCCCCCTGTTCATGATATGGCTAAACCTGGGGTGGACCATCGTCCTGTACGGGGCGGAACTGGCCTATTCGTTCCAGAATGTGAATCACCTTAATCCCAAGGAGATACTATGAGTTATTCCGAGTTTGACGAGAAAGATTACGCGCTGATCCGGCACGACTGGGAAATCTTGTATGCCTCGGCACGGAAACGCTGTGCCGACGAGCATGAACTGGCAGTCGTGCAGGATGCGTTCGACTTTGCCAATGATGCCCACAAGAATGTCCGGCGCCGCAGCGGGGAGCCCTATATGCTCCATCCGATCGCGGTCGCCCAGATCGTCGTGGACGATATCGGACTCGGGTACAAGTCCATCGCGGCCGCCTTGATGCACGACGTCGTGGAAGACACGGACTATACCGTGGATGACCTCCGCGAGCGTTTCGGCGACAAGATCGCCTCCCTGGTGGACGGCCTTACCAAGATCAAGAATGTCCTGGATTACGAGGACAAGACCAAATTGGGCTCTCCCCAAAGCATGCAGGCGGAGAATTTCAAGCGCATCCTCCTCACGCTCAACGACGACCCCCGCGTGGTCCTGATCAAGTTGGCGGACCGCTTGCACAACTGCCGGACCATCGAGTTCATGCCCGAGCACAAGCGGGACAAGATCCTGAGCGAGACGATGTTCGTCTTCATCCCCCTCGCCCACCGGCTGGGCCTGTACGGCATCAAGTCCGAATTGGAAAACATCTGGCTCCGCTACAAGGAACCGGAGGCCTATGCCGAGATCGACGCCAAGATCCGCCGGAACATCGAGGAACGCGGGAAGGAGATGAACGCTTTCGTCGAGCCCATCGAGACCGCCCTCACCAAGGCCGGTTTCAAGTTCGAGATCAAGCAGCGGGTCAAGACCCCGTATTCCGCCTGGCACAAGATGCAGGTCAAGCATATCTCCTTCGAACAGGTGTACGACTTGTTCGCCATCCGGATCATCTTCGACCCGGATCCGAATTCGACCGAGACCGAGCGCGATCAGTGCTACCACGTATTCTCCACGATCACGGGTATTTACCGGTATATGCCGGAGAGGATCCGCGACTGGGTCCGCCATCCCAAGTCCAACGGCTACGAGGCGCTGCACTGCACTCTCCTGAGCCCGTCGGGCATCTGGGTCGAGGTCCAGATCCGGACCCGGCGCATGGACGACATCGCCGAAAAGGGTATCGCCGCGCACTGGACATACAAGCAGAACGGTTACATCGGCGACAGCGAGATGGACCTCTGGCTGTCCCGGATCAAGGAAATCCTCGTGAATCCGGACGTCAACGCCCTGGAACTGCTGGACATCATCCATAACGACCTGACCAGCACGGAGATCTACGTCTTTACGCCCAAGGGCGAGCAGCGCTCCATCGAAAAGGGCGCCACGGTGTTGGATTTCGCCTACCTGATCCATACCGAGATCGGCAACAAGGCCATCGCGGCCAAGGTGAACCAGCGGCTTGTTTCCCTGAGCCATGTCGTCAAGACCGGCGACCAGGTGGAAATCATCACGGCCGAGGAGGAACATCCCAAGCGGGAATGGCTCCAGTTCCTGAAGACGCGGAAAGCCCGTTCCCTGGTGATGGACTATTTCAAGAACGAGCGGAAGCAGACCATCGAATTCGGCAAGTCGGTCCTGGAGGACCAGGTCCAGGCCCTGGGGTACAAGCCCTCCGAAGATCTCCTGCAGCGTATCGAAGCGGCCTATGACGCCCCGGACCGGGAAGAACTCTACTACCGGGTAGGCATGGGCCAGATCAAGTTGGACAAACTCTCCGACATCCTGAAATCCAAGCAGAAGGTCTCCCTCCTCCGGAAGATTTTCCACCGGGAGGAAAAGACACCGAAAAAGCAGGAGGAGGTGTATGTCATCGGCGGCAAGGACGACGACGGCCACCAGTTCGTCATCGCCACCTGCTGCAACCCCATACCGGGCGATCCGGTGGTGGGATTCAAGTCTCCGGACGGAAAGATCATCGTCCACAAGAAATCCTGCGCCGTCGCCGAGGAAATCGCGGCGACGCACGGCGACTGGGTCGTGGTACCCAAGTGGCTGGAGGAGCAGGGCTCGAAGTCCTTCCTGGTACGGATTTCGCTGAAAGGCCTGGACCGGGTGGGCCTGCTGAACGAGATTTCCCGGTTCCTTTCTCTGGTGATGGGCGCCAACATGCGGCGGCTGAACCTGAGCGCCGACGAAGGAATCTTCTCCGGCTACATCGACCTGTACGTGAACAGCAAGGATGTCCTGGAGCAGATCCTCCGAAAACTCTCCCACATCGACGGCATCGAGTCCGTCTCCCGGAGCGAACTGTAAAATGCGTATGAACAAGAAGTTGTCAAAATTCCTACCCCTCATTCCGGCGGCTCTCGTCCTCGGGGCGATGATGTTCCCGTCGGGATGCGCCAATACCACCACGCCGCCCACCGGCGGGCCCAAGGACACCATTCCCCCGGTGCTCCTGAAGACGGCTCCCCTCCCCGGAACGGTGAACGTGCCTACGCACAAGACGCAGATCAAGTTCACCTTCGACGAATACGTGGTCGTGAAGGATCCGAACAATATCTTCCTGTCTCCTCCGTTGGAAAAGAAGCCCAAGTACAAGATGCAGGGAAAGTCCCTTGTCGTTTCCTTCGAATCCGACCTGGACAGCAACACGACTTACACGCTGGACATCACCGGCGCGGTGGCCGACAACAACGAAGGGAATTTCTTCGAGGGATTCACCCTGGTTTTCTCCACGGGCGATCAGATCGATTCGATGGGCATGACCGGCCTGGTGCAGGACTGCAACACGCTCAAGCCCATCAAGGGCGCTACCGTCCTCCTGTATAAGGACCATGCCGATTCGGCCGTGTTCCTGCATCGGCCGAACGCGGCGGCGAAAACCGACGAATGGGGTTTCTTCAGTCTTCGGAACATCCAGGACACCGTGTACCGGGTGTATGCGATCCGGGATGCCAACAACAACAACATCTATGAGCCGGACCAGGAAAGCATCGCCTTCCTGGACGAGCCTTACCGCCCGGTGACCGTCTTCAACGACTCCCTCTACGAGTTCAAGAAGTTCAACATGAAGGACACTGCCTTGTGCCTGGCGCGAAAGAACGACGTGGAACTGAACGTGTTCCGGGAGAAGCCCTCCAAGCAGTTCATCGTCAAGAAGGAACGGGTGGGCCTCAGGACGGCCTTCCTGACCTTCATGGCACCGGGAGTCAACATCCATTCGATGAAGGTCAAGGGACTTCCTGCCGAGAAACTCATCTCCCAGATCAATCCGCAGAAGGACAGTCTCGAACTCTGGGTGAACGACCAGCGGAAAATGCCGGACACCCTTTTCCTGGACATCAACTATGACAAGACCGATACCCTGGGTGAACTTGTGCCCACGGACGAGACGGTGAAACTGGCCCTCAGCAAGGAGATGCGGGCCGAACTCCAGAAGAGTTCCCAGCGGAATGTCAAGCACGAGGACACGATCGCCGTGTTCAAAAGCGTAGCCGATCCGACGACCATCGAGCAGTACGGTTTCCGCCTGGAGTTCAAGTACCCGCTCATCCAGGAGGCCTGGGATTCCCTGACCTTCTGGTCCGTGAATCCGCGCCAACAGGAGAAGAAGGAAAAATTCAAGGTCAGCCGGGATCCGGACAACCTCCGTCTCTATACGGTCATGCCCACGGAAAAACTCATGCAGGGATTCGACTACCACCTGAAGATCCCCTACCGGAAATTCCGGGACGTGAACGGCTACTACAACGACAGTACGGAACTCAAGGTCACCCTGCCGAACGACGAGAAACTGAGTTCCATATCGATGGAACTCTCCCATGTGGGGAAGAACCGCTACATCGTCGACCTGCTGACGGAAAAGCGCGACAAGGTGATCCGGAGTTTCATCGTGGAATCCGACCAGACGGTCCTCTTCCCTTATGTGAAGGCCGGCAAGTACTGCGTCCGCATCACCGAAGACCGCAATTCCAACGGCCTGGTGGACACCGGTAATGTCCTGGAACACAGGCAGCCGGAGAAGGTGCGTTTCTTCAAGATCAAGGATCAGTTCCTGATCGATATTCCCGAACGGACGGAGTACGTCCAGCAAATCGATTTGGAGGAACTGTTCCGATGAGAAAGACGGCGACCATCCTCCTGGCCCTTTGCCTCGGCATCCTCTCCGCCGGCGCGCAGGACCAGACGAAGAAAAAATCATCCATCGACCTGGAGAAGGAATTCTTCCAACTTCCGGACTCCGTCACGAACGAGTATCTGGACGCGACGGCCATCCCCAAGGCCTCCCGGATCAACGATTACTGGATTGTCGGTGTCCATGGCGGCGTATCCGTGGAACACGGTTTCTTCAATCCGCCCCGGCAGGTGAGTTTTTATGTGAACAAGCCGGTGTACGGATTCTCAGTCACCCGGTATGCCACCATGATGAATACTTTCCCGATCGTGGGTATGGAATTCGGATTCCAGCACAACTACGAAGGATACAATTTCAAGGAATTCAAATCGGAGGGACATGTATACCGCCAGACCATCGACGGTGCTTACGAGGCCTATATGGAAGTCCCGGAAGTGTTCCTCCTGACGCATGCGCACCTGGACATGGGTTCGTTCGCGAAGATCCTGATCAAGGCCGGCATGTACGGTGGGTACCGGACGAACATCACCCGTATCGGCCCCTATGTCGTGGAAGGAACCGAACATAGTTTCCTGGACACGGATTACCGATGGACTTACGGTGTGCAAGGCGGCCTCGGACTGGGTTTCATGGTCGATCCCTTCGAAATCCATCTCGGTGTCCAGATCAAATGGGGCTGGTCTTCCTTCTACCATCCCGATGTGGCTAGTCCCTATTATTACCGTTTCGCGTATCCGTTGGACGGAGCGGTCACGCTGGGCCTGTACTACCAGTTGACGCCCCGCCGGGGGCATACCCGGGCGCAACTCCGCAAGATGGCCCGCCAGATGGTGGCGGAAGAAAGAGAAGCACAACAGCAGCAACAGCAAAAATGATGGAAACCCGTATCGTCAAGGTCGGTGACGTCCTCATCGGCGGAAACAACCCCATCGTCGTACAGACGATGTGCAACACCCATACGTATGATGTCGAAGCGACGGTGGCCCAGTGCCTGCGCCTGGCGGCGGCCGGTTCGCAACTCATCCGGATCACCGTGCCCGGCCTGCAGGACGTTCCGCATATACGGGAAATCAAAACGCGTCTGAGGGCCGCCGGATGCCATGTCCCGCTGGTCGCCGACATCCACTTCTCTTCGGAGACTGCCATCGCCGTCGCCTCCGTCGTGGAAAAGGTCCGGATCAATCCGGGCAACTTCCACAAGGACCACGGGGAGGCACGGCGCCAGTTCGCCCGTTTCCTGGAAGAATGCAAGCGGTGCAGGACGGCCATCCGTATTGGCCTGAACCACGGTTCTCTGGGTTCCTATATCGTCGAACGATACGGGAATACGCCCCGGGCGATGGCCCTGGCCGCCATGGAATGGATCGACATGTGCATCGAAGCGGAATTCTATGAGGTGGTCGTGTCCCTCAAGGCCAGCAATACGGTCGTGATGATCGAGGCCTACCGGGAACTTGCCCGGATGATGCAGGAGCGCGGTGTCGTCTTCCCGCTCCATGTGGGAGTTACGGAAGCCGGCAACGGAGATTCCGGCCGCATCAAGTCCTGCGTCGCCATCTCCACCCTCCTTTCCGAGGGCATCGGCAATACGGTCCGGGTGTCCCTGACCGAGGATCCGGAGAACGAACTGCCGGTGGCGCGGTATCTTTCCGAGCGGTATTCCTGCGGAGGAACAGATTCCTTCGCTCCGCTCGGAATGACAAAGGAGTATTCCGGAATGACAGAGCGGGAGCGGATCATCCTCAAGGCCGCCTGCGACTACGGGAAGCCGCTGCTGGACCGGGAGATCGACACGGTTTCGTTCCCGGAACTGGATCCGGAATTCGCGGCTTATCTGACGGACGAACTCCTGCAGGCCTGCCGGCGGAGATTCTACCGTCCCGAGTATATCGCCTGTCCCGGCTGCGGACGGACGATGTACAACCTCCAGGAGGCCTTCGAGGCCGTGAAGGCCCGGACCGGTCACCTGAAGGACGTGGTCATTGCCGTGATGGGCTGTATCGTAAACGGCCCCGGCGAGATGGCCGATGCGGACTACGGCTATGTGGGCGAAGGCGGCGGAAAGGTGACCATCTACCGCGGAAAGACTCCGGTACTCCGGCATATCCCCGATGCCGAAGCCGTGGACAAACTGGTTGAACTTATCGAATCGGAACGATGAAACGGACTTTACTCACCTTTGCGCTGCTTCTCTGCGGCGCGCTCCTGTGCAGCGCACAGAAAACCACTTACAAGGTCGCTCAGCGGGACACTTGCGACCTTTTCATGGACGTATATGACCCGGTCGTCATCCCCGGCGACACCCTGCAGCGTCCCACGATCCTCTTCGTCTTCGGCGGCGGCTTCATCACCGGCCGACGCGACGACCCGTATGTACTCCCCTGGTTCAAACTCCTGAATGAGAATGGTTACCGGGTGGTGTCCGTGGACTACAGGCTGGGGCTCAAGGGCGTGGAAATGAAGTTCGACCTGGGCCATCTGATCCAGAGCGCCCGATACACGAAAAAGGCCGTCGACATGGGCGTAGAGGATGTTTTCGCTTCCGTCCGATACCTTTGCGACCATGCCGGGGAACTGGGCGTGGATCCGTCCAACATCGTCATTGCCGGCAGTTCGGCCGGCGCGATGATTTCCCTCTCCTGCGAACTGGAAGCCTGCAACCGCACGGTCCGGGCGGAAATCCTGCCGGAAGGGTTCCACTTTGCCGGTGTGATGTCCTTCGCCGGTGCGATCATGTCCGATTCCGGCAAACCGCAATACGCCCGTACGCCTTGTCCGCAACTGCTAATCCATGGCACGAAGGACGGGGCTGTCATGTACGACAAGATGGGCTTCGGCCGCTGGGGCATGTTCGGCAGCAGTTACCTGGTGGAAAAGGTCCTGCAGCCGGCCGGCTACGAGTACCAGATCTACCGGTATGTAGGCCATACGCACGATATGGCGGCCAATATGATGGCCAACTGGCCGGAAGAGAAGCGTTTCCTGGAAGTGTCGGTCATGGGTGGGAAACGTCTGGTGATGGACTGCACGCTGGAAGACCCGATGATGCCTGCCTGGCAGTCGGTTTCGCTGGACGATATCTATTGATCCTTATTTCTCCGGAAGGACCGCAATCACGGACTCCACGGCCTTGAGTTTGTCGCCGACTTTCACCCGGATGTCGGCGTCAAGCGGCAGGAACATGTCGATGCGGGACCCGAACTTGATGACACCGCACTGGTCGCCGCGGTTTTCCATGTTGCCCGGCTTGGAGTAGCAGACGATCCGCCGGGCGAACGTTCCGGCGATCTGCTTGAAGAATACCTCGCCATATGCGTTCTGCAGGCAACTGGAGGAATGTTCGTTCAGTTCCGAGGACTTGGGATGGAAGGCGAGCAGGTACTTGCCGGGATGATACTGGTAATAGGTGACCTTTCCGTTGACGGGCCAGAAATTGCAGTGTACGTCGAAAAAGTCCATGTACACGGACACCTGGATACAATTCCGCTTCAGGTATTCCTTCTCGAAGGCTTTTTCCACGATGACCACCTTGCCGTCGGCGACAGAGGTGACGAGCCGGTCGTTCTCATAGTCCGGCGCAGTCCGCTCCGGCACCCGGAAGAACCAGGTGATGAACACCATGAAGACCACGAAGATGGCCGACAGCGGAATGGAAATCCACGGATTGTGGATGAAATGCGCAGTCAGCCAGATAAGGACAGCGCAGATGCACCACGATATCAGGATGGTTTCATAGGAATCCTTGTCGATCCGAATGCTCTGGAAAAACCGTTTCATACTTGGGGAATTAGAATAAACCGGTGATTGTCAAATAAATGATGCCCATAGGAATGGCAAACAGGGCACTGTCGAAGCGGTCCAGCATCCCGCCGTGCCCGGGCATGATGCTGCCGGAATCCTTCACGCCGCACACCCGCTTCCACTGGGATTCGAACAGGTCGCCGAATACCCCGGCGACATGCATCAGCAGGGCCATGACGAGGACATGGACCATCGGGAACTGCAGGAATCCGGTCCATACCAGGATGGCTCCCGCGAGGACGGCGAACAGAAGGCCGCCCCAGTAGCCGGCCCAGGATTTGTTCGGGGAGATGGCCGGTGCAAGTTTGCCCGTGTATTTGCCCAGGAGCATGCCCACGCAATAGGCACCCACATCCGAAGCCCAGATGACGATCAGGAAGGCGAGCATCAGGCGCCCGCTGAAGTTCCCCTCACCGTCCAGCACGACATAGCGTGAAAGGATCAGCGGGAGCGCAATGTACAGGATACCCGTAAACAGGAAAGCCACTTGCTTGAAATCCGCCTTGTCCTTGATGAAAAGCGAAGCGCTCATCAGGCCGGGGACGAACAGGAGGGTTGCCGGGACGGCCGGCGACAGGACCGGGAACAGGGCGGAGAAGAAAACCAGCCCGAAGGCAATGCAACTCAAGATGATGGCCGCGAGTTGCAGGCCCCGGAACTTCTCCCCCATCGTCATGCGGTAGAATTCGTACAGCATCGTGGCCGTCAGGAACAGCATCAGGGCGGCGAACAGGAACTTGCTCACCAGCAGCGAACTGATGACGATGACGAGGAAACAGATGCCGGACAAAGTCCGTACGACGGTATTATTCATGGTTCTCCTTCTCTTCCTGCGGTTGCGGCTCGGTTTGTTCCGGTACGGCCTCCTCCCCTTCCGGTTTCACCTTGGGGCCGAGGATCCGCTCGATATCCTCCGCAAAGATAACTTCTTTTTCGAGAAGGAGTGCACCCATCTGCATGAAGGCGTCCTTGTGGTCCTCGATAAGCCGGTAGGTGCGGTCGTGGACCTGCTGGACGATTTCCTTCACTTCCTGGTCCATCAGTTCGGCCGTCTTCTCGGAATAGGGTTTCGTGAGGTTGTAGCCGCGGGCACCGGTGGAGTCGTAGAAGGAGAGATTTCCCACCTTCTCGCTCATGCCGTAGTACTGGACCATGCTGTAGGCAATGCCCGTCAGGCGCTCCAGGTCGTTCAGGGCGCCGGTGGAAGGTTCTCCATTGAGGATTTCCTCCGCGACGCGGCCGCCCAGGAGGGCGCACATCCGGTCGATCAGCACGCTGCGGGACCAGTTCTTCCGCTCTTCCGGCAGGTACCAGGTCAGGCCGAGGGCGTTTCCGCGCGGGATGATGCTCACCTTGAACACCGGATCGGCATACGGGAGCAGCCAGCCCACCAGGGCGTGGCCGGCCTCATGGTAGGCCGTGGTCCGCTTCTCCGCCGGAGACATGATGGTGTTGCTCTTGCGTTCGAGACCGCCGATGATGCGGTCCACGGCATCCAGGAAGTCCTGCTGGGACACCAGGTCGTGGTTGCGCCGGGCGGCGGTAAGGGCCGCCTCGTTGCAGACATTGGCAATATCGGCTCCGGAGAAACCCGGTGTATGCTTGGCCATGAATTCCACGTTGAAATCCGGGGCGACCTTGATGCCGCGGAGGTGGACCTGGAAGATCTCCTCCCGTTCCTTCAGTTCCGGAAGTTCCACATGGATCTGCCGGTCGAAACGGCCGGCCCGCATGAGGGCCTGGTCCAGGATGTCCGCCCGGTTCGTGGCGGCGAGGACGATGACACCGGAGTTGGTGCCGAAACCATCCATCTCGGTCAGGAGTTGGTTCAGCGTATTCTCCCGTTCGTCGTTGGAGGAGAAACCGCCGTTCTTGGCCCTGGCACGGCCCACGGCGTCGATTTCGTCGATGAACACGATGCAGGGGGCCTTCTCCTTGGCCTGGCGGAAGAGGTCGCGGACACGGGATGCGCCGACGCCCACGAACATTTCCACGAAGTCGGAACCGGAAATGGAGAAGAACGGAACGTTCGCTTCTCCGGCAACGGCCTTCGCCAGCAGCGTCTTACCGGTTCCGGGAGGCCCCACGAGCAGGGCACCCTTCGGAATCTTGCCGCCCAGGGCGGTGTATTTCTTGGGATTCTTCAGGAAATCCACGATTTCCATCACTTCCTCCTTGGCGCCGTAAAGGCCGGCGACATCCTTGAAAGTGACTTTTACCTCGTCCTTGTCGGCGAGTTTGCCGGTGGACTTCCCCACATTGAAGGGATTGCCCATGCCGGCTCCGCCTCCCCCGACGCCACGGTTCATTCCGCGGAACATCCAGACCCAGAAGAGGATCAGGAGCAGGGTCGGGAAAATCCACTGGGCGAGTTCGGCCCAGGTATGGTCGGCGTTCTGGATGACCACCTTGAACTGTTCACCCACGGGAAGGGCATCATTGAGTTCGGCGAAACTCGCCTCCGGGTCGAACTTGGCGGATACCAGGAAATAGAAATGCGGCGCCCGGCGCGGGACGATGCCGCCCGGGAACTCCTCGGCGTACTTGGCCAACCGCTCGGGACGGACCTTGACCTCGCCCCGGATGTCGTTCCGGACGAAGACGATCTCCTCGATGTCTCCGGACTGGGCCATCGTCTTCACCTGCTGCCATTCAATCTTCTGGGGGTCGGAGGTCTGCTGGTTGTTGAAGAGCAGCCAGCCGATGCCCAGGATCAGGAGCAGGTAAAGCCACGAAAAATTGAAGGAGAAACTGAAACCCTTGCCTCCCTTCGGATTCTTTTTCTGCTCGGCCATCTATTCTTCGGTCTTTTTCGCGGCAGGCTTCCTGCGCAGTTTGTACTCTTTCCGGGGGACGTCGGCCCACAGGTCTTCCAGGCGGTAGAAGTCACGGTATTCCTTCAGGAACACGTGGACCACGATGTTCCCGTAGTCCTGGATGATCCAGAAATTGTTCTCCTCGCCCTGGGAACGGTAGAGTTTGTGGCCCTCCGCCTGCATTTTCTCGGCGATGTTGTCGGCGATTGCGCCTACCTGGGTGGTGTTGGAGCCGTCACAGACGACGAAATAGTCGGTGATGGCGCCATCCATTTTCCGAAGGTCCAGCGAGACCACGTTCTCGCCCTTCTTGTCTATGATCGCATCGGCGATGAGCCGAAGGTCATGTGTAATCATATGTATTTTATTAGTAAATTTGTATGCAAAGATACACAAAATCCGAACCAATGGAAAGCATGATCCAGATAAAGTGGTATGAGGAACTGGATTCCACCAATGACGAACTTCTGAGGCACATTCCGGCGTATGACAATCTGTCAGTGGTGGCAGCCGTCAACCAGACGGCAGGCCGCGGGCAGCGGGGAAACCGCTGGCTGTCCGAGCCGGGGGACAACCTGACTTTTTCCCTCCTGCTCAAGCCCGTGGACTACCCGGCCCGGGACTTCATGGGCTTTACCTTCCTCTCCACGCTGGTTATCCGGGACTGGCTCCGGACCGAAGGGATTCCGGCCGTCATCAAATGGCCCAACGACATTTACGTGGGCAAGAAGAAAATCTGCGGGATGCTCATCGAAAACGGGCTGGAAGGCGACCGGATCGTCTCGAGTGTCATCGGCATCGGGCTGAACCTGAACCAGACCGTCTTCCCGGGAGAACTCGTGAATCCGACGTCCCTGAAGCGGCTTACCGGGAAGACATATGACCCGAAACAGGCCCTGGAGCGGATCTGCGCCCTGTTCGAGGAGCGGCTTCCCCTCCTGGACAGCGACCGGGAGGCCCTTTATGCGGCTTATGGGACGGACCTTTTCCAGGCCGGACTCCCCTGCCGCTACCGGGACCTTGCATCCGGCGATGAATTCACGGGAACGATAAAAGGCGTCACCCGGGAGGGACGCCTTCTGATGGAAAGGGACGGAGAACTCCGTACCTACGCTTTCAAGGAAGTGGGTTACATCCTCTGAGGGCGGCGACGGCTGCGCAAGGGTCTTCGGCCTTGAAGACGGCGCTCCCCGCCACGGCGACATCCACGCCGGCCGCTGCAACCTCCGCCGCATTCTGCACGGTGACACCCCCGTCCACCTGGATGAGGGAGTTGTGGCCGATGCGTTCCAGTTCCTTCCGGACAGCCCGGACGCGGTCGAAGGTCTCCGGGATGAACTTCTGTCCGCCAAAGCCGGCGAATACACTCATGACCAGCACGTAGTCCAACTTTCCCAGGTACGGGAAGATCTTCTCCACGGGGCAGTCCGGGTTTATGGCGAGGCCTGCCTTTACATTGAAGTTGTGGATTAGGTCGATCACCGTATCCGTTTCATCCAGCGTCGCTTCGTAATGGAAACTGATGTAGGATGCACCGGTCTTGGCGAAGCGCTCGACATATTTCTCCGGGTGGACGATCATCAGGTGGACGTCCATCGGTTTCTGCGCGATCTTCGCGACGGCGTCCACGACCGAGAAACCGAAGGAGATGTTGGGAACGAGGGATCCGTCCATGATGTCCAGATGGATCCAGTCGCCGTACGCATTAATGGTTTCCACATCTTTGGCAAGATGCAGGAAATCGGCGGCGAGGATGGAAGGGGCGATGAGCATGGGACTATTCGAAATGGGTGACGACATCCACGAGATGGGCGACGAACTTGTCCAGGGAGGCGAGTTCGAGTTTCTCCCCCGGAGCGTGTACGCCGCGGAGGGTGGGACCGAAGGAAATCATGTCCAGGTCCGGGAACTTCTCCAGGAACAGGCCGCACTCGAGACCGGCATGGATGGCCTTGACTTCGGGCTCGGTATGGAACAGTTTCCTGTAGGATTCCACACTGACTTTCAGGATGTTGGAATCCAAGTTGGGCTTCCAGCCCGGGTATTCGCCGTGGTGCTCCACATCGAAGGAGCCCAGGAAGAAGGCGGCTTCCACGCGCTCGGCGAGGGCATGCAGTTCGGAAACGACGGAACTGCGCTGGCTGGTAATGACTTTCAGGACGTCACCCTCGATGTGCGCCGCGGCAAGGTTCGTGGACGTTTCCACGAGGCCCGGAATGTCCATGGACATCTTCTCCACACCGTGGGGAACGCTCAGGAGGGTCATGATGATATTGGCCGCATCCCCTTCCTCGACCGGCCGGATGGGACAGGCTTCCGGGGTGCAGAGGATGCCGATCTCCGGATCGCTGGCGCGGAATTCCGCCTTGATGAGGGCGTCGAAGGCCTTGGCATCGGCCTCCCATTCGGCGATGTCGTCGGCGGGGACGGCGATGAACGCTTCGGCCTCCCGGCAGATGGCGTTGGGCTTGTTGCCGCCGCCCAGGGTTAGGAGTTGGAAATCGTATTGGAGTTCGGTGTACAGGAAACGGACCAGGAGCCGGAGGGCATTGGCTCTTTCCTTGTTGATGTCGTCGCCGCTGTGGCCGCCCTGGCCGCCGGTGATCCGGATCCTCAGCGTCCGGTACCCTTTCCGGAGTGCTTCCCGCTTGAATTCGATGGTGGCGGTGGTGTCGATGCCGCCGGCGCAGCCCACGAAGAGTTGGCCCTCATCCTCGGAATCGAGGTTGATGAGCGTCTTTCCCTCGAAGAAACCGGGCTCCAGGGCGAAGGCGCCGTCCATGCCCGTCTCTTCGGAGATCGTGAACAGGCATTCCAGCTTCCCCATGGGAAGGTCGCTCTGAAGGAGGGCGAGGCAGGCGGCGACGCCGATGCCGTCATCGGCCCCGAGTGTCGTATGCCTGGCCACCATCCAGCCGTCCTCGATGGTATAGGGAATCGGATCGGTTTTGAAATCGAAGGGGAAATCGGCGTCCTTCTCGCAGACCATGTCCTGGTGCGCCTGGAGGACCAGCGTGGGGACCTGCTCCTTGCCCGGAGCGGCTTCCTTGACGATGACAACGTTGCCGGTCTTGTCCGTGCGGCATTCCAGCTGATGCCGCGAAGCGAAGTCCTGGAGGAAGGCGGTCATCGGTTCCTCATGGCCGGATTCGCGGGGTATCTTCGTGATATCGCGGAAGATATCGAGTACGGTTTCTGCGTTCATGATTTACACAAATTGAATGTTTGTGTAAAAATAAGGAAAAAAAACCGAAGATGGAAATCTTACCGCTCGACGGGGACGGAAATCATGCCCTCGATGTCGGACACATACTGGCGGAAGGCCTTGTCCGTGGCCATCAGGTCCTGGACCGTCGTGCAGGCATGCAGGACCGTAGCGTGGTCCTTGCCGCCGAGTTCGGCGCCGATCGTGGACAGGGAGCAGTTCGGGATCAGGTTCCGGCACTCGTACATGGCAATCTGGCGGGCCTGGACGATCTGACGCTTGCGGGACTTGGAAAGCAGGATGTCGCGGGTGATGTTGAAATACTCGCACACAGTGTCCACGATCAGGTCGATGGAGACGTCGCTCTGCTTCTCCCCTACGATCTTGCCAGTGATGCTTTCCGCCAGGGAGACGGTGATCTCCTTGTGGCAGAGCGTGGCATTGGCGATCAGCGAGATCAGGGAACCTTCCAGTTCGCGGAAATTGGACTTGATCCGGGAGGCGAGGAAACTCAGGACATCGTCCCCCACCTGGACGCCTTCCCGGAAAGCACGGGCACGGAGCATGGACAGCCGGGTCTCGTACTCGGGGCGGGACAGTTCCACGGAGAGTCCCCACTTGAAGCGGGAAAGGAGGCGCTCCTCGAAGTTCTGCAGGTCCACGGGGGCGCGGTCGGAGGTGAACACGAGTTGTTTCCCGCTCTGGTGCAGGTGGTTGAACACGTTGAAGAACGCATTCTGGGAACCAATCCCCTGCAGGTCCTGGATGTCGTCCACCAGCAGAACGTCGATCTTCATGTAGAAGGCCATGAAATCCACCAGGCGGTTCCCCTTGATGGCGTCCATGTACTGGGTCTTGAATTCGTTGCCTGTTACATAGAGGACCACGAGGTCCGGATAACGCTCCTTGATGGCGATGCCGGTCGCCTGGATGAGATGGGTCTTGCCGAGTCCCGGACCGCCGAAGATGAACAGCGGATTGAACGGGGTCTTGCCCGGCGAGAGGGAAATGTTCTCACCGGCGGTGACACCCATCCGGTTGCACTCGCCCTCGATGAGGTTCGCGAAGCAGTATACCGGATTCAGCCTCGGGTCGATCTTGACCCGCTGGACACCCGGGAACACGAAGGGACTCGGGCTGCCGGAAGGCTGGTAGGTGCTGATGGGTACAGTCTTGTTGGTCGGCTTGAGGCCGTGGGAGGCCGGATACACCATGGGCTTTTCTACCTGGACGGGACGCACCATGTAATGCAGTTGCGCACCCGTACCGATGGCCCGTTTGAGCGTGAGTTTCAGCAGGTCCAGGTAGGCGCCCTCGATATAATCCCGGAAGAAATCCGACGGAACTTCGACCGTCAGGGTCGAGTCCACCAGGGAGACGGGCCGGATGGGTTTGAACCACGTGTCGAACTTCTGCGGATCGATGTTGCTGGCAATGATCTGCAGACAGTTATTCCATACGGCGATATGTCTTTCGGTTCCGGTCACGGGGTAGTTTGGGTTGTATCTGAATGCAAATTTGGGGGAAAAATAAGTGATAACAAATTGAATTTGCTATTGCATATTAAAATATTTTGTTTTATTTATTACTCCGGAAGGGCGTCAAGGCCCTCATTTCCAAAATACTGATAATTAGCGCTTTATTTTGTCAAAATTGCAGCAAAAGACGTGCAGCAGGATTTCTTGTTTTGAATAATTCAAAATTAATCAAAAACAGGAAAATCCCTTTTGAAAAGCATTTTAGACCGAAAAATCATTGAATTCGGGTGAGCGTCTCCCCTTCCCGGAGGACGATGAAGCATCCCGGAAATTTTTTCTGGACATCCTTCCATTTTTTTCTCGTCGCAGAAAGGTCCGCATCCGGAAGGATGAGATATTTGTACAGTTTCCCCGCCCGGATTTCCGTCGGTTCGTAACCGCGGAAAAAGGCGTCGGATGATTTCATCTTCTTGGACGTCGCCAGGATCTGGATGGCATACTGCCCGCCGGGGGCATCCTGCACGGGCGCCGGCTTCGTCTCTTCTGTCTTCTCGGGTTCATCGGCAACCTTTGTCTCCTTGTTCTCCTTCGTTTCCGGAGCCGGCTGGCGGGAAACGGAGGCGGAACCGTCATAACGGGACTTGAAGGACTTGAAAGCCTTCAGGAGGTTGTCGGCAATCTTCTCGCGCCCCTGCGGGGAGCGCATGGCCTGAAGGTCGGCCGCATTGGAGATAAAGCCCACTTCCACCAGCACGGCCGGCATGGCCGTCCGCCAGAGGACCCAGAACGGATCCTGGGAAACGCCCCGGTTCCGGGTGATGGGGCCGCCCTTCATCGCCTCGGCGATGTCCTCGGCAAAGATCAGGCTATGTTCCAGATGGGCGTTCTGCATCAGGGAGAAGAAGATGTAGGACTGCGGGTCGGAAGGGTCGAAACCCTGGTATTTGGTCTGGTAGTCGTCCTCGAGGAGGATGACGGAGTTCTCCCGCTGCACCAGGTCCAGGTTCTTGCCGAAGAGGTCGTTCCCCTGCCGGGAAGACTGCCCCAGGCAGTGGATGGAGTAGCCCGAAGCGGAATTGCCCTTGGCCTGGGCGTTGATGTGGATGGACACGAAAAGGTCCGCCCCGGCATTGTTCGCGATGTCCGCCCGGCCGCTTAGGGTGACATAGCGGTCGTCGTTCCGGGTCATGATCACTTTGACGTCGGGATAGGCGCTGCGGATCTTTTCGGCGAAGAGTTTGGATATGGACAGGGTGAGGTTCTTCTCATAAGTCTTCTTGTCCGGGCTGATGCAGCCGGAATCATGGCCGCCGTGGCCCGGGTCGATGACGACGGTTTTCAGCGACAGTTTGTCCTGGCCGACGGCCGGGACAGGCACAATGCTTGCAGAAAACAGGATGCCCGCAAGGAGCGGGAGCATGCCGGACGGAATCTTCATCGTGCGCTCTGTTTTGAATTGATTGAAAAATATCGTACTTTTGTCGATTGCAAATATAAGCAATTTGGATAGAATTTGGAAATACTTCGCGGTGGGACTTCTCGCCCTCGTGCTGGGCCAGGAAGTCTGTTCCGCCCAGTTGTTCCGTCGGAACCGGGGCCGGAACCGCGTGGAAGCGGCGGACACTACCGCCGCCGTCGCCCTTCCCGATTCTGTCATCGCTTACCGGGATTCCGTGCACCGGGCCGATTCGGTGGCCCGCCGCGATTCCCTGGACATGCTGGGAAAGAGTTCCCTGGACCGTCCCGCCTTCTCCACCGCCAAGGATTCCATCATCACGGAATTCACCGGCGGGGAACGCAAGATCTATTATTATGGCGGTGCTACGGTCACCTACCAGGACATGAAACTGACGGCCGACTACATCGAGTACGACATGAAGACGAACACCGTCTTCGCCCGCGGCCGGAAGGACGAGACCACCGGTGAATGGGTGGGCCAGCCCGAGATGACCCAGGGCAAGGCCACGTACAAGATGGAGGAACTCTACTACAACTTCGACTCCAAGAAAGCCCGCATCTCCAACATGATCACCCAGGAGTCGGAGGGACTGCTCCAGGGCAAGAAGATCAAGATGATGCCGGACCAGTCCGTCAACCTCCGGGACGGCATGTACACCGTCTGCGATCTGGAGCATCCCCATTATTATATGAAGATGACGATGGCGAAGGTGGTCACCCAGCCTTCCCAGAAGACCGTTTTCGGCCCGGCCTACCCCGTAATTGCCGACGTCCCTATCCCCATCGGCCTCCCCTTCGGTTTCGTCCCGTCCAAACCCACCCGTGCCACCGGCCTCCTGATGCCTACCTTCGGTGAAGAGGTCGCCCGTGGTTTCTTCGTGCGGGACGCCGGCATGTATTTCGTCCTGGGCGACTATTTCGACCTGTCCCTGACCGGCAGTTACTATACCCTGGGGTCCTATGCCATCGACATCAATTCCCGCTACAAGGTGAATTACAAGTTCAACGGCAACTTCTCCCTCACCTACTCCAATGACCAGACCGGCGAAAAAGGAAGCGCCGATTTCAGGCAGAGCACGAACTTCGGCCTCAAGTGGTCCCATACGCAGGATGCCAAGGCGCATCCCGGTTCCACCTTCAGCGCTTCGGTGAATTTCTCGAGCCCTTCCAACAGCAAGTACAATTCGTCCTCCGTGACGGAAGCACTTCAGAACCAGGTCTCCTCTTCCATTTCCTATTCGCATAACTGGAACGGCAAGTTCAGCCTTTCGGTGAACGCCCTCCACAGCCAGAACTCCCGCGACTCCAGTTATTCCTTCACCCTCCCGAACGTGACCTTCTCCGTCACGCGGTTCTATCCTTTCAAGCAGAAGAACCGGGTGGGCAAGGAAAAGTTCTATGAGAAGATATCGTTCGGCTACAATACGTCATTCCAGAACCGCTTGAATTTCAAGATGCGGGACATGCAGGACTATGTGTACGACAGTGACGGGTCTTTTGAGATCGACCCTGTGACCGGTTTCCGGAAGAAGGCTTTCGGCGATTCCCTCGCCACCAAGGCCCTGGACCGTCTCACCAACGGCATGGGACACAACTTCCAGATCGGCCTTCCCAACTTCACGCTCCTGAAGTATATAAATGTCACTCCCAGCGTGTCCTACGGAATGAACTGGATGTTCAACAAAGGACGGCAGTACCTGGAGGCCGAATACGATGCCGACAACAACCCGGTCATGGTGACCGACAAGGAAGGCAACCTCGTCCAGGCGCAGAAAGTGGTGACGGATCCGGGACGGGCCTTCAATTCGTTCGGGGCCACGCACACCTATTCCGGCAGCATGTCCCTGAGTACCCGCATCTACGGCATGTTCAATTTCGGAAAGCACCGGAAGGTGCAGGCCATCCGGCATGTCATCACGCCCTCCATGAGCATGTCCTTCAGCCCGGAGAAGGGCACGGAATTCAACGGCTGGCGGACGCTGGACGGCTACTATGACAGACGGGGCAGTTATCACAAGGAGTCCTATTACAACATCTACAGCGTCACCGGCCATCACAATTCGGTTTCCCCGCCCGGACGCGGAAAGACGGGAAGCATGAGTTTTTCCGTGGGCAACAACCTGGAAGCGAAGGTGCGCGACCTGCGGGATACGACCGGCACCGGCTCCAAGAAAGTCAAACTCATCGACCAACTTTCCTTCAACGGCAGTTACAACTTCCTGGCGGACTCCCTCAAGATGTCCAATATCGGCGTCAGCGCATCGACCAACCTGTTCAACAAGTTGAATATCAGCGGAAACATGAACTTCGACCCTTATGCCGTCAATGAGCGGGGACAGAGGATCAACAAATTCAACCTGATTGCCACGGGCATTCCGCTGCGGCTGACCAACGCCAGTCTCTCCATGTCCATCTCCTTCAACGGTAAGGGCTCCATCAACGGGAATGACGGAAGCAAGAGCGCTTCCGGCGGAGAGAGTTCCGGGTCCGGCGATGCCAATTCCTACCGGCGTATCTATTACCATCCCATTACCGGTGAGTATATTCCGGGCGGTTTCGTGTATTACATGAACCCGAACGCACCCTGGTCGGTGAATTTCAGTTACAGTTTCTCCTATTCCAAGAACTTCCAGTACACGAACAACCAACTCATCGAGAACAAGCGCTTCACCCAGACGATCAATGCTTCCGGCAACATCAAACTGACACCCCGGATGAGCATCCAGGCCACGTCCGGCTTCGATGTCATGGCCATGAAGATCACCACGACGCAAATCAGTGCCACCTACGACCTGCACTGCTTCAACATCGCCGTGAGTTGGGTGCCGACGGGCCAGTGGAAATCCTACAGTTTCCGTATCGCAGCGAACGCCTCGGCCCTGGCGGACCTGCTCCGCTTCAAGAAGAGTTCCAGTTACATGGACAATATGCTCCGATAAACGGGGCATATTTTGTTAGTTGGATTTTTTTGCTTACCTTTGCATACCATCTCCTTCCGGTCGGAAGGAATCTTAGAATCCATCGAATCTGCATTTATTTTTATGCCCCACAGCCTGTTAGAATTGAACGGAATGAGCGAAGCCGAGCTCAGGTCCCTGGGAGAAGAACTGAACATCAAGAACGCGAAGAAACTGGATCTCGAAGCGCTTGGGTACGCCATCCTGGACGCCGAGGCCGTCATCGAGTCTCAGAAACCCGTCGAGAACAAACCCAAGAAGCGCGGCCGTCCCCGCAAGGAGGAGGTCAAGAAGAAAGAGGATAAGCCAGTGGCTGAACCCATGGCCGCCGAAGAAAAACCGGCCGAAGAGAAGCCGAAGGAAGAAAAGGCCGCCGCTCCCAAGAAGAGCGGCCGGGGCCGGAAACCCAAGCAGGCCGATCCTGCGCAGGAGACTTCCGCAAAGCCGGCGGTCGATAATCCGGCTGAAGCGCCGGCTGCCAAGCCCGAGGAAGCGGCCCCCGCGGCAGAAGTTCCCCAGGAACAGCCCAAACAGTCCCGCCAGAAGCGTAATCGCGTCAAGAAGGAGGCTGAGCCCGTCAAGCCCGAGGAAGCGGCTCCTGAGGCCCCGCAGGAGGCTTCCGTGGACGGAAAGCAGTTCATCCATGACTTGTTCACGGAACTCAACGAGGATCAGGCCCAGAAGGAAGAAAAGGCGCAGGAGCGCCAGCAGCGCAAGGAGCGGAAGGAGCAGCAGCGCCAGCAGAATCAGGGTCAGCAGCAGACACAACAGCCGCAGAAGCCCCAGCGCATTGAATTCGAAGGTTCTGTCGAGGCGACGGGCGTCCTGGAAATCATGCCGGACGGTTACGGGTTCCTCCGCTCATCGGACTACAACTACCTGAACTCCCCCGACGACATCTACGTTTCCCAGCAGCAGATCAAGCAGAATGCCCTGAAGAACGGCGATACCGTCACCGGTGAGATCCGTCCTCCGCGCGAAGGCGACAAGTATTTCCCGCTGGTCAAGATCAAGTACATCAACGGCCGCTCTCCGGAATTCGTCCGCGACCGCGTCCCGTTCGACTTCCTCACTCCCCTCTTCCCGACGGAGAAATTCAATCTCCTCGGCCACGGTTTCGAGAAGGACCCTTCCTGCCGGATCGTGGATATGTTTACCCCCATCGGCAAGGGTCAGCGCGGCTTGATCGTCGCCCAGCCGAAGACCGGTAAGACGATGCTCCTCAAGTCCATCGCCAATGCCATCGCAGAGAATCATCCCGAGGTGTATGAAATCGTCCTCCTGATCGACGAACGTCCGGAGGAAGTGACCGACATGCAGCGCAGCGTCAAGGCGGAGGTCGTCGCCTCTACGTTCGACGAGCCCGCGGAGCGCCATGTCAAGGTCGCGAACATGGTCCTGGACAAAGCCCGCCGACTGGTCGAATGCGGCCACGACGTGGTGATCCTCCTGGATTCCATCACCCGCCTCGCCCGCGCCTACAACACCGTCCAGCCGGCCTCCGGCAAGGTCCTGACCGGCGGTGTCGATGCCAACGCCCTCCAGAAGCCCAAGCGCTTCTTCGGTGCGGCCCGCAACATCGAGAACGGCGGCTCCCTGACGATCCTCGCCACCGCCCTGACCGAAACCGGCTCCAAGATGGACGACGTGATCTTCGAGGAATTCAAGGGTACCGGCAACATGGAACTCCAGTTGGACCGCAACCTTTCGAACAAGCGCATCTTCCCGGCCGTGAACCTTGTGCTTTCCTCCACGCGTCGTGACGACCTGCTGTACGATCCTTATACCATCAACCGGATTTGGATCCTCCGCAAACTCCTGGCCGACATGAACCCGGTGGAAGCCATGACCTGGATGCTTCAACACATGGATGAATTCAAGACCAATAAGGACTTGATTGACAATATGTCCAAGTTCAGCCGGTATGAATGATTCCTTCCTGAATGACACCATCGTTGCTCCGGCCACCGTCCCTGGGACCGGAGCAATTTCTATTCTGCGGATCAGTGGTCCGGAGGCCTTCCGCCTTGTTGATGCAGTAGTTCAATTGAAGCGAGGAACCGTTTCTGAAAGCGATGCTTATACTATTCATTTCGGATCGGTTGCCGGGGTGGATGAAGTGCTGGTTTCCGTTTTCCGGGCACCGCACAGTTATACAGGCGAGGATTCCGTGGAAATTTCCTGCCACGCCTCCCGTTACATCGTCGAGGAGATGCTCCGACGCCTGGTGGATGCCGGATGCCGCATGGCAGAGCCGGGCGAATTCACCCGGCGGGCTTTCCTGAACGGAAAGATGGACCTGGCCCAGGCCGAGGCCGTCGCCGACGTTATCGCTTCCACTTCCGCCGCTGCGCACCGGGTCGCTTTCAATCAACTGCGGGGCGGGTTCTCTTCCGAGCTGTCTGCCTTGCGAGGTGAACTTGTAGAGATGACTTCCCTGCTGGAACTCGAACTGGACTTCAGCGAAGAGGATGTTGAATTCGCCGACCGGGAACGTCTGCTCTCCCTGATCGACCGGACACGCTCGCATGTGGACAGACTGGCCGCCTCCTTCAAGGATGGGAATGCGATCAAGAACGGAGTTCCCGTCGCCATCGTCGGCGCGGCGAATGTCGGGAAAAGCACCCTCTTGAATGCACTTGTCGGCGAGGACCGGGCACTCGTTTCCGAGGTTGCCGGTACGACGCGGGATACCATTGAAGAGGTCATCAATCTGGATGGACTTATGTTCCGCTTCATTGATACGGCCGGTATCCGGGAGACTGTTGAGACGGTGGAAAGGATGGGCATCGAGCGGACTTTCCGGAAGATTTCCGAGGCAGAAATCGTGATCGGCGTGCTGGATGCGACTTCTGAGGAAAGCGACCTTTTGAATAATTTGAAGTTGATTGTCGATAAGTTGGATGCGACGGCTCAGGAGTTGGTCGTTTGCCTGAATAAGGTGGATTTGGTATCGGATTTGGTGGTTAACAAATTTGTTACGATGATTAACGAATTTGTTTCATGCTCTGGTTTAAATTCTATTATAGTAAATTCTGCTTTTAAGAGGCTCCTTGGCCTTCCCGAACTACGTTCTGCGTTGGTCTCCTTGAAATCTAATCTTCTCGATGGTGGCGATTCGACCTTTGTAACAAACGAGCGTCATTACCAAGCCCTCCTCCAGACCTCCTCCGCCCTCGCCGATGCCCGCCGCGCCCTCACCTCCGGCGTGTACTCCGACCTGGTCTCCGAGGACCTCCGCCGCGCCATTTCCTCCCTCAACCAAATCCTCGGGCAGGACCTCATCGATCCGGAAACGGTGTTGCATAGTATATTCAGGAAGCATTGCATCGGCAAGTAGAATTCTCGACCTAACTACTTGATAATCAATTAGTTATGGTGCTATTTTGCACTTATTTTAGGTCAGTTTCGCGAAATTGTAATTCATTGTTTTTCAATCGTTTACATTTTTAAGAAATTTTAATTTATGCATTTTTGAACCACATTTGAACCACGCGTGGTACAAGAAGTTTTGTGTTTTACGCCATAGTTTACACCTTTACATAGTATATTTACATAATTGTCCCCTATTAGAGGGTACTTTATGGCGCTAAGGAAGTCTCCTATGCGATCTTTGGTAAAGGTTGTAAAAAGTATGTACAAAAACACGAGAATCTGCAAATGTTGTGGTAGGAGTTTTACTGCGAAATATGGAAGACAGGTTCACTGTTCAAACTCCTGTAGCAAACAGTATCGTCAACGATCCAAACGGTTAAAATTGGACGCCAAGAAATCAGCTTCTGAAATAGAATCGATCCGCGAAACCCTGGATGGAAGATACTATCTTTCGATTACCCAGGCGGCACTATATCTCGGCGTGAGCCGACCAACTGTATATAGGCGCATCAAAAACGGAGAGATCACTCCCCTACGTGTATCCAGTCGCGCCGTTCGCATATCGGTAGATCAACTCAAGACTGAGTCAAAGCCGAAGCCGCTGTCTCCAAAGGGAGATTTTTCCTGTATGATTTCCAAGCAAGAGGCATTGGCTCGATATGAAGTCACTGTCCAATGGCTCTATAGAATTCTTGATGCAGAAGGAATCAAGCCAATGTTGATTAATGGGAAAGCCTATTTCCCCAAGAATGATCTTGACCGGCTGCTCCCACCTAGGGTCATGTATAATCCAAATGAATGGTATGATGCCTATGATCTGATGAGATCAGAAGGATTCACACGCAAATACATTTCCGACTTTATCCGCCGCAAGGAAGTCCCCTGTCGCCGAGCTCGTATCAGCCGGGGTACTCTCTCGTCAAGTTATTTGACTGTTGAATCTGCCCGGAAAAGATATCACATCGGCCAGAAGACTTTCTATGACGCCGTTCGGGAGAATAAACTCCAGTGCATTCGACAAAACCGATGTGTGTATTACAGCATCCAGGACCTAAATCGATTATTCAAGAACAAGAAGCCCATGATTCCAACTGAAATCCGGCGGAACTATATTAGAGGCTGTCAGGCCCTTAAGAAATATCACATCGGTCAGAAACGCTTCAGCGAAATGACAAAAGCTGCTGGCGTGACCAAAGTTAGGACGGAAGGCAATTTCGTTTGGTATAAGAAATCCGAACTGGATACTTTATTCTTTATGATAAATGCCTGAATATGAAAGCGAGGTCAACTACGCCCAGTGTGTCTAATGATTCCGATAAAGTAACTATGTTTGTAATCCAAATGAAGAACGCTCTCAGGGGCTTGCCGGCCCCTGCCGCTTGGCAGACCCCCGAGAAGTTTTTCATA
>CACZKE010000031.1 GCA_902781705.1 uncultured Bacteroidia bacterium
GAGGATCCACCTCTTCCCATTCCGAACAGAGAAGTTAAGCTCACCCGCGCCGATGGTACTGACCCACCAGTTGGGAGAGTAGGTCGCCGCCGTTTTTCGAGGCCCTGGATGTCTGATGACATCCGGGGCCTTTTTTTGTTATCAATTTGGTCCCCCTGGAAGGGGGATGAGTCGGCCTGCGGCCTCCGATGGGCGATGTCCATCCTCAGAATCGGCCTGAAATGAGGACGAGATGGCAGAATACGTTAGTTCGTCCTCAAATATGGGGAGATTTGAGGATGAGGGCGTGGTGGCCGAAGCCCGGACGTCAATCGTGACGCCCGGGCTTCTTCGTTATCCCCTGTTCCGATCGTCCTGTGCACCTCTCGAAACGTATGCCTCTGATTGACATTGACTTGCCTGTTAAGAGGTGCACTGGGAAGTGCACCTCTCGAAACGTAAGCCGCTGATCGACTGGCACTTGGCTGTTAAGAGGTGCACCGAGGGAGTTGGCGGTGTTCATCCTCAGAATCGGGCTGAAATGAGGATGAGATGGGCAAAAATGGTTGTTCGTCCTCAAATATGGGGAGATTTGAGGATGAGTGCGTTGCGGCCGACAAAAAAACCGACTCCCGGGAGGGGAGCCGGTTGGATGCGTCGATTCCGGTTCAGAACCTCGCCTTGACGTTGTAGTCGTTGCGGGAGGCGGAGGAACGGGAGATCATTTCACCGATGAAGCCGGTGAGGAAGAAGAGGGCGCCGAGGACGACGGCAAGGAGGGCCAGGTAGAAGAGGGGCTGGTCCGTGACGGCGCGGTAGCGGATGCCCTGGGCCTGGTGGACGAGTTTGGCGATGATGACCCAGGCCGTCATGATGAAACCGATGAGGAACATCAGGATGCCGCTGGTGCCGAAAAAGTGCATGGGCTTCTTCCCGAACTTGGAAAGGAACCACAGGGACATCAGGTCCAGGAAGCCGTTGACGAAACGCTCCAGGCCGAACTTGGAGACGCCGTACTTGCGCTTCTGGTGGTGGACCGGCTTTTCGCCGATCTTGACATAACCGGCGTTCTTGGCAAGGTACGGGATGTAGCGGTGCATCTCGCCATAGACCTCGATGCTCTTGACGACCTCTTTCTTGTACGCTTTGAGGCCGCAGTTCATGTCGTGCAGTTTGATGCCGGTGACTTTGCGTGCCGTCCAGTTATAGAGTTTGGACGGAAGGTTCTTGGTAAGTTTGTTGTCCTGGCGGTGCTGTTTCCAGCCGGAGACGACGTCGTAGCCCTCCTCGACAATCATCCGGTAGAGTTCCGGGATTTCGTCGGGGGAGTCCTGCAGGTCCGCGTCCATGGTGATGACGACATTGCCTTCCGCGGCCGCAAAACCTTCGTAAAGGGCGGCGGATTTGCCGTAGTTACGGCGGAAGGAGATGCCGTGGATGGCGGGATTCTCCGCCGCAAGGCGCCCGACGGTATCCCAGGAACCGTCGGTGGAACCGTCGTCCACCATGATCACTTCGTAGGAAAACCCATGCTGGTCCATGACCCGGCGGATCCATGCCGCGAGTTCCGGCAGGGACTCGGTCTCATTGAAGAGGGGTACGATGACTGTGATATCCATAGTTACTGATTGTCAATGCCGTTTCCGTCGCCGTTGTCACCGCCGTCCTGGAAGTAGTTCTGCATGAAGATGTAGCGGGACATGATGGCGGACAGGAGGCTTCCGTACAGGAAGCAGTACAGCCACTGGAAGATGAATGTATAAAGCGGAAGCCGGTCCACGACCTGGTCCACGGCAGCCTCGTAACCGCTGCCCAGCTGGGCGGACACGGAGGAGGACAACTCGTTCATGACGCTGGTGACGGTTTCCTGGGGAATGTTCATGATAAGGACGGCATCCACCGAGGCGAGGATGAGTCCCGACAGGAGGCCGATGCGCCGGCCGTAGCGGTAGGTATCGACCATCGTCACATCGTCGTACTTGTCGCGGAGGTCCAGCATGTACTTCTTCATCAAGAGGATACATCCGAAGAACTCCACGGCCCAGAGGATGATGGCCGCCGCCTGCACGAGGAAGTTGGACCCGGTGAGGGCACTGGCTTCCCTGAGACCCAGGCAGACCGACGAAAACAGCCCGAACACGAGTCCGGTCTTTCCCGCTTCATTCCATAGGGTTTTGCTGTCCAGTTTCATGGCTCACAAATATACGCATTTTTCCGGCAAAAGTGGGTATAAACCCGATACTTTTGCGTATATTTGCAGGATTGCAAGTATTGCTTGGTTTGCAATACGCTACCATTAATTAAAACTGAACATTATGATCAACATCAAGTTTCCCGACGGAAGCGTCCGCACCTACGAGGCAGGTGTGACCGGCTACGACGTGGCCATGTCCATCAGCCCCCGGCTCGCAGCCGACGTACTGGCCGTATCAGTGAAAAAGCCCGGCGAGCCCGAGACTTCCAAGGGAACCACCATCGACCTGATGCGTCCCATCACGGAGGACGTGGAAATCCGCCTGCTCAAATGGGAGGACGACGAGGCCAAGAAAGTGTTCTGGCACTCCTCTTCCCACCTGATGGCCGAGGCCCTGGAAGCCCTATTCCCCGGCGTGAAGTTCGGTATCGGACCGGCCATCGAGAACGGCTTTTACTATGACGTGGACATGAACGGCCGCACCCTCACGGATGCCGATTTCAAGGCCATCGAGAACAAGATGCTGGAGTTCGCCCGCCAGAAGCAGGACTTCTGCCGCATCGAGGTCTCCAAGGCCGATGCCATGGCCTACTTCACCGAGAAGGGCGACCAGTACAAGCAGGAACTCATCTCCGAACTGGAAGACGGTACCATCACTTACTATACCAACGGCCAGTTCACCGACCTGTGCCGCGGCCCGCACCTGCGTAACACCGAGGTCATCAAGGCCGTGAAGATCCTCTCCCTTGCCGGCGCCTACTGGAGGGGCGACGAAACCCGCCAGCAACTCACCCGCATCTACGGCATCACCTTCCCCAAGAAGTCCATGCTGGACGAGTACCTGGTGATGCTGGAAGAGGCCAAGAAGCGCGACCACCGCAAGATCGGCAAGGAGATGGAACTCTTCACCTTCTCCCAGCGCGTGGGCCCGGGCCTGCCCCTGTGGCTCCCGAAAGGCGCGACCCTGCGCAACACCCTGGAGAACTTCCTGAGGAAGAAGCAGGCCGAGTACGGCTACCTCCAGGTCGTCACCCCGCATATCGGCAGCAAGGAACTCTATGTGACCTCCGGCCACTATGCCAAGTACGGCAAGGACTCCTTCCAGCCCATCCATACCCCGCAGGAAGGCGAGGAATTCATGCTCAAGCCCATGAACTGCCCCCACCACTGCGAGATCTACCGTAGCAGCCCCCACTCCTACAAGGAGCTCCCGCTGCGCTATGCCGAGTTCGGCACTGTCTATCGCTACGAGCAGTCCGGTGAACTGCACGGACTTACGCGTGTCCGCGGATTCACCCAGGACGATGCGCACCTGTTCTGCCGTCAGGACCAGATCCAGGAGGAGTTCGAGAAGGTCATCGACCTGATCCTGTATGTCTTCAAGACCCTGCACTTCGACAAGTTCACGGCCCAGGTTTCCCTGCGCGATCCCAAGAACCCGTCCAAGTACATCGGTTCCGACGAGAACTGGGAGAAGGCCGAGGCCGGCATCATCGAGGCCGCCAAGAAGAAGGGACTCCCGTTCGTCGTGGAGACGGGCGAGGCCGCCTTCTACGGCCCCAAGCTGGACTTCATGGTGAAGGATGCCATCGGCCGCAGCTGGCAGCTCGGAACCATCCAGGTGGACTACAACCTCCCGGAGCGCTTCGAACTGGAGTATGTGGATTCCGACGGTTCCCGCAAGCGTCCGGTGATGATCCACCGTGCCCCGTTCGGTTCCCTGGAGCGTTTCGTCGCCGTGCTCCTCGAGCACACGGCCGGCCATCTGCCCCTGTGGGTCCATCCGGAGCCCGTTAAAGTGCTGCCTGTCAGCGAAAAATATGCAGATTATGCGAAAAAAGTTGTAAATCTGCTGAATAATTCCGAAATTCGCGCTTCCATAGACGACAGAAACGAAACCCTCGGAAAGCGGATCCGTGAAACGTCCCTGAAGAGAGTTCCGGTTCTGGTGATTGTCGGCGAAAAAGAAGCAGCCGAGAACACCGTTTCTGTCCGACGTGGAGCTGCCGATGTGGGCTCGATGACGACCGAGGGTCTCGTGAAGTACATTCAGGAGGCCATCCGGGAAGAATTGGCCCAATAGGCAGGGTATAAATGTTTAATTAACAGGAGGAACGACCTATCGCAACGCCTTACAGACCAAAGCCTTCGAGACCGAAGCCGAACCGCCCGCAGCAGGGTGGTCCGAAAAAAGATGAGAACGAGCTCAGGATCAATTCCGAGATCACTGTGCCCCAGGTCCGACTCGTCGGGGACAACATTCCCGAGCCGGGCATCTACCCCATTGCCAAAGCCAGGGAACTGGCCAGGCAGCTGGAACTGGATCTCGTCGAAATCTCCGACAAGGCCGATCCGCACGTGTGCAAGATCCTGGATTACCAGAAGTATCTGTACCAGCAGCGCAAGCGTGCCAAGGAGATGAAGGCGAACGCCGCGAAGATCGTCATCAAGGAGATCCGGTTCGGTCCCAACACGGACGAGCACGACTTCCAGTTCAAACTCAAGCACGCGCAGGAATTCCTGCAGGAAGGGTCCAAGGTGAAGGCTTCCATCTTCTTCCGCGGCCGTTCCATCATGTTCGCCGAGCAGGGCGAGAAACAACTCCTGCGCTTCGCGGTGGAACTGGAAGAATTCGGCCGGGCCGAGAACATGCCGGTGCTGGAAGGCAAGCGGATGTCCATGATGATAGCCCCCCTGAAAAAGAAATGAGCCGGTTCAGATTTCTCGACTTCGCTCGAAATGACAGAATCGGAAGAATGTATAATTAATTATCAAAAACAATGGCAAAGCTTAAGACCAACTCCGGTGCCAAAAAGCGCTTCACGCTTACCGGATCGGGAAAGATCAAGAGGAAGCACGCTTATCACAGCCACATCCTCACCAAGAAGACCAAGCGACCACTTCGCGATCATCGAAAAGGTGGATGTCGCCCGCGTGAAAGAGATGCTGGTGCTCTAATCTCAATGTTTAACTGGAACGCAGTCGAAAGCACTTTCCGCAAAGAGGAAAGTCACTGCCTCCAAAAAAGTAAAAATTTATGCCTAGATCAGTTAACTCTGTTGCCTCAAGGGCACGCCGCAAGAAGATCCTTTCCAAGACTCGCGGCAACTTCCTGTCCAGGAAGAACGTTTGGACGGTTGCGAAGAACACCTACGAAAAAGGTCTCACCTACGCTTACCGTGACAGAAAAGCGAAGAAGCACGAATTCCGCGCCCTGTGGATTCAGCGCATCAACGCCGCCGCCCGCCAGTACGGCCTCACCTACTCCCAGTTCATGGGCCGTCTCGCGAAGCAGAACATCGGCCTCAACCGCAAGGTTCTGGCAGACCTGGCAATGAATAATCCCCAGGCTTTCGAGGCCATCGTCAACTCCGTAAAGTAACCTCGAATCCATGGGCTTGAAGGGAATCATCCAAAACCGCTGGGTCAAGCTGGGCTTCTGGGCCCTGCTCTACACGGCATGGGTGATCTGGCTCGGGAACTACTGGTGGCTTTTCGGCCTCATCATTATCTTCGACCTCCTCATCACCAAGAAGGTGAAGTGGCTCTTCTGGAAAAAAGAGTACAAGGAGGGTGAGAAGCACAATGTATGGCTGGACTGGCTGGACGCGATCATCTTCGCGGTGGTTGTCGTCACTTTCATCAACATGTTCTTCTTCCAGGCCTTCAAGATTCCCTCCTCCTCCATGGAGAGCACGCTCTATACCGGAGACCATCTCTTCGTGAGCAAGCTCACCTATGGACCGAGAGTCCCCCAGACCCCGCTCACCATCCCGTTCACGCACAACGTAGCGTTCGGCAAGGAGTCCTACTCCACGCTCATCCAGAACGACTACCGCAGGCTCAAGGGATTCCGGGGGGTCGAAAGAGGCGACATCGTGGTTTTCAACTTCCCCAACGGGGACACCGTCCTCACCAAGGCCCCGGCCGATGACTATTACGCATGGGTGCGGAGCTCCGGAAGGCAGTACACGATCGACCGGCTGGGTCCGGTGATCGTCCGTCCGATGGACAAGAAGGACCATTATGTCAAGCGTTGCGTTGCCGTCGCAGGCGACACCCTCTCCGTCCGGGACGGACTTGTCTGGGTCAATGGAATCCAGCAGGAAACCTTCCCCGGCATCCAGCTCACCTATCGCGTGGTGACGGACGGCGAGAAACTGGGCCAGCGGATCATCGACGAGCTGGGCCTCAACGCAAGGGAACTCTACTATGATGCGCGGGTACCGGGCTACCCCTGGATGCCCCTGACGGCGGACATGCTGGAAAAGGTCAAGTCGCTCTCCCACGTCGTGGAAGTGACCCCGAACCTGGAAACCGCTGCCGACACCGAGATCTTCCCCTTCACGGGAACGACCGGTTGGACGCGGGACCAGTTCGGACCGCTCTGGATCCCGAAAAAGGGAGCTACGGTGGACCTGACGGCAGAAACCCTTCCGTTCTATGAGCGCATCATCCGCGACTACGAGCACAACACGCTGGAAGTCGCCGGGGAGGAAATCAAGGTGGGTGGCGAAGTGGCCACGACCTACACCTTCAAGCAGGATTATTACTTCATGATGGGTGACAACCGGCATAACTCCCTGGATTCCCGCTATTGGGGATTCGTTCCGGAGGACCACATCGTGGGCACGCCGGCCATCATCTGGCTTTCAACGGACGGAAACAAGCCGTTCCCGCAGAGCATCCGGTGGAAGAGGTTCCTGAAGACCTTCTAACCACCCCCGAAGAAAAGAAAACAAATAAAAAGTATAACATTATGTCAAAGGTTTGTCAGATAACCGGAAGGAAGAGAATGATCGGCAACAACGTTGCCCATTCCAAACTGCGCACCAAGCGCGACTTCGCCCTCAATCTCAAGACCAAGAAGTTCTGGTCCGAGGCTGAGCAGCGTTTCATCACCCTCAAGGTGACCACCAAGGGTATGCGTATCATCGAGAAGAACGGTCTCGACGCGACCCTCAAGGAGGCCCAGAAGAAAGGATACGTGAACCTTGTTTAATTCGTAAGCACTATGGCAAAGAAGACCAAAGGAAACAGGGTGCAGGTCATCCTGGAGTGCACTGAGCAGAAGGCTAGCGGTGTACCTGGTATGTCTCGTTACATCACCACCAAGAACAAGAAGAACACCCCGGAGCGTCTCGAGCGCATGAAGTACAACCCGTACCTCAAGAAGGTGACCCTCCATCGTGAAATCAAGTAAGTGAAAGGAGATTAAGCTATGGCAAAGAAAGCAGTTGCAACCTTCGACGCCAAGGCCGGTGCCAAGCACATGGTCAAGGTCATCCGCATGGAAAAGAGCCCCAAGACCGGCGCCTACGTTTTCGTGGAGCAGCTCGTCGAGCAGGGTAAGGAGAAGGAATTCTTCAACGCGAAGTAATCCCGCTTCCACACGCACTGAGATCAAGTGGTTCGTCCTTGGGGCGGACCACTTTTTTTGTAGCCGTAAAATGATTATCTTTGTAGGTTATAAGAAATAACGGCAAATGGGTATTTTCGACAAGGGACTCGGGAAGACGAACCTGAACTTCTTCCAGAAGCTGGGACGGGCCATCGTGGGCAAGTCCAAGGTGGACGATGACGTGCTGGATGCGCTGGAGGAGGCTTTGCTGTCCTCCGACATGGGCGTGGACACCACCCTGAAGGTCATCGAGAACCTGGAGGACCGGGTGGAACGGGACAAGTACGTGTCCATGGACGAACTCGTGGACCTCATCCGCGACGAGATCGGAAAACTCCTGAATGTCGATGGCGACGACGCTCCCGTGCAGCCCTTCGATTTCTCGAAGAAGCCCTATGTCGTGCTCGTGGTGGGCGTGAACGGGGTGGGGAAGACCACCACCATCGGTAAACTCGCGTCGATGCTCACCGCGCAAGGCAAGAAAGTCGTGATCGGCGCTGCCGACACTTTCCGCGCTGCGGCCGTGGAGCAACTCACCATCTGGGCGGAGCGCGCCGGGGTGGACATCGTCAAGCAGGCGATGGGCTCCGACCCCGCTTCCGTGGCCTTCGACACCGTGAAGTCCGCCGTCGCGAAGGGGGCCGACGTGGTCCTGATCGACACGGCCGGCCGTTTGCACAACCGCATCGACCTCATGAATGAACTCACGAAGATCCGGAACGTCATCCGCCGGGTGGTTCCCGACGGGCCGCATGAGGTGCTCCTCGTACTGGACGGCTCCACCGGCCAGAACGCCTTCGTCCAGGCGAAGGAGTTCTCCAAGGCGACCGACGTCACGGCCCTCGCCGTCACCAAACTGGACGGCAGCGCCAAGGGCGGCGTCGTGGTCGGCATCGTGGACCAGTTCCGTTTCCCGATCAAGTTTCTGGGCATCGGGGAGGGAATTGATGACCTGAAGGTGTTTGACAAGAAGGAATACGTGAATTCGCTGTTTAAGAAAGACGATATAGAGAAATAGATTTCTCGACTTCGCTCGAAATGACAAATGATAGATTATGAAAGTTTCTTACAACTGGCTCAAAGAGTATCTGGAGTGTGACCTGACCGCCGAGCAGGTGGCCGAGGCGATGACCTCGATCGGAATCGAGGTGGACAGCGTGGAGATGGAGGAAGAGATTCCCGGCGGACTCGCCGGCGTGGTGGTGGCGGAGGTCCTGACCTGCGTCGAGCATCCGGATTCCGACCATCTGCACATCACGACCGTGAATGACGGCTCCCCGGAGCCCGTGACCGTCGTGTGCGGCGCCCCGAACGTGGCGGCCGGGCAGAAGGTCCTCTTCGCCCGCATCGGCACCGTGCTGCCGGGCGATTTCAAGATCAAAAAGAGCAAGATCCGCGGCGTGGAGTCCTTCGGCATGATCTGCGCGCAGGACGAACTGGGCATCGGCACCGACCATGCCGGTATCATGGTCCTGGAACCGGAAGCCGTCGTGGGCACGCCTGCGAAGGAGTATCTCCACCTCAAGGAGGAGTCCGTCATCGAGTATGAGATCACGGCGAACCGCATCGACGCGGCCTCCCACATCGGTGTGGCCCGCGACCTGTACGCCTACCTGAAGTCCCGCGACCTCCCTTGCGCCTTGCACCTTCCTTCCGTGGACGCGTTCCAGGAAGGCGAAGGCGAGTCCATGCCCGTCGAGGTTCTGGACACCGACTGCGCCCCGCGCTACACCGGCATTACGGTGAAGGGCGTGAAGGTGGCCCCGTCCCCGGAGTGGTTGCAGAAGAAACTGCTCTCCATCGGCCTGCGTCCGATCAACAACGTGGTGGACATCTCCAACTTCATCCTCTTCGAGACCGGCCAGCCGCTCCATACCTTCGACGCCGACAAGATCCGCGGCGGCAAGGTCATCGTGCGCCGGGCGGCCCAGGACGAGCCCATCGTCACCCTGGACGGCATCACCCGCAAACTGGATGCGACCGACATGGTCATTGCCGATGCCGAGGGTCCCATGTGCATCGCCGGCGTGTTCGGCGGTGACGATTCCGGCGTGACCGAGGCGACCGTGAACGTCTTCATCGAAGGCGCCTACTTCGATCCGGCTTCCGTCCGCAAGACCGCCAAGCGCCAGCAGCTTTCCACCGACGCTTCCTTCCGCTTCGAGCGTGGTGCGGACCCGGAGTGCGCCCTGTACGCCGCCAAACGGGCCGCCCTGCTTATCCTGGAACTCGCCGGCGGCGAGATTGTCGGCAAGGTGCAGGAAGTGTATCCGAATCCCATCGGCCGCAAGCAGATCGATCTGGACTATGACCGGATCGAGGCCTTCATCGGCAAGAAGATCGGTCACGATACGATCGTCAAGATCCTGGAAGCCCTGAACTATCAGTTCCTGGAGAAGCGGGAGCACGGCGCCCTCGTCGCCGCCCCGACCTACATGGTGGACGTGTACCGCGAGTGCGACGTCGTGGAGGAGGTCCTCCGCATCTACGGCTACGACAACATCGAGTTCCCGGACAATCTCCGGATGAGCGTGAACGCCACCCCGACCCCGGAACCGGAAGCCATCCGCAACGGCATTTCCAATTTCCTCGCGGCCAACGGCTTCACCGAGACCATGAACAACTCCCTCACCAAGGAGGACTACTATACCAAACTCACCACCTTCCCGGCCGAGCGCTGCGTCCATATCGTGAATCCGCTGAGCCAGGACCTGAACGTGATGCGCCAGACCCTCATCCTGAACGGCCTGGAGGTCATCGCCTACAACATCAACCGGCAGGTCACCGCCATGAAGACCTTCGAGTACGGCTCTGTCTATCAGCGCCTTCCGGAGAAGGACGGCACCAAACTGGAAGGTTATGAGGAGCATCAGAACTTCGCCCTCTTCATCTCCGGAACGCCGGCCAAGTCCTGGCGCACCCCGGCCAGCAAGGGCGACTTCTTCCAACTCAAGGGCTATGTGGACCTCCTGCTGAAGCGTTTCCGCATCGATCCGGCCACCCTCCAGACCGCTGCCGCGCCGACGGACATCTTCGCCGAGGGCATCGTCTATTGCCTCCCGGGCAAGGAGCCGCAGGTGCTTGCTACCCTGGGCACCATCAACCCGGTGCTGGCCAAGCGTTTCGGCATCAAGCAGTCCGTCTTCGCCGCAGAGATCAACTGGCAGGTCCTCTTCAAACTCGTGAAGCGCGACAAGTTCTCCTTCACGGAACTGCCCAAGTTCCCGGAGGTCCGCCGCGACCTGGCCGTCCTCCTGGACGAGTCCGTCGCTTACGGCGACCTGCGCAAGAGCGCTTTCCGCAGCGCGAAGAAACTTCTCAAGAGCGTTACGCTCTTTGATGTGTACCGCGGGGAGAACATCCTCCTCGGAAAGAAGCAGTATGCCCTGAACTTCGTCCTCCAGGATCCGGAGCGCACCCTCACGGATGCCGAGGTGGAGAAGACCATGGAGAAGATCCTTTCCGGCTTCCAGAACGAGTTCGGCGCCATTCTCCGGTAATGCGGAAGGTCCTGCATATCGTGGTTTTGCTTGCGGTCGTGGCAGTTTCCTGCCGCGGCCCGCGGGTGATTCCGAAGGATGACCTGACGGACATCTACTACGATATGTTCCTGTTGGACCAGCAGGTCCGGGAAGACCCCGAGTTGCGGAAGCAGGCCGACACCACCCTCGTCTATGAAGCCGTCTTCAACAAGTACGGCTATGACACGGACGATTACCTGCTTACCCTCAACCAATACCTGAAAGACCCGGAAAGGTTCGCCCGGGTACTGGAAGACGTGTCCAAGCGTTTCCAGGACCAGGTCGCCGGCCTGGACAAGGAAATCGAGCGGCTGGACCGCCTGGCCGGCCTCCTGCGGGTGAAGCAGGCGCCCATCGACTCCATCCTCTCCATCTTCGGACGGGATTCCGTGTACGTGGGTCTGCCGCGGGTGGTGCGGGATTCTTCCCGCTACGGGGCGCTGTTCCGCCTGACGGAGATCCGTCCGGACACCTTGATGGTTCCGGCCGATTCCGTGAAGACCGATTCCCTGAAGGTCGATACGGTCGCCGTGGAGTTGCCGGAGAAACTGGAGCCCGCGAAGGACCTGCCGAAGCCATCGACGGGAACCGTCCTGCCGCCGGAGCGCCGCCGTCCGCCCCGGGAGATCCGGGAGGAGGTCCTGGAGGAAGTGGAAGAAGTGGCGGTGGAAGAAGTGAAAGACCGATGAAAAGGATTGCCGCGAAATATGTGTATCCGCTCACCTCGACGGAACCGCTCGTAAATGGTTTCGTGGAGGTGGAAGAGGATGGAACCGTCGTCCGGACAGGGATTTGCGAAGATCCCGCAAAGGAGTCCGTCTTCCTGGACGGCGCCCTTGTTCCGGGCTTTGTCAATGCCCACTGCCACGTGGAACTTTCCTATATGAAGGGACTTTTCCGGAAGGGGACGGGCATGGCCGGTTTCATCGACCAGATCAACGAACTCCGGGACACCAAGTCCCTGGAACAGAAGGTCTCCGACCTGACGCAGGCGATGGATTCCCTTTGGGAGCAGGGCGTGGTGGCGATGGCCGACATCTCCAACTGCGATGATTCCTTCGCCGTGAAAGCCCGCCATCCGATGTACACCCGCACTTTCCTGGAGGTCTTTGGGACCGAACCGGAGGATTGCGGGGCCGTCATGGAAGGCGTCCGCAAACTGAAGGCCGTGGCCGACGGTTTCGGCATCGACGCCGCCCCGACGCCGCACGCCTGTTATACGATGAGCCCGGAACTCGTCACCGCTGTGAGCGTGGAGGGCCTGAAATCCGGCTTCCTGTCCTTCCACAGCGAAGAGACGGAAGAAGAGGAGGAGATGCTCAAGTACGGCTCCGGAAAGATGTGGGAGAACCGCATCAAAGCCGGGATGAGCGTCCCGCCCGTAACGGGGAAGTCCTCCCTCCTGTATTTCATCGACCGGCTCCTGCAGGGCCATCCGGCTCCCTTCGACGAGCATATCCTGCTGGTTCACGAATGCTGCATGGACCAGGAAGGGATCGATGCGGTGAAAGCCGTGATGAACCATCCGTTCGTGGCGGTTTGCCCGCTGTCGAACCTGTTTATACATAATGCGTTGCCTCCCATCGACCTGATGCGCCGGAACGGGCTCAAGGTGTGTGTGGGCACGGATTCCCTCTCGTCCAATGACGACCTCCGGATCGTGGACGAACTCTTCTGCCTCCAGCGGAATTTCCCGGAAGTCCCGCTCGGAGAACTCTTTACCTGGGCGTCCCGGAACGGGGCCGAATTCCTGTCCAAGCCGGAGTTCGGAACCCTCGAGGCCGGTAAGAAGCCCGGGCTTGTCCTGGTCGATCACCTGGATGCGGAAGGCCGCCTGACCGCTTCCAGCAAATCCCACCGCCTATGATGCGGGAAACCACCGTATTCGGGCCCATCTTATCGCGGAGGCTCGGCTCTTCCCTCGGCATCAACCTGTTGCCGCAGGAAGGGAAACTGTGCAACTTCGACTGCATCTACTGCGAATGCGGCTGGAATGCCGACGGCCGGGGCGACCGGGCCATCCCGAAGGCGGCCGATGTGCGGAAAGCATTGACAGAGAAACTGGAAGCCTGCGCCGCAGCGGGAACGCCCATCGACTCCATCACTTTCAGCGGCGACGGGGAACCCACGCTCAATCCGGATTTCCCCGAGATCATCGACCTCACGCTGGAACTGCGGGACAGGTATTATCCGGCGGCGAAGGTGTCGGTCCTTTCCAATGCGACGAAGACCTGGCGCGAAGGCGTGTTCCAGGCCCTCCGGAAGGTCGACAACCCCATCCTCAAGTTGGATGCGCCCACGGATGAAGCCGCGGCCCTCATCAATCATCCGGTAGGGGATTACCACGTGGCCGACATCGTCCGGGACCTCCTCCGGTTCGAAGGGAATTTCGTCCTGCAGACGATGTTCCTCAAGGGGGACGGCTTCGAAACGGCGGACTGGGTGGACGGCTGGATGGACATCGTCCGGCAACTGCGTCCCCGGGAGGTGATGGTCTATACCATCGACCGGGAAACCCCGATGAAGGGGCTTCGGAAATATACGGTGGAGGAAATGCGCAATCTGGTGCAACCTCTTATCGACGAAGGATTTACGATTCAAATCAAAGGATAGTACGATATGGCTGAATTATTCAAAAAGTATGGCTATGCGCCCGACAAGGAGGCGATTGCCCGTCACCTGCAACTGATTGCCTCCGGATTGGAGCAGGTCGTTTCGGACGAGGTCCTGAAGGAGTGCTTCTCCATCATGGACCTGACCACGCTGAGTTCCAAGGACACGCCGGCCTCGGTGGCGAAACTGGTGGACAAGGTGAACGCCTTTGCGGCCGCCCATCCGGATTTCCCGCTGCCCGCCTCGGTGTGCGTGTACCCGAACTTCGCGCCGGTCGTGCGCGAGCGCCGCTGCACGCCTGCGGTCCATGTGACCACGGTCGCCGGCTGTTTCCCTACCTCCCAGAGTTTCCTCGAAGTGAAACTGCAGGAGATCGAGATGGCCGTCCGCGCCGGAGCCGACGAGATTGACATCGTCCTCGCCCTCAATTCCTTCCTGGCAGGGGATTACGAGAAGGCCGGAGCCGAGATCGCCGCCAGCCGCGCCTGCATCGACAAGGTGGCTGCCGAACTGGGCCGTCCCGTCGTCCTGAAAGTGATCCTGGAGACCGGTTTCCTCGTGACGCCGGAACTCATTGCCGACGCTTCCTTCCTGGCGATGGAGAACGGGGCCGATTTCATCAAGACGTCCACCGGCAAGGTGGAGGTGAACGCCACGCCCATGGCCGCCTATGTGATGTGCGAGTGCATTAGGAAGTACTATGAGCAGACGGGGAAGAAGGTGGGCTTCAAGGCCGCCGGCGGCATTTCTTCCGCCATGGACGCCGTTTGCTACTACTCCATCGTCGCCACGCTCCTCGGGAAAGAGTGGCTGAACAAGGGGCTGTTCCGCTTCGGTGTGAGCCGCCTGGCGAACCAACTGCTCTCCGCCATCGAGAAGAAAACGGTGACGTTCTTCTAGTTTTTCCGGATATCCGTCTAAACGTTTTTTCGGAAAAACGGCCCTGGAGGGCCCTGTGGGGCCGCTCTCAGGAGGAAAATTCGGAAAATAACCGTAAAAGTCGCTTTTCGGGGCGCCTGAACCGGATGAAAAACGGCCTTGCACTGCGGTGCAGGGCCGCTTTCGCATTTAAACGGTTACATTTTTTTTAAGACGGCTAAGATCGGCAGTTTTGCAACCGAGAAAAGAATTGTGCTATGCGAAACTGCGCGAAATGGTTGTTGTTGTTGCTGGCCATGCCCATGGCCTGCCAGCGGGGAGAGTTACCGGATCCGACCGGACGCCGGGTGGATCCGGGCGCCCTCTCCCATGGAATGATCGAACTCGGGGAACAGTTGGAGGATCCCTATTCGGTGGAGAACATGCGGGAGGCCCTCGCCGCGCTTTACCCCACCCGGGCCGGAGAAATCCCGGTGTCCACGACGGACCTGTATGTGCGTTTCCTCCCCGTGGACGAGGATCAGTATGCCCGTCTGCTGGCGCTGGACTTGCAACTGACGGATCATCCCGTGGATTACCGGATTGTCCGGGAAGGGGACTATTACCACGATCCGGAAGTGGCGGAGGATGCGATTACCTGGCAGTATGCCGTGGTTCCGCAAAATTTCACCTTCCCGTCGGGGATTCGGTATGAGATTCTGGATGAATGCTTTATCTCGGAGCATGACCCGGTGACGCGTGCGGATGCCGGTATCGACTGGGATGCCGTGGAACGGGAGGCCTACGCCCGTACGGGGAATGCCGACCTGTTCCCGGAAACCCGGGACGGGGAGGAAGGGGAACCGTCCGGTCCCGTTTTCCCGAGCGGCCGCATTACGGTGGAGGATCCGGATGCCTTCGGCGGAAAGCCGTACGGGCTTTCCGGCGTGATGGTGTGTTGCAACAGTTTCGTGAAGTTCGCCACGGCCTATACGGACCGGGACGGCTATTACCAGTTGCCTAAGAAATACACTGCCACACCGCGTTACCGGCTGGTGTTCAAGAACTCGGCGGGTTTCTCCATCGGCCTGAACCTCATCCTGGTACCGGCCTCCGTCTCCACGCTGGGGAAGGGACCTGCCTCGGGCGTGGATGCCCATATCGACGCATCCTCGGACGGGGCCCTCTTCCGCCGGGCGGCCGTGAACAACGCGGCGTACGACTATATTGCCCGCTGCGCCGCGTCAGACCTGGATATCAAGGAACCGCCGAAGGACCTCCGGATCTGGATCTTCAAAGACCTCAAGTGCAGCAGCAGCGCGATGCTCCACCACGGAGCGTTCGTGGACAGCAACGACCTGGTCCAGCGGTATCTGGGCGGTTATGTGTCCCTCCTGAAAGCCTTCCTGCCGGACATCACCATCGGAGCAGGAGGCGGGGAAGCGGAGTTCGTGGACCTGTATTCCTCCACGATGCATGAGATGGCCCATGCGAGCCATTATGCGCAGGTGGGGAATGCCTGGTGGAACCCGTACATCACCTATATCCTCCGTTCCTATGTGACCGAGGGGCGGGAGGCTTACGGGAGCGGAACGGCGGAGGATGCCGGCTACTGCGAGATCGGGGAGATGTGGGGCTACTTCATGGAGAGTGTCCTGTTCCAGGACCGTTACGGTGGGGACATCCCTACGTTCGGAACCTCGTTCTGGTTCTATCCGCAGATTTTCCGCTACCTGTACGAGCGGGGCATGACCTGCGCCCAGATTTTCCGGGCCCTCAAATCCAATGTCACCTCGCGGGACGACCTCCTGGACTCCCTTGTCGAACTATATCCTGAGCGGGAAAGTACGCTCGCCCAGGTCTTTAGCCGTTACAGCCGATGAAAAGAACCCTGATGATCCTGGCCGCGCTCCTGGTGGGATGCGCCGCCTCCGCCCAGCGCTTCTCCGTTGCGACCAATGTGCTGGACTATGCCGATTTCGGCACCTTGAATGTCGAGGGGGACGTCGCCGTCGCCCGCCAGTGGACCCTGGTCGCCGGGGCCAAATACAATCCTTTCCTGTACAAGGCCGATACGCCCGAGCCGCTCTCGGCCCGGCAGCAACTGTACGCCGCGGGTGTACGGTATTGGCCCTGGCATGTTTTCTCGGGCTGGTGGCTCGGGGGAAAGGTCCAGTATCAGGAATACAACCGGGGAGGGATCCGTTCGGCCGAGACGGACGAAGGGGACAGATACGGGGCGGGTCTCTCCGCCGGTTTCTCCTATATGCTTCATCCGCACGTGAACGTATCCCTGGGTGCCGGGGTCTGGGCCGGTTTCGAACGCTACACGACCTATTCGTGCCCAGTATGCGGCATGACGGAAGGATCAGGGGAACGGACGTTCATCCTCCCGAGCGACCTGATGGTATCCCTGTCCTATGTGTTCTGACTGTCTCCGGATGCTCGTGCCGGCGTTCCTCGTGGCCGCCTGCTCCTGCTCCGTCAAGGAGGACCGGGACCGCTGTCCCTGTGTCCTGGCGCTGGAACTGTCTGATTTGCCGGTTACTCCCGTGATGTTGAAGGTGGAGGTGGGGGAGTTTGTCCATACGGAGGTCGTCCATCGTGACACGGTCGTCGTGCTGCAGGTTCCGAAGGGGAAAGCGGCCGTGTCCGCCGTGGGCGGCGCCCTCCCGGAAGGGAACGGCGGCGTCCGGATCCCGGAAGGGGAGGAAGCACCGGCGCTCTATCTGTTCCATGCAGATACGGACCTGGTTTCGGAACAACTGGTCCTTCCGGTCGTCCTCCATAAACAGTTTTGCCGGCTGGACCTGGTGTTCAAGGGTCCGCCGGGCTACGGGCCGCCTTTCGAAGCGGAGGTGGAGGGGTTCCAGTGCGGTTGGTTGAGTAATGGAACCCCCATGCCCGGCGCCTTCCGGAAGCGCCTGCTGCCCGGCCCGGACGGTGCGGCCGTCCTTCGCCTTCCCCGGCAAGGGGATGATTCGCTCCTCATGCACATCATTTTCTCCGACAAAGTGGTCAGGACCTTCGCCCTGGGCCAGTACATCGCTGCTGCGGGCTACGACTGGTCCGCTCCCGACCTCGATGACCTGACTCTGACGGTGGATATCTCCGTCACCTCGGTGACGATATCGACCGATGCCTGGACGACGACGGAAGAAATCGAGTTATTTATTTAAAAAATTTGGAGTTTCAAAAAATCTTCGTACCTTTGTAGTCCTCAATCGCGCGGATGGCGGAATTGGTAGACGCGCTACTCTCAGGAGGTAGTGTCCGAAAGGACGTGTCAGTTCGACTCTGATTTCGCGCACGGAACCCGGAAACCACAAGTTTCCGGGTTTTTTGTCGGTTTATGGCCGGAAAATGTTAACTTTGCAAGTTTTTACGTCAAGAAGGTTTATGCAAGACATCCGTAACATCGCCATCATCGCGCACGTGGACCACGGCAAGACGACGCTCGTGGACCGCATGATCTACCAGGCCAACCTCGTCCGTCGTCCCGAAGACCTCGGGAACCTCATCCTGGACAACAACGACCTGGAGCGCGAAAGGGGAATCACCATCCTCGCCAAGAACGTCTCCGTCACATATAAGGGCGTGAAGATCAACATCATCGACACTCCCGGCCATAGCGATTTCGGCGGCGAGGTGGAGCGTGTCCTGAACATGGCGGACGGCGTGCTCCTGCTGGTGGACGCCTTCGAGGGCTGCATGCCCCAGACCCGCTTCGTGCTGAACAAGGCCATCGACATGGGCAAGAAACCCATCGTCGTGATCAATAAGGTAGACAAGCCCAACTGCCGTCCGGACGAGGTGCAGGAGGAGGTCTTCGAACTCATGTTCAACCTGGGCGCGAACGAGGACCAGTTGGATTTCAAGACGGTCTATGGCTCCGCGAAACAGGGCTGGATGTCCCACGACTGGAGACAGCCCACCGGCGACATCACCGCTCTCCTGGATACCATCCTGGAAGAAATCCCTGCTCCGGCACAGGTAGAGGGCACTCCGCAGATGCTCGTGTCCTCCCTGGAGTATTCTCCGTACGTTGGCCGGATCGCCGTGGGCCGCATCACCCGCGGTTCCCTCAAGAGCGGCATGCCGGTTTCCCTGTGCAAGCGCTACGATATGGTGGAGAAGTCCAAGATCAAGCAGTTGATGATCTTCGAGGGACTGGGCAAGGCCGATGTGGACGAAGTCCAGTGCGGCGACATCTGCGCCGTCGTGGGCATCGACGGATTCGAGATCGGGGACACGATCGCCGATTACGAGAACCCGGAGGCTCTGCCGCCCATCGCTGTGGACGAACCTACGATGTCCATGGTTTTCATGATCAACAACTCCCCGTTCTTCGGAAAGGACGGCAAGTATGTCACTTCCCGCCACATCAAGGAGCGTCTGGACAAGGAACTCGAGAAGAACCTGGCCCTCCGCGTGAAGCCGGGTGTCAATGCCGATTCCTTCGTGGTCTATGGCCGCGGCGTCCTGCATCTGAGCGTCCTCATCGAGACGATGCGCCGGGAAGGTTTCGAACTGCAGGTGGGCCAGCCCAAGGTGCTGGACAAGACCATCGGCGGCCGCCGGTGCGAACCGATCGAGGAACTCTCCATTGAGGTCCCGGAGCAGTTCGTGGGTGCTGCCATCGAACTTTCCACCCGCCGCAAGGCCGCCCTCGTGCGCATGGAGCCGCGTGGCGACCGGACGCTGCTGGAGTTCGAGATTCCTACGCGCGGCCTGATGGGCCTGCGTTCGAACCTGCTGACCGCTACCCAGGGCGAGGCCGTCGTCGCGCACCGTTTCAAGGATTACCAGCCGTACAAGGGTGATATCGAGATGCGGATCAACGGTTCCCTCGTCTCCCTGGAGACCGGTGAGGCCGTCGCTTATTCCATGAACAAGCTGCTGGACCGCGGACGGTTCTTCGTGGAGCCGGGCGAGGAAATCTATGCCGGCCAGGTGGTGGGTGAGCATACCCGTGACCGCGACCTGAACATCAACATCTGCAAGACCAAGAAACTCACGAACATGCGTGCTTCCGGGTCCGACGAAAAGGTGGTCCTGCCGCCTGCCATCAAGTTCTCCCTGGAGGAGGCGCTGGAGTATATCCAGGAGGATGAACTCGTGGAAATCACCCCGAATCACATGCGGATGCGCAAGATTCAACTCGATCCGCTGCAGCGGAAGAGAAATTCTGGCTCGGAGGATTGATTTTAGAAATATTTTTCGTACCTTTGCATCCCTTAATCTGTTTCGGTGATGGATTATATCATACCGTTGAATGGATGGGCAGCCGGCGAGCGGGACTTCCGCTGGCGGGCTGAAACAGAGTTCTTTCAGAAGTTTGGCAACGAAGAAATTCTTGACGCCGCCGTCGGGATCGTGGCAAAGGCCGTCAAATCAGGGCATTACATTGGCGTGGACCTGGACATCACAGGAACCGTCACGGTCGCTTGCGACCGCTGCCTGGAGGATTTGATCCTGCCTGTCGAGGCCCATCCCGCCTTCAGCGTGAAGTTCGGCACGGAGGCTCCGGAAGGAGAGGACGAGATCCGGGAAGGTTCCCGCGAAATCCTCTGCCTGGACGCATCCGACGCCGATCTGGACCTTTCCCAGGTGATTTACGATTACGTATGCCTGGCGCTGCCCATGCAGCGGGTTCACGCGGAAGGGGAGTGCAATCCCGACACCGTCAAGTTTCTGAGCGAAGGGGCCGGGAACGAGGAGGCTGCGACGACGGACAGCCCGTTCTCCGCCCTGAAAGGACTTTTTGAGGAAGATAAACAAAATAAAGATAAGTAATTATGGCACATCCGAAACACAAACTCTCCAAGCAGCGGAGAGACAAGAGAAGAACGCACGACCACGCTGCGGTTCCCACCCTCAGCGTTTGCCCGAATTGCGGCGCCACGGTGATGTATCACCGCGTCTGCCCCGAGTGCGGTTACTACCGCGGTCGTCAGATCATCGAAAAGAGCGCCGAATAAGCGCTCTTTTGTTTCGGCCCGGTAGTTCAACGGATAGAACGGAAGTTTCCTAAACTTTAAATAGAGGTTCGATTCCCCTCCGGGCTACTGGAAAGTGGGTGACCAAAAAGTCAGGAAGACTTGAGGTCGCCCTCTTTCATTGTGTTTTTGATCATTGAAGTCGATTCTTGACTTGGGTTTGCGCCGCCCTTGTTGTGTACGAACCTCGTTTGTACAAGAAATTGTCGGCAGAACGACGATTCCTTGTACAAGTCCCGCCGACTTGGCCGATTATCGTCCCGATTCCGAGAGACTTGTGCAGAAAATCCCGTCCAGAGATGCATTTTGGTGTACGAACCAGGATTTGTAAGCCTACGAGCAAGTGCAGTGTTTTTGGAAAGCAGAAGAGCAGTAAGATTGGAAACAAGGGTACAGTGTTTTCGGCAACGACCAGTGGGAATGCGTTCGGGAGCTCCTGAGTCACGACCTGGTTCTTACGAACCCTGGAAATGGGCGAATACATAGGTCCGCATTCACTATAGGTGTTTCCGAACCTCGGAAAAGCCTAAAATGTTAACCTCGGACAAACCTCGTGTAAGTAAGCCAACGACAAACCACGTAGTAAGGTAAGCCTCCGAGCAAGTGCAGTAAGATTGGAAACAAGGGTACAGTGTTTTCGGCGTATAAACCAGATTTGAGCATTGCGACATCAACGTTGTCGGTTCCTGTCCATGGGCAGCAAAGACAGAAAGAAAACAAATAAGAAGGAGAATGGTTTTCTTCATGAGGACAGAAAGTAAGGGATTCGAGTCAAGTCGTTTGTATGCAAAATCTGTGCTATTAACGGATATTGAAAATGCTCAGAAAGAGGCACTTCGTCCGCTACGATCGAGATCCCCTATCCTTTCTTCTCCTAAACACCCAAATGGGATAAAGTAATAATTCTTTGTATTCTTTTTTTGTGGGGTAATATTGAATTATTACCTTTGTAGAAAAGATGATATATGAATCAGATATACTTCGAGGCAAAGGGAGAGGCGCTGCTTGAGAAGATAGGAATGAGCAAAAGCGAGTTCGCCAGGCAGATGGGGATTCGGAAGCAGAATGTTAAGGCACTGTTCAGATCCAAGAACCTGGAGACTATCCATAAAGCGGCAACCGTGATGGGGATTCCGTTTGAAATGCTGATTGGTTTCGTTGAAGAGCCGGATATCTGCTCGATTCCTATCGCCGCACCAAGTGAGACTGGAGTAGAGGTTATCTCCGAGGAGATTATCCCCAAAGGGGATTCGCCGGAAGAGATAATATGGAGAAGGACGATCATTTCCAGATTCTACCGGGAATGGAAAGAACAAAATCCTCTTCAGCGTCGATACAACATGTTTCTGAAAGAGTATATCAACATTCGCTTTGTATCGATAACGGAGACCTGCACGCATGCGTCAAGAGCCTATCTTTCCACCCTGGCCATCCTTCAGTTAGACGCCATTCTGACCGGAGCCAAAACAGTCAATACGGTTCCGGCAAAAAAGAACGGGAACCAGAAAGGATTCGAAAAGATGCTGATCATGCATTACCGATGCCCCGGAATTGGGACTGTGAAGATGACCGTCGGTGTCAAAAGAAGGACGCACGAGAAGATTCAATATTGTATTACAGCATTGGAAGCATAAAACAAGGATGGCCAATTGGCCATCCTTTACTTTTGCCCCAAGACTACGTGGTGGATGTTTACCTTTCGGTGAGGCTCGAGGCGGGGTCTTTGCACGTAGCGAATTACCTCATCCGTGCCACGTTTTACTATCTCGATGCAAAGGTAATACTTTTTCCTTCATCTGCAAAACACAGTTGTACCCCAAGAGGAAAACACCTCCTGCTTCATGGTGTCATTTTTCATCATCATCCTGTTGCTTCAGGTAATGTAAATGTGGATTGCAGGGGTCTGGAATCCATTTCTTGAGTTCCCAGATCTTCTCCAGGTCCTCCAGGAAAAGGTTCGACAAAATGTCATTTGGGGCTACGGAAAAGCCCTCGGAAGCAACTGCTTGCGAGGGCTTTTTCTGTTATGCCGATTCCTTTAGAAGCGGTATCTGATACCCAGGCCGACGCTGTCGTACCAGAACCCGTCGTTATGCATGAGGAAATAGACCGGTCTCCAGTCCACGGAGAGTTGAAGCGGGATTGAGGGGATGTTCCATTCCACGCCGAGTTGGCCGGCGATACCGACATTCACACGGGCGTCACCATCGTAGTGGTTGTAGAAACCAAGTTGGGCGCCAGGGCCGGCATAGAGGTTCACTTGACCGTTTCCGGTGATGACGAAGTCATAGATGCCGACGATATCGAAGCCACGGGAGAACCAGCCGAGGTCGAATTCCGCAAAGTTGGAACCGAAACTGTGCTGGTAGGAAAGTTCGCCGCCGTAACCGGCACGGAGACCGAGGGCACGGGACTGTGCATTGGCTGCGATGGAAATGCCCAGGGCAGCCACCAGGAGAATTAGGATTCTTTTCATGATTAGGTGTTAGTAAAGTTGTTAAAAGTTCGTTAATAAAATTCTTTAAAAATTATACCGAAAGCCCTTGCTATGGTCCAGGCGGGATTTCCCGAAGGCCAGGTTCAGTCCGAGGTACAGATTGAGCTTCATCTGGTCCCGTGGGATTACGGCCAGTTTCTCGTACTGCGGGGGGATATTGTCGATCATGGAAGAGATGTTGACCACATGGACCGGGACATAGTCGCAGCCTACCAGCAGGTTGATTCCGCCGGGATGGAGGTTGAAGGCAAAGCCGAAACTCTCTCCAAGCCGATTGAGCGTAGCGCTGGTGGAGAGGCTGAGGAAGTCCAGGGGATTCCAGTTCAGGGACAGACGGCCGGAATTCCGGGCGAAACAGGCACCGCCGCGACCGGTGTAAAGCGCACCGACGGAAAGACGGTTGTAGAAAGGCATCCGGTATTCGGCGCCCAGCAGGACCTGGAAAGGCATCATCTCCAACTTTTCGCCCTTGCTGCCGGATACATCCTTGAAGCGCAGCAGGCCGGACAGTTGCTCCATGGCGTCATTGATTTCCGCTTCCCAGTCCTGCTGTCCGGAATGGCTGCCTTCTTCCGGTGCCCAGGTATAGGACGATTCCGGCGAGTGTCCGCGGACTTCACGGTTCCAGCGGATGGCTCCGAGGTCCAGCACGGAAGCGGACAGCGTCAGGTCCGGAAGGACGTTCCAACTGGCGCCCAGGTCGATGGCGGCCCCATAGCCGGCGGGACCGTACTTTTCGCTTCCGAGGTTCAGTGACTCGAGATCCAGGTATTCCCCATCCCGGGAATAGGCCAGGGAAGGGGAGGATGCGTTCAGGTAACTTTCGGCCTGCACGGTCCAGTTGCCGCCCGAGGAGGACAGTTTCAGGTTCTTCGCGATGGCCTCGGCTTCCAGGGCCCCCACCAGGGCCTTGGCCCGGAATCCGATGTTGAACACATTGTCATAGTTTCGGGACCACCCGAAAGCGGCCTCCACGAAGCTTTTGGAGCGCAGCCCCATTCCGGAAAGGTCGAAGGTGGAGGGCCCCGTCGTTCCTTCCTTCCAGAAACTGAAGAGGTCGTAGGGGAGGGAAACGGAATTCAGGCTCCTGACATTGAAGTCGAGGGTCATGAAGGACACTCCGGACCAGAAACCGATGGTAAGCACGTTGACCCGGAGGTCGGCGTCCAGGGCGTTCTTGGTTGCAATCTGGCGCAGGAAGGTCTGCGTGTTCACCCGGTCGTTGAGGAAGGTATACATGTGGCCGTTGTCGTCCGGATACAGAAGCGTACTGACACCCAGGTTGCTCCAGGCGCCCACCCCGGTCTGCCCCAGGCCGATGGAGAGGATGTTCCGTTCGCTCTGGAAGGCGGGATTCAGGCGGAAGGCATACGGATTACCGCCCAGGAAATAGCCGGTTTCCAGTTCCTGTGCTGCGATAGGAGAGACCGCCCATACGAAGGAGAAGGCGAGGATGAGGATTCTTTTCATGGTGCAGTCAATGTTATTTGTCGAGGCGGACCTGGATGCCACCGGGCAGGTAAAGCTTCATGTCGTAGAATCGGATTCCCTGATTCTTGTTGAATGCCGTCTCAGCGACCGATTCATTGGAAGCGGCCGTCAGTTCGAGGACCAGGCTGTCGAACCGGAGGTCTCCCTGGGTGGTCAGGGTGACGACGTTGCCGCCGTTGCTCCGGCCCCGGAGGGTGTCCCATACTTCGACCTGGATGTTGTCCAGTCGATTCCCGTCTGCATCCAGGGCGTACAGGGACACCGTGAAATCCATCGGGATGGTGTTCTCATAGTTGAAAATCAACTCCGCCTTTTTCAGGCCCACCTGTTCCAGGTCCAACTTGGCATCCAGCGGAATGGATACCGTAAACCGGGAGTCGGAGGAGAAAAGGATCGGCGTATGGAAAGATGCCCGGAGGGACAGGCCGTAGCCGTGCGTGGGATCCAACTCGGCCTGTTGGGTCCCGTCGATCCAGCGGGCATTCACGTCGCTGATCCGCACTTTGTCCGGGACGGGGGACAGAATCTTGCCAAGGTCGGGGACGCACCACGTAGGTTCGGAGGAAGATTCTTCCAGCCAGATATCGTTCATTCCATTCCGGACCGACAGGTCCTGAAGGTCATACCGGTGCTGCACCGCATTGTCTTTCAGGGTCTCGATCGTCGCTCCGATAGAGAGGTCTGCGGGAATCTCGCTGTCTACCTGAAGGTTGACCTGCATCCGGGACAGGTCGGGCGAGACCTGCTGCCCCTTGCCGGAAAGGAAATCGGGAAGGGAACCGAAGGCATATTCCACCGGGTCCATATCGACGGGTATTTCCCCCGTCACGTCCGATACGGGGACGTACAGGGTCATGTCCACGGGATCCAGACCGAACCGAATTTCATAGTCGCCGTTTTCATTGCAGGCGATATACTCGATACCCTCCAGGTCGAAAATATCGTTGAGGGTCGTCACGGGCGTGTCCGGGACCCGGAACTCCGCGCCCTTGAGCACGGTCATCTCCGTGTCCAGCTGGGACAGGTCGTAGGACGGGTCGGCGATGCAGCTGCAAAGGCAAAGGGCGGCGGCAGCCACCGCAGGTAGTGAATTTTTCATATTGCTTTCAGTTCAGTCCTGCTATTTTCGAGTTCAAATGTAGTGATTATTTGTTGTCTGCCCAAATCTTTTACCTTACAAGTGACCAGAACCTGTTGGCAGGTTTGCAAAGGGGACTCTGGGATTTTCAAATGGCACCTTCCTTCAATTAGCAGCACCTCTGCCAATGGCCTCTGCCGGGGGATCTTTCAGAATTAATTGATAATAAGTGACTTCCATATCCGTTTGCGGCAAAGTATTCCTTAAAAAGAGCATTTTGCCGCCGTAGGGTTTGTAACTTATTGAAAACCAAAATGTTGTTTGGTTGTGTCTGGCGAGGGGGTTCGGAGAGGGTGTGATATTGAAGTGCGGAGCTTGTTCGTCAAATCGACAAATCGGGCAAAGAGGTAGTTATTTGCCCGAAAGCATTTTTGCACAAACCGTGAAAACTTAAAGAGCACCCATCGGCCCTGTGTGCAGTATATCATCGATTCGCGTTCTTTAACCACTTGAAGATAGCTGGCTAAAGACCGCCCATCGGCCTTCTGCGCACTTCCAGGGCAGGTCCGCGCGCTTCAAGTTTTCATCGGTCGTAAAGGTGGACGGGGCGCTCGGCTGGAATATCTTGATGAAGGCCTTTTCCGTATCTGCTTCTCGTGAGTAGTACACCTGCATTTGCATATTCCATTCTAAATAGCTATCTTTGGCATAATATATTATGCGAATTATGCTATTACATGGCATATTAAATATTATAATATGGAATATCGGCTCGATAATTACGCTCGCCAACCGGAGATACTGATGATGCGCCTGGCGGAGAATTGCAAGGCACGGAGGCTGGACAAGGGACTCAGCCGACGGAGCTTGTCAGAGCAGACCGGCATCCCGGCGCCGACCATCGAACGTTTCGAACGGACCGGTCGGATTTCCTTGGAATCCTTCTGTCGGCTCGTGATAGAATTCGATTATTTTGACGAGCTGGGAGCCGTGCTCGGACGGACGAAGTATTCCACGGCTGAAGACCTGGAACAGATCAACCGGAACAGGGACAGGAGGAAAGGCCGATGATACCGCAAGTCAGGAAAGTGCAAGTCTTGTACAGGGATACCCCTGTCGGAATCCTTCAGACGGACCCGTCCACGGGTGTCTGTGTCTTTGAATATGACCGCAGCTGGTTAGCGGACGGATTCTCCCTGTCACCCACCGAACTGCCCCTGCAGGGTGGACTTATCTATGCCGATCGGGAAAAATTCAACGGCGCATTCGCCCTGTTCGAGGACAGCCTTCCGGATGGTTACGGACTGCTTCTGCTGGAGCGGATCCTCCGTCGGGAAGGGACTTCACTCCGCGAACTGGATCCACTGCAGCGTCTCTCCGTCATCGGAGCCTCCGGCATGGGTGCATTGACCTATCTTCCGGTTATGCCGGAATTCGAGAAACAACGGGAGCTGGTCGGTCAGGATATGCTCGACACCCTGCAGGAAGACGCACTCCGGGTCCTGTCGGAGAAATCCGAAACTGACGTGTCCATGCTTTACTACAGCAGCGCCAATTCCGGTGGCGCCCGGCCCAAAGCGGTGATGGTCGATGAGGACGGAACGCATTGGCTCGTCAAGTTCCGGCATATTTACGACCCCGTGGACATCGGTCAGACCGAGTTCCTGTATATGCAGACGGCCCGCGAATGCGGTATTACCGTCCCTCGGATCCGGCTTGTCCGGGACCGGTATTTTGCCGCCGAACGCTTCGACATCGGCCCGGATGGGAAACGCATCCACATGGCGACAGCTGCCGCCCTGCTTAAGACCGATTTTCGGAATCAGGATGTGGATTACACGAATCTTCTTGCCCTCACGGGTTTCTTGACCCAGGAACCGGCGCAGGTGGAAGAGATGTTTCGCCGGATGGTCTTCAATCTCATCGCCGTGAACAAGGACGACCACGCGAAGAACTTCACTTTCCTCTGCCGGGAAGGCCAATGGGAGCTCGCTCCGGCCTATGACCTGACTTATTCCCCCCAGGGAAGCAACGGCGAACATGCCACATCCCTCTTTTACCATGGAAATCCCGGCCTGGACCTGGTCGTGAAGGCCGGAACCGGTATACGCATCCCTCGCGCCCGCTGCTTGGAAATCGTCCACACGGTGGAAACCATCTGCGCCGACCGGCTTCCCGTCATCCGAAGACTGCAGTAAGTCGCTATCAGTCCACCATCCCAGTCATCCAAGGACCAAAATGCAGCCATTTGCATGTTCAATCTGAATCGATTATCTTTACAAGTACTTATTACAACCAGCGTAATTGATTTCAAGAACGTTATGAAAAAGATCCTCGTCATCCTCGCAGCCATGCTTTTCATGCTGTCCATGAGTTCCAGACTGGGTGCCCAGGAGGCCCAGACCCATCCGGTCCTCGTTGCAAACCGTTCCGGCAGCGTTTCCCTGGTCTATCATCCCCTGAAGAACTATGTGGGCAAGGGACAGCCTACGCTCTTCTTTTTCTGGGCTTCCCAATATGATGACTGCCGGGAGGAAGCAGCCTTTCTCCAGACCCTCCATCAGCAATACAAGGGTCTGACGGTCCTGGGCGTCCCCATCGACGGTGAAATCGACGCCACGACGGCTGCCATGAAAGAACTTCGGCTGACCTTCCCCCAATTCTTCGACATGGACGACCTCCTGTATGACCGCTACGGAGTAGATGGCATCCCCTACACGGTCCTGCTGAACCCCAGCGGTGAAGTCATTGCAGAGAACTTGCACGGCGACGACCTCGTGAAGGCCGTGGACGAGTGCTTGCGGTAATCCGTGCAAGTGGGATCCATTAAACAAGATTATGCATTATACATAATTTAACTTGCGTAATCAAAATATTTCCGTATCTTTGCCCATAGTAAGAACCACGACTATGGCCCAGGCAAACACTCCTTTGAACCCTTTTTTCCTATCCCCGAAAATTCCGGATAAGTATTTCTGTGACAGACGGGAAGAGACACGCACATTGTCCCGGCTCGTAACCAACGGAAGCAACGTTCTTTTGATGTCTCCCCGCAGGATGGGGAAGTCCGGTCTGATCCACCATCTGTTTGAACTTCCTGAAATCAAGAAGGCATATCATACGTTCTTCATCGACATCTATGAGACTTCTTCCCTGGAGGAGTTTGTCCAGAAACTGGGCCAGGAGATTGTTGGAAAACTGTCGCGGAGAGGGATGGGACCCCTGCTCGCTTTTTTGCGGTCACTGGTGTCGCTCCGGGGAGTCTTTTCCCTGGACCCCTCTTCCGGAATGCCGTCCTTTTCCGTGGGTATCGGGGAAATAACCCGCCCGGAAGCAACGCTGGACGAGATTTTCTCCTACCTGGAGAAAGCCGATAAGCGCTGCATTGTCGCCATCGACGAGTTCCAGAAGGTGGCTGACTACGAACAAAAGAACGTTGAGGCTGTTCTCCGGAGCCGGATCCAGCTCCTTCGCAATACGACCTTTATCTTTTCCGGCAGCGAACGATCCGTGCTCGGGCAAATGTTCGGTTCCGCGTCAAGGCCCTTCTATCAGAGCACATCCTCCCTGAGTCTCGGCCCCATCGACAAGGACGTGTACGCCGATTTCGCCGTATCACTGTTTGCCGATGCCGGAAAGACACTCGAACGGGAAGCGGTTCTGGACCTGTATGACCTGGTTCAGGGCTATACTTATTATCTGCAAAGGTCCATGAACGCGGCTTACGCGCTCCTGCCGGATGGGAAACCGTGCGATCGCACGTTCCTTTTTGAGAGGGTCGATGAAATCCTGACGGCCCAAACTGATTCATACCAGGACATCCTGTCCGCCCTGACTCCCAACCAGCGTGCACTCCTTGCCGCCATAGCCCTGGAAGGAGTCGCCTCCAATATTACCTCCACGGAGTTTATCCGACGCCATGGACTCGGGCCCATCAGCTCCGTCCAGACCGCTGCGCGCGCACTCATGAAACGTCAGTTCCTGACGCGGGATCCGCAAAAGAGATACTGCCTGGACGATAAATTCCTGGAACTTTGGCTTGCCCGCCCTTTCGGCATAACCCCGAAAATCCGGCTCGGGCAGAACCGGCGATAAGTCCTTCCGCTCCGCTTGCATATTCAATTTGAATCGCTTAACTTTGCGTGTACATAATTACGTACATTTATGAAGACAACCAGTGTAACCGATTTCAGGAACAATATGAAACGCTATTTGGATGCCGTTATCTTCGATTCCGACAGCGTTGTCATCAATCGTGGCAATACCGGTGCTGTACTTATTTCTTTGGAAGAGTACAACGCCATCAAGGGGACGGAATCGATCCTGTCCTCTGACCGGATGACCCGTTCCATTCGCGATGGCCTGGAAGACATTTCGCGGGGTGAGGTTGAGGAAGTAGATGTCGATGCTTTATGAAACTGTTGTTTTCCAAAAGTGCGTCACAGGCGTATTCTGTCCTGAAAGCGGATGCACCTGACTTGGCCGAAAAGGTCAGGACGATCCTGAAGGACGCCCTGCTCCATCCCGACTCCGGTGCCGGAGCGCCGACTATGCTTGAGGGTGCTTATAGTGGACTATGGCAACGCGTGTATGCACCGGGGCAGGTCATTGTGTACTCGTTCAATGACGAAACCCTGACAATCGTTTCCATCGGAGCCAAGGTAGATGCCTTGAAGAGAATCCGCCTGGAATCCTATACGGAGCAGGAGGAGCAATCTGTCATGAAACAGATGATGGCCAACCGGGGAAAGGAGGGTGAGCCCAAAGTGGGGATTTTCTGGTACAACAGAGCGACAAACCAATTGTTCGGTGTGGTATCACACCGAATCAGCGATTACGGCAAGGCCAACGCATCGGACGGCCGCATTACGTGTTCCGAGATGCATGAAGATGTCTGGAAAAAAGAGTACCGCATACAGCGGTACCAGCACGGAGGCCAGGGACCGTTCATCGGTGCTTATCAGGACAAACCCCGCGGTCGGATCTTCTATCACATGGACGATGGATCCTATGAAGTGGCTGTTGGAAAGTGGATTGAAGAATACCCCCAGGCCTATGAGCTGATTCTGAAAGAATTCAATCTTCCTCCTGAGAATACAAAAGTCAAGTATGCCATTCATTGGGACATTGGTCAATCGTGGCGCTGAATCGCAACCGTCAGTAGACTGCCACGACCGGCTTTCCGTTATCCGGAGACTGCATTGACACCCTACCAGTCCACCACCCTGTCCACGAGGCGGCTCTGTTCCAGGGTGGAGCGCTGGAGGTAGATGCGGGTCGTGTCCACGGATTCGTGGCCCATCAGGTCGGCCAGCAGGACCAGGTCGGTGTTCTTGGAAAGGAAGTTCTTGGCGAACAAGTGCCTGAAAGAATGCGGATGGACGACCGTCGGGTCGATTCCGTATTTCTCCGCCAACTTCTTGAGGTTCTGCGCGATACCGCGCGGAGTTATCTTGCTTCCGTACCGGTTGACAAACAGGTATCCGGTATCCCGGTCGATCCATGTCAGGAGTTCCGTCCGCAACCTGACCGGCAGGTAGATCCGTCGGATTTTCCCGCCTTTCGAGTAGATGTCGTACCAGCCCGTTCGGACATGCTCAGCCTTGAGCTGGACCAGTTCGCTGATCCGGGCTCCGGTCGCCGCCAGGGTCCATACGATGAAATACCACCGCAGGTCCTTTTCGCGCCGGAGCCGCTTCTTGAAAAAAACGTAATCCTCGTTACTGATTACATGCTCCAGAAACGAGGATTTGGGAAGTTTGACCGTCTTGATTTTCAGGTCATTCCGGCCGATGAATTCCAGGTATTTGTTGATGCCCCGTATGCGCAGGTTTACGCTCTTGGGCCTGTACCGTTCCACCAGGACACCCTTGTACTTGAGCAGGTTGTCCTTGTTCAACGCACTGTAATGTGCATAGTAATCCTGTACCGCGTACCGGTAGGCAACGATTGAGTTGGCAGCGTAGTTTTCCATCCTAAGCTGCCGTTCGAACGCATTGGTGTTCATGATGAATCCGAATCTTTAGGTTAAAATCTCTAAAGATAAGGGATTCTTCTTTCCGTTGTAACACGGTAACAGGTTGACAATGAGCGGTGAAGTTTCATGTTTAAGTGGTGAAAGATATCGTTTGGGCCGTATAATACGTGTCACCTTGCCCTATAAAACACATAGCCTCCTGTTGAAGGAGGCTATGTGCGTGATGATAATTGAGCCTTATTTAGACTTGAAAATCGTCTTGGAGCTCTTGTAGTGCTCTTCGCGGGCACCCTCACCTTCCAAGGTCTGGAAGTGGTTGATGGTCACGGCCTCGGCGTGCTTGACAATCGGATCGCCAGCCGCATTCACGGTCCTGGGCTGATTGTGGAACCTGAACGGATTCAACTCGGAATCCGAGGTGGTTTCACGAGTGGACTCGCCGGTAAGCTCATAGGCCCAACCCCAGTCATCTTCAACCACCATATACACCCAACCCGGATCCAAGCCATAGAGTGTCTTGAGAACACCGGCATTATCAGCTCCCTTATTGGTGAGAATTACCTTGGACCAGTCATCCCAGCCGATACCTTCCAGGTAGTCCATCGGATCGTTTTGATCAAGTTTTCCGTCCTGACTATCGAAGTCATGGAGATCAGGAAGCGGTTTGCCGATGGCGTTGTACAGCCAGATCGGATAAGCAGTGACTGTGGTAGTCTCTTCAGTTGTGGGGTTACCGGATTCGTCAACAGCATAATACAAGGAGTTACCATCGGCGTCTCTTTTGGGTTTCGGCCGAACTCTGAACACCTGGAAGGTTGCACTCTCACCAGTGCGAAGACCGTCCTTCTGGATCTTGATAAGTACAGGCAGCGGGGTATGAGGAACGTCATACTGATTCACTCTACGGTAAATGGGATTACCATCACCATCGAGTTTCGGCGTAACACCGTCCTCTTCGAACTCCTGGACATAGACACCCGAATCAGGATGGTTGGTCGCCGTACCGTCACCACCTGTAGCCTCGTCATTCGCCTTAACCTTGAATTCGATGATCAGCTTCTTGCCGGCCCAATACTTTTCAGAACCGGAACGATAACGCTCGCCGACCCAGTTGCCGGGAGTGATGGTAAACTGTGTCTCGGGATCGACTACATCGGCCTTTGTATAGTCGAAGCCAGTCACCATCAATTGCTGATGCTGCTCACCCGTGGAAGTTGTAACAGTCGTGATTTCATAACCAACACCAGTTGCTACCTCAGGATCCTCCCATCCAAGACCATCGCTCGTGACATCAGCCACTTTAATCGTGATTCCCGCAGCATCGCCGGTAGGCAGGATGAAACTGTTGGAGACGACGTCACGAACCTGGGTCGACGCACCGGCGGTAGCATCGGCTGCGCCAGAGGCGTGGGCGACAGCCTCGAAGATCTCATCCAAATCAGCACCGGAGGCATTCTGATAGTAACCGTTGTCCCCGCCGCCGGAACCCGCGGCGTTCCAGCCCGTAGCATTCGGATAATTCGACGAAGTCCAATTCATATAATTCCGAATGTTATCCGTTTCCTCATCGAAAACGCCAATGGTAAAGACGGTGGCCTTAAAATCATCCTTAATATCCTTTGCCCAAGCAATGGTGCGACCGGCCACACCCGTGTCAAAAGTGTTCTCATAGGTAGGCGAACCATCAGTAAACAGAACGACCACTTTATTGCTCTCACGATTCTTGATTGAATCCTGATTCAACAGGTACCAGGCTTTTGTCATACCAAAATCAGAGGCGGTAGCACCAGCGGGATCAATATCATTAACACCTAAGGCGGTACCGACACCCATCACACTGTTTACTCCAGCGGTTGTACTGACATCCGTGAAACCAACAAGAACTTCAGTGGCATTATAACCACCCGAAAAATGATTGCCAGGATTAAGAACGTCGCGACCAGTCGCATTTGCAGGATTGTTCGAAGTACTCTGTACAGTGCCGTTGCTATTGACAAATTGATTCATCGCATACTTCACGACAGCGATTTGGTTTGTAAGCGGGGTATCGCGTTCATTCTCTTTACTGTCGTAATTCGCATTGTGGTTGACGGTATTGACGAAAGTCTGCACCGCAGTCTTGAGGGCGTCTATTTTGCTCTGCGAACTAACTACTGTGCGAGTATAAAGTGTTCCGCTAAAGAAGGTTACATTATTTCCAACACGATTCGGCCGATCTCTAGTCGCTCCGGCCGCAGTGAGATACCAAGTAGTGCCATCAACAGAGAAAGAGACTCTATTACCCCTGTTGTTATTATCAATGGAAACTTTATAATAGTTACCATCAGTATGAAGATAATAACGAGTATAATTACCATAGTTATTATATGTCCAGTCTCGTGTCGTCCCAGAATAGGAATAAGTTGAAATGCTTTCTTCCATGGAACCAGAAACATCCAGCACCAGGACAATGTCAACAGGAGTGGCGTTCTCGGTAACGGTAGATTTACCCGTCGCAAAAGACTCGAGGGAAATCGTATAGTAGCCGTTTACAGGCCCCGTCACCGTCTTGGAAGTCTTCATGCCGCCTTCTTCGTGATAGGTTTGCGCATTCAAGGCAAGGGAGGAAGCCAGCAAAGCAATCCCGAACGCTATATATTTAAAAGTATTCTTCATGGTATAGTTCATTAATATGTTTTGTACCGATTGGAATTGTCATTTACTTCGCCTTGATTTTCTTGCCCACGGCATAAGACCAAGCATCCCAGCAGGTCGCGAATTCAGTACCATCCGGTTTTGTCGTGGGGATAGCCTGAACGACAACCTCCATTACCAGGTGCACGCCCACAGCCTGCTGACGGGCGGTCTGATTGGCAACAGGAAGATAAATGGCCGGAATCATGCTTTCATCCAACTCATAGTGCTGGAAGAGCGCATCAGTACCGGACAACTGCTGACCGGCGCCAATTACCTGATCATAGTAGAAGTAACCACCCGTACCTTTCTTCCAATGGGAAGAGGCTAAAGGACGACCTCCCGGGAATGTTGAATCGAAACCCGCGGCGTATGTAGGGTCTTCCCGGTACCATGGCGTAACCATCGTGTCGTTGTTGGGATCGTCAGTCGTATATCCAACCAGGATCATAGGATTATTTGGATTAGCAGCCTTGTCCTCAGCAGACTTCCAGCCATACCAGTTACCGATGACCATGATGCGGACATACTCGTCCACGTTGCCAGTGTTGGTCACGTGGAGACTGTCCTTCGTCAGATTCGTCATCTTGTCGAAGATCTCGACGTCCACATCGAACGGCTTCAGGGTGTAGGTGCGGAGCTGGCCGGCCTTCCACTCGGTGAAGGTCTTCTCGGCAGATTCCCCTTCGCCGGTTGTCTTCGTCACCAATTTGCCAAACTCAATGACGTGGGGGACCTCCGTTCCGTTGGGGGTGTCCGGGGTCTTCACCAGGAAGGTGATCTCCAGCGTGACGCTCTCGTCGATCTGCTGCGGGATGAACCAGAAGGTAAAGGAGCCGTCCTCGTCGTTGATGTTATGGTCGGCGGCGGCACTGGTCCAGGAAGTTCCGTCATATTTGGAATCAGAACCGTACGAAATTGTCCCGTCGGGGTTGTCTGCTCCAGCAGAAGGAACATACGTAGGGATGATGCTGCTGAAATCCATGGTAAAGGTCGCCATATTGTCGAGACCTTCCCATGCCACCTTGTTCTTGGACGTGCCCTCGGCAACCGGGGTGACTGTGCAGACACCGTGGGACTTGAGGTTCTTGAACGTGACGCTCTTGATGATGGTCTTGGTGGAGCCGTCATTCGTGTGTCCGTTGCGGAACTTCACGCCGGTGAGCGCGTGGTACATCGTAACGGGGGCGCCGTTCGGAAGATAGCCGTCATGCTTCTTCTTGCTCACCGCGGTGTGCGAGAACAGGAGGTCCTGCTGCGCTGTGCCGCTGGTAGGGGAATCGAACGTGAAGGTAATCTGCTGGTCGGCATAGTCCAACTCGGAAACGCCGGTAGCCTGGGCGGGCATGCTGAAATAGAAGTCAACCGGGGTCGTCTCGTCCGGCCACGGGTCAACGGAACCGTAGTTGTGCCAGTAGCGCCAGCCACCGTCGACCATATTCTCGTCCATCCGCTCGAAAATGGCCTCACCGAAACCCTTGGAATCACCGTACACGCCCATCGTCTTGTAAATCTCACCGACGTTGAACGTGTAGGCCGGGACACCCCTCGTGGCGGGGGCGGCGTAATCCATCTCCTCGATGGTCTCCTCCAGGCAGACCTGGCTGTCGAGCTTGATCGTCATGCCCGGCTTCGGGGCCATAGTGACAGCGGACCGGGTGGCGGCACTCTGCAGGGAGAAGGCAATGTCATCCTTACCAAGCGGAGTAGCATCCTTGAAATCCTTCTCCTTCTCGCAGGAGGCCAGCGTAACGGCAGCAAGCGCCGCAATCACGAAGTAGATTCTTTTCATAACTTTCAGTCTCTCAAGGGTTAGGATTCGAAATAAAACACCTCTTCGGCGGCGTCACCCGTGCCCTTCAGCGGGTTGTTCGGGTCGTTCATGTTCTCCCATTCGTCCACCTGGATCTTGAAGCGGACGGTAGCGCAGAAATTGTTCTCCAGCGCCATCTGCGTCACCCGGGCAGACGGTGCGTGGTACTTCCGTGTTTTTTTGTTACGACGAAACATGTTATAATGCAGTTATTTGTTAATTTTCAGCGTTAAAACTACGTTATTTCTTATAATGCCAATTAT
>CACZKE010000032.1 GCA_902781705.1 uncultured Bacteroidia bacterium
TTTCATCGCTTTCTCATAGTAGAGATCGCGCTTACTTGAAAATCTGAAGTCCATTTGTTGATCGCATTTGCGAGTCAACTTTTTTCAGGGAAAGACAATTTGCGTTTTCATTGTTTTCTCGAGAAGAAAGGCTACTCATCAGTGTATGGAGATATGGTTGTATAGTCAGTTTGGTATATCTAATACATGACTGGCCTATACCGGCAGATAACCAGGACCCTCTTTTTTCTTCTACCAGAATATAGATAAGGACTTGCAATCGGCCTTAAGGAATCGCCAATTGCCTTTGTTGATACTGTTTCAAAGCTATGCAATAGCAGTGGCAAAACCAATTTTCGGCCATTTTGCAAACTTCGAGAGATATAGTTTATAATCTTCGAAAATGCCCGTTATAAGTTTGACCGGCAATTTCAAAATCGGTTATTGCAATAACCTTTTTTATAGATAATTTGGTTATTCTAATAAACTTTTCTATTTTTGCTCTGAATAAAGCAGATGACCATGGAAACTCTTTTCAAGAAGCACCGCAAGTTGATTTCCCAGGTGAGCACGAATATCATCCGGGAAGCCATGAACACCATACCTTGGGAGAAACAGTTGGTTGCCATACGTGGTTCACGAGGTGTAGGCAAGACTACGCTGATGCGCCAGTATATCAAGTTGAACTATGGGATTCAGGCGGGGGAGGCCTTGTACTGCCTGATGGACAGTATGTACTTCACGAGTCATTCATTGCTTGACCTGGCTGAGCGATTTCACTTGATGGGAGGGAAGCATCTGTTTCTTGATGAAGTACACAAGTATCCCAGTTGGAGCAAGGAGATAAAAGAGATCATTGACCTGTATCCTGAAATGAAAGTCACCTTCTCGGGATCTTCGCTACTTCAGATTCTGAATGCGGACGCGGACTTGTCCCGCCGCGTGCGAAGCCAGGATCTCGCGGGGCTATCTTTCAGGGAGTACCTCAGATTCTATCACGGCATTGAGCTTCCCGTCTTCAAGTTGGAGGAGATTCTATCCAACCCTGATGCCATCTGTACCCGGGTTTGCGAAGCCTGTCATCCCCAGCCCTTATTCGAATCCTACCTTCGGGCGGGCTATTATCCCTTTTATGACGGGGACGTTGAAGATTACTACAGCAGGATTGAGAACGTTGTCAATTTTATCATTGACCAGGAGATGACGGAGTTCTGTGGGGTGGACCCCGCTAACACCCGGAAGTTGAAGGCCATGTTGATGTTCCTGTGCGACAATGTCCCCTATGAAGTGAATATTGCCAAGCTGGCCTCCTACCTGGAACTGAACAAGGCGACCGTGCTTAGCTATCTGTCGGGCATGAAGAAGGCAGAACTCCTTCATCTTCTCTATTCGAGCAATGTCTCGGTGACAAAGATGCAGAAACCCGATAAGATTTATGTCCACAATCCCAACATCCTCTATGCATTGGGATCGAGGGAGAATATCGGTACCGTTAGAGAATGCTTCTTTGTGAACCAACTTTCGAAGGGCCATACCGTGGAGTACGGGAAAACCAGTGGAGATTTCCTTATCGACGGTCGTATCACGGTCGAAGTCGGCGGGAAGGATAAATCCTTCGAACAGATTGCTGATATTCCAGACTCATATGTCTTTGCTGATGAGATGGAATTCCCTGTTGGAAAGAAACTTCCTCTCTGGCTGGCCGGTTTCCTCTATTGAACACGTAGGTTTATTCCTTCCGTATCCCGGCTGTTCGGGCCAATCATGATCTCGAAATCGCCGGGCTCGCAGACCATATCCAGCCTGGGTGCTCCTCAATGGGATCGTCGGGATGCTTTATCTTTTCGGAATTCTGAAAGATGCAGACCTATTCATGGTCAGTGTGTTCTATTTCCTTTGCGACTATGTGTGCATCCTGATCTACTGTCCCTTCCAAAGCCATATCATGCACAACAAGTGCTGTGTAAACTGCCGGATTTACGGCTGGGGGGATTTTATGATGTTTACCCCCATGGTCTGTATCCGGCATTTTTTCAGCTGGACCTGTTCTGGATGTCGGTGCTCGTACTGATCAGATGGGATTCAATAAAAATCAGCGAAAAAGTCTTCAGAAATGTCCCAGAGGGCGTTTCCGTCATAAAAAGAGAATGCTAAAATTGGGGTCTGTCCGATTTGTGTTTGATTTTGTCCGAAACCGCTAAAGCGGTGCGCCGGTTGTTGGGTATCTTTGCAACACTTTGCAACCGATCGCTATCCGCTCCGCCATGAAAAGAATCCCCCTCCTGCTGCAGTCCGCTGCATACCTCCTGTTCCTCGCCATCTCGGCGGCCGCCCAACATAAAACGTATTTCGTCTCACCGGACGGCGACGACGCCGCCACGGGCCTGTCCGTGGCCCAGGCGTGGAAAACCATCGACAAGGTGAATTCCGTGGTGTTCCAGCCCGGCGACAAGATCCTCTTCGAGTCCGGCAAGACCTTCTATGGCCAGCTGATGCCCAAGGGCTCCGGAACGGAAGAGGCGCCGGTCGTGATGTCCTCCTTCGGCGGTTCCGCCCGACCGGTCATCAACTTCGGAGACGCCGAGGGCGCCGGCATCCTCCTCGAGAATGTGGACCATTGGGAGGTCCTCGGATTGGAAGTCGTGTCCTGCGAGCCCTACAAGGTCGGCATCGGCCGCCAGGGCATCGTCGTCCGGATCAGCAAGCCGGGCGAGTCAAGGCACTTCGTCATCAAGGACAACTATATCCATGACGTGTGGGGACAGCTCGGCGGCAACGGCCGCTACCAGGGCTACAGCAGCTCCGCCATCCTCGTGCAGACGGCCCGGATGGCTGACGGCATGGACATCACCGGCGAGGGCGAGGCCGTCGTGATCAACGACGTGCTCATCGAGGGCAACAAGATCGAACGCGTGGACAAGTGCGGCATCGTGTGCCGCGGGGCCCGCTACGACGTGGCAATCCGCCGCAACTGGATGGACAACATCGGCGGTGACGGCATCTTCGTCAACGGGCCGTACCGGGGCCTGATCGAGTACAACGAGATTCACCGTTCCTGCATGCGCTCCGGCGACCCGAACCTGCCCGGCGACGACGGCTGGTGGCCGCATGTGGCCGCCTGCTGGATCCAGAACACCGAGGAGACCGTCATGCAGTTCAACGAGGTCTACGACACCGGCCGCAACCTCCACAACGGAGACGGCTTCGCCTATGACTTTGACTTCAACTGCAAGCGGTGCATCGCCCAGTACAACTATTCCCAGAACAACTACGGCTTCATGCTCCTGATGTACAACATCTTCGAGAACGTGACCCGGTACAACATCTCCGAGAACGACCATACCCACCTGGTGCAGATGCAGGGCCCGATCGAGGGCGATAGGAGCCTGGTCTACAACAATGTGTTCTACATCGACTACGGGATGGCCGACATCGACTATTTCCTCACGCGCAAGCCCGAGGAGCTCGGTGCCAAGTTCTACAACAACATCTTCTACGCCGCCGGACAGGGACGCTTCCGCAGCGTGTACACCTCCGGCGACACCGCCGTCCGCAAGTATGACGAGGAGATGAAGGCCGACCTCCCCGCCGGCTCCGTGTTCCTGCACAACTGCTACTTCGGCCCGTGGAAGAACGGTATTCCGGACGATCCCGAGGCCCTCGTCACCGACCCGAAGTTCGTCGCCCCGGGCACCGGTGGGAAGGGTCTCGCCACTCTGGGCGGCTATGCCCTCCGGCCGGATTCCCCGTGCATCAACACGGGCATGTATGTCCCGAACAACGGCGGCCGCGATTTCTTCGGCCAACCCGTCTCGGACGGCCGTCCGGACTTCGGAGTCTTCGAATATCTGGGCAGCGGCATCTTCTCCGACGGAAAGACCGAGGCCGAACAGGACGAACTGGCCCGCAAGGCTTCCGACATCGCCTGGGCGAAATGGATGTTCCCCAAATCCATCTCCTCGAACGATCCGTTTATGGCCGTGATCCGTCTCCGCGAACCGCTCGACGGCTCGATCAAGGGATCTCTCTCCTGGGTGAACCCGAAGAATGGCAAGACCGTTGCCGTGGACCTCGCCAAGGCTAAGGACCGCCAGGTTTTCGAGCTCCCCGTCAAGACCGACAAGGGAACGCTCGAGGGCACCACTTTGAAGGTCACGCTCGACAACGGAGCCTTCTGCGAAGTCTTCGAGGTCCCCTTCCGTGAAAACCAGCCCCGCCGGCATCCTTGAGCCCCCGGGACAAATAAGGATTGAGGAGGCTGTTCTTTAACTTTGTAACAAACCACTAACCTATAGGCAGCGCCTACCGGTCCATCGAGTCCAACAAGGTTTCCACGATAGTCCATATCGATTAAATAGTGCTTTTATGAAACATTCTCCTCTTTTCTTCGCGCTGCTGAGCGCAGCCCTTCTGACTGGAGCCTCCGCCTCCGCCCAGCCCGGCAGGAACGTCAGCGTTGTTCCCCGGCCCGCCAGGATCGTGTCCCCCGAGATGCAGGGCGGCAAGACCACCTTCCGCATCGCCGCTCCCCAGGCAATCAATGTCAGTCTCCACGGATCCTGGATGAACACCGACGACAACTGCTACGGCCCGCTCGTGCAGACGGCTGAAACCCTGGTCATTCCCCTGACCCGCGGTGCGGACGGTGTCTGGTCCGTCACCATCGACACGCCCGCATCCGAACTCTGGACCTACAACTTCTACATCGACGGGGTCTATTCCACCGATACGGCCAATCCGCTCATCCAGCGGGACGGAATGAGGCTCCTGAGCGTCCTGATCGTCCCGGGCAAGGTATCCGAGAACTACGAGGGCGCCACCCGGCACGGCAATGTCCAGATGGTCTGGTACGATTCTCCGACCCTGGGTTTCGAACGCCGTATGTATGTGTACACCCCGTACGGTTACGAAAACGTCAAGAACAAGAAGGTCCAGTATCCGGTCCTGTACCTGCTCCACGGCGGCGGCTGTGACGAGGACACCTGGGAATCCATGGGCCGCGTGACCGCCATCATGGACAACCTGATCGAGAAGGGACAGGCCAAGCCGATGCTCGTCGTGATGCCGAACGGAAACCCCACCCAGTCCTCCTCCCCATTCATGCAGATTCCCGCTCCGGAGAAAGCGGCAGAACTCCGCAGCGTGCGCAACGCCTATGTCAATTCGCTTGTGAAGGACATCATCCCCTATGTCGAATCCCATTACCGGGTCATCCGGAAGAAGTCCGGCCGGGCCGTCTCCGGCCTTTCCATGGGCGGCGGCCACACCCTGGCCGTCACGGCCGCCTATCCGGACACCTTCGACTACATCTGCCCGATGGGCTGCGGCGCCCGTGAGAACGATCCGGAATTCCTCGAAGGTCTCCTGGGCATCAAGAAGGCCGGCTACAAGCTCTACTGGCTCGCCGCCGGAACCGCCGACTTCGCCTATCCCGGCGCCAGCACCCTCGACAAGGTCATGAATGACAACGGCATGCCGCACACCTTCTACACCAAGGACGGCGGACACACCTGGAGTAACTGGAGAATCTTCCTCAACGAGATGGTTCCGCTCCTGTTCCAGTAAAAAACGGACGACAACAGACATGAAACTCCTTTACAAAACACTTTTCCTGCTGCTGGCGGGCGGCCTCTGCCTCGGGGCCGCCGCCCAGGAGCGGGCCCTTCCCGAAGGGACCACCGTTTCCGAAACAGCCCTTTTCCAGCGAGAATATCCTCGTGTGGACGCCCAGCGCAGGGCGTACTTCCGCCTCTACGCGCCCCAGGCAACCGAGGTCAAGGTCGACTGCCGCACCGTCTACGCGATGGAGAAGGACCCCGACGGATGGTGGTACGGCCGTACCGAACCGCTCGCAGTCGGCTTCCATTTCTACAACTTCATCGTCGACGGGGCAACGGTGACCGATCCGGACAGCGACACCTACTGCGGTAGTTACGGGCGCTCCAGCGCCGTTGAAATCCCCGAAGGTCCGGGGGGAGACTACTACCGCCCGCAGAAGGATGTCCCGCGCGGACAGGTCCGTTCGGTCGTCTATTTTTCCACCTATACCGGAGAATACCGTCGTTGCATGGTCTACACGCCCGCCGAGTATGAGAAATCACGCAAGACGCGCTATCCGGTCCTCTATCTCCAGCACGGTATGTGCGAAGACGAGACCGGCTGGGCCAAGCAGGGCAAGGTCAACCACATCTTGGACAACCTGATCGCCAAGGGCGAATGCAAGCCGATGATCGTGGTGATGGACAGCGGCGACTGCGGCATCATGTTCCGTCCGATGAGGGGACAGGACCCCAATAAGGCCCGCGAAGCCTTCGGCGCCTCGTTCCCGAAGATCCTCATCCAGGACATCATCCCGTTCATCGACAAAGAATTCCGGACGAAGGCCGACCGGGAGCACCGGGCGATGGCCGGCCTGTCCTGGGGCGGTCACCAGACCCTGGAGACCACGCTTCCCAACCTGGACAAGTTCGCATGGATCGGCACCTTCAGCGGCGCCATCTTCCTCCGCGGCGACCAGCTTCCGACCGTCCACGGCGGCGTGTTCGCCGACCCGGCCGCCTTCAACAAGAAAGTCCATGCCTTCTTCATCGGCGTGGGCAGCGAGGAGGGCGAGGGTCTCAAGCGCCTCAGCGATTCCTTCACGGAATACGGCATCAAGAACCAGTACTATGTTTCCCCTGGCACCGCGCACGAGTGGCTCACCTGGCGCCGTTGCCTGAAGGAATTCGTCCCCAGCCTGTTCTGACGCAGGAAAGTATCCAATTCACTAAAACCATATTCTATGTTGAAAAGAATCTTATCCATAGCTATCCTGGCGCTGGGGCTGGGCTTCACCCTATCCGCCCAACCCCGCCAGATCACGAATTTTGATTCGGACTGGAAATTCAAACTGGGAGACCATGTGAACGCGCAAAGCGCCGGTTTCAACGACAAGGCCTGGCGCCTGCTCGATGTTCCGCACGACTGGAGCATCGAAGGCGAAATCAACGAGAACAATCCTGGCGGCGGCTCCATCGGCTACTTCCCGATGGGAATCGGCTGGTACCGCAAATCTTTCGACATCCCCGGCTACAGCAAGGACAAGAAGTACACCGTCGAATTCGACGGCGTGTACATGAACAGCACGGTCTGGATCAACGGACACGAAGTGGGTACCTGGCCTTACGGCTATTCCAGTTTCTCCTATGATCTGACACCGTACCTGAAATCCAAGGGCAACGTCATCGCCGTGCGGGTGGACAACTCGCAGCAGCCCAACTCGCGCTGGTACAGCGGATCCGGCATTTACCGCCATGTCCGCCTGGTGGCGACAGGCAAGACATACTTCGAGAAATGGGGCGTGTTCAACTACACGCAGGAAGTCCAGGACGGGAAAGCTGTCATCAAAATCGAATCCTCGGTCATCAACGACCTGAAGTCCCGGATGAACGGAACCGTCAAGCATGTGGTCCTGGACGCCGCCGGCAACGAGGTGGCGGAGAGCCACGTCGTGGTCGAAATCCTCGCGGGCACCAAGCATCCTGTCCACCAGACCCTGACCATCGACAACCCGACCCTCTGGACCTTGGAGAAGCCGTACCTGTACACCCTGCGTTCCTATATCCTGGACGGTGACAAGGAACTGGACTGCGTGGACAACGTGCTGGGCGTGCGCACCATCGAGTACGATGTGGACAAGGGCTTCCTGCTGAACGGCAAGCACGTGAAGATGTACGGTGTCAATGTGCACCATGACGGTGGCGCCGTGGGCGCCGCGGTTCCCGCCCGTGTGTGGGAGCGCCGGCTCGAGATCTTCAAGAGCGGCGGCTGCAACGCCATCCGCACGGCTCACAACCCGCCGGATCCCACCTTCCTGGACGCCTGCGACCGCGTGGGTATGCTCGTCATGGACGAGGCCTTCGACCAGTGGGTGACCCCCAAGAATACCTATGACTACAACCTCTATTTCCGCGACTGGCATGTTCAGGACCTCGCCGCCATGGTGGAGCGTGACCGCAACCATCCCTCGGTCGTGATGTGGAGCATCGGCAACGAGATCAAGGACCAATACACGGAGTTCGGTCCCGAGTTCGCCCGGGAGATGATCGCCCAGTGCCACAAGATGGACCCGACCCGCCTGGTGACGGCCGGCAACGACGAGATCGCCTCCAACACCCCGGCCACTCCGGAATACCTGGCCGCCTACGAGAACGATATCGTGGGTTACAATTATCCGGACCGCTGGCGTGAACGGAGGGAACTCATGTACTCCATCGACAAGGCCGAATTCCCGAACCGCCGAGTCGTCGCGACGGAATCCGGCGGCAACAGCGGCAGCCGCGGCAACTATCGTTGGGGTGGCGCCGGCCGCTTCGGCAGCGGTATCGGCAATATCGACACGGAACAGCGGTGGAAGTTCACGATCATCAACGACTACGTGATCGGCGATTTCATGTGGACCGGCATCGACTACTACGGCGAGGCGAGATGGCCTTCCAAGGGCGCCGGGTCAGGATATCTGGACAACTGCGGTTTCAAGAAGGACGGATACTGGTTCTTCAAGAGCATCTGGACGGACGAGCCGGTGCTCCACCTGCTGCCCTACTGGAACTTCCCCGGCCACGAAGGTGAAATCATGCGCCTGGGCTGCTACACCAACTGCGAAAGCGTCGAGCTCTTTGTCAACGGCAAGTCCTACGGCAAGAAGGGCATCGAATTCCCGCGCCTGGGCCTGACCCTGGGCTGGGGTTTGGGCAACGGCCGCAATTATCGCGGTACGACCTCCGAGCTCCATCTGGAGTGGGATGTCGAATACCAGCCAGGAGAAATCAAGGTCGTCGGGGTCAAGGACGGCAAAGAATACACCGAGGTGGTCCGCACCTTCGGCGATCCCGCCAAGATCCGTCTATCCGTCGACCGGTCGGAATTCACCACCGATCCGGACGACTGCGCCCACGTAACCGTCGAAATCCTGGACAAGGATGGCAACCTATGCAAGGATGCCACCAACCGGATCAAGCTCACCGTCAACGGCGCCGAGGTCATCGGCATGGAGAACGGCAACATGCGCGACCTCTCTTCCACGAAGACCTCCGAACGCGACACCTGGTGCGGCATGGCCCTGGCAATCCTCGCCGCTGACCACGCGGGAACCGTCTCCGTGAAGGCAGAGTCCGCTGGCTTGCAGGCCGACGAGATTACTTTCAGAGCCAAATAAATCTATAGAGCCATGAAAAAACACATTCTATTATCAGCTTTCTTCGGCACCGCCCTGCTCCTGCTGGCGGGCTGCTCCGGAAACAAGGCGGTGAACAAGGCCGACGGACAGCAACTCTTCATCGGCGAGGACATTGCCGTCGCCAACACGCAGTACGGCAAGGTGCGGGGATATATCCTCCGCGACCTCTACACGTTCAAAGGCATCCCCTACGGCGCCAACACGACAGGCAAGAACCGTTTCATGCCGCCGCAGGAACCGGAACCCTGGGACGGCGTCCGCCTGGCCCTCAACTACGGCGACATGGCCCCCCAGGCCATCGTCTATGACCGGAGTCCGGAATCCGCGGCAGGTTTCGTGGACAACTGGAACTTCTTCAACTCCAGCGAAGACTGTCTCCGGCTGAATGTCTGGACGCACGGGCTCGACGCAAAGAAGCGTCCGGTCCTGGTCTATTTCCACGGCGGCGGCTTCTTCAACGGAAGCGCCATCGAGCAGGATGGCTACAGCGGAGAAGGCCTCGCATCCTACGGCGACGTCGTCGTCTGTTCCGTCAACCATCGGCTCAACGCCTTCGGTTTCACCGACCTCGCCAAGGTAGGCGGCGAAAAGTACGCCCATTCCGGCAATGTCGGCATCCTGGACCTGATCGCCGCGTTGAAGTGGGTCCACAACAACATCGCCAACTTCGGCGGCGACCCGGACAACGTGACCATCATGGGCCAGTCCGGCGGCGGCGCGAAGGTGAGCATCGTGGCGGCCATGTCGGCTGCCAAGGGGCTCGTCCACAAGGCGGTGTGCCTGAGCGGCAACTCCATCCAGGCTGCCGACAAGGCCCAGGCCGAAGCCCTCGGTGCCTTCGTCCTCCAGGAGGCTGGCCTGAAACCCTCCGAGATCGACAAGCTCCAGGAGATGCCCTGGGAAGAATACTATGACCTGGCCAATGCGGCCGCGGCCAAGTTCAACCGCATGAACGGCGGTTCGGGCAGAAGGGGCGGATTCAGCCCCGTCGGCGACGGCCTCGACATTCCCGCAGGGACCTTCTATGACCCAGCTGACGAGACCATCCCCAACATCCCGATGATCTATTGCTCGGTCAAGCATGAAGGCAATCCGGACCGGAACAATCCGGAGCTCGAGAATGTCACCCTGGACGATGTCGTCGAAAGGATGACGCCCAACTATAGGGAGAATGCCCGTGCCGTCGTAGAGGCATACGCCAAGACCTTCCCCGAGTGCCGTCCTATCGAGATCTGGGCCCTCCTGACCGGCGTCCGCACCAATATCGTCCGTTCGGCCAACAGGAAATACGAACAGGGTGCGCCTGTCTATGTCGCCTGGTTCGGCTGGCAGCCACCGCTGTTCGACGGCCGTCTGCGTTCCTTCCACTGCCTGGACATCTGCTTCTGGCTGCACAACACGGACCTGATGCTCACGCATACGGGTGGCGGCGCCCGTCCCCGCGCCCTTTCCGACAAGATGTCGGACGCCCTGGTGGCGTTCATGCGCACGGGCGACCCGAATTGCAAGTCGCTTCCCACCTGGCCCAAATATACGCCGGAGAACGGCGAAGTGATGGTGCTGGATGACGAGTGTGTCGCCATGAACGACCCCGACCGCCCTGCCAGGCAGGTGATCGAGAATATCCAGAGATAAACCGGTCTGACAGGCAGAAAGGGCGGTCCGATGCGGCCGCCCTTTTTGTAGTCCGAAGGCTATCGGGCCTCGAAGGTGACGGTGGAAGGCTCCAATCCCTCCGACTCTACCGTGACGGAAACGGGGCCCTTCTTGTCGGCTGCCACGATGCCCAGGCACAGGCCGGAGAAGGCCTTGCGGGAATCGGCCTTGACGGAACCGAGGTCCTGCAGGTTGCCGTTCTCCACACCGATGAGCCGAGCCCCCTTGACACTGAAATGCACCAGGTTGTCGGTGATCGGGCAAATGTTGCCGTCGGCGTCGAGCACCTCCACGGTGATGTGGGCCACATCGCCGGGCTCCGCCTTGAAAGCGGGACGGTCCACGGTGGCGTGCAGCTTGGCGGGGGCTCCCGTCGTCCGGATGACCTCCTCGAAGGTTTCCCCGTCGCGCTGTCCGACGACCTTTATCTCGCCGGGCTGGTATTCCACATCCCAGGTCAGGTGGAGGTCCGCCGTCGTGGCGTAGCGCTTGCCGGGGGCATACTGGGCCCAGCTGGGATCCACGCCGCGGCGCGGGAATTCGGTTTCCTTCTTGCCGTAGGACTTGCCGTTGACGAAGAGCTCGACCTCCTCGCAGTTGGTGAAGCAGGCCACCTGGATGATCTGTCCTTCATGCCCCTCCCAGTTCCAGTGGGGAAGCAGGTGCAGGACAGGTTCGTCGGACCAGATGCTCTTGAAAAACCACCATCCGTCCTTCTTGAAGCCGCAGTTGTCCAGATAGCCGGAGCTGCTGCCGCGGGACGGCCAGCGGGATTCTCCGTAGTAGTCGATACCGGTCCACATGAAGTCGCCGATGACATAGTCGTAGTTCATGGCGAAGCGCCAGCGCTGCTCGACGTCGATCAGGCCGCTGCCGATCAGGCCGCGGTTGGACCGGCGCATGCTGCGCATCATCTGCTGCATCTGGGGGGTGTTCATCTGCTGGGGAGAGAATCCGTTCTGTCCGGCACCCAGGGGACGGGCCGGTTCCGCATCCGGGAGCCGGTACTCCCGGCGGGCGCCGCCGTAGCCGGAAGTCTCCGTGCCTACGACGCGGCGGTTCGGGAATTCGGCCTTGTCCAAGGCGTAGTTCAACTCGCGGCGGGTGCGCCAGCGGTCGGGATAGTTGTAGCCGACGATATCGTTCTCGAAGGCGGCCAGGAATTCGGGGGAGGTGGGGCTGTTGGAGGCGATTTCATCGTTGCCGGAGGTGACCAGGCGGGTCGGGTCCAGCTGGTGGCAGAAGGCGACCATCTCCCGGGCGATGCCGGGGCCGACTTCGCTGCGCTGGTCGCGGATCTCGTTGCCGATGCTCCACATCACCACCGACGGGTGGTTGCGGTCGCGAGCCACCATCGCCGTCAGGTCGCGCTGGTGCCATTCCTCGAAGGCGAGGTGATAGTCATACTTGGTCTTGCCGGCGACCCACATGTCGAAGGCCTCGTCCATCACCAGCATACCGTGCTTGTCGCAGAGGTCCAGGAATTCGGGTGCGGGCGGGTTGTGCGCCGTGCGGATGGCGTTACAGCCGCCGTCCTTGAGGATTTCGATACGGCGTTCCCAAACGCGCTCTGGAACGGCGGCGCCTACGGCACCGGCATCGTGATGGAGGTTGACACCTTTCATCTTGACTTGTTTTCCGTTCAGAAGGAAGCCCTTGTCGATGTCATATTCGATGGTACGGACACCCAGGCTGCTTTCCACGCAGTCGATTTCCTTGCCGGAGGCGAACAACTGGGAGCGGAGGGTATAGAGATACGGGTTCTCGGTGTCCCAAAGCTTCGCGGCGGCGATCTCCACTTGTTGGTCCAGGGCCTGCTTGATGCCGGCGGGCATGGAGATGCCCTTCTCAGCCGTCGCCACCACGGCACCGGACGCGTCGACCACACTCTGGCGGACCGTCAGGTCCCTGGCGCGGGATTCCCCGTTGGTGATGTCCGAATGGACCAGCACCTTCGCGGTTCCGTCTTCGACCGAAACGGTGTGGTGGAACACGCCCCACTTGTCGAAGCGGGTCTTGGACGTGCCCACCAGGCGGACATGGCGGTAGATGCCGGATCCGCTATACCAGCGGGAATTAGGCTGCTGGGAATTATCCACACGGACGGCGACCACGTTGCCCTTCGCCTTGAGCACCGGTGTCAGGTCATAGGAGAAACTGGAGTAGCCGTAGGGCCAGGTGCCCAGGCAGACGCCGTTCACCCAGACGGTGCTGTTCATATATACTCCGTCGAATTCGATGGAGTATAGTTTCTCCTTGCTGTAGCCGGGCACATCGAAGTGCTTCCGGTACCAGCCGGTACCCATCGGGAAGTAGCCGATGCTTCCGCCGCCGGGATTGTCTTCCAGGTTTTCTCCTTCCAGGCTCCAGTCGTGGGGAAGGTCGAGCTTGCGCCAGGAACGGTCGTTGAACCCCGTCGCCTGGGCTCCGGCAGGGTCGGCCTGGACGAAGCGCCAGTCCTGGTCGAACGGAATCACGGCGCGGGAAGATTGGGCCTGGGCCAGCATGCAGCCGGCGGCCAGTGCGCAAATGAGGGTAGTCAGTCGTTTCATGAGGTGATATTGTTAAAAGATGGCTGTCCAAGGTGGTCCATTACAAAAATAGCGGATAATGTTTCGAGAGGGTGACACAGAAAGGACAGATGATGACATATTTCCGCTTGACTTTTCGCAGAGCGAAAAAAATTGCGTATCTTCCAACAGCAATCCAAAAACGATGAAAAGGTTCTCCATATCCTTGTTGATGACGTGCCTGTTTTCTCTCTCCGTTTCCGCGCAGGAAGGAGAGGCGATCATAGGAAACCTCCATAGCCGGACTGCTTCGCTTTCCGTCCGTTCCCTGGTCCAGCAGGACAACGGAATGATCTGGTTCGGAACCGACCGGAACCTGTACAGTTACGACGGGTACGACCTGCGGCCCCACGCCTGCCCAGACGGCCATATCCAAGTCAATGCGCTGCTCTGCATGTCCGACAAGCTTCTGCTCGGGACGAACGACGGTATGTATTCCTTCTGCCTGGAAAATTACGTGTATCACCGCGCCGCGCCCCTCGATAAGCAGATGATCCGGACCCTCCGGGTCTGTCAGGGGAATGTGTTTGTCGGTTCCGACGAGGGCTTATATCGGTATGACCCCGAAGTGGACACGGCAACCCGCCTGTTGGAGGGCGACATATTCTCCTTGGTTGCCCATGGGGATTCGCTTTTTGTCGGAACGCAGGAAGGCGTTTCCCTCTACCGTCCGGATACCGGAACGATTACAGCCTTTTTCCGGCCGCATAACCTCGGAGCCCGGACCATGGCCATTTCGATCCTGCCGGACGGCGACCGGATATGGATAGGGACAGCGCGGGTGCTTTACTGCCTGGACATCCATTCCGGCGAGGTCTTGGACGAGGCGCCGTTCATGATTCCCAAAATGCTCTGCAAAGACTGGGAAGGCCGTTTGCTGGTGGGTACCGACAACGGTCTGTACAGCTATGATTCCTCCGGAAAACAGGAAAAGCTGCTTTCCAGCGTCACCTGGGTCTGTACCGAAGATGCTGACGACAATCTCTGGTTCGGTACGGACGACGGGCTCAGGCCCATGTGGCAGCATCCGACGGTCCGGCCGGTGCGGGGGCTGCCGGACGAAGACAACGCCCATTATACGGATCTTTACCGCGACAGCAAGGGCCGCCTATGGCTGGCCGGTTCCGACGGCATCGTGCTGATGGAAGGCCAGGGCGTCTTGCGGCATTATACGATGACCGATCCCACGCACCGGATCCGGCATAACCGGATCTGGAGGATCGTGGAGGACCGGGAGAACGGAAGCATGTATTTCGCCTCTGACGGCGGTATCCAGCATTATGACGGGCAAAGCGGGCAGATGGAGCAGGTCCCCATCGCCGGAAGCCATAACTGGGTCTATGACCTGATTCCTTTCCGGGGCGAACTGTGGGCCGCATCTTTCGACGGGCTTTACCGCCTGAAGCGGGACGGAACCGTGATCGGCCATTATGGACAGTCCGAGGGGCTCAGTTCCAATGATATCGCGCGGATCGTCATCGGGCGGCAGGGCATGATATGGGCCTTGACCCGCGACCAGCATCTGTTCCGGATCGATCCGGACACCCAGCATGTCATTCCCTCCGATACAGGCGTCGGGCGTCCTGACGACATCTGCGGTGACCGGGAAGGCCGGATCTGGGTGGTCGCCGGAAACAAGGTCCATCGGATCACGCCGGGAGGGAAGGACGATGGAGACCTCCGGACCATGACCTTCCATCCGGATGACGAGATGGAGTCGTTCTGTCTGACCGACAGTGACGAGCGGATCTGGATCTGCACTTCCGAGGGCCTGTTCTCCGTCGGAAAGGAGGAAATGAATGTGTCCAGCCTCGGAACATACCGCCACTATTTCGGCCTTGAATTCGATGCTTCCACGAACAGTTTACTGCTCGGTTCCGTCGGCTCGGTGGACATCCTCCGCCTGGATGAACTCGACCTTGCCGAACAATCCCGCGAGCCGGTCATCCACCTCACCGGAATCCTGGTGAACGGATCACGGAAGATCGAACCCGGCAAGCTGGGAAAGGAGCGGCTGGTGCTTCCGGCCCGCCAGAACCATCTGGACATCTCCTTTTCCGATTTCGACTTCAACGACGAATTCCCGCACCGTTTCGAATATCGCCTGGAAGGCCATTCATCGCTGATGCGCAGTCCTGTCGTGGGCAACAAGGTCACGCTTTCCGCCCTGCAGCCGGGACGTTACCGCCTCAGCGTGGCCCGGGCCGGCAACCTTTCCAACGCGACGGAGCTCCTTTCTTTCCGTATCCGTCCGTTCTGGATCTATTCCTGGTGGATGATCCTGGTTTACCTTCTGGTTATAGCCGCGACTGCCTTCGCCTTTATACGGCAGGCCGTCATGCGGCGCAACCTGTTGTTGGAGCGCCGCCAGCGGGATGAACTGCTGGCGCAGTCCCGTCAGAAGGAAGCCTTCTTCCAGGAGGTCGCCCACGAGTTCAAGACCCCGCTCAGCCTGGTTATCGGTCCGCTCGGCAAGATGATCCGGGAAGCGGGTCCGGACACCGACCTGCATAGCCTCAAGCTCGCCCAGGAGAATGCGACGAAACTCAGCTCGCTGATCCATCACACCATCGACTATTACAAGGATACCGACGGGGTGGCGGACAGCCTGATCAGCACCGATGTGGAAATGGTGGACTTCGCCCGCAGCATCTTCGATTCCTATCGGGAAAACTATCCGAAGCACGAATTCATCTTCAACAGCAGCCATCCCGTGATTCCGGTGGAGGTGGATATCGTCAAGGTGGAGACCATCCTGAACAACCTGCTCTCGAACGCCTGCAAATATACGCCCGAGGGAGGCTCTGTCCTCCTGACCCTGGAACGGGACGACGAGGGACACCAGCTGATCGTCAAGGTGTCCGATACAGGCGTCGGCATTCCCGAAGACGAACTGCAATTCGCTTTCCAGCGTTATTTCCAGTCATCCCGCACCAAGAACAACGGTTATGACAGCACCGGCATCGGCCTGTCTGTCATCAAGAGCTATGTCGAGGTCCATGGGGGACGGGTGTCGATCTCATCCGATGAGAACGGTACCACATTCACGGTCCTGCTCCCTTGCCTTTCTGACCATACTTCCTTCCCGTCCACGGCGCCGGATGCGCCAGAGGATCCGGACAAGCCGCTGATCGCCATCGTGGACGACAACGCCCAGATATGCACCTTCCTGGAGAGCATCCTGAAGGAGAAGTACCGTTGTATCAGTTCCCATAACGGCAAGAGCGGACTCAAGTTGTGCAAGGATGTCCTTCCGGACCTGATCGTCTCGGATGTCTTGATGCCTGTCATGGACGGATTGGAGATGTGCCGGCAAATCCGCCAGTACGGTCCGCTCAGCACCGTCCCCATCATCCTGCTGACCGCCAAGGACGACAAGCAGACGGAGCAGCAGAGCATCGGTCTCGATATCGATGTCTTCCTGCCCAAACCCTTCGAAGTTCCGACCCTGACCGCCCGGGTGGACCAGCTGCTGGGCAACAAGAAGCGGATGGAACAGCGGTTGAGGATGGAGCTCCTGGCCACGCCGGAACCTTCCCGCGAACTGTCGCAGGACGAACGCTTCCTGCGCAAGGTGACCCGTCTGGTCGAAGAGCATCTGGACGATGCCGACCTTTCCGTCTCGCGCCTGTGCGAACTGGGCGAGTTCAGCGAGAAACAGCTTTATCGGAAACTCAAGCAGTTCACCGGCATGTCGGCTGTGGAGTACATCCGTTATATCCGGCTCAAGAAGGCCGCGCTGCTCCTGCAGAACGGCAACTACACTGTTTCCGAGGTGATGTACTCCGTCGGTTTCTCCAACGCTTCCTATTTCACCCGCACGTTCTCCGCCGCCTACAACATGACACCGTCGGATTATATGAAGTCCTTCAAGAACAAGTAGACGGATATAGATATGGATTGCCCCGGCTCCTTCCGAGGAGCCGGGGCAATTTGTCTGCCGCCGGAGCGGATTCCTTACTTCACGGCACTGATGGCGAGGTGCCAAGTGCAGTCCGCGGATTCGTAGTAGAACTTGAAGCGGTAGGTTCCGGGAGCGTCGATCTTGAAGTTGGCGTCGCCGCCCAGGACCTTCTTGGAAATGTCGTTATGGTAGATCTTGATGTCCGATCCGTCACGCACGGTCAGGTCGGCGGCGCGCTTCGGGCCGAAGGTGAATCCCCAGTTGTCGTTGATGGACATGCGGAAGGTGCCGGAGGAATAGTCGGCGGTGCCGATCCAGGCGTTCTCTTCAGCATTGTACACCAGTTCGGGATTGCCGCCGAACCACCAGCCGCCCAGGCCGCAGAGGCGGACGGGGCCGTCCAGCTCGGTGATGGAATAGGTTCCGGTGTTCAGGTCGGCCCGCACATAGGCCAGCTGAGCCGGAGCCTCGATGGCGGCGCCGCCGACGGCCAGCGTGCCGCTGTTGTCACCCCAGGCATTGCCTTCGTTCGTGCCGGCATAGGTGTACTCCAGGAAACGGACCTGATTGGATCCGGTGGACTTCATGTTCACCAGGCCCTGGTACTGCTTCCCACCGCTCTCCGTCTCCTCGATACCGTCGCGGTCCGGGTGGTTGTTGTTGAAGCTGCCCGAGACATAGAGCATGTTGATGCCCGTGCTGATACGTGCGATCTCGAATTTGAGAGTCACCGGTTCGGATTTCACCAGGTAATACCCGTCACCCATGGATGCCGTCACATAGCACGGCACATCGTGGACGGAACCCTTGGCGAGGCCCAGGTTGCTTTCGCCGATCAGCTTGGCATAGAGTGTCTTATAGTCGATGGAGTAACTGGTGGTGGTCACGCCGGACACCAGGCACATGTCCGGGTGGGTCTCGCTGGACATATAGATCGAATAGCTGACTTCGGTGGGAGCGCCGAAGTCCGCCTTGTCCCAGGAGAAGGTCACGACGGCGTTCGGGTCGTCATACTTATTCTGCGAGACCTGGACGGTCGGCATGTCCTTCACCTTCGGAGAGACGAACTGGCTCTCCTGGGAAGTCTTGACAATTTCAAGTCCGTTGGGGTCGCAAGCCGCCAGCAGGATGGCGAATACCGGCAGCAAAGAATATCTGATTCGTTTCATACGTGTTTCTTTTTTAGTTGGCATAACCCGGTTTGTGGGAAAGGTTGCGGTTGGCCGTCAGCTCGGACTGCGGGAAGTCGAACACCAGCAGGTGCTGGGAGAATCCCTGTCCCTGGTAGCTGCCGCCCTTCCATCTCCAGAGGAAGTCTCCGGAATGGAACTGGTCCCAGCGGATCAGGTCGGAGCGCCGGAACGCCTCCCAGACAAGCTCCACGGCACGTTCGTTCTGGACGTCCTCCAGCGTGCAGCTCGGCAGGGGGTCGACATGGGCGCGCTTGCGGATTTCATTCAGGTAGGGGAGGCCCTTGGCGGCCTGTCCGGCCATCACGCAGGCTTCGGCATAGTTGAGATAGATTTCGGCCAGGCGTATCACCGGATAGTCGATGCCGGCCTTTGCACTGGCGGAGCCGTAACTCTTGGCGGAGCTGGCGAATTCTTCGCGGGTCATGTCGTGCGGGATGTTGTTGAACTTGTAGAGGCTCCAACCCTGGGTGAATTCGGCCAGGTCGGTCATTTCTTCCTTGTGTCCCTTGATGTAGAACAATCCGGCACGGGCGTCCGTATAGTTATAGATACCGGTGTACTTGCCCTCGGCGTCATATCCTTCATCCGGAACGGTCACGCCGAAATACTTGAAGACGTACTCGGAAGGGACGCGGATACCGGCCCAGCCGTCGGCGACACCCAGGCTGTACATCGGGTTGCCGTTCTCGTCCTTGTCGTCGGCGGCCTGGAAGCAGGATTGGGCCAGGAAGATTGTCCCGCCCCAGCCGTTCATGTTGATTTCGTCATAGTCGATGGCGAAGATCATTTCCTTCCGGGCTTCGGCATTCTCTCCGTTGTCTCCGCGGAACAGGTCGGAGTACGTGTCGCAGAGTTCGTAGTTCAGCTTGAAGACTTCCTCGCAGGCGGCCATGCATTCCTCCCACATCGCGGGACCCTTCTGCGTGACGTTGCCCTTGGCGTCCACGGTGTTCTTATAAACCTGGGCATTCAGGTAGAGGCGGCTGAGCAGACCCCAGGCGGAACCTTTGTCCACCCGCGGATAGTTGGAACCGGCGGCCGGCATGTCGCTGCTGGCAACCAGGTCCTTCAGCTCGGACTCGATGAAGTCGAAGATCTCACCGCGGGACTTCACTTCGGGAGAGGCGGAGCCGAATTCGGATTCCTCGGTCACGAACGGGCCGTCGCCGAAGGTGTCCATCGACATCCAGTACATGAAGGCGCGGAGGAAACGGGCCTCGGCGCGCAGTCCGTGGACCTTGGCGATCACGTCGGCGCTGCATCCGCGGGCATCCAGACGGTCATCCGTGGTCTGGCGGAGGAACTCGTTGGTGTAGGTGATGCCGTGCAGGGTACGGCAATAGAGCGCGTAGGAAGCGGCGTTGTCAGCCGTGGACCACGTATTCTTATTGATATCCTGGGTCCAGGAGTCCTTTTCCCAGTCGTTCTTGCAGGCGTCCGTGGAGCATTCCTGAACGCACCAGAAGGCGCGCATCAGCTCGGAGGCACCAGCGTCCTCGACCTGGAGGTCGGAGGTGTTGTTGAAGCAGCGGTAGATCTTGGCCAGGCCGGAAACATAGTTCGCATAGTCGCTTCCGTAAGCGTTCTCGGACGTGAAGTCATCCTCGTTGAAAGGATAGGCGTCCAGGTCGCGGACGCAGGAGGCTGCGAAGATGCCGGTCAGCAGAAGCAATGCAATATATAGGAACTTTTTCATATGCTTGGGCATGATTAGAAGTTAAGATTGACACGGAGGGTGTAGGCCCGGGAGCGGGGCGTGCCGCTGCCGTCGATGCCGTCCTGTCCGATTTCAGGATCGACACCGGGATACTTGGTGATGAGTGCCAGGTTGTTGGCGGTGAAGGCGAGACGCAGGCGGGCGTTGCCGAAGACCTTCGGGAAGGTGTAGCCGACGTTCACGTCATCGATCTTGAAGAAGGAGGCGTCATGCAGGAAGTAGTCCGAATAGCTCTGTGCGATCATGTTGGTGTTCGTCCATCCGGTCTTCTTGACGATGTTCCGGTAATTGTGCAGGGCGCTGTAGTTGATCCAGTCGTTGGCCACGGTGGAGTTGTTCTGGTGGTAGTTCCAGAAGGCCCAGTTGCCGGCGGAGCCGTGTGCGTTGAAGCCGAAGTCCCAGTTCTTGAAGGTGTACTTCAAGCGGAGGCCGTAGTAGAACGAAGGAAGCGGGCTCTTGCCGGTGAGGTAACGGTCGTTGTCCGTGATCATTCCGTCGCCGTCGCGGTCCACGAAGGCGTTCTGGATCGGCTCGCCGTCGGCGTTGTAGGCCTGCTGATACAGGAAGAACGTCCGGGGGGCATAGCCTACGCGATGCTGCTGGGAGTAACCGCCGGTACCGACGCCGATACCGCCCGTCTGGATATAGTAGTTTTCGTTGACGCTCTCGTCACCGACCGTCAGTTTCGTGAACTTCGTGTCCTGGAGGGTGAAGTTTGCGCCGATGCTCAGGCTGTGGATCCGGTTGCGGACCGGGTTGAAGTTGAGTCCGAGTTCGATACCCTTGTTGCTCATGCTGCCGATGTTGGTCAGGAGCTCGTTGGAGAAGTTGGCGCCCATCGGGATGAGAACAGTGTTCAGGAGGTCCTTCGTGTCCTTCTTATAGACATCGATGTTACCGGAAACCAGGTTCTTGCCGAACCCGAAGTCCAGACCGATGTTGGACGTGATGGTCTCTTCCCACTTGACATGCGGGTCATAGGCCCGGGGAGTGAGGTTGAAGGTGCGCCCGTCGGAACCCATATTGTACTTGTCCGTCGTGCCGGTGGAGAGATTGTAGTTGGCGATATAGGAATAGTTGGCGATGCCGCTCTCCTGGCCCGTGATACCCCAGCCGATGCGGAGCTTGAGTTCGTCCAGGTTCTTTGCGTTCTGCATGAAAGGTTCTTCCTTGATGTTCCAGGCGAAGGCGGCGGAGGGGAACAAACCCCAGCGGTGCTCCGGCGCGAAACGGGAAGATCCGTCGTTACGCAGGGTGACGGTGAGCAGGTAACGGCTCTTGAAGGAATAGTTGAAACGGCCGTAGAACGACACGAGGAAATGCTCCTCACCGTGATTGTAGATGCTTCCGTAGAGGTCGTCCTTCTTCACGTTGATTCCTTTCGCCTCGTTGACGAAGTCGTCGTTGTAGTGCTGCTCGTTGTGGTTGAAATAATAGAAGTGCTCGTACGAGTAACCCGCCATCGCGTCGATGCGGTGTCCGTTGAAGTCGTGGTTGTAGTTGGCGAAGAACTCCAGCATGTCGTTCTTGTTGAAGCCGTCGCTGAGCGTGTAGAGACCGACCTTCGGGGCGACACCGTCGTTGATCAGGCCCCAATAGCCGGGCTTGCTGCGGCTCCAGTTGCTGTTCTTGCGGCGGTCCGTGCTTACGCGGAGGTTGAACTGCAGGTCTTCGAAGCCGTGGACCTTGTAGTTGATGATACTGCTCAGCGTCCAGCCCAGGTTGCGCGGTTTCTGGAGCGTGTTCTCGTACTGCATCGGATTCGTCGCGGCACCGGCGCCCGGGATGAGGTCGTCTCCGCGGCCCGTACCGACAATATAATAACCGTAGTTGGTATCATAGTCGATGGAACCGTCCGGGTTGGTGAAGTACACCGGGAGTGTCGGGTTGAAACCGGCGGCCGAGCTGTAGCTGGCGCTGCCCAGGTCGGAGATGGAGGTGTTGACCTTGGCGTTGAGGGTGATCTTTAGATGATCGTCCAGGAAGGTCGGCGTGAAGGTGGCGCTGAGGGTGGGGCGATGGCTCCAGGAACCGAGGGTCTGTCCCTGGCGCTGGAAGTAACCGAGAGAGACGCGGTAGGGCAGGTGGCCTTTGAAAGTCGTGCCGCTTATGCTCAGGTTGTGGGTCGATCTCTGGCCCATCTTGGTGACGAGGCTGATCCAGTCGGTATCGGCGTCGCCCATCAGGGCCTGTGCGGACTCCCAGGATCCGGGACGGTCGGCATACAGCTCCTTCATGAAGGCGCGGTACTCGGTGGCGCTCATCACATCCTCGCGGCCGATATAGTGGCTCGCAGTGACGGAACCGCTGTAGGAAACGCGCGGCTTGCTGCTGCCGCTGGGCTTCTTCGTCGTCACGAGGATAACGCCCGAAGCGGCACGGGACCCATAGATCGCGGCGGAGGAGGCGTCCTTCAGGACCGAGAAGGAGTCGATGTCGTCCGGGTTGATGGACGACAGGCTGTTGGAGCTGAGCGGAACGCCGTCCACCACGATCAGCGGGTCGTTCGAGGCGTTCAGCGAGGAGATGCCGCGCATGCGCATGGTGCCGTCGGGCAGCACGAGCAGGCCGGAAACCTTGCCTTGGAGCAGTTCATGGCTGGAGGAAACGGCGCCGCGGTTGATTTCTTCGGCTTTGACCGCCGCCACGGAACCGGTCATGTCGTCCTTGCGGACCGTACCGTAACCGATGACGACGACGTCTTCCAGTTGGATCTGGTCGTCGGTCAGGACGACGCGTCCGCGGGCGAATTCGGGATCGCCCGCCGCAAGTTTGCGGGTTTCGTAGCCGAGGCAGGAAATGGTCACCTCGGCATTACTCCCGGAAACGGTCAGGGTGAAGTTGCCGTCGACGTCTGTGGTGACACCTCGGTTGACCTTTCCTTCCTCGAACAGGGCTGCGCCGATGATGGGCGTTCCACCAGCATCGACCACGACACCTTTGACGGTGCGCTGGCCACCCTGTGCATACATTGTTTGATTGCTGATGGCCAGCAATGCAAACGACAGGACTAGCAATAACAGTTTCTTCATATCAGATAGTCAGATAGATTAATAGGATTGGTAAAATGCGTCGTAAATGTCCATCTCGGCCGTGGTGCGCCCTTCCTTGTCGAACAGGCCGCCCCACATCGGGCTGGTGGCCTCCCAGATGAACGTGCCGGCACCCAGGCCGCCCGGAATGTCCTTCACAATCTCGTTGACTTCCTTGCGGTAGTCCTGGTATTCCACCACGATGACCGGCTTGCCGTACCGCTTCGCGAGGTCGTTGCAGTTGAAAGTCAGCTGTTCCAGCGTTCCGTGGTGCTTGGGGTAATAGGACTGGCCGATCACGTCGAACTTGACGTCGCGGGCCAGCATCTTGTCGTAGAATTCGACGGATTTCTCGTTCTGGCCGCCGAGGGCGACATGGATCATGATAGGAATGGAGGGATCGACGGAACGGACGCCGGCGCTGGCGCAGCGGATCATGACGGCGAAGGATTCATATTTGCCGTCCTCGACCTTGCCCTGAGGCCAGACCATGCCGTTGTTGACCTCGTTGCCCACCTGGACCATGTCCGGGCGGACACCTTCCTGGATGAAGCGGCGGACCACTTCGGCGGAATAGGAATAGACCTGTCCCTCCAGGGCCGAACCCGTGCTGCGCGCCCAGGAGGCGGGCTTGAACTGCTTGCCGGGATCAGCCCAGGTGTCGCTGTAGTGGAAGTCGAGCAGGAACTTCATGCCGGCCGCCTTGATGCGGGCCGCCATGGCCAGGGTCTGCTCCAGACCGCAGAAGCCGTCCTTGGAATAGCCCTTTTCGGCCGTCGGATCGACGAACAGGCGCAGGCGGATCCAGTTGAAATGGTGGTCCTTGAGAATCTCCAGGACGTCTTTCTGCACACCCTTGTCGGAGAACTTGATTCCCTGGGCCTCCTGCTGGGGCACCCAGGAGATATCCGCTCCGATGATGGGTTCGTCGAAGGTTGTCTGCGGCTTGTAGGGCGGGATGTAAAGCGGCTGCCTGGCCGGGTTGGAATACTGCTCCTTGATCTGCTCGTAGATGCCGAAGATCTGCCGGTCGGCCCTTCCTTCGCGCGGGAACAGGGTGCGGGTGGGGGCCCAGGCCATCGTTCCGTTGCCGAGTTTGCCCGGCGTGGCGCGGACGATGTCGTTGATGATCTTGATGTTGCCGGCGTTGGCGCCGTATTCGCAGATGTTCACGGGCTTGCCGTAACGGGCGGTCAGGTCGTAGATGTTGGCCTTCATGTCGTTGTAGGTCTCGTGCCAGCGCTCGTAATAGGACAGGCCGATGATGTCGAAGTCGGCTCCATATTTCACCATATGGTCGAGGAAGTCGCGGCAAAGGGTGTTCTCGCCGCCCAGGGCGAGGTGGATCTGCAGCTTCGCATCCGGAAGGACTTCATGGACGGCCCGCTGGCCAGCCTTGTAGAGCCCCATGCAGGCGGCCCAGTTCTCTTCGGTGGCATCGTCCATCACCTTTCCTTCGGGCCAGACCATGCCGTGGCTGATCTCGTTGCCTACCTGCACGATTTCCGGGGCGGCCCCGGCCGCCTTGAAGGCCTTCAGGGTCTCCTTGGTGTACTTGTACAACTGGTCTTCCAGGGCCTTGCCTGTCAAACCTTCCCACTTGGACGGCTTGTACTGCTTGTCCGGGTCGGCCCAGGTGTCGCTGTAATGGAAGTTGAGGGCGAACTTCATACCGGCCGCCTTGATGCGCTTGGCGAAGGCGATGGTGCTCTCGGTCCCGCAGAAGCCGTCACGGGAATAACCGTGCGGTGCTTCCGGGGTGACGAACAGGCGGAGCCGGATCACGTTGAACCCATGGTCTGCCATGATCTGGAGCGGATCCTTCTCGGTTCCGTCCATGTCATAGAACTTGGAGCCCCTGGCTTCCATCGCCGGAATCTCGGACACATCGGCTCCGATACAGAAGTCGAGGTCCTGCTGGGCCGTGGCGCGGGGCCCGGTCAGGAAGCATGCCGTCGCGGCCAGGAGGAGAAGAAAGGTTTTTTTCATATGATTATGGTATTTAAGTTATTATGCAACAATAAAGGGGCACACACAAAAATACCGAACCGGATATGGAATGCTTTTCACAAACCGGACGAATTCTGACACTCTTTTTCCATTTGTGGATTTGGAGGCCGGAACAAGCAAAAGGGCAGACAGAAACACCGTCTACCCTTCCAAAGTAACCATAATATTAACCAACCGGATGGAAAAACGCGTTTTTCTGCCTGTCACAGGTGAAAAAACCGCCTTTTATCACCGAATATAAAGATAGTCCATTTCCGGGGGACTCTTTGACACGGAATGGACAAATGCTGCCACTGATTAATGATTGTCCGCGGAACGGACGATTTCGTCGCCATCATGGGCTAGAGATGAGTAACCACCGTTATTCCATTAAAGCAGGTCTTGCCAGCTTTGCGAACGCCTGGAGAGAACTGACTCGATTCGTCCGCCAGCAACACAATGCCTGGATTGCGCTATCGTCAAGGGATTCAAGACCTGCGGAGGCAGCCTGGATAAGGGCACTTGCATCTCGTCCTCAAGAATGCCTTACTTTGAGGACGAGATGGTCATTTTACCCGCTTCGTCCTCAGAATAGGGCTTAAATGAGGATGAAAACGGTCCCGGAAGGCTATTTTCCGATGCAGAATTTCAAACTAATTGATAATCAATTGTTTGAAATGTCCGCGGTTCAAATACGGTTCAAATTCAACAAAAGTTTTCATAAGTTTTCGTAAATCTGAAAATCCAATATTTTACACTCTGAAACACCCCGAATAACAGCTTTGAAGGCTCTGGAATCGTGATTCATTATTCTTACTTTTTGATTCACGATCTTTTGGCGAGTATCTAGAAAACAGTGTGTTTTCTGGTAAAAAGAGAAGCATCCAATAAATACTGGAGCTCTTTTTTGACAAGGTTTTTATTTGCCACTGAATCAAGATATTCGTATGTTTGTATTTGCTAAATCGAGATTTATCGAACTGAATGCCTGCAAAAGAGTCTGTTAAATTCTCATTTCTCGAAATACTGTATTCGGGGCAGGCGTCTTGTTCAACGTCTGCCCCGAATATAATTGAGATCAAAATCGCTTAAGCCTTATTGAACTTCGTCTTCGGCTGTTTGCAGCGTGGGCAGCGCCAGTCGTCAGGGAGGTCTTCAAAGGCTACTCCATCGTGCTCCGCAGGATCATATACGTAGCCGCAGATTGAGCAGACATATTTGCCGGAAGCCTCCTGCTTGGAAAAGTCTACCTCCGCCAAGACTGTCGGCTCGGGATTGTTCAAATCCATAACGCGTTTGGCCTCCAGGTTCTCATAGCCCTGTGGGGTGTGGGTGCCGCAATAGACGGTGGGGTGATTGAGGATGAATTCCCGGATACGGTTCTGGGTTTCGCGTGCGGCAGGAAGGTCATCATAGACAACGGACAGTTTGTCTTCATACAGGGCTTCATCCACATAGGTGATGTCTCCGTGAAACATATAGAACAGACCTTCATTCTCTACGATGACGATGCTGTTACCCTTGGTGTGGCCCGTGGCCTTGATAAGATAGATGCTATCCGCGATCTTCTGGCTCTCCGGGAAATTGAAGTACGCCCCGTCGCTGAAGTTCACCGGGACAAGGTTTGAAAGCCCCTGGAGTTCAGCGGCATCCATCTCGTTCCGGTTGACGTAGACCTTTGCAGAGGGAAAACTCTTCAGTTCGCCGCTGTGATCGGCGTGGCGGTGGGTGAGGAGGATCTTCGTCACTTGCTCGGGTTTGTAGCCCAGGGCCGCCAGCGCTTCCACATAAGTGCAGATATCCTTGCCGGTGTAGGCCGGGCTGTTCTCGTCGGGCACTTCCTCGGGCGTCCCGGCAGGAAGTCCGGTATCGACAAGGATTACCTCGCTGCCGGTGTCGATCAGATAATTCTGCAGGCTGCCGCGGTAGCGGACGTTCTTGTCGAACTTGTCCATCCCTTCCTCTCCGCCGAAGGCAAAAGGCTGGGAATAGAAACCGTCTTTCCTGAATATGACTGCTTTGATTTCCATTATCGGCTTATTTCGCAGGTTCCCACTTGCAGCGGACGGGTGAGACGATGGCGCCTTCTTTTTTCAGTTCGGCAAAGGCCTTGTCAACTTCCTTGCGGTCGGCGTTCAGAGCCTTGGTCACATCACCGGCGGAAACGGGTTTGCCGGCTTCGCGCATGGCTTTCAATACTTGTTCTTTCATAATGATTCGTGGATTAAAAAAGTTATTACAGCACGGGCATTTTTACATCATTGCGGTCAGGAAATTCTCATAACCAAGTTTCTCAATGTAATTGAGATACTGGGACTCCCAGGCCATGTGGTCCTTCTCGCCGTCAATCCACTTCTGGATGAGTTTCTGGGTGGGATAGTCGTCGGCGAAGGCGGCGGCCATCTCGCTCATCTGCTTCACGGCCTCGGGATTGAAGTCAGACTCGATCTGCTGTTTCGGATCATCGTAGAAGGGGAACTCCATGGTCTTCATGGCCTCCTGAAGGTCGGCGGGCTTGCAACCCAGTTCAACGAGGCGCTGCAGCACCTCTTCGGCCTCCTCCCATTCCTCTTCGGCCTCTTCTTTCCACTTGTCGGCCAATTTGTTCCAACCCTGCAGACGGCAGTATGCCGAGAAGGCGAAATGCTGTTTGCTGTTTCCGAACCAGGCTGCGCCGAACATGGCGAACTGTTTCAATGCTTCTTCTTTTGTCATAGCGTTATCCGTTAAATGTGTGAATGATTACAAAGTTAAATCATATTACGAAAAAACGTGCGAGCAAAACGGAACAAAAACCGACAGATACGAAACAAGCGTATTATTTTGTATCTTTGTGACGCATCAAAGAGAACGAATACTGCATGTACACAATCTCGGACACTTGGATGGGAGTATACGGAAAGGCTCATTACCCGGACTGGAAGGGCCTCTTTCTAAGCCTTGAGACCGACAGGGAAACGAATCTTCGTACGAATTCACTGCCCGGAACAGTAGCCGCATATAGCTTTACCATAGTCTTGAGAGGCAGCTCCACCCTTTTCTACAGTGGAAGAGAAATTACGATAGAAAGAAACCACTTGTTTGCCTATATGCCAGGGTTCCCCATCAGCGTTAGGGATGTGTCTGAAGACTATACCGGCCTTTGTCTGGTAGCCGACGAATCCTTTACCGTGGAAACGCCATCTATCCGAAACGCTGTTCGTTCAGCGCTGCTTCCCATCTTCGAGATGCATCAACCTGTTGTGGGGCTTTCCTCGGATGAAAGCGCACGACTCTGCTCCTTGATTCGTATGGCCGGGGATTATCTCGTCTCCGAGAATCCGTTACGCGAGGAAATGCTGGGGCACCTGTACTCCATCTTCCTTATGGATCTTTCATCCATTCTTTCCAAACAGACGAAGCACAGCGGATTCGGGAAAAGAACGGAAGACCTGTTCATGAATTTCATGGACTTGCTTCCGGAGCATTTTGTCCGGGAACACGGTATAGAATTCTACGCCGACGCCCTGAACGTCACGCCTACCTATCTCTCCCGAGCTGTCCGGCAGGTCTCCGGAAGAACAGTTATGGAGTATATCAACCGGTTGCTGCTGATGGAGGCCATCTGGCTGCTAGAAAGCACTGACCTGAGCATCGACGAGATTGCAGAAAGGATAAACTATGCCGACTCAACTACTTTCGGCCGCTTTTTCTTCCGGATGAAAGGCGTTACGCCCAG
>CACZKE010000033.1 GCA_902781705.1 uncultured Bacteroidia bacterium
GTTTTTGGCAGTCATATAATTCCCATGCCCGATGATTTTATTGTCCCGCATCAAGGCGATTTCTTCCTCCGTCGGAAGGCGCCAGGTTCCGTAACCATATTGCATGGATTGGTTCAGTTGCACAATCACCGTCTTAGGAACAGAAGAGAAAGTGCCCAGGTCCTTCGGAAAAACCTTCAAATAACCATACAGTACATAGGGTTCTGTGCGTTCCTGAGAAAGAACGGAGGATGCCGATGCCGCGGTCGAGTTCGATTCTGCAGGTGCTGAAGATCCCATTTCAACAAGTAGTTTCTTCGACAGTTTCTCCATCGCAGAGCGATAGTCAGTGCGAATGAAATTTTCACTTTCAGAAGCAACCGTACTGCCCTTAGAGACATCAATGACACGAACCTCAACACTATATTCATCCATGAACTTACTTACCGTACCAACGACTATCTTATTGGCAGTTAACTCGCGTCCGACCTTGAGCACCTCCTGATGCGTCATATCAGTAGGATCATAATCCAATCTGCGGATTACTCCATTTATAACATGCCGCTCCAACATCGTATAGCCAGAAGGTAAAAAGGAAGATCTGAACATGTAGGATATCCCTTCGATATCCTGCGGAGTTACATAGCTACCGACCTGGAAATCGAGAACCGCGCATCTCTGCTGTGCACGTATTGAAAACACAGAGAAAAGCAATAAGCTAACCAATAAAAACTTTTTCATGATTTGCATGGTTTATATGATATTAGTTTTAATCTTTAAATGTATCACATCATCTGACCGTAAAGCAGGGTATAAGATGATTTGGTTAGAATCGCTGCCATACGCTGCACCTTCAGCTAATACCAAAAATATTGAATCCACCTGGCAGACCCAATGAGGAAAAACAATAAACGATTGATTTATAATGAATTATACCCTCCCCCGACAGAATGTCGTAAAAGGGCATATATCCAACAAATGGCCTATTCAAGCACATAATGGATGTAAGTAATTCTTTCAAAGATACGGTTATTATTCAACAAATCAAAAAAACGAGTGTCAGTATAGACAAATTCCAACAGATTTCGTAAATTCGATGCATAAAAGTACGCCATGGAACAACGCATCACCCCCGACACCCTCAGACCGTACCTGCTTCAGCGCGAGAACGATTCGCACAAAGGCGATTACGGGCATCTGCTGCTGGTCTGCGGATGCCAGCGGATGCCGGGAGCGGCCGTGCTGGCGACAGGGGCGGCGCTCCATTCCGGATGCGGGCTAGTAACGCTTCATTCCACGGAACGGGCGCTGCAGGCGGTGGTGAACAATTTCCCTTCGGCCATGCTGTCGGAGAATCCCGGAAACTGCTTCAGTGTCCTTCCGGAAAACATCGGCAAGTACTCCGCCATCGCCGTCGGCCCCGGACTGGGGCAGGCGCCGGAAACCTTGAAAGCCCTCGCCAGGCTCCTGCAGGAGGCCGACGGCCACCACATCCCCCTGGTCCTTGACGCCGATGCGCTGAACCTCCTCGCCGCCCATCCGGGCCTTCCCATCCCCGCCGGTTCCGTGATGACGCCCCACCTGGGTGAACTCCGGCGTCTCACGGGCGACGACTCCCCCGGTGCCGCGCTCCGGCTAAGCCGCGGAACCGGTTGCGTCGTAGTCCGCAAAGGATTTCACAGTCAAGTCGTTACACCGGACGGTGAGGTTTATGTAAACACCACCGGCAACCCCGGCATGGCCAAAGGCGGCAGCGGCGACGTCCTCACCGGTCTCATCGGCGGACTCATCGCCCGCGGCTACCCCGCCGCCCGGGCCGCCTGTCTCGGTGTCTGGCTCCACGGCTTTGCCGGCGACCGGCTCACGGCAACCTGCACTGCCGAATCCTACGACTCCCGCGACCTCATCACCGCCCTCCCGGAGGCTTTCCGGGAACTGTACCGCATCTGACCGATCAGATCGCTTGTTGGTAAAGGCTTCGCTGGAAGTTGTAGAAGGTGCCGCGTGCCTGTTCTATGCCGCCCAAAGCCTGAGTTCCTTCCAGGATGGTTCCATACTTGTTCGCCATCAGTTTCGGGAGCCGGTCCGCTTCAAGTTCGTCGATACCGGCTTTGACATAGACGGACACAAGATACTGAATGAATGCCACTTGCTCCGGGGTTTGCTGACCGGTATAGAGTCGGGCGCTTTGGGCCCTGGAAGCACGATCGACCGGTCTCTTCTGGTAAGCGATGTATTCCAGGACATCCAGGAGGTCGCAGTCGTCGGCATCAATCAAACTCCGAATTTGCTTCAAGACATCCTCTCCGTAACCTTGTTCCGCCATCTGGTCCAGCAGTTCCCGCCTGGTCGTCGGTGAGGACCACTTCTCCCGCAGTTCCGCCTCGTCAGCGAAGAACTCCGGCAGTTTCCCGAACATCATCCTCAAAAACTCTTCGGCACTGACCGGAACCCCATCCGGTCCCCAGAACATATCGCTCTTGATGTGCTTGATGTTCATGGTATGGCCGGAAGAAAGGCGGATTTCCAGTTTCTCCGGCTTTTCTTCCCCGGGGTCGGACTTACCCGGCTTAGGCCTGCGAGTCCCGTAAGGCACGCCCGGTTCTTCCAGGAGATGATCCTCATCGTCAATCACATAGACTCCATCCGGAGTATCGTCAATATCTTCTTCACCATCCCAGGCCGGATCCTGGAAGTTCTCATAGGCTTTCACGAAGTCATAGATGGTGAAGTAATACTTGCCATCGTAGAGCCGCGTTCCACGGCCGATAATCTGCTTGAACTCGATCATGGACCGGATAGGACGCAGCAGGACGATATTCCGCACATTCAGCGCATCCACACCCGTAGAGAGTTTCTGTGAGGTGGTGAGTATCGTAGGAATCGTTCTCTCATTGTCTTGGAAGTCCTTCAAATACTGCTCTCCCAGGCTTCCATCGTTTGCAGCGACACGGACGGCATACTTGGGGTTTCCGTGATGGAACTTGTTGATCATATCACGGATTTGGGCAGCGTGGTCCTGGGTCGCACAGAACACCAGGGTCTTCTCATCGTCCTTGATGTATTTCAAGAACTCCCGGACACGGGCCTCGTCCCTTTGCCGGATGGTGATATTCCCCTGATAGAAGTCCTTCTCCGTATAGACCTTGCCTTCCTCAACCTCGCCGGAAAGGATTTCATCTTCCGGAGAGTAAATGTAATCGTCAATGTTGCTCTGCATCTTGCAATGCCGGAACGGAGTGAGGAAACCATCGGCAATGCCTTCCTTCAAGGAATACTCATAGACCGGTTTCCCGAAGTATTCGTAGGTGTTGGCATTGACATCCCGTCTCGGCGTTGCGGTCATACCGAGTTGCACGGCACTGCTGAAATACTCCATAATGCCTCTCCAACTGCTCTCATCATTCGCACCCCCACGATGGCACTCATCTATGATCACGAAGTCAAAGAAGTCCCTGGGATACTGACCGAAGTTGGGCTTGTTTTCCTCTCCGCTCTCAAAGGTCTGGAAGATGGTGAAGAAGATGGAGGCGTTTGTCGGGACCTTGCCGTTCTTGCGGACGCTATCCGGGGTAATGCGGCACAGGGCATCATTGGCGAACCCGAAGAAGCCGTTGAATGCCTGGTTTGCAAGGATATTCCGGTCAGCCAGGAAGAGGATACGGGGTCTGTTTCCGGTCTTCCTCACATTCCAGCGAGTATGGAAGAGTTTGTAGGCAATCTGGAAGGAGATGAAGGTCTTGCCGGTTCCCGTTGCCATTGTCAGGAGGATGCGGTTCTTTCCGGCTGCTACGGCATCCAGGACCTTGTTGATGGCAATCTCCTGGTAATACCTGGGGACCTTCTGCCCATCGTTATACAGGGGCTGGGCGTAGAACTTGTCCCTCCATTCATCCGCATCGCCGAAGGTCCGTGTCCATATCTCTTCCGGTGAAAGGTAGTCATCCACTTCGCCTTCCTCGCCGGTTTCCATATCTATCTGGTAGATGGTATCGCCGTTGGTAGCGTAGGTGAAGCGGATTTTCAGTTTCTCAGCGTATTCCTTCGCTTGCATCACGCCTTCACCCACCGGCTTCTCATCGCTCTTCGCTTCCACGACAGCCAGCTTGACACCCTTGTATTGCAGGATGTAGTCCGCCTTCATCGGTCTGGGCTTGACAGTCTGGCTGATCCTTCCCCGGGTGATGGGGACTTCCGTGAGGATATAACTATCAGCCGCCACACCCCAGCCGTTCTCTTTCAGCTTGGGGTCAATCTTAACTAATCGGGTCTGGCTCTCGTTCATGAGGAACAATGATTTACTTGAAAAGCTCGGAATGTGTTCCCGTGCGAATCAGCTTGATGGTTTGGGTTTCTTTATCCAGCCATATCAAGAGGAAGTCGTTCTGGATGTGGCATTCCATACATCCGGAAAACTCTCCAGAAAGCATATGAGGCTTGTGCGTGCTATCAACCGTCCCATGCTGCTCCAACTGAATCAGAACATCCTTAAGTGCCTGTAACTTGGCAGGTTGATGCTTGATCTTTTTCAGATCTTTTTTGAATTGAGTCGAATATTCCAGCGTCCACATGTCATAACCCGGCTACAAATCCATCAAACTTGTCCAAATCCAGCCGCTCCAGATCCTTTCCGCTTTTGACTTCGTCGATGGCAGCCATGGTTTCCTCATTGGGTTCATCGTAAACGACATCCATAAGGACGGTTTCCACATAGTTGTTCAGGCTCCGATTCTCCTTCTTCGCCTTGATCTTCAGTCTCCTGATGAGTTCTTTATCAAACCTGAAAGCAGTTTGAACTTTTGCTGTTGTCGCCTGCATCTCCTAAACTATTATATATCCGAGTGCAAATATATAACAAAATGTTATACAAATCAAATTAGATTCAACATAAACCGCTAAATCTTCTTTTGCAACTCCTGAATATCATTTTGAAGTTTCTGCACCTTCATAGATGTTGGGTAATGCTGACTAATATTGGCATTCACTCCATAGGTCTTAGAAAACTGAAAGGTAATGTCTTGGATCTGACGCTGCTTTCGTTCAATCCGCTTGATGACATTGCCTTTACTATTGCGGATAGTGAATACGAGCGTGATTATAGCCGCTATTGCAGCAATCACAGACGCTATAATGCCTATTTCGTTCATATCGTTGAGGTTTAAAGTTCTCCGTTAAATGCCTTGCGAAGAAGGGACTGCTTCAAGTCATCGCAGAGAGTGAGGGTCTTCTGGTAGTTCTCTTGGAGGGCGTTGCACTTATCGTTGAAGTCATCAAGACAAGATACTATTCGCCGTTGTTCATCTATCTGTTCTGGTACAGGAATAAGGAATTGCTTCACATCGGCAACATTCACGTGCGCCACCCCGCAACCCGTATTCTTGGACATTGCCTGATTATACACAAACGGAGAGATTACGCAGTATAACAAGTATTTAGGGTCTATCAAAGACCGATTGGGCCTAAACAACATCGTCCTTTGGCCAAGACAGAAATGATATCCAGTAGGTAGCATAACAGCATCCCCGATTGTGCCTTCTCTCCCATATACAATGTCTCCTTCCTGCGGTTGTAATCGGGTAATTCTCTTTCTATACTCGTCCTCAGAAACATACTGCATCGTAGCCCACGAAATACGACCCGCCTTTAATTCTGAGGTTCGTATGCAAGGGAAGTTTGTCTTCTCTGCGCTTTTTATTGGTGTTGAATGAGGACAATCAACGATACTTTGACATATAGAAAGAAGAGTTGCGAGGTCCTTTGTCTTACCTCCTAATTCCTTCTTCAAAGTCGCTTGGAAGAGGTTCTTTGCTGCTTGAAGGGATTTCTCGGCATTGGCTTTCAGGGCATCTATCTTGGCAAACCCCCGGTCCAGAATATCCACGATACGCTGCTGCTCGGGAAGAGATGGGATGGGAACACTTGCCTCCCTCAAATACCTAAAATGCCTCGCATATCCTCTACTTTTGATATGAACAGACGATACCCAATAAAAGAAATACTTCGGCAAGAGGAACTCCTTGGGTTCAAGTATTTTTACGCCATCGGCTCCAACAACGAAATCAAAGTCAATATATTTCACAACCATTGTGTGGTCTCCAAAAACCACAACAGGTTTTCTATGAACGAACAAATCATCCGGGTTGTCCCAATAGCCGCTTATCAAATCCTTCTCCTGTGAAACAATGGGATATAACCCTTTCTCCTGGTATGATGAAGAAAGAAGTTTTGTTGGTGCTTTGCGCTTTTCAATGCAAGCATCAAACGCTTTTATTTCCCACCCCTCCCTCATAGCATCTCCATAATCTCGTTCAACAAACGCTGGCTATCGGCGGCAAGGGCTTCAATCTCGGCGGCAATCTGCTGGGGAGTACGCTCATCCACGACTTCCACCTTGTTGGGGTTCTTAACGGAGAGGTCGTAGTTGTCATCCAGGTCAGCGACATTCACCGACCAGGAGTTCTCACTATCCGGCTTGGTATTCTGCTTCTCCACGAAGTCCGCCAGGTCATTCTCGTTCAGCGGGTCCGTCTTTCCCAGGGTGCGGTCCAGGTTCAGTTGGTAGAACCATACCTTCTGCGTGGGCTCACCTTTCTTGAAGAAGAGTACGATGGTCTTGACTCCGGCTTGGAATACTCCGGAAGGAAGGTCCAAAACCGTGTGGAGGTTGCAATCTTCCAGGAGTTTCTTACGTAGTTCAATGGAGGCGTTATCGGTGTTGGACAGGAAGGTGTTCTTGATTACGATACCGGCGGAGCCACCTGCTTTGAGGTACTTGATGAAGTGTTCCAGGAAGAGGTACGCCGTTTCTCCGGTCTTGATGGGGAAGTTCTGCTGGACCTCTTTACGCTCGCTGCCTCCAAAGGGCGGATTTGCCAGGATATTGTCAAACTGGTCCTTGGTCTGGACATCGGCAAGGTTCTCTCCCAGGGTGTTGGTCTTGATAATATTTGGCGACTGGACCCCGTGGAGGATCATGTTCATCATGGCGATAAGATACGGGAGCGCCTTCTTTTCCTTGCCGTAGAAGGTGGTCTTTTGCAGTTTTTCCTCATCGGCGGTCGTATGGACCTTCTCGTGCATATAGTTGTACGCTTCGCAGAGGAACCCGGCAGAACCGCAGGCACCATCATACACGCTCTCACCAATATGGGGATTTACTACCTTGACGATGGACCGGATGAGCGGACGGGGCGTGTAGTATTCTCCTCCGTTGCGACCGGCATTGCCCATCTTATTCAACCGGCTCTCGTACAGATAGGTCATTTCGTGCTTCTGCTCGCTGGTCTGGAACTTCAAGCCATCTATCTGCTCAATGATGTCCCGCATACAATACCCGCTTACCAGTTTATTGCGGAGTTCGGCGAAGATGAGACCGATTTTGACCTTGATGGAGGTGTTATCCGTCTCGCCTTGTCCCAGGTTCTTCAAATACGGGAAGAGTTTGCCATTGACGAACTCTATGAGGTCATCTCCCACCAGGGCGTTATGGATGTCGTATTCCCCGGCAGCGGTTCTCGGCATAGCCCAGGTGTTCCACCGGTACTCTTCATCCAGGATTGGGGAATAGGTCCCACCGCCCAGAAGAGCCGCCATTTCGTTCTCTTTGTCCAGGTCATCCAGGTATTTCAAGAAGAGTATCCACGAGGACTGCTCAACATAATCCAGTTCGCTGCTGCATCCTTCATCAGTACGAAGGGCGTTATCTATATTCTTGAAGACTTGCTCGAATGCCATAGTGAATCTCAAAGCTTGGATCTTTCAAAATTAAGGATTTTTCGGGGAAATGGCAATCCTACCTGCTGCCGGTGGCGTTTTTTTCCTGCCACCGGCAGCAAAAACGGGCCAAAATGCTGCCGGTGGCTCCATTATACCGCCACCGGTAGCACCTTACGCTAAAACACCTCTGCACACCCCTTACCGCCCGCGAAATCCAAAATTCCGTCCATATATCGGATTTTTCGCCAATTATCCGTATCTTTATCCGATTAACTGCGATAAAGACACCACTATGGCAACGTATCCGTGCGAGACCTGCAAGTTCAGGGCGAAGTATGACGAGAACCCGAAATCCGCCCTCGGGAGATTCTGGCGGTGGAACATCATGAAGCGACTGATTCTCAGCATGAGCGCCGTCGCCGCCATGACGGCTGTCAGCACCGCCCAAAGCATTTATCCCGACGGATACGAGCCGGAAAGTTGCACCAGCATCATGGTGGGGCGGCTGGCTTCGGACGACGGGTCCGTCTATACGTCCCACACCTGCGACGGCGTATCCCATACCTGGATTTCCATGGAGCCCGCGCAGGATCACAAGAAGGGCGCCGTCTTCGAGGTGTACAAAGGCACCCGCCACACCAAGTTCAAGGGCGACACCACCGGCCTCCGCAAGGTGGCTGAGATTCCCCTGGGCGCCAGACATACTTACGCCTATGTCAATACGGGTTATCCCAGCATGAACGAGAAGCAGTTGGCCATGGGCGAATCCACCTTCACCGGGCCGGACACCCTCATCAACAAGAACGCTCCGTTCCTCATCGAGGAACTGGGCCGCCTGGCCCTCATGCGCTGCGACAATGCCCGCGACGCCATCAAGCTCATGGGCGCGACGGCCGAGAAATACGGCTACGGCGACACCGGCGAATGCCTCACCGTGGCCGACAAGAACGAAGTATGGGCCTTCGAGATCGTGGGCTGCGGCCGCGACAGGATCGGTGCCGTCTGGGTGGCCCAGCGCGTCCCGGACGACGAGATTTCCGTCTCCTGCAACATCCCCCGCATCGGCAAGATCGACCGCAAGGACAAGGACCACTTCATGGCTTCCGACAATGTGGAGTCCGTCGCGAAGGAGTACGGCCTCTGGGACGGCCAGGGCGACTTCGTCTGGTTCAAGGCCTACAACGTCCCGCGCGCCAAGGGCAAGAACTTTGCCATCCGCGACTGGTTCATTTTCAACCACTTCGCTCCTTCCCTGGGCCTGTCCATGGACGATGATTCCATTCCCTTCAGCATCAAGCCCGAGAAGAAGCTGAGCCTTCGCGACATCAACAAGATCCTCCGCAGCACCTACGAAGGGACGGAGTATGACATGACGAAGAACTGGAAGTCGGTTTCCAAGGGCGACACCATCGTGAGCCCGCTCGCGAACCCCTGGCTCACCACCGAGACCCGCACCACCCTGAACACCATCGCCCCCGGCACCATCGACTTCGTCCGGACCGTGGCCGTGTGCTGGTGCTCGTACTCCACCGTGATCCAGCTCCGCAACTGGATGCCGGACGAGGTGGGCGGCATCCTCTGGTACGGCGTGGACAACCCCGGCGAGAGCCCCCGCATCCCCATCTTCAGCGGCGGGAAGACACTCCCCCACGCCTTTGACAACTGCGGCCAGAAACAGTACGTCCCGGACTGCATCCTGTGGCAGTTCCGCCGCCCGAACCGGCTCGGGACCCTCGCCTGGCAGAAGAACAAGGCACTCTTTGAAAAGAACATCCTCGAGATGGAGGACATCGCCATCGACGCCGTGAACAATCTCGGCAAGACCCGGAACCCGGACCTCCTGGATTCCTGCACCGAAGGCATCTACCACCTGGCCGTGGCCCGCTGGAACGCCCTCGAGGAACAGCTCTGGATCAAACATGGACGCGGATTCTGATAAAACACAAATACTATGGCAAAGACAGCAGGAAAACTCATTTCACTCGTAGTCATCCTCCTGCTCCTGGTGGGAGCCGGATTCTGCTACTACAAGTTCTTCTGGGTATTCAGCGACGGTACCAAGACCGGCGAACTGAACTCCCTCACCTACACCGGATACATCTGGAAAACCTATGAGGGCGAGATGATCCTTTCGGGCTACGGCAACAAGTCCGGCTCCGCCGGCACCGTCCAGTCCAAGATCTTCAAGTTTTCCACGGACGACAAGGCCATCGCCGAGCAACTCACCCAGCTCACCGGTCAGCGCGTCACCGTCCATTACAAGGAGTACAAGGGTGCCCTCCCCTGGCGCGGCTACGAGCGCGCCGTCGTGGACCGCATCGAGAATTCCGAACCCGTCGTAAGCGATCCCGCGAAACGGCTTCCCTACGACACGAGCGTCGAACAGATCGTCCTATGAAAAAGGCCCTGACCCTTCTGAGCGCTGCCCTCTTCCTGGGCGGCGCCCTTTTTGCCCAGCCCCGCGTGATCGGCACCCATCCTGCCCATGACGGGAAACTCCTGACGATGGAAGAGACCATCACCAGCCGGAGCGTCTATCCTGAAAACCCCTACTACAGTTGGGTCAACGACAACGAATACCGCTACCTCGACGGCCGCCGATGGGCGACCGCCCGGATCGACGAAAACCTGGAACTCCCTGTCGAAACCAGTTGGACGGCCTTCAACGAAGGGAACAGCCTCTACGTCACCGACTACAAGGATACGCTTGCCGTGGCCGTTTCCAACGACCGCGAAATCGTGTACGGACAGTCCGTGAGCCGGAACGAGTTCGGCATCAGCGGCGGCGTGTTCTGGGCCCCGGACGGGCGGAAACTCGCCTTCTACCGGAAGGACGAATCCCGCGTCACCGACTTCCCCCTCCTGGACATCCGCACCCGGACCGGCGAACTCCGGCAACTCAAGTACCCGATGAACGGAATGGAGTCCGAGATCGTGGGCCTCGGGATTTATGACCTGGACAAGGGCAGCACCATCTATATCCAGGCCGACGACTTCACCCCCGAACGCTTTCTCACGAACATCGCCTGGTCCCCGGACGGCAAGTCCGTGTACGTGCAGGTGCTGGACCGCACTCAGCACCACATGCGGCTGAACCAGTACTGCGCCGCCACCGGCCGGTTCGTCCGTACGCTGCTCACCGAGGACAACGAGGAGTGGATCGAGCCGCTGGATCCCGTGTATTTCCTCAAAGGCCGGGGCGACCTGATGATCTACCGGACCGACAACCGTGACGGTTACCGGAACCTGTACCTCGTGGATACCCTGGGCACCATCCGCCGCCTGACCGAGGTCGCTGCCGATGTCGAATACATCGGCAATGACGGTGTGAACGTCTTCTACACCTCCGCCGAGGTCTCTCCCGTCGAGAATCACCTGTACCGGATCGCCGTCAAGGCCCCTGCGAAGAAAGCCCTCCAGAAGGCGAAGATCGGCAAGCCCGTCGCCCTCACCCCCGAGCGCGGCTGGCACAATATCTCCATGAACCCCTCCTGCACCTGGTTCTTCGACCGGTACGCGAACCTGGACACCCCCGGCGTATCGCTCCTGAGAAGTTCCGATGGCAAGACGACCCAAACCCTTTCCGAGGCCGCTGATCCGCTGGCAGACTACGCATCCTGCGCGGTGGAACTGGGCACGGTTCCGAGCGCCGACGGCCAGTTCGACAACTACTACCGGCTCTACTATCCGAAGGACTTCGATCCGGCCAGGAAATACCCGGTCATCGTCTATGTCTATGGCGGACCGCACTCCCAGATGGTCCAGGATACCTGGCTCGGGAACGTGCGCCTCTGGGAAATGTACATGGCCCAGCGAGGCTACGTCGTGTATGTGCAGGACAACCGCGGCACCTCCAACCGCGGCGCCTCCTTCGAGAAGGCCATCAACCGCCAGTGCGGCCAGGCCGAAATGGCCGACCAGGTCGCCGGCCTCCGGCTCCTGATGGAGAAGCCGTGGGTGGACCGGGAGCGCATCGGCGTCCATGGCTGGAGTTACGGCGGATTCATGACCATCAGCCTCATCACGAACTACCCCGACATCTTCAAGGTGGGTGTCGCCGGCGGTCCGGTCATCGACTGGAAATGGTACGAAATCATGTACGGCGAGCGCTACATGGACACGGAAGCGACGAACCCTGAAGGATTTGCGAAGGCCAGCCTGATCAATAAGGCGAAGGATCTGAAAGGCAAACTCCTCATCTGCCAGGGCGCGATCGACGATACCGTCGTGTGGGAACACTCGCTGAGTTTCATCGACGAGTGCATCAAGAACAACGTGCAGGTGGACTATTTCCCTTATCCGTACGACAAGCACAACGTCACGGGCCGCCGCCGGATCCACCTCATGGACAAGGTGACGATGTATTTCGAGGACTACCTGTAGGTCTCGAACCGGACGTTTTCGAGTTGGAGCATCTCGGGATCATCGATCCGGGATGCTTCTTCCGTATAGAAGAAGAGACAGTCTTTCAGGGTGATGTCGTGGATCATCTGCAGGGTGCCGGAGGCCTTTACGCCCACCCGTGCATCGCGGCAGGTAACCCGCTCGATATGGATGTCCTGGAAATTCGGGAGGAAGTTCTCCGTCTCGGCCGCCATGGCATCGTCGCGTCCCACCGGACGGTCCGCGTAGGAAGTTTCGAAAACCACCGCCTCGTCCTGGATATCGGACATGTAAATATCTGAGATCCAGATATTCTGCGTCTTACCGCCCCGCTCCGGGGCGCTCTTGAAACGAAGGCCCGTATCGGTCCCGGAGAAGGTATTGTTCCGGACGACGATATTCACCATGCCGCCGGAGAATTCGGATCCGATGACAAAGCCGCCATGGGCATGGAACACCGTATTGTCCTGGATCAGGATGTTCTCGCAGGGACCGTTCTTCGCACCGGCCGCCCCGGCGCCGCCCTTGAGGCAGATGCCATCATCGCCCACATCCACGGTATTATTGACAATCAGGACGTTCCGGCACTGGCTCGGGTCGATGCCATCCCCGTTCTGGGCATTCCACATGCAGCGGACCGTGAGTCCGTCGATGACGACATCCTGGCAGCGCTGCGGCACGAAATGGAATTTCGGGGAATTCTGCAGGGTGACCCCCTGGAGCAGGACACGCTCGCAGTCGGTGAAGCGGACGAGGTGCGTCCGGATCTTCTCCTGGTCCTCGTAGGTATCGGCAATGTTGGGGAACGCTTTCAGGTCAAAGGGATACCAAAGGTCACCCTTCGGCGTTACGGTTCCGCCCATCCGCTTATAAGTATTCCATTCTGTATCACTTACTTTCGAGCGCTTTACACCCCGCCACCACTCGCCGTTTCCGTCAATGATGCCCTCGCCGGTAATGCTGATGTCACTCCGTTTGCTGGCGCTGATTCCCGGCTGTGCCTTTCCGTTTTTCAGATGCTTTTCCCGATCCGGGGTCAGGAGAATCATCGCATTCCGTTCCAGATGCAGGTCGATCCGGTCCTTCAGACTGATGGGTCCCGTCACGAAAATCCCCGCAGGCACGACCAGATGTCCGCCACCCTTTTTGTTCAGCGCGCTGATGGCCTTTGTGAATACCTCCGTATTATCTGTAACGCCGTCACCTACACCACCGAAGTCCGTAAGCCGGACCGTATATTCGGGAATGGAGGGAAGCGCCGGTTCATTCATCGGCACCGGCAAGTTCTGGTAATACTTCTCGTAAGGGCCTGCCCATAGCGTACCGGCTAACAGGGAGAATAAAACACCGGAAAGACACAATTTCCTCATGTTCAGTTCGTTATTTTAGCGTAACCTCAATGACCGTGTCCATGGCGGTCGCATCCGGAACCGGAAGTTTCACCGTCAGGAACTGGTCTTTGTCCACTTTCCATGCAAGCGCCGTGCCTTCGGGGTAACTCTTCACGGCAGCGATTTTCCCGGGGGCGGGAACGACAATGACGGCCTGATTGCCGGAGACCGGAAGGGCCGACGCATCCAGGATATGGAGGAAGATGGTTCCGGGACGCATCGTGCTCACGCCCCAACTCTGCGGAGGGATCGGCGAAGAACCGCAGCCGTCCACCGTCGGCGCATAGACCTTCATCCAGGAACCGATGCCGCGGAGACGGTCCAGGGCCAGTTCCGGAAGTTTCCCGTTGGCCTGGGGGCCGATATTCAGGAGGAGGTTGGCATCCTTGGAAGCGGCACGCACCAGCAGGCGGACCAGCGCGGGAACACTTTTGTAATTCAGGTCATCCACCTTGTAGCCCCACATGCCGTTCATGGTATCGCAGGTTTCCAAAGGAACGCGGGTGGAGACGGTCTGTCCGCTGAGTCCCCCTTTGTTCTCCCCCGGGAGGTCGTTCTCGAAAATCTGGAAGTCCTCGCCTTCCACGATGGCCCGGTGGTGATTGTTGGCGACCAGGCAGTCCGGGTCGATCCCGTGAATGAAATCATAGAGTTCGCGCATCCGCCACTGGAACGGGACGGCATCGGTCTCATGGTCCCACTGCCCGTCGAACCAGAGCGCCTGGGGATGATACTGTTCCATGAGTTCCCGGATCTGCCGCTTCTCGAACTCGAAATAGGAATCATAATCGGCCTTGGCCGGGTCCTTGGCGATGCCGGAATGCCCCTTGGGATAGTCCGGGCGGATCCAGTCGATCAGGGAATAGTAATAATGCATCCGGAGCCCTTCGGCCCTGACGGCCTCCGTCAGTTCTCCGAGTACATCCCGTCCGAAAGGCGTAGCATCCACGACGTTGAACGGGCTCTGGGCCGTCCTGTACATGGAGAAGCCGTCATGATGGCGGGAAGTCAGGGTGACATAGCCCGCACCGGCGTCCTTGAAGGCCCGGGCCCATTCGGCCGCGTCGAAACTGCCGGGGTAGAATCCGCCGGCCGCTTCACTGTACACTTCGGGGTCCAAATGTCCCCGTGACAGGTACCATTCCCCCTGGGCATAGGTGCTGTAGATGCCCCAGTGCAGGAAAATGCCCAGCCGGTGCTGCGTGAGTTCCTCCCGGGATTTCAGATTGCCTTCCGAAGGAACATACGGTCCCTGGGCCCATACATCCGTACCATAGAAAAGCGCAGTCCATATAACCAGTGCGCAGATGAAAATCTTTTTACCCATAAGGGCAAATATACGCAACAAACCCGGACAATCAAAGGGCGGACAAAAAGAAAAGGCACCTGCATCATTGCAAGTGCCTTACCTTGTGAGGACTGGCAGATTTGAACTGCCGACCTCTTGCCTGTCAAGCAAGCGCTCTAAACCAACTGAGCTAAGCCCTCATTCATTTCGGGAATGCAAAGGTAGGAAAACTTTTCCATTCCCGCAAGAGCCTGATACTATTTTTTCAACTTTTCCTGCGCGTAGGCCAGGGTAAGTTTCCAAGTCTTCTTCCGGGAGGACGGGGCTTCGAACATCGCGTCGTTCATGAGTTCCTCGCAGATGCTCCGGAGACCGCGCGCGCCGAGTTTCCGCTCGATGGCGGTGTCCACGATGAGGTCCAGCACTTCCGGCTCGATCTCGAGTTTCATGCCGTCCATCTCGAACAGTTTTTCGTACTGGCGCACGATGGCGTTCTTGGGCTCGGTGAGGATCCGGCGGAGGGAATCGCGGTCCAACTGGTCCAGATAGGTGACGACCGGCAGACGGCCCACGATTTCCGGGATGAGGCCGTAGGCCCGCAGGTCCTGCGCCTCCACGAACTGGAGGAGATTGTCCTTGTCCACCCGCTGCTTCTTCTCGGACCCGAAGCCGATGAGTTGCGTGTTCTTGCGCTGGGCGATATGCCGTTCGATGCCTTCGAAGGCGCCGCCGCAGATGAACAGGATGTTCTGCGTGTTCACGTGGATGAATTCCTGCTCCGGATGCTTGCGGCCGCCCTTCGGCGGGACATTGACCACATTCCCTTCCAGGAGTTTCAGGAGTGCCTGCTGCACGCCTTCACCGGAGACATCCCGGGTGATGGAAGGGTTGTCCGACTTCCGGGCGATCTTGTCGATCTCGTCGATGAAGACGATGCCGCGCTCGGCCTTCGCCTGGTCGAAATCGGCCTCCTGCAGGAGCCGGGTAAGGAGGCTTTCCACATCCTCGCCCACATAGCCGGCCTCCGTCAGGACGGTCGCGTCGACAATCGTGAACGGGACGTCCAGGAGACGGGCGATGGTCTTCGCCAGCAGAGTCTTTCCCGTACCGGTGGGACCGACCAGCAGGATGTTGGACTTCTCCAGTTCCACGCCGTCGTCGGCCTTGGCGATCAGGTTGTGGCTGATGCGCTTGTAGTGGTTGTACACCGCCACGGAGAGGATGGTCTTGGCCCGGTCCTGGCCAATGACGTACTGGTCCAGGAAGTCCTTGATTTCCTTGGGCTTCGGGGCTTTTTCCATCGACCCTACCTTCGCACTCCCCTTGGAAGGGGTGTGTTCCAGTTCGGCCACGTACTGGGCGGCCATCTTCGCGCAGTCGGAGCAGATGTACCCGTCGATCCCCTGCAGCATGAAGGGGACCTCGGCATCCGTCCGGCCGCACAGGACGCACCGGTTCTGCGAGGAATAGTTTGTCTTCTTGGCCATCAGCGGGACTTCTTGGTCAGGATTTCGTCCACCATGCCGTAGGCCTTGGCCTCTTCGGCGGTCATCCAGAAATCACGGTCGCCGTCGGAGGCGACCCGCGTGATCGGCTGACCGGAATGCTCGGAGATGATACGGAAGAGTTCCGTACGGGTCTTCTCGATCTCACGGGCGGCGATGAGGATGTCGGAAGCCTGGCCCTGCGCGCCGCCGAGGGGCTGGTGGATCAGGACGCGGGAGTGCGGAAGCGCGGAACGCTTCCCCTTCGCGCCGGCGCAAAGGAGGACGGAGCCCATGGAGGCGGCCATGCCGGTGCATACCGTGGCCACGTCGGGCTGGACGATCTGCATCGTGTCGTAGATGGCCAGGCCCGAAGACACCTGTCCGCCCGGGGTGTTCAGGTACATGGTGATGTCGGCACCCGGATCGGTGGAGGCCAGGAACAGGAGTTGGGCCATCACGATGTTCGCCACGTCATCGTCGATGGGCACGCCCAGGAAGATGATGCGGTCCATCATCAGGCGGCTGAACACGTCCATCTGGGCGACGTTCAGGCGACGCTCCTCGGTGATGGTGGGATTGATGTACGCGTCCAGCGCGGACGCATAACGGGACAGGGTCATCGAACCGATGCCCCTGTCCTTTGATGCATATTTCTCGAATTCGGTCATAGACGATTACTTGAGCGCGCGGAACTTGTGCTCGGAGATCTTCTTGGTCTGGAGGGTGACCTTCTCGCGGATGGCGCCGATGGTCTTGTTGTCCTCCACCTGCTCCTCGAGCCGACGGACCTGGTTCTCATCCTCCAGGACGTTCTGCGCGGAGTTCTTGATCAGCTCCTGGGGCACGTTGCCCATACCGTACATGGCATACTGGTAGGCGACGTAGCTCTCGGCGGCCTCCTGGATGTCCTTCTGCTCCACCTTCAGGCCGAGTTTGTTCATGATGTAGCCGCGGGTGAGCTGCCACTTGAAGTCCTCCACGAAGCCGGGGAATTCCTTCTCCACGTCCTCGGTGGTGTACTTGCCGTCATTGGCATATACCAGCCAGCGCTTGAGGAAGGCTTCCGGAAGGGTGATATCGGCCTTCTCCACGAAGTACTTGCGGACATCGTTGCCGAAACGGTAGTTCGCCTCCTGGGTGTAGTTGGCGCGGATGCGCTCCTCCACCTTGGCCTCGAACTGCTCCTCGGTGGTGACGTTGCCCTCACCGAACATCTTGTCCCAGGTCTCCTGGTTGCTCTCGGCGGCCTTGAAGGTCTTCACGTTCACGACGGTGAAGGTGAACATCGGGTCGATGTCGGCGAGTTTGGCCTTGTCCAGTTTGAGCATGGCGGCGCGGTCGGTCTCGTTCTCGAAGGCCTCGTTCACGTTGACCTCGATCTTCTCGCCGGCCTTCTTGCCCACGAACATCGGACGGGCGATCTCGGCGACGCTGGCCAGGGAGACATAGACGCCCTCGGCGCTGTGGCCCTCGTTGGCGATGTCGCACACGAGGTAGTCGTTCTCACCGGCAGCCTCACCCTCCTGGAGGGAACCGTACTGCTGGAGCATCTGGGCCTTCATGGCCTTCTTGGCGTCGGCGGTGACGTTGATCTCATAGTAAGGGAGCTTGTCCCCTTCCCCGACCTCGAAGTTGAGCTCCGGAGTCTGGGCGATGTCGAACTTGAAGGTGAAGTCGTTGCCAGCCTTCCACTCGAGCTGCGGCTGGTCCTCGGCCGGCATGGGCTCACCGACGACGCGGATCTTCTCGTTGCGGATGAAGGTGTCAAGCTGCTCGGACACGAGGGCGTTCACGCTCTCGTAGAGGGCCTGGTCGCCATAGAGGCGCTGGATCAGGGAAAGCGGGGCCATGCCCTTGCGGAAACCCTTGAGGTCCGCCTTGCGGCGATACTCGTTGAGACGCTTCTTGAGGGACTCCGCATAGTCGGCGGCGGCGATGTCGATGGTAACCTGGTAGTTCAGGGCATCGGGCTGGATCTTGGAAATGTTCATCGTATGGTTATGTTTTATATTTTCTGTCGATTGAAAAGGGCCGCAAAGATAGCAAAAAAACGGCGAATCAGCAACTCCCCGCTACCGGACTTCCCGGTCGGGATAGACGATTCGTTCGTGGTAGAGTTGCTGAAGGTATTCTTTCAGGACCCGTTTCACCGTATTGAACTCGCTGATGGAGATTTCCGCCTCGGCGAACTGGCCGGCTTTGTCCTTGCCGGCGACGATGCCCTCGACGAAACGGTCGAAGGATTCGGGCGTATAATCCTGCAGGGTGCGGGAAGCCGCCTCCACGGAGTCGCAGATCATCAGGATCACTTCCTCCTTGGTCCGGGGCTTGCGGCCATGGTAGTAGAAGTCGGAAACTTCCCCCGGGTCTCCCCCGGCATTCAGGTACTGGTTCAGGAAGAAGGTCGTATTGGACGTTCCGTGATGGGTCTGGATGAAGTTGCGCACCTCTTCGGGGATGCCGCGGGCCTTGGCGATTTCCAGGCCGTCGTCCACATGGGCGATGATGTCACGGGCGCTTTGCCGGGGATCTTTCCCTTCGTGGTAGCTGTTGGCATGGTCCGGGGAATTCTCGATGAAACAGAGCGGATTGTTCATCTTGCCCAGGTCATGGTACATGGCGGCGGCCCTCAGGAGCGGGACGTTCGCGTGGATCTTCCGGCCCACGGCGTCCACCATGTTCATCACCTGGAGACTGTGCTGGAAGGTACCGGGCGCCTTCATCTGGAGTTCCTGGAGGAGCTTGTTGTTCGGGTCGGCCAGTTCCATGAGTTTTGTCGTGGAAACGAGGTTAAAGATCCGCTCGAAGAGGCTCGTGAACGGGTACAGGGCCACCGTCAGGAGCGCGCCGATAAACAGGAACAGGACATTCACCCAGACCAGGCTGTGACCGGCGTCGATCAGGCGGAACCCGATGAAGACGGCCAGCTCCACCCCGAAGATCACCAGCGCGTTCACGAACTGGAGCCAGCCCCGGCTGTAATACTTGAACGTGTTCATGGACACGATGCCGGCGCACAGGAAGGTGAAGAAGAGCTCCACGCCGTTGCCGGAAAACAGCAGCAGGGGCAGCAGGGACACCATGTACACCGGAAGGACCACCCGTTTCTTGAAGAAGGCCAGCAGGTACAGGACCACGATGGTGAACGGCATCAGGTACACCAGCGACGGGGCGATGCGCTCCACGAGGAAGGCCGCAACCGCCGCCAGGGTGAAGACGGTAAGCAGGTAGTAGTACCGGTTGGGCTCGCTGAAGATTTCCCGGTTGGTGAAGAAGATGCAGAAATACAGGATGACCACCAGGGCCAGGGCGATGAGCATGTTCCCCAGGACGAGGAGGATACGCGGCCCGTCATAGCCGAAGACCTTGTTGTACTCGGCCTTGTAGGAATCCAGGATCTGTGCGATCTCGGGGGTGACGATCTCCCCCTTGGAGACGATCTTCTGCTCCGCGCTCACATAACCGGAAGTGGGCGAGATGTAATCCGCCGACTCGGCGTGGCTGAGTTCCGTCATCGTCCGGTCGAACAGGAGGTTCGGAACCACGAGGTCATACACGCCGGAGCGCTTGAAAAGCGAATCCAGGTTCATGTCCGGGTACTCCCGGGACACGCCGGCAAGGAGCCGGTTCTTCGCGTCGGAAACCTTGTACACCTCCGTGCGGGGCAGTTTGGAGGCCCGCTTGTTCCGCTGGACATAGATCACTTCCTCGGAAAGTTCCGCGTAATCCCGGTCCAACTTCACCTTGGCGTCGGAAATGACGCCCTTGGAATAGATGTCGGTGAGTTCGGAGGCGATTTCCGGACGCAGGCGGCCGTATTTCCCGAGATCCAGTCCCTGGAGGGACTTGAGGGTGTTGTTCACGACCTCCTCGGAATACCGGTAATACGGGATCGTGCCCATGTCGGCCGCCTCGCGTTCCGCAGCCATCTGTTCCTCGGTCTTGAGGATCGGAAAATCGAACTGGGAAACGAGGGTTTCGTAAGGCCAGGGCGATCCTTTGCGGTAGTCATAATTGAATTTCGCGGTCCTCGGCATAAAAAGCACGAGGACTGCGAAAACAACGGCCAGCGGGAGGATCCGCCGGGGTATTTTAGGCATCGATATTCGCATAATGCGCATTTTCTTCGATGAAGGCGCGGCGCGGCGGGACATCGTCGCCCATCAGCATCGAGAAAGTACGTTCCGCCTCGGCGGCGTTCTCGATGGTGATCTGGCGGAGGACACGCCGGGACGGGTCCATGGTGGTCTCCCACAACTGGGTGTCCGACATTTCACCGAGACCTTTGTACCGCTGGACGGTCACGCCCTTTTCGGTGCCGCGGCCCAGCCGGTCGATCGCTTCGTCGCGCTGTCCGTCGGTCCAGCAATAGACCTCTTCCTTGCCCTTCTTCACGAGGTACAGCGGCGGCGTGGCCAGATACACGTACCCGTTCTTGATGAGGTCGAACATGTAGCGGAAGAAGAAGGTCAGGATGAGGCAGGCGATGTGGGAACCGTCCACATCGGCATCGGTCATGATGATGACCTTGTGGTAACGGAGTTTGGAGAGGTCCATGCGCTTCTCGCCGTTCTCGTCCTCCTGCGCCACGGTGACGCCGAGGGCTGTGTAGATGTTGCGGACCTCCTGGCTCTCGAAGGCGCGGTCCTGCGCGGCTTTCTCCACGTTCAGGATCTTGCCTCGCAGCGGCAGGATGGCCTGGATGCGGCGGTCGCGACCCTGCTTGGCCGTTCCGCCTGCGGAGTCACCCTCGACGAGGAAGAGTTCGCACTGTTCGGGATCACGCTCGGAGCAGTCCGCCAGTTTGCCGGGCATGCCCACGCCGCCCATCGGCGACTTGCGCTGGACCATTTCGCGGGCCTTCCGGGCGGCGGCGCGCGCCGTCGCGGCGAGGACGACTTTCTCCACGATGGTCTTCGCCTCCTTCGGATGCTCCTCCAGGTAGGCGTCCAAGGCCGCGGACGTGGCCTGGGAGACGGCGGAAGTCGCCTCGGGGTTGCCGAGTTTGGTCTTGGTCTGACCCTCGAACTGCGGCTCGGCCACCTTCACGGAGATGACGGCAGTCAGGCCTTCGCGGAAATCTTCCGGGGAAAGGTCGCCCTTGAACTTCGCCAGGAGGTTGTTCTTCTCCGCGTAATTCTTCAGGGAACGGGACAGGCCCATCTTGAAGCCCTGCAAGTGCGTACCGCCTTCGATGGTATGGATGTTATTGACATAGGAGTAGATCCGCTCGCGGAAGCCCTGGTTGTACTGGAGAGCGATGTCGATGGGGATGACCTTGTCCGAGTTCACGGTGATGGGCTCCGGGATGAGTTTGGGCTCGCCGGCGTCCAGGTAGTCAATGAATTCGCGGAGGCCGTGCTCGGAGTAGAACACGTCGCTGCGGTGGACCTGCCGGCCGGTGGCCTTGCGCTCGCCGTCCTCGGCCGTTTCGAACTCGTCCACCAGTTCACGGAGGTCCGTCAGGGTGATGCGGATGCCCTTGTTCAGGTAGGCCAGTTCCCGGAGACGGTTCGCCAGGGTATCGTATTTATAGACGATGGTCTGGGTGAAGATGGTGGCGTCCGGATGGAAGGTGATGATGGTTCCCGTATCACCCTCGGAGGTCGTGCCGATCACCTGGACGGGCCCAAGGGGCTTGCCCTTGGAGAAGCGCTGCTCGAAGATCTTGCCCTCGCGGTGGACTTCCGCGATCAGGAGGTCGGAAAGGGCGTTCACGCAGGAGACGCCCACGCCGTGCAGACCGCCGGAAACCTTGTAACTGTTCTTGTCGAACTTACCGCCCGCATGGAGGACCGTCAGGACGACTTCCAGGGCGCTGCGATGCTCCTTCTCGTGCATGCCGGTCGGGATACCGCGGCCGTTGTCCTTCACTCGGACGGAATTGTCCTCCAGGATGGTGACTTCCACATCCGTGCAGAAGCCGGCCATGGCTTCGTCGATACAGTTGTCCACGACCTCATACACCAGATGGTGGAGACCGCGCTCACCGATGTCACCGATATACATGGAGGGGCGCTTGCGCACCGCCTCGAGACCTTCCAGAACCTGGATGCTGTTTGCTGAATACTGCTCCTCAGCCTGCTTCAATTCCTCAATATCTGCCATATTTTGCACGTTTCATTATAAACATGCAAATATAGCAAAAATATCTCAGAAATTCAAGAGCACACCGGCCGTGAAATACATGCCGGCCTCGGCATGGAGCGGGTTGCGCTGGACGACCTGGTTCAGGAGGTTGCCGCCTTTGGCCCAGAAACCGAGCTGGCTGGTGAAACGGTACTCTGCGAAGAGGCCCAGGTCCACCCAGCCGGGGATGCGCATCTCATACTTTTCAGACTTGGCGCTCCGGGACGTGGACCAGGCCACGTCCGCACCGGCGGTGAAGCGGTCCCCCCAGTGCCAGGCGGGGCGGATGAAGCCCGTAAAGGCGGCCGGCGCGAACATCCCGGAGCCCAGGGAGCCGTCCGAGGTTATGTTCGTGTGCCGATAAGCCATTTTCCCATCGACGGTTACGCTCTGCGACTTCCAGCCGTACTCCAATTCAGCGAAGAGGAGGTTGAAGGGCCCGGATTCGCCCACGGCGGGTACATAGAACAGGACGGCCGCCGGATCGTAATAGGAAGAAACAGGGTCGCTGGTGTCGATATAGCCCTCCATCGGTGCCCGGCTCCAGCGGGCATATCCCGCCTGCAGGTCATAGCGGAACCGGCTTGCGATGTTGCCGCGCGCGCCGATCATCGCCCGGATCCGTTCCAGGGAATGGCCGTAAGCGTTCAGGGTTGAGAAAGGATGCGCGTAGAAAGCGTCGGAAAGCGTATTGAAGCGGTCCCCGCCCGTCGCGGAGGTCTGGAGGACCAGACGGTCGTCCAGCAGGTGATAATCGATATGGACCTCCGGGAAGATCTTGCCGGACTTATTCCGGTAAAGCGAGGGCGAATAGTTGTCGGAATAGATCAGCGTGGAGAGTTTGGCACCCAGGGAGAAGTGCCAGCGGTCCAGGGCGAACTCGTACTTGGGCACGACGGACAGACAGCCCGTATAACCGGAGAGATTCCCCATATAGCGGGCGATTCCCACGTTCACATCGGCGACGATCCGGCGGCCGCCGTCAAACACCGGCCCGAAAGTGCCGTCGAAAAGGAAACGGCTTTCCGCAAAATCGCGGTCGAAAAGCCCGGAAAAAGTGTTGCTCCCGTTGTCCAGATAATGGTAGTTGAACTTTGCGTCATAGAGGAAATGCGGAGCATCCGAAGGAAGGGAACGCACGCGGCCGTCAGCCACGATTCCACCCATCTTCTGGAAATGGAAAGCATCGTCCGCCATCCGGTGACGGTAGGACACGTCCAGCATCGCTTCACCGCCGTCCCAGCCGTAACGGCCGTCCACGCCGATGCGGGAATCGGACAGGAAACCCTTCATCTTCTCCCCCGTGGGCTTGAACACGTAGATATTGTCCTCCAGCGCCTCCCGGCCGAACTGGTGGTACCGGCCGAAATAGGAATGGTGCGTGGCATACACGTCCAACTGGAGTTTTTCCTTCCGTACCGGCGTCCAGACAAGGTCGAACTCCGGATGGAGCGTAAAGCCGGCGCCGGCTTTCAGGTAGAACTTGTTTTCCGTGGACGGCTTCGGAGCGGGCTTGAGCTGCACATAGTAGGGCTTGAACTCATAAGCGCCCCGGTACGGGTTGTCGAAGACGGAATAGTCGAAATCCAGGTTGAAGGTCGTCACCGAATCCGGCACGGCCATCTGCTGGAGGGGTTTCACGATGGAGGAGGCGCCGCCTTCGTAGGCATTCGTCACCTCCACGGTGGGATTGAGGTTCTGTCCGTAGGCCAGGGCGGTCACCGCCGCCGCAAGGGCCGTCGTTGCGATATGCTGTCTCATCGGATACGTCTCTCGTTAAAGTTTGCGGAGCCTGAGGTTCACCTGGTCCAGGACTTCGTCCTCGGGACCGGACGGCTTGTAGCCGGACTTGATGCTCTCGAAGGTGGCCTTCGCCTGGGCCATGTTGCCGTTCTCGGCGAAGGTGTCGCCCAGGACGATGAAGGCCTTGGCCAGCCAGTAGTTCTGCCCGCCGGCCTTGGCGGCGAAGTCATAGACCTTGTCCTCGATGCCGGCGAAATCGGCCCGGTCGAACTGGTCCTGGATGATCAGGTAGGCGGCCTCGGCGCCCTCCGCGGTGGAAGGCTCCTTGGCAAGTTGCTCGAAGATGCCGTAGGCTTCCGCACGGCGGCTCATGCCCAGGCAGGACTTCGCCCGGATGTACTCGGCTTCGCGGCGCTGGGCGGCGGAAGCCTGACGGTTGGACCGCAGGGAGCCGGTGGCAGCGACCGCATCCTCATATTCGCGGGCCCGGAAGGCGGACCGCATCATGCCCATGTCGGCGGAAATGCGGTTGTCGTCCAGGCGGGCGATTCCCTTCAGCCGGCTGTAAGCCTCATAGGCCTTTCCGTATCGGCCCAGGGAATAGGCCAGGTCGCCGTAGTGCAGGCAGGCGGTCTCCTGGAAGGAACCGTCCAAGCCCTTATCCAAGGCCGTGACATAATGGTCGCAGGCCTTTTCCTTGTCGCCGAGACCCCGGTAACTCTCTGCCAGATAGAACTCGGCCTGGGGAACCTTGGGACTCTCCGGATACTTCTCCAGGTAGCTGCGGAAGGTGGATTCGGCCTTCGCGTAATTGCCGGCGAGGAAGATTTCCTCGGCCGTGCCGAAGTACACGTCCTCCTTCTGGGCGTCGGTGCGGGAGGCCTTGTCGCCGAGGCTGTTGACATAGGCGAGATAGGCGTCCGGTTCCTGACGGGTGCGGTAGATGGATTCGATGGCGAGGAGGGCGTCGTCGGCAAAGTCGCCGCCCTGCTCGGCCACTTCCTTGTAGTAAGCCAGGGCCTTGGAATCGTCACCGCCGTTGCGGGCGATCATACCCAGTTCCAGAAGGGCCCGGGTGGCATAAGCCGGATCGTCGGTGGCCGTACGGAGGGTCCGGAAGGTACGGACGGCATCCTCATTCTCCCCGACGGAGACATAGGCGCGGCCCAGTTCGTACATCGCCTCGGAATAATAGGGCGAGGACGGGGAAGCCTGCTTCACCCGCTCCAGGAACTGGACCTTGCGCGGGAAATCGCGGAGAAGTCCCGCGGCCACGCCGGCCCGGTAGTACGGATAGATATCATCCGCATCCGGATAGTCGGCGAGTTTGCGCTCGAAGGCGGCGAGGGCGGTCGTGTAGTCCTTCTGGAAGAAGTAGCAGTCGCCGATGCGCGTCTCGGCATCGGCCCCGAAGGCGTTGTGGCGGCCTTCCAGATAGTTGTTGAACCACTTCAGGGCGGCAGGATAGTCCCCTTCCTTGAAGTAGGTGTAAGCAATGTTGTAAGGGATGAGGTCCCCTTCCGGCTTGCCGTCCAGGGCGGAGAGATTGTACAGGTCCATGAGGACGCTCCGGGCATCCTCATACTTTTCGTCCCGGAAGTTGGATTCGGCGACCCAGTAACGGGAAAGCTGGTTGAAAGGATCGTGCCGGGAACTGTAGTAGGCGGCCGCCTTCAGGCGCGGGACGGCATCCCGCCAGGAGCCGTTGTCGACGAGCTGCTTTCCGCGGAGGAAATAGGCCTTCATGTAGTTGGACTGCATCCGGGGATCCAGTTCCTCGATGTTGTCATAGGCCTCCACGGCGGCCTCGTAGTCACGGTTCGCCAGGGCGGCCATCGCCATGTAACTGTAGATCTGGTCCCCCTTCTTGAGGGCGTCGTAGCGCTTCATGTAGTCGTTGAAGGCCGACACGTCACCGTTGAGGTCGAAGGCCAGTTTCGCATAGTTGAAATAGGCGTCCTCCTGGATGTCCTTGTCATACCGGAGGGCGGCGGCGTCCTTGAAAGCCTCCATGGCCGCCACCTTGTTGCGCAACTGGATGTAACTGTAGCCCATCTGGTAGTTGGCGATCTGGCCCAGGGAGTCCGTACGCTCGGGCATCTGGTTGAAGCTGTCCACAGCCCCCTGCCAGTCCTTCACGTTGTACAGGAGGGAACCGGCATAGAAGTAGTCCGACCGGTTGCGGACGGCCTTGTCCTCGAGATTCTTCTGGTAATAGGAACGGGCTCTCTCCGTATCCCCGAGGACGAGGTAGGATTCGCTCATGATGCGGGCGAGGTGGGGCTGCCGGTCGGCCGGGACCTTGTCGAACAGGTCCTCGCCGAACTTCACGACATAGTCGTAGTCCTTCTCCATGAAGCGGCACTCGAGGATGTAGTAGTTCGCGAGCTGCGAGAAGCGAGGGTCGGAAGCGGACTTCGAGAACCAGTCGGCCGCCTCGCGGAAATCGCCCTGGGAGTAGCACACGTAGCCCAGGGAATACTGGGCGGGGGCGGTATAGTCGGAATACGGAAGCCCCTGCATCTTCTGGAGTTGCATCCGTGCGAGGGTGAGGTCGCCGGCGCCGAAAGCGCTGTAGCCTTTCTTGTACATGTACTCCGGAACCTGTTCGGGGAAAAGTTCCTCCTGCGAGACGCAGTCGAAACGATAGGCGGCGTCCCCGTAGAGACCGCGGTCGAACAGGTCCTGTCCCCAGCGGAAATTCACCTGCGGGACGAGCGAGGATTCGGGCCAGCGGTCCAGGAAGGCCTCCGCAAGTTGCTCATAGCCGGGAGTTTGCTGTTCGATGGCGCAGAGGGCGGCGTAGCCCTCGGCCTCGCTGCCGGGAAGGGCGGCGAAAAGCCGGGCGGCCTCGGCGTACATGCCGCTTTCGTACAGGTCCACGGCCCGGCGGTACTCGGGCGTCTGGGCCGATGCTGCGGCCACGAGGAGGGCGGCCGCGGCGGCCAGTATGATTCTTTTGTTCATCGTCAAATCCATTATTTTACAAATTTACGAATTTTTCTGATTATCTTTGTCCTGAACAGTCCAAAAACACCATGGAACCCATCATCCGATTCAGCGGCGCCGACATCCTCAACGGAGAGAATGTCGTCATCTACGGCCTGGACATGGCCATCAACCCGGGCGACTTCGTCTATATCGTAGGCAAGGTCGGCACCGGGAAGACCTCCATCATCCGGACGATGACGGCGGAAAACCGCCTGCTCACGGGTGAAGGGACCGTGTGCGGGTTCAACCTGCGGGGTATCCGTACAAAAGACATACCGATGCTGCGCCGCCGCCTGGGCGTCGTGTTCCAGGACTTCCAACTCCTGATGGACCGCACCGTGGAGGCGAACCTCGAATTTGTCCTGAGGGCCACCGGCTGGAAGGACCGCCGCGCTATCGACAGCCGCATCACGGAAGTGCTGGAGAGCGTCGGCATGGCCACGAAGGCCCACAAGATGCCCCACCAGTTATCCGGCGGCGAACAGCAGCGCATCGCCATCGCCCGGGCCCTCCTGAACAGCCCCGCGGTGATCATTGCCGACGAGCCCACCGGCAACCTGGACGGCGAAACGGCCGACGGTATCCTCAAGTTGCTGCGGAAACTCAACGAAGGGGGCACGGCCATCGTCATGGTCACCCACAACCGTTCCATCTTCGAGCGCTACCCGGGGCGCGTCTTCTCCTGCTCCGACGAGCACTGCGAGGAAGTCTTCGAGGACAACACCTTCGACCTGGACCTGACGATATGACGCGGAAAGAACGTACGCAGGCCGTCATCGGCTGGTTCGAGGCGAACCGCCCCATCGCAGAGACCGAACTCCACTATACGGACACGTTCCAACTCCTGGTAGCCGTCATCCTGTCGGCCCAGTGCACGGACCGGCGGGTGAACATGGTCACCCCGCCCCTGTTCGAACGCTTCCCCACCCCGTCAGACCTGGCTTCCGCCACCTTCGACGAGGTATTCCCCTATGTAAAAAGCGTTTCCTATCCGAACTCCAAGACGGAGCACCTGATCGCGATGGCGCAGAAACTGCTGGCCGATTTCGGCGGCGAAGTCCCGTCGGACATCGACGCACTGATGACCCTGCCCGGCGTCGGCCGCAAAACCGCCAACGTCATCGCCTCCGTCGTCTATGACAAGCCCGTCATCGCCGTGGACACCCACGTTTACCGTGTTTCCCACCGGCTTGGCCTCTCGGACGGCAAGACCCCGTACGACGTGGAACGGGACCTGGAACGGCACATCCCGGAGCACCTCCGCGCCCGTTCCCACCATTGGCTCATCCTCCACGGCCGTTACACTTGCATCGCCCGCGCCCCCAAATGCAGCGAGTGTCCCCTTACCGACTGGTGCCGGCAGTACATCGAGGAATCCACGGGAAAAGCCGTCCCGGCTAAGTAATTGACATTCAACGAAAAGCAAATAACTCCCTGGTGCAAATGT
>CACZKE010000034.1 GCA_902781705.1 uncultured Bacteroidia bacterium
GTGGGCATGTCCTGGGATGCTGACGGCGGCAATTATCCGTCCTCGCAGCTGTTCGACGGTTATCTCGATTATGCCCGCGTGTGGACCCGTCCGCTCGCCGTTTCCGAGATCTCCAGAGGACTCTGCGACGTGGAGAACGATGCCGAAGGCCTGATGGTCAAGTGGATGTTCGGTGATACCGAGAACGGCAAGACCGTCAACCTCGCCGGCGATTCTGCCTATGACCTGGATTGGAGCAAGATGAATCATATGGACGGCAGAACGGTTCTCGCTACCGAGGATCACGCCGCAGATGCCGACAATGCCATCGAGAAGTGGGACGGCAACCTCTGCGCCTTCTAGTCCGGCTGTGACATTCCTTCTATTGCAGGAGGCCCGCAAGGGTCTCCTGCTTTTTTTGGCGGTTGGCCTTGCGGGGAGAATTGGCCATGACAGTCCTTGATAGCCGATGACGGCCCTTGCCAGCTATTGCCCCATGAAAACTTGAAGCACACGTACCTGCCCCGGAAGGGTGTAGAAGGCCGATAGGTGCTCTTTAGCCAGTTTTCCCCAGGTGGGTAAAGACCGCGAATCGACGATATACTGCGCACAGGGCCGATGGGTGCGCTTTAAGTTTTCACGATCCGCAATGAGCCATCGTCTTCACGGGCGATGGTGTCAGAAGGTGGCAGTCTCCTTGGATAACAAGATAAATGATGTAACTTTGAACGTTCTTTAAATTGCAGACCCTACTCCAGACACACTGGATGGAACGCTACCTTTAATTCTTTTACAGAGACTTAACTAGAAACCCCACAAGTGGGCTAGAAAGAGAAACAAAATCGGCACAAACTCGAGATTTGTGCCGAAAATGTATCGCTTTACCAGGAACAATGAACCAGGATTAACGTAATTCCTTGAACTCCATAATGTCCAGCATTGAGAAAAGGACACCATTGATGGTGGAATTATATGCTTCCCTATACTTCGTAGGGAAGCAGAAAGACAAACATAAACTGTAATAAAAACAAAGTTAACCGCAGTATTTGTGCTTAAGCCATAATTAATTATAGGTTATGGCTTAAGTACAGGTGCCCAAATGCCCAGAGAGGAAAGTCTTATCTACTATTCAAACAGAGCCGTCCTTGTGTTTCTGCGCATTTATCAGTAAATTTGTATGTTAAGAGTCGTCGGCTAAATCTTTTATGAGCGATTTCGACAAATACATCAAGCAAGGGGAACCAGGGCAGGCTGAGAAGGCCCGTATCTGGCAGACCGCTATCGGCCTGCAGGATGTGGACGGACTCAAAACCTCGGAGTACCTGAAGGAAACCGCGCAAAGACACATCGAAGGGGATATTTCCATTGAGGATGTCCGTGACTTGCTGGACAGTTACTATGAGTCCAAGACTAAGCGTGAGCAAGTGGAAGAAAGGACCGAGGAAGCGGACAAAGTCTCGGCGGCGATTACGTCCATCCTGTCAGAGAACGCTTTTACTTTTTCTCCGGACTACTTCATCAGTATCCATCGGCGGCTTTTCACCGGCATCTACCCATTTGCAGGACAAGTCCGCGATTACAATATCAGCAAGAAAGAATGGGTGTTGGACGGCGCTTCGGTACTCTATTCAGACTCTTACATGATTCGCCAGACACTGGAATATGACTTTGCCCAGGAGCGAGCCTTTTCATATGCTGGCATTAGCCCGGCGGACGCCGTGAAACATATTGCCGGTTTCATTTCAGGGATCTGGCAGATTCATGCTTTCGGCGAGGGCAACACCCGGACAACCGCTGTCTTCGCCATCAAGTATCTGCGAAGTTTTGGCTTCGACATCGATAATGACCTCTTCGAAAAACACTCCTGGTATTTCCGCAACGCTCTTGTGCGGGCGAACTATCATAATCTTTCCAAGGGAATTACGGCCACGGACCAATATCTGGTGCGTTTCTTCCGAAACCTGATTTTTGGTGAAGAAAGCACCCTCTCCAATCGTGAAATGCACGTGTCCGTTCAAAGTATCACTCCAGATGTCTCAAAGTCTCAATTTGATACTTTGAATTGCTCTTTGGAAGAATTGGCCGTTCTCAAAGCTGTCGGAGAGAATCCTCACATCACGCAAGAGGCCTTGAAGACGACCATCGGAAAGTCCCTCTCCACGGTAAAAAGACTCACCATCAACCTTCAGAAGAAAGGCCTCCTTGTACGCAAAAATGGCAAGCGTGACGGCTACTGGGTGTGTACCGCGCGCGAGATGAATTGAAAGAGAGGAATCGTCAAATGGTTATTGACGATTCCTTCTTGTTTTGAAACCAACTTAGCGATTAATACAGGAATCCGAAAAGCCAGAGAGGAATCTTGTTACCGCGACCGAACTCGACACCGTCAATAGCCAGGAAGCTGTTCTCGACATCCTTGATTTGATTGAAACTCTTTTTGGGACCGCCCACCTCGAACAGATAGCGGTCATCTACGAGGAAATCATGCTTTAACGTCGAAGCAAATACACAAAACAATCTTGAAAGATTGAAATTTTGTTGAAAAACAATCTTGGGAGATTGTTTCAGCAAACCTACTTTTCGATCCGCAGTGAACCATCGTCTTCCCGGACGATGGTATCCCCTTCGTTCACAGAGATAAACCCATCTCCCGTGTCCACGGACAACATGGAGAAGCCCATGCAGAAGTACGGCGCAAGGACCTTGTCACCGCAGAGACGCTTGACCTCGTCGTAGTTGGTGCCGGTGTAAACGACAGTTTTCATTAGTTCCTTGATAAGGCGAGGCCAATCCTTTCTTTTTCCTGCGATCCGGCCGTGCTAAGTCGTAGAAGCGGGAGGCCGATAGCGGCCAAAACCGAATCCTTTAGCGAATCACGTTGATTTTGAACGGAACCTTTCTTGTGATACTGCGTTCCATCAACCTCAATGGCCAATTTCGCCTTATGTGAAACAACATCATAGATTAGGAAGTCAACATGTGTCCATGAACGCGATGCATAAACTCGCTGTTCTGGTGTGAGGTCTGAGGCTGCCGTAACAAGATGCCGGATCGGATAGTGCAATAATATCCCTAGATGAGTGAATCCTTTCTCCTTAATGACTTCTTTAATCGCCCAGTAAGTAAGGTTCTCTGAATCGTATTCGGAAACCCGTTTGTGCGTTTTATAGAAGCTGAGAAGATCATGAGTATAGTCCTCATACAGAAGATCATAAATTGAAGAGATCTTACTCTCATCGCTTTTACCTTGATAATACTCAATGTAGTCTATCAGATCGCGGATGTTCGAATCCGGTTGTTCATCCGCAGAGACAACAAGGGTGAATTGCTTTTTGGCTCTTGATACTGCTACGTTCAGCAGATGTGGGTCATCCGTGAACTCCTGGACTTGATTATCTACCGTGGAAAGGATGATGGCGTCATCCTCTCTTCCCTGAAACTTATGGACTGTAGCCGCCACGTACCTTCGTCCTGTCATTTCCAGGGCAGCATGAATCGCATTTACTTGCTTGTTATATGGCGCGATAATTCCGATATCAGAAAACTTCTCCTCTAAGGCCGGAAGAATTTCTTGAATAATTGTATCCACCTGGCGGAGATTGACCGTGCCTCTTGCATGATTGCCTTTTACTGTTCTGACAACGCGGATGGGAGCAAAGTCGGATTCCCTTTTTGTCATGGGAATCAGCTCCCCATTATAGAACTGCTTGCTACAGAATCCAATAATGAGAGGGTCACAACGATAGTGTTCGCGCAGAAGTGTCTGTGGAACATTAGGATAGAGAGTGCAGATCGAAGATAAAAAGCTATTCGTGGAATACCGATATGCTTCCGCAATTCCGTATTTCGCGAAAATAGCACTTACGACTTCTTCCGTATGATTATCAACCACATTTGGTAATTGCTTCAGGTCTCCCACGATGACTGCGTTCCTTGCACAGCTCAGCGCCAAAGCGCCAGCGGCAATATCCACCTGAGAGGCTTCATCCATAATAAGATAGTCGAATTTATAGGCTGGATTGATGTTGGATGTTGCAGAAAAAGTTGTGCTGAGAATAACAGGATACTCCTGAAGAAAGTCTTTTGTTTTTAGATATATCTCGTCTGATGAGAAAATACGTCGCTCTTTCTTGGAACCATACTTCATACAAAGGTGTTCCTTCAAAACAAGCATGGAAATATCCCTTAGCCGCTTATTTTTGGCTTCGACATCCTTTGTCAACTTACGAAGCCGTGCGCACTCCTTTTCCAGTTCTCTGATTCTAGTGGTGATTAGTAAATACTGGAGTTCATCCGGCGCCTCATCCGTGGCGGGAAGTTGGTGATAACGTAATCTGAAGCGAGTCCACCATGAGAGTCGGTGTTTGCGCTCCATGTCACGATTGGTGAGTAGGGTAAATCTTTCGAGTATCTCTTTACTCCACTGTTTCTTTACTTTAATCTTCTTGGGAAACAGTTCAACCTGCCTTTTGAATTCTGTTAGCCTCTCGGAGCATAGAGCTAATTTTTCTTGGCTTTCATATGCTTCCTGGAGCTCACGCGATAGGGATACAGCCTCTTTACGGATCTTCTTGGCATCATTAATCTTCCATGAATCCATGTCGGGGAAAACTCCCGTTTGGCATTCCACAAATGCTTTCTTGTTGCTAGCACGACCCAATTGAGCACAAAGGAAATCAAGCCCAGACGCTTCCAACTTCTCCTTGACATTCTCGACCGCAGAGTTGTTGTTCGAGACAATCTCCATTGTCTTTCCTTCAAGAAGAAGATTCGCTAAGATATTAAGAATGGTCTGAGTCTTTCCTGTTCCTGGAGGCCCCTGAATGACGCTCAGCGGGTTTTCAAGTGCGTTTTGGACGGCCTTATATTGGCTTCGATTACAACCAAAGGGGAAAATAGGTGCGCTTTTACTCTTCTGGCTGTTCCCGTAAGTTTCGACATTAAGATATGCTTCAAGAAGGGATCCTTTAGCTATGAAACTTGTCTTTGCGTATTTGTCGGCCAAACTTACAGTTTTATCATCGTCAATAGGGATAACATTGTACTTGGCAACCTCATTCAGATAATCCCAAACGTTAATGGATCGATAGTCGTCAATATGCTCTTCAATGGAAATATAGTTTTCTGTATAGTTTCTCCCTGTTCCGTTTTCATAAATAACACGGAAGGCACAATTCTCCCTGCCTTCAAATATCCGAACACCTAAGACGTGAAAGAATACCTCGCCATCCGATTTGCGCGTAACACGTAAAGGGGGATCCAATTGGCGGGAAAAATCTGCTACGTCGACGTTTTCCGGATTGTAGTGCAAATAGTTGTCTCCTTTCTTAAACTGGACATAATACTGTCCGGATCGCTCATCAAAGCCAAAAGATTTGATGTCGTCTCGGAGTCTAAAGACACCGGATTTGTCTTTTAAGAATACTATTTGCTTAATTGTCGGCATTTTTCGAAAAACCGCACAGAGAGAATGAAATCACACAAGAAACACTAATCATGATTAAGAAAGCTCTTTTATTCCTATGCTTTTTAAATATTCATAGGTGCCATCGTAGAACTTGGGTAGTCGAGTGGCATCTTCGGGGAAGCCTTCAGAGTTCAGCCTGGAATTGCCTTCCGGAACACAGATGACAATACCCTGGCGGGCGCGGGTAAGGAGAACGCGATAGGCATTGAGCATGTATTTTCGCTGCTCCTCGTTTTTCTCCGGATTCCACTTGTTTTTGCCATTGAACTTGTAGTAAGCCCATTTGCCATTCTCGCAACGCATATCCGCATCCCAAAGAACGCAGGCATAATCCAGTTCCAGCCCCTGGACTTGGATTTCTGTAGCAGCTTCTTCCAGATAATTCGAAGAGCGAATGTCTGTCTTGTCCTCCAAGAACCAGTGGACGGCATTCTCGTCGCCCTGGGCGAGAACGTTCACGGCTTGCGGTTTGAAACGGGCGGCGACCTTCGTGACCAAGATGCCGGTTTGCTGGGAGCCGCGCGCCATTTGGCGCAACCACGTCCGTGCCTTATTGATGTCACGGGTGAGCAGGACCGGATAACCCTTACGGGAAACATCTCGATACAGGGGAATGGCCGAAGGCGAGAAATTGAGACAGGCATGAACAAAGGACGAGAGCGTCTCTGCCCGGAACGACCGCAAACTCACGGCGAGATGCAACGAGTCTGAATATACGACATTCGGATTGTTCTGCAGCAGCTGATTTACCTTCCCTTCCGCGTATTCTGCATCCGTTAACTTATTGGAAATATATACCTTCCAGTAAGGGTAATGGTTGTTGAGCGCATCAATCCACTCCGCAATTCCGGCCTCTCCCGTATTGATTTCCTGTCCGCCGCCAACCAGGCAAATAATGACCGCCCAGTCTTTTCGTTGATCCAGAGACCAGATGAGGAACGCCGCCTCGGAGACGGGGAAATTGGGCACTTTCAGTTTGTTGCCATAGGTGCCGCCGCGCTTGAGATAATTCGCCAGACGTTCATGCGTCCATGTCCGTTGCGCCTCATCGAAAATGGCGACGTGCTCCACCTCTCCATATCCCGCATGCTCCATTTCGACAGCTTTGGTGGGATCGATTTCAAGGACTCCATTTTCGACCGGATTCTTAATCTTCGCGAGCATGTTATCCCGATAACGGTGGATGATCTGGAGGAATTCACTCACCTCCCGTCGAGAATCAGAAAGATTCTTCTTCTCTCCCTTATCCTTGCATTTCTTCTGATTGTCAATGGCCAGAGCTTCCGTCAGGACAGCAACGAGAGGACCGTTACCAGACAAATATACGGCGCCGTTCTCCTTGTCTTTTTCTCCGTCCTTATAGCTCTGTTTGATTGCTACGTCCAGCCCGACCAGCGTCTTTCCTGCACCGGGAACACCTGTCACGAAACAGATGCTTTTCTCACCTCGCTCCTTGCTCGTCCGGATCACCTGGAGGAGGTAGTCAATGGTCGCATCCGTGGACACTTTATCCGCCTCGTGGCGCGTAATATCCTCCACGGAATGATTCTCATATAGCGTACGGGCAGCCTCAATGATGGTCGGCGTAGGAGTATAAGGGCTGATGGTCCATTGTTTACCCCAAGATTCTGGATTCCAGTCTGTTGAGGCGACGGACAGAATCTTCTCGATGATTTCTTGCAGAGAGGATGCGCCGGTGATGGAAGGGTTCAGGATGCCGTCGTCGTAGGCCGAGGTGCGGACTGTCTCGGTCGCGCGAGGGTATTGGGTAGGGACTAGGATGGGTGCGATTGGCTTGTCGGCGCTGTAGAGATGGAAGTTTTTGAGGTCCAACGCATAGTCCAACACCTGTTCCAGGTCTTCCTGTAGAGCGTCTTTCTTCCCCGCTTTGAACTCAATGCAGAAAACGATGCCCAGTAGAAGCAGCACTACGTCTACGCGCTTCCCCAGCCGAGGGATGGAGTATTCGAAGATGATGTATGCATCTTCATCCTTCCAGGGTAGCAAGGTGTCCCGCATGACACGAATCTCTTCTTCCCAGGCTTCGATAGTCGTGGTCTGTTCCGTCCCATGGTTTGCCGATACCAGATCTCCCAGTACAGCGGAAGGGCTGGTCTGGAGGAACTCCGAGAAGGAGGCAAGATAGTGGCAGCGTTCGGTTTTCATGATGAGGTTGCTGTTGAGGTGTACAAAGTTAGGAATATAATCCAGAACTACGGGATTCCTTGTCATAAAACAGCGACGATACTTTCTATCTTGCATATCAAGAGCGGCATACAGCATTTCAAGAAGATCGAGAAAAGATAGTTTCACTGTCTGCGCGTGGAAACGTACATGTCGTTTGCAGACACAAAGACGAATCGCTAATTACGCGTGTGATAGAAGAAAGGGGAAAACTAAAGCAGGGTCATGAACGTATATGTATTACAGGCAACGAGGCAAAAGGTTGGAACGTCATCATTGTCTGGGAGTGCCAGTTGAAGAAGGCGGTAATGAAATCAGCCGCCAGGCAAAGGACCAGAAAAATGGCCAATAATCAAGTCGAGAAGGGCTTGTGCACGATGTAATAAGTTGATAATCAGTGTTGAAAAAGGGCCAAAAGGTTGTTTGATAATTGCTTCGTTCGCTGTGATGACCACTGTTGTCCGTTTATAGTGCGGAGAGGACGAGATTTGGCAGAAAGGTTCGGATTATATCAAATTGTTTTAAATCGTGTTGATTTATAGTCGGTTGCAATTCTGGTTTATGCTAATTTGCGGGAGTATGTGCTAAACTGTTTTAAGTGGTTTTTGTCAGTAAAATTGTTAGTGGTGAACATCGAAAATGTGATTTGCCATGGATGATTCGAAATATTTATGTATCTTTGGAGTGCAACTCCGAAATTGCATAACGCCATGATGTATTTAAATCGAGAAATGGAGAAAACGCTGCTAGAAGCTTGGCAGTATTTTCCGGTACTTACCGTTACCGGTCCCCGGCAGTCGGGCAAGAGCACACTCCTCAAGCATCTGTTTCCTGATGCGGTCACTTTCTCTTTGAAAGACATCCAGGTCCGGGATTTCGCGTTGAGCGATCCGGTCGCTTTCCTGGGCCAGACAGATCGCCCCCTGTTCATTGACGAAATCCAGAAAGCCCCCGCCTTGATCGAGTATATCCAGGGTATTGTCGACAATCATCCTGAAAGAAAGTTCCTGCTCTCGGGCAGTTCCCAGTTTGAAGTGATGAAAGGCGTTTCCGAGTCCTTGGCAGGGAGGAGCGGCGTATATGAGTTGATGCCGATGTCGTTCTCTGAGACCAGGGAGATATCTGCCCGGAAAGATATGGAGTCGCTTCTGTTCGACGGGTTCTATCCGGCGGTGTGTGCCGGAAAAAACATTGCGAGTGTCTATTATCCTTCCTATGTGAGAACTTACTTGGAGAAGGATGTCCGGAATCTATTGAACATCAAGGATATGATGCAGTTCCACCGCTTCATGAAGTTATGCGCCGCCCGGGTAGGGTCCATTTTCAATGCCACCGAACTGTCCGGAGAGGTGGGTGTGGACAGTAAGACGATTGCATCCTGGCTCTCCGTCCTACAGGCTTCGTATATTGTCTATTTGTTGCCGCCTTACTTCGAGAACATCTCCAAGCGCCTCATCAAGTCCCCGAAACTATATTTCTGTGATCCCGGACTGGCGTGTTATCTGTTGGATATCGAGAGCCCGCGGCAACTGGCCAGAGACAAGATGCGGGGAAACATCTTTGAGAACTTCGTCGTGATGGAAGCTGTCAAGCATCGGATGAATGCCGGTAAGGATGGTGGTGTTTTCTTTTACCGGGATTCAAACCAGAATGAGGTGGATCTCCTGCTGAAAGAGGAAGGGGAGATTTCGGCCATTGAAATCAAGTCATCCCAGACATACTCTCCTTCCTTTGAAGACTCGCTGAAAAAACTTTCCGGATGGATTCATACTCCGATCCGAAGAAAGAGCGTGGTCTATGCCGGCGAGTTCGAGAACACCGCGGGCGATATTGAAGTGGTCAATTACAGGCACCTTAATCTGTAATCTCAAAGCAACGATACTTGGGAACTATCTGCCTGTACGCTTGTAGTAATATACAGGCGTATCCCGCTTCGCATAATCGTGAAGCCCATAGCTTGCAACTGTTGCAGAGGCCCTTTGGGCGCCTATATCATCCGGCATATTGCCGATGTGCGGCTGTTTGGCGAGAGGACGATGTGAGGATGGACGAGATTCCGCGGCGCTGCGCTTGCGGCATCTCGGGGCCGCCCGCGGGGGTCCAGGCAACCCCTTTGGGATCATGCAGCCGTCGGTCCTTCGGACCTCTTGTCTGTTTTCGTTATCCGTCGTCCGGTGAGCGAGCTCCCCGTCCGCCGGACAACAAAAACAGCCAGCTGCTTGCGCAGCCGGCTGCATGGTCCCAAAAGGGTTGCGGAGAGGACGAGATTCGAACTCGTGGTACGGAATGACCCGTACGTCGGTTTAGCAAACCGGTGGTTTCAGCCACTCACCCACCTCTCCGGGAGCCATTTGGCGAAACTCCGCCACGAGGGCGGATTGCAAAGTTACGAATTTTTTCTTCAGTTGCAAGGGCTTTGCCAAAAAACACGTTTCGGGCCGGCCCCAAAATGAATTTCGCAGAGCATTTCAGATGCTTTCCTACGGCCGCGAGGGGGAAGGTGTGATGCGCTGCCAGGCGATTTGCCCGCGCAAAGCAGATTGACCGGCCCTGGAACGTCCCCAAAGGTCGATGGGGCTGCTCTGCGAATGTCGGGTTGGGTCGGATTGGATCGGAAGCCCCCCCTAGTGACGGAAGCCCCCCTACGGCACGATATGCCCAATCCCCCGCAGTCGCTCCTTGACAAGGTCCAACGGAACTTCCCGGGGGTCGCAGCGGCGGGCGGAGGCGACGGCGGCGACGACCATGTCCCAGCCCGGTCCGGCGATGATGGGCTTCCGCCACGCGTAGAACAGGCCCATGTCCACGACCTCCGCTTGCACCGTGGTCCCGCCGATGCGGCCGTCCCGTTCCAGCAACGCCACCGTCGCGCCTTCCCGGGCCGCAGCCAGCGCCGCGCCGATCCCGGCCGGCCCGCCGCCCACGACTACGACGTCATAGACCGGCTCCGTACAGGACCGGAAGAAGATTGCCCCGGGCAGGATGAGGCCCAGGGCAATCAATAAGGTAATGATGTTTTTCCTGCCCATGGGCAGTTTTTTACCACTCGTAGCCGGCGAACTCGATGTCGTTCTTGGCGCGGCTCAGGAGGGACTTGTCCGTGATCTTGCCCATGTTCTCGCGGACGCCGGCGGCGTCACCCTGACGGGCGGCGATGATGGCCTTCAGGTAGGTAACCTTCTGGTCCTTGCAGTGGGCGGCGTTCTTGGCCTTGGTGAGCTGGTCGGTGAGGATGTAGGCGAGGACGGTGTTGTGGCAGCAGCCCTTCACGTCGGCGAGGGTCTTGGCGGCCTCCTCGTACTTGCCGGAGAGGATCTGGACGATACCGAGGTTCTTCTGGGCATCCGCGGTCTTGGCGTTGCGGAAGTAGTTCTCGGCGGTGGTGTAGTCCTCGTTGCGGAGGGCGATGATGCCCTTGGCGTTCAGGACGTCGGCGTCGCTCGTGTGGACCTTTGCGAGGGCCTGCTCGGCCTTGTCGGTCTTGTCCTGTGCCAGGTACAGGGCGGCGAGGTTGAACTGGGCGCGGTCGCTGCCGAAGCGGCTGACGGCCTTCTTGTAGATCTCTTCCTTCTGGGCGTCATCCTTCACGAGGGTGGCGGTGCGGAGGAGGGCTTCCTCGTCCAGGACGTCGGCGTTGTTGTCCAGCAGGTTCAGGAGTTCCTCGGAGGTGTAGTTCTGATACTCGACGTTGGCGATGAGACGGGCGCGGCGGAGTTCCGGGAGGACCTCACCCTTGAGGGCGGTGAACACCTGGGACATGTTGCGGATCTCGCTCTCGCGGACGGCCGGGTCGCTGTACATGGAGAGGACGCGGAGGATGAGTTCCTTGTCCTGGATGTCGGACTCGCGGACGAGTTTCTGGAAGCCTTCCCAGTCCTCACCGAGGGACTTCACCTCGGGATTGGCGGCGTTGTGCTTCTTGGCGAACTCGTTCCAGGCCTTGCGGGCGGAGGCGGAGCGCTTGTCGGCCAGCTCGTTGTTCTTGCGCTCGGGGCCTTCCGGGGAAGCGTAGGCAAGGATCTCGGTGCTCTTGATGGAGGTGCGCTCGTCGGCGTTGATCTGGTCGATGGCGGCGAGGAACTCACGGACGCTCTGGCCCTTGAGCTCGGAATTGCGGACGTCGGCGCTGTTCACCAGGTACTTGATCTGGCCTTCAGCCGTGGAGGAGATGACATCCTGGTAGGCGTCGGCCTTGGGGGTGATGAAGCCGTCGCGCTTGACGAGCATGTAGGTGGTGTTCGCACCGTCAGCAACCTTCTTCACGGGGAGGGTGACGGCCTTGTTGCCATAGCGGGCGACGCCGCGGAGTTCGAGGCGGCTCTTCTCCATGCCGGGGACATAGTCGAAATGGAGACGCTCCTTGACGGTCTGACCGGCGGATGAGACGGCCTTGTAGTTGTCTTTCACTTTTTCGCCCTGGTAGATGATGGGAGCCATCTTGGCTTCACCGCCTTCGTACACGATGACGGGAGTGACCTCGAGGATGGCCTTCGGGTGGAAGTAGTCGGCCGGATAGGTCACGGAGACGACGGGGTCGATGGAGTTGTCCACCACTTCGAGGACACCGGGCTCACAGGCCACCTTCACGTTTTCGGCCATCTTGGCCATCTTCTCGATGGAGGCGCAGGACGCCGCGGCCACGATCATCGCGGCTGCTGCAAGGAATTTGAGAGTTCTTTTCATCATATAAGAGAATTTGATATTGTCTGCTAGAATGCAAATATACTATTTTTTTAGTAATTTTGCAGGACTATGGACTTACAGGCACTGAAAAACAAATACGATATCATCGGCAACGATCCGGCGCTGAACCAGGCGCTGGAGACGGCGGTGAAGTTCGCGCCGACGGACCTGAGTGTGGTCATCCTCGGCGAAAGCGGTGTCGGCAAGGAAAACTTCGCAAGGATCATCCACCAATATTCCTCCCGGAAGAACAACAATTTCTTCGTGGTGAACTGCGGCGCCCTCGCCAAGGAACTCGTGAATTCCGAACTCTTCGGCCACGTGAAGGGGGCCTTCACCGGCTCCACGGAGACGCGCAAGGGCTATTTCGAGGATGCCAACGGCGGCACCCTCTTCCTGGACGAGATCGCCGAACTCCCGCTGGAGTCGCAGGCCCTTCTGCTCCGGGTGCTCCAGTCCGGGGAATACCGGAAAGTGGGATCCAATAAAGTGGAACATACCGATGTCCGCATCGTCGCGGCGACGAACGTGAATCTGTACGAGGCCGTGAAGCGGGGCAAGTTCCGGGAGGACCTGTACTTCCGCCTGAGCGCGGCCCAGATCCGCATCCCCGCCCTCCGCGACCGGAAAGACGATATCTACCTGCTGTTCCGCAAGTTCACCTCCGATTTCTCGGAGACCAGCGGGATGTGCAAGATCTCCCTCAAGCCGGACGCCATCCGGCTCCTGACCTCCTACCGCTGGCCCGGCAACGTACGTCAACTCATGGGCTTCACGCAGGCCCTGACGGCGCAGGTCTCCAGCAAGGTGACCCCCACGCTCCAGCGCATCGAATTGAGCGCGGCGGAACTCACGCCCTTCATGCCCGTGGAAGAGGGCGAGCCCATTCCCGTCGTTTTTGACGGGGGAGCGGCGGCCCAGGGCACGGGTGCCGGCGCCCCGAACATCGACCTGCAGCCGATCGTGAAGGCGATTTTCGACCTGAACCAGCGGATCGACGAACTGGAGGCCCGGGTGAACCGGCGCCAGTTGCCGGCCCCGCCGGAGCCTGTCGAGGCCCGGCCGCAGGAAGCCGAGTGGCAGGGCGCGGAGTTCGCCGCCCCCACCGGAAGGATCGTGGACATGGACCCGGAGAAGCAGCCCCAGCAGGAAGACCGCCCGCTTTCCCTGAAGGAGAAGGAGGCGGAAATGATCCGCCAGGCCCTCGAAAAACACCACGGAAACCGCAAGTTGGCGGCCGAGGAACTGGGCATGTCCGAGCGCACCCTGTACCGTAAACTCCCTGACGAATATCGCAAGAAATGAGAAAGTTCCTTGCCATAGCCGCCGCGGCGGCCCTCGCCGTATCCTGCGGGATCTATTCCTTCACGGGCACGAACATCCAGCCCGACGTGAAGACCATCACCATCCCCTTCGTGGAGTACAAGGCCCTGCGGGTGAATCCGTCGCTCTCCAACGATCTCACGGAGGCCCTCCAGGACAAGTTCCGCAAACTCACCACCCTGGAGCAGGTGGATGTGGACGGGGACCTGGAACTCGTGGTCGCCGTGACGGGCTACGACGTGAAGGCAGCGGCCATCACCGCCGGTGAAGTTGCCGCGCAGAACCGCCTCACCATCACCGTGTCGGTGGATTTCACCAGCCGGAAATATCCGGAAGACGACCTGTCCAACAAGTCCTTCTCGGCCTACGAGGACTACGATTCCACGAACTCCCTCGACGCTGTGGAGAGTTCCCTGTGTACGACAATCATCGAGAAGTTGGTCGAGGATATCTTCAACGCCACCGTCGCCCAATGGTAAGCCCCGATTATATCGACCTTGGTACCCTGACGATGGATGAACTCGCCGGGGTGGTGCACCTGTATCCCTGGTTCGCATCGGCCCGGAAGGAACTCTGTGCCAGGATGTCCCGCTCCGGCGGCGACGACTGGGGAACGGAGCAGTACGCGCAGGAGGCCCTGTACATCGGCGACCGCCGGAAAGTCGCCGACCTTCTCCGCGCCGGCCGCAAGGCCGACTATGCCGACAAGGACGCCGGGGCCCTGATCCGCTCCTACATCGGCCCGTCCCCCGAGGCCGAAGCGGAGGAGGAGCGCGAGGTCCATGTCGTGGGCGGAGACTACTTCTCACAGTCGCAGTACAAGAATGTCCGCCGTTCGGACGACAATATCTTCACCCGTTTCGCCGTGAAGCCGCGCGCCGACGGCTCCCGGGACGATAAGGACAGTACGGATCTCGCGGACCGCTACGCCACCGAAACCCTGGCCCGGATCTTTGCCGAACAGGGCTGCGTGGAGGAAGCGCGCCGCATTTATTCCCGTCTGCTTTTGGATAATCCGGAAAAAAGTGCTTACTTTGCATCCCTTATTGACAAATTGAATTAAAGATATGAACGTAGCATTCACCATCCTGGTCGTCCTGATCATCCTCGCGGCCATCCTGCTGATCGTGGTCGTCCTCCTGCAGAACGGCAAGGACGGCGGCCTCGCCACCAACTTCACCTCCGCCAACCAGGCCCTTGGCGTGCGCCAGACGGCCACCATCCTGGAGAAGGCCACCTGGTACCTGGTCGCCTTCATCCTCGTACTCGCCATCGCCAGCACCCTGATCCTCTCCCACGGTTCCCAGGCCAACACCAACGATTCCGTGAGCACCGAGATCCTGAACCAGGCCGCCCCGGCTTCCGAGACCCCGGCCTTCCCGGTGGAAATCCCGCAGACCGATCCGACCGCTGAATAGCACCTCGCGGGGCGGTTGGTGAGCTTGTCGAACCACGGTTGGTGAGCCTGTCGAACCACTGACAAATTGTCAGTCTCCCGCCCAAAGGAATAAAGTTTGACGATAGCCGTTTGTCCGTAGCGGGCAGACGGCTGTCGCTGCATAGTCCCGCCACCGGATAAAAAGGAGAAGCAAGACTATGGCAAATAACAACGAAAATTCCTTCCTGCAGCGATTTGCAGTGAACCTGAACGAACGGGCCTCGCAGGGCAAGTTGGACCCGGTCATCGGCCGGGACGACGAAATCCGGCGGGTGCTCCAGATCCTCTCGCGGAGGACCAAGAACAACCCGATCCTGGTGGGCGAGCCCGGCGTGGGCAAGACCGCCATCTCGGAGGGCATTGCCCAGAACATCGTGTCGGGCCGCGTGCCGGAGAACCTGAAAACCAAGCAGATATATTCCCTGGACATGGGCGCCCTCATCGCGGGCGCGAAATATCAGGGTGAATTTGAGGAGCGGCTCAAGGGTGTCGTGAAGGAGGTCGTGGACTCCGCCGGCGAGATCATCCTGTTCATCGATGAGATCCATACGCTGGTGGGCGCGGGACGTACCTCCGGCGCGATGGACGCGTCCAACATCCTGAAGCCGGCCCTGGCCCGTGGCGAACTCCGTACTATCGGCTCCACCACCCTGGACGAGTACCAGAAGTATTTCGAGACCGACAAGGCCCTGGAGCGCCGGTTCCAGATGGTGATGGTCGATGAACCCTCGCCCGCGGAATCCATCGCGATCCTCCGTGGCCTGAAGGAGCGCTACGAGAACCACCACAAGGTGCGGATCGAGGACGACGCGCTGATCGCGGCCGTGAACCTGTCGCACCGGTATATCACCTCCCGATTCCTCCCGGACAAGGCCATTGACCTGGTGGATGAGGCTGCGTCCAAGCTGCGGCTGGAGATGAACTCCGTGCCGGAGCCCATCGACGAACTGAACAGCGCCATCCGGCAGAAGGAGATCGAGAAGGAGGCCATCAAGCGCGAGGGCGTGTCCCTGAAGATGGAGAAACTGGAGGCGGAACTCTCGGAACTGAACGCAAAACGGGACGGCCTCATGAAGCGCTGGAACGAGGAGAAGGACATCCTCGCCGGCCTGCAGAATGCCCGCCAGGAGATGGAGGAATACAAGATCCAGGCGGCCTCGGCCGAGCGCGCGGGCGACTACGGCAAGGTCGCGGAACTGCGCTACGGCAAGATGGTCGCGACGCAGAAGACCATCGACGAACTGTCCGCCAAAGCGGCTGCGATCAAGGAACCCATTGTCACCGAGGCGGTTACTCCGGAGGACATTGCGGAGGTCGTCGCGAAATGGACCGGCATCCCCGTGAAGCGGATGCTGGAGAGCGAGAAGGAGAAACTCCTGCGGATGGAAAGCGAACTGCACAAGCGGGTTGTGGGGCAGGACCGGGCCATCCAGGCCGTGTCCGATGCCGTCCGCCGCAACCGCGCCGGCCTTTCCAACGAGAAGCGCCCGATCGGATCCTTCCTGTTCATGGGTACGACCGGCGTGGGTAAGACCGAATTGGCGAAGGCCTTGGCGGAGTTCCTGTTCAACGACGAGAACATGATCACCCGGATCGACATGTCCGAGTACCAGGAACGGCACACCGTCTCCCGGCTCGTGGGTGCGCCTCCGGGATACGTGGGCTACGACGAGGGCGGCCAACTGACCGAGGCCGTGCGGCGGAAACCGTACTCGGTGGTCCTGTTGGACGAGATCGAGAAGGCCCATCCGGACGTCTTCAACGTGCTCCTGCAGGTCCTGGACGACGGCCGGCTCACGGACAACAAGGGCCGCACCGTGGACTTCAAGAACACCATCCTCATCATGACCTCCAACGCCGGCTCGGACATCATCCAGAGTTACATGGAACGGCTGCCGGAGGTGGACGGGGTGAATGTCCAGGCCATCGCGCAGCGCCGCCAGTTGCTGGAAGAGTGCAGCGCCAAGGTACTTGACGTGCTCAAGATGTCCGTCCGTCCCGAGTTCCTGAACAGGATCGACGAGATCATCATGTTCGACCCGCTCTCCAAGGCCGACATCCGCGACATCCTGCACATCCAGATGGACGACCTCCGGCACAAGTTGTCCGAGAACGGCATCACGGTCGATTTCACCCCCGCCTTCGAGGACTACATGGTGGAAAACGGCTACGAGCCCTCCTACGGTGCCCGTCCAATCAAGCGTCTGATGCAGCGTGAACTCGTGAACCTGCTGGCCAAGTCCATCCTGGACGGCACCGTCCATCGGGACTCGACCATCACCGTCGATGCCGTCGGCGGCCAGATCCTGCTGCGGAACTAGGCCGTCCCGGCGAACTGTTTGGCTTTGATCTGATTATGCAAAACTCCCTGGTGCAAATGTACCAGGGAGTTTCTTTTAATGTGCTGATTGCCAGCCTTTTGGCCGGGACGGTCCTAGCAGTACAGGCCGCCGTTGACGGCGATCACCTGACCGGTCACATAGGAGGAGAGGTCGCAGGCGAGGTAGAGGGCCGTGTTGGCGATTTCCTCGACGGTGCCGCCGCGGCGCAGCGGAATCTGCTTGATGTACTCTTCGCGGACGGCTTCGGGGAGGGCGTTCGTCATCTCGGAGACGATGAAGCCCGGGGCGATGGCATTGGCCCGGATGCCGCGGGAACCCATTTCCTTGGCGACGGACTTGGCCATGGCGATGAGGCCGGCCTTGGAGGAGGCGTAATTGACCTGGCCGGGATTGCCCATCTGGCCGGCGATGGAAGCCATGTTGATGATGGAACCGCCCTTCTGGCGCGCCATGCCCGGCACGACGGCGTGGATGAAGTTGAAGGCGCTCTTGAGGTTCACGGCGATGACCGCGTCCCACTGCTGCTCGCTCATGCGCATCACGAGGCCGTCCTTGGTGATGCCGGCGTTATTGACGAGGATGTCGATCTTGCCGAAGTCCTTGAGGATCTCCTCCACGACGGCGTGCGTCTCGTCGAAGTTGGCTGCGTTGGAAGCGTAGCCCTTCACCTTATGACCGTACGCGGCGATTTCGGCGATGGTTTCCTCCGCCGCTTCGTTGATGACGAGGTCCGTGAAGGCGACATCCGCGCCTTCCGATGCGAATTTGAGTGCGATGGCCTTGCCGATGCCGCGCGCGGCGCCGGTGACGAGGGCCACCTTTCCGTCTAACATTCCCATTTTCTTTCAAGTTTTTGGTTTCAGTGAGGACAAAGGTACGAAAAAAACGTTACAGTGTCTTCACCTTCAGGTTGCGCCAGCGGACCTTGATGCCGCCGCCGTCATGGATCTGGAGGGCGATGCGGCCGTTGCCGGCGCCGATCTTCGCATCGGTGATGTCCACCATGGGCTCGCCGTTGAGCCAGGTCCGGACCCGGTCGCCCTGGCAGAGGATGCGCATCGTGTTCCACTCGCCTTCCTTCAGGATTTCCTCCTTCTCGTCGGGGATCTGGATGAGCCAGCCGCGGCCGTAGGATTCGTAGATGCCGCCGGTGTCATTGCCCTTGGGGGCGACCTCCACCTGCCAGCCGCTTACCGTGGTACCATCGACCGTTGAGCGGATGAAGACGCCGGAGTTGCCGTTGGCCTCCTGCTTGAACTCGAGGGAGAGGTCGAAGTCGTCGTAGTACTTCTCCGTGGCGAAGTAGCCGTAGCCCTTGTCGGGGCCGCTTTCGCACACGAGGTTACCTTCTTCATCGACATACCAGAGCTCGGTGCCGTAGTTCACCCAGCCGGTGAGGTCCTTGCCGTTGAAGAGGACCTCTTCCGTTTCCTTGGCGGGTAACTCCTTGATTTTTACGTTGCGGAACCAGGCAGGGTAGCCGTGGTCCTGAAGGCAGATGACTCCGCGGCGGGCGAGGCCGTACTCCGGGGCGTTCTCCCATTTGCCGCTGTTCTTGCGGGCGTACCAGTCGGGGGTCCAGGCGTCGAACTCCACGGTAATCTGGCCGTTGAGGAGGTAGGTGACGTGCCCGTTGTCGAAGATGATTTCGGACTGGTTCCACTCACCGGCGGGCTTGAGGTTTCGCTTCTCGAAATCGGGGACGTACATCGCGTAGTCCACGGCGCAGCGCTGCCAGGGCTCGAGGACGTAGCCGTCGTTCATTTCGGTAAAGTTCTCGTCGTCAATGAGTTGATACTCGGGACCAGTGACGTACGGGACGGCGTATTGCGGACCTTCCACCACATGGTAGAGCATGCCGGAGTTGCCGCCCTTGGAAATCTTCCATTCCCACTTGAGGTCGAAGTTCCCATAGACCTTGTCCGTGACGATGTAGCCGTGGGCGTCGTCACCCTTGCCGGTGGCCTTGATGGTGCCGTTCTCGACGACCCAGGATTCGCCTACGAGGGCGGTTTCGTTGAAACTGCGCCATCCGTTAAGGGTGGTGCCGTCGAAGAGGAGTTCCCAGCCCTCGGCTTTTTCCGCCGATGTCAGGATGTTGGCCTGGGGGGCGCAGCAAGCCGCCAGCATGGCTGCCGCTGCCAGGATAACAAATCGTTTCATATCGATAAACAGTCTGATGGTCACTTCTGGTTTCAGTGCACCCAAAGGTAGCAACTTTCTGTCGAAATTTCTCCGAATCTTTTGCTAACTTTGCACTCCTTAATGATAAAGACTATGTCCAGTCACATCCGAGACATCAATCTGTGGGAAAGCGGAGCGCTCAAGATCCAGTGGGTCCGCGACCACATGCCGCTGCTTGACGGCATCGAGAAGGATTTCATCGACACCAAGCCGTTCGCCGGCCTGAAGATCGCCCTGAGCGTGCACATGGAGGCCAAGACGGCGCGCCTGTGCCTGTGCCTGGCCGCCGGCGGAGCGGAAATGTATGCCACCGGCTGCAACCCTTTGTCCACGCAGGACGATGTGGCCGCGGCGCTGGTCCACGAGGGGCTCAATGTCTTCGCCATCCACGGCGCGACCATGGAGGAGTACGAGGATGACCTCCGGCGTGTGCTGGAGGTGGGCCCGAACATCATCATCGACGATGGGGGAGACCTGGTGACGCTGATTCACAGGGAGTTCCCGGAGTTGCTGCCCGGCGTGATCGGCGGCTGCGAGGAGACGACGACCGGCATCCTCCGCCTGAAGGCGATGGACCGCGCAGGGAAACTCACCTTCCCGATGATGCTCGTGAACGACGCCGACTGCAAGCATCTTTTCGACAATCGTTACGGTACGGGCCAGAGCGTCTGGAACGGCATCAACCGCACGACGAACCTTATCGTCGCGGGGAAGGATGTCGTCGTCGCTGGCTACGGCCTCTGCGGCAAGGGAATCGCCATGCGGGCCAAGGGCCTCGGCGCCCGGGTCATCGTCACGGAAGTGGATCCGGTCAAGGCCCTCGAGGCCGCGATGGACGGCTTCCGGGTGATGCCCATGGCCGATGCCGCCCCCCTCGGCGACCTGTTCGTCACCGCCACGGGCTGCAAGGACGTGATCACGCCGGCCGAACTCCTTCGGATGAAGGACGGGGCCATCTGCTGCAACGCCGGCCACTTTGACGTGGAGGTGGATGTCGCCTGGCTCCGGGAGCACGCCGTGGAGCACCATCCGGCCCGGCAGAACATCGAGGCCTATACCCTCGAAAACGGCCGCACGGTGTATATCTTGGGCGAGGGCCGGCTCGTGAACCTCGCCGCGGGCGACGGCCATCCGGCGGAGATCATGGACATGTCCTTCGCGATCCAGGCCCTGAGCGCCCGGTATCTGGTGGAACACCGCGACGAACTCGTGGGCAAACTCCACAATGTCCCTGCGGAGATCGATCATGAGGTCGCGTCCCGGAAACTGGCTTCCTGGGGCGTCCGCATCGACACCCTCACTCCGGAACAGCATCTTTATATCTACGGCGAATAATGGCACTCATTCCGATTTATTGGTGGAACAAGGAAGTCCACAACTTCCGCATCTCCCAGGACAAGTTTTCCAAGCAGCCCTGGGCCAACGGCGTCGTCCTCCTGGCCTGCGTGGTCGTGGCGATGCTCCTGGCGAACCTGCCCTTTACGAAGCACCTCTATCATGATTTCCTGGAGACGTCCCTGACGATGAACATCAAGAGCCCCGGCGGCGCCATCGACTGGGTGTTCCCGCACGGGATGACGGTGGAGAAGTTCATCAACGACATCCTGATGGTGATCTTCTTCTTCACCGTGGGCCTGGAAATCAAGCGGGAGGTCGTGTGCGGCGAACTGTCGTCCTTCAAGAAGGCGATCCTGCCCATCATCGCGGCCTTCGGCGGCGTGGCGGTGCCGGCCCTCATTTTCACACTGGTGAACCATGGGACCGTCGCGGCCAGCGGCTGGGGAATCCCCACGGCGACGGATATCGCTTTTGCGGTGGGTATTCTGTCGATATTGGGCGACCGCGTGCCCGTGTCCCTGAAGGTCTTCCTGACGGCCCTCGCCATTGCCGACGACCTCATCGCCATCCTCGTCGTGGCCATTTTCTATGGCGGGAAGATCAACCTGTTGCTGCTGGGAATCGCTTTCCTGGTGATCGGCTTCGTGTTCCTGATGAAGCGTCTCGGCGAAAAGCGGACGGCCTTCTATGCCATCCCGGCCATCATCGTGTGGTTCCTGTTCTACTACAGCGGCATCCACGCCACGATGACGGGTGTCGTCATCGCGTTCCTGATCCCGATGGAGGCCCGCTACAACCAGGCCAAGTTCCACCGCCGCGCCCGGATCCTGTACAACGGACTCCTCGAGGCGGAGGCCATCGCCACGCGGGAAGACTTCCCGAACGGCCCGCAGCGCCACTACCTGCGTCATCTTTCCGGCCTCACCAAGCGTACCGTTCCGCCGTCCTACCGGCTGGAGCATAAACTCAATCCCTGGGTCAACTTCCTGATCATGCCCATCTTCGCCCTCGCCAACGCCGGCGTGGAGATCACCGATCCGTCGTATTTCAACGTGTTCGCGTATGACGCGACCCTCGGCGGGGTAGGCATGGGCATCTTCCTGGGTCTGCTGCTGGGCAAGCCCCTCGGCATCACCCTCGCCTCCTGGATCGCCATCAAGTGCAAGGTGGGCGAGATGCCCGCCAAGTCCACCTGGCCCATGCTCTTCGCCGTCGCCTGCCTGGGCGGTATCGGCTTCACGATGTCCATCTTTGTCGATACCCTGAGTTTCGCCGGTCCCGACATCCCCGCCGAAGTCACCCAGCACCTCCGCGACGCCGGCAAGATCGCCGTCCTCATGGGCTCCCTCTGCGCCGGCATCCTGGGCTCCGTTCTGATCACCTTCGTGCATAAGATCCAGGCTCGCAAGGCGGCTTAAAGCGCGTTGTTTCAGGTCCCGGCCCGGTTCCCGGGCGACCGGAAACATTAAAAAGCATACTGAAACAACACAAGTTATCCACAACTTGTGTTGTTTTTCTTTTATGTGCGCTAACTTGCCACATGGGTTATTGTCATTCTGAGGAGACCGGAGGTGTTTGCTGCTGTCATTCTGAGGAGACCGAAGGTGTTGTGTTTTTGTCATTCTGAGGAGACCGGAGGTTGTTGTGTTACTGTCATTCTGAGGAGACCGAAGGTCGACGAAAGAATCTAAATAATGGATCGCCATGCCCTTTTATCTTCGCGCCATTCTGGACCTTTTCCTCCCTCGCGAGTGCCTCGCGTGCGGGTGCCGCCTCGGCCTTCGCGAGCGGCACCTGTGCCTTGCCTGCGCCGCCGATGTGCCGTACACCTACCATTGGCTATCGGCCCATAACCCCCTGGCCGACCGGTTCAACGCCGTCCTCGAGCGGCACCGGGCCGCCGACGAGCGCATGGACTATGCCTATGCCGCCGCCCTCATGCACTACAAAGGCCCCTACCGTGCCATCCCACGTGCCCTGAAATACCACGCCGACCTCGCCGCCGGCCGCTTCTACGGTGGTCTTTTGGGCCGACGCCTCGCCACCGCCCCCCACTTTGCCGACGTGGACCTCATCATCCCCGTCCCCCTCCACTGGACCCGCCTCCGCTCCCGCGGCTATAACCAGGCCGAAATCCTCGCCCAGGCGATCTGCGATGCCTTTTATCATTCTGAGGGAACCGAAGGTGCTTGTCACTGTCATTCTGAAGATATCGAAGGTGTTAGTTCCTCTCATTCTGAGGAGACCAAAGGTGTTTGCTCCTGTCATTCTGAAGGGACCGGAGGTGTTTGTCGCTATCCTTCTGAAGGGACCGGAGGTGTTTGCTGCTGTCATTCGAGACCGAAGGTGTTGTGTTTTTGTCATTCTGAGGAGACCGGAGGTCGACGAAAGAATCTTCATCCCTCTGTCCAGTGCCGTTCTGATATTCTTGTGCGGGCCCGACGCACCCGCACCCAAACCAAACTCACCGTCGAGCAAAAAGCCCGCAACGTCGCCTCCGCCTTTCAGGTCTCCTTCGCCCCCTCCCGCCGGGACGCCTCTTCCCAGCCTCAGCATGACCAGACACCCCATCCCCTGCTTGATGCTTTCTGTCATCCCCTGCTTGGCGCCCTCCGTCACTTCTGGCCTGATGCCCTCCGTCACTTCTGGCCTGATGCCCTCCGTCATTCCCTGCTTGGCGCCCTCCGTCATTCCCGGCTTGACCGGGAATCTCCCCAAGAGGCCCTGGCCCATGCTCGGCACATCCTCCTCGTGGACGACACGTTTACGACCGGCGCCACCCTGTACGCCTGCTACGCCGCCCTCCGCCCATACACCTCCGCCCGCATCTCCATCGCCACCCTCGCCGCCGTCGAGGGCACGCCCTCCTCCGGCCCATGAGTACGCTCAAGGAACGAAACGGATCCTAAACGTTCCCCGCGCCGTGCCGCAGCACGTGGGCGGCTACGATTCACGAGGAAAACGTTCCCCGCCGCGTGCTAATACGGAACCGCATCCATGCAACGAAACTGCACCCATGCAACGAATCCACCTAACCGCTCCCCAGCATGTCCCTGGGCACGTCCCCGGTCATGCAACTGTGCCCCTCCGCTCCCCAGCACGTCCCCGGGCACGAAACCGGCCCCAACCGTTCCCCGCGCCGTGCCGCAGCACGTGGGCGGCTACGATTCACGAGGGAAACATTCCCCGTGCCGTGCTTGCAAAGAAAGAAATCGCATCCACGCAACGAAACTGCGCCCATGCAACGAACCCTCCAAAACCGCTCCCCAGCACGTCCCCGGGCAAGAACCCGGCCCCAACCGTTCCCCGCGCCGTGCCGCAGCACGTGAGCAGCTACGATATCCAATGGAAACGTTCCCCGCCGCGTGCTAATACGGAACCGCATTCATGCAACGAAACTGCACTCATGCAACGAACCCTCCTAAACCGCTCCCCAGCACGTCCCCGGGCACGAGACCGGCCCCAACCGTTCCCCACGCCGTGCCGCAGCACGTGAGCGGCTACGAAACGCAAGAAAAACGTTCCCGGGCGCGTGCTAATACGGAACCGCATCCATGCAATGAAACTGCACCCATGCAACGAATCCACCTAACCGCTCCCCAGCACGTCCCCGGT
>CACZKE010000035.1 GCA_902781705.1 uncultured Bacteroidia bacterium
GCTGATGATGGAGGATTTATAGGCGGAGTTTCCACTCAGGATTGTGTATCCCCGTACAGTCACCGAGGCATCCAGCTTCAGTTTGACGGTATATCCTTTTGCCTCCAGTGCTGCAGTGTACTTCTCCCAGGAGAACTTTTTTAATCCGGCCAGGACCGCGAGGCAATCCTTCTTGATGCGGGCCTTGTTCTCTTCGAACCTCTCCTCCGTGCGTTTCTAGCCGCGCAGACGGTTGATCTCCTCGGCGGCCGTCTTGGCCCGGATGCCGATCCGGTGGTCGCTGTTCAGGCAATTGTCCATATCGACGCGGTTGCAGTCGAGATGGAGATGAGGGTTGTCGGACCTTGTCAAAAGCCCGGACGAAATCTTCGGCCAACTGCTTCCGGTCTTCCAGAGTCCAGCCTTCGGATTCCTTATTCTTTCAAAAGAGTGTCAACTTGACTCCAATAGAAGAAAGCCTCTGGCCGATACTTCTTCAAGCGCTTCAATTTGGGATCCACTGCGTTAGAGAGGGTAACTCCAGACAGATTCATTTGAGGGTCGAAATGAAGTACGTCATTCTTACCTGTTAGGGTTAAGGCGGCAAGATATGCGGCCTTGGATGCATTCACTACGGCACCATCATAGTTATACCGTTCGCTATGAATGAAATCCCTAACACGTCCGACACCATCAGAAAGTTCGCCATATTGGAAAGCATCATCGTAGCCCCATGTACAGATAATCCTGGAGACATTCATAATATCGTTCAGAACATCCGTCTCATTCAACATCTGCTTGTCACGATACGCCAATTCAACGGGGACGATACGGGAGAACGTATTTTTGGCGACTTCCAGATCCGTCGTTTGATCAAAGATGGAAGCAACATCAAACAACTGCTTGATGATTTCCATTGAGCAGCGCTTCTCAGCCTTAAAGTAAGGGATTCCCGTGGTATTCGGGGCAAACGCAGTCATTTTGTCTCCGAGAATATCCATCAGACTGGGCGTGTTCACTAAGACTGGATTGCCTTCACTCAGAAGGAAGGGACTCTCTATCGGCTTTTTTACCAACTCTTGGTACTCAACTTCATCGAATAAGACATCCAAGAGAATCTTTTCTTCCTCCTCCCCGGCCAGCAACAAAGGGTTGGTGTGGTAAGACACGGTGTAATAGCACTTGGCGTGTGTCTTGGGGACATTCGTCCTGGAAACTCTTTCGCCAGAAATAACCTCCCCAAAGCCATAATCCCGTGCCGTCTTATTAAGATAACCAATCACGTCTGTACCCGGCTCGCAGATAATATCGACGTCTATTGAAATTCGCTTTGCGCTGTTCATATGTAGCATTAGCGCCGTTCCGCCTTTGAAGACAAACGGACACCCGGATACAGCAAGAGCCTCCAACAATGAAAATGCACGGATGGCCTTCTCAATCAGAGTTGGATTCGTATAAGGATAGCGTATACGAAGTTGTTGAATCCATTCCAACTCTCTGCTTTCTTTCAATATCATGGCTCACAGGTTTTTACAATATTCTCAACTAGGCTTCTCCGTGCTCGTCGATCGGCATACCGGTAAAGAGATTTCAAGTTAACGACAAAGGACGACAACAAATTATCAAAGATTGTATAAAGCTCTGCTCCCTGAGCAAAGCCGAACTCCACATCGCCAGAAATATCCACCATCACCTTTTCCAGTCTTGGCATATTAATGCCGCCAAAATCAACCAGCGGTGATTGCGAAATCAAAGGTTTGACAATGATGCTGGGAAAGCCGGAGACATAACGGGCATAATCCTCAGAAGAAGGATTAAAGATTACCCTCCGCTCACTTACCTTTTCTTGCAGAAGATTGAACGCTGGTTCCATGCCTATCCTCTCAATCTCAACAATCAGCAGATTAAGATTAGGAATGTGCTGCATGAAAGGGACAATAATCTGAGGATCCCAAACGCAAATGTTAGTGTATGGGAACTCTTCTTTCAATAACTGATTAATATCCCTGATTTCCTTGCTTGGAACTGGTATAAAAAGACGCTTCTTTTGTATGGGTAAAAGATAGGTGCCCCAAGACTCCTTGATTAGCTCGCAGTTTTTCAGCATCAGGCTTAAGGACAGATTGATTGCCGCCTCTGAGCCATCACGGAACAATCCGACCTCCCGCATCCAAGATAGAAGATCTTTTCGCGAAAATCTCTGCTCTGGCTGTAAACTAGCATAGCATCGTATGATCTCTTTCGTAGTCATTCCGATGCAAAACTATATATTTTCCGTCAATAATTCAAATAATTGACAAGATTTATAATAATTTTGCCGGGTCTATACCTCGTGCAACGAAAACTACATCAGAACGGATGTAAAAAGAGTATAAAAGGCTCCAATTACATCCGATAGCATATAATTTCATTGTGTAATAATCATAAAAATCAGCAAGATACTACGGCTACTTCAATAATTAGCCGTATCTTTGTTGCGAATTGGTGCTATATGTCAACATTCCTTCAAGATATTTCCAAAAGTGGCGGAACGATAAGGACGCGTGAACTGAGCGCGCCCCGGGGATACTATGGGATCAACAAGGAGCTAAACTCCGGCAATGTCATCAGGATCAAAAAAGGTGTGTATATTCTTCCAGAAGAACAGACCTCAATGATGATGGACATAGAAAGGATTGTTCCAGGAGGTGTGACCTGTCTGTATTCGGCGTGGAACTATTATAACCTGACAACACAGATTCCCAACGGATTCTATATCGCCATCGAAAAGCACAGGAAGGTCGTAGCGCCTAAGATGACAGGCATCATTCTCTGCTATTAAGTTCCGCAATAAAATAGGGACGGACGTGGCTGTCGAAATCCTAAGTAACTACCTTCATCGAAGAGAACGAAACATTTCTCTCCTCATGGACTATGCTAAACAAATGAGAGTCATTTCGACGATTCAGCCATACCTTGAAATGGGCCTTTACCGTCTATAATTTGCCATATCTACCTGAAACAGGATACTTATGGCAACTTATATGGCTTACTTTTGTGCGCAAAATAATCAATATTGATTATCCTTGTGACAAAACTAAGAAATACGATTATCACTGAACCAAGCCGAAAAGGCATTCTAAGTACTTTTGAGGTAGTTTATATGTTTGACTTTTTGTTTTTCCCCAAACACACACCAACTCACCAGCGGGATACGGCGGAGATTGTCAATCCAGTGTTTTCTCACATTCATCTTCTCCATCGTTTCAGCATGGGAAAGTGGTATAAAGCGATCTTCCGATATTCTTCTGCCGTCATGGGGGCAGGCATCATCTGGTTCATCTCGTCCAGGTATTTCAGGCAATGGTCTATCATTCCTTCCATGGTGACATCCTGCAGGAAGCGGCCGTCCTTGTAACAGAAAATGCAATAATCCATGTTCTTGCTCCCATCGGCATTGGTTCCCAGGAGGTCTGCTGTGAGCGGCATTCCGCAGCTCTGGCAGAACTGGGGCAACTGCCCCTCCAGGAAGGCCTTCTCTTTATGGGGGAAGGTGGCCTCGTATGCTTCGAAGGCCTCCGGATTCTCATCGGCCACAAAGTAACCCTTGGGCGGGCAGTAGGTACCCTCACGGCCTCCCCAATAGCCGGAAATCAGTTCCTGGGCAAGGAAGTACGGAACCTCGGCGCCACGCGGCTCGCCATGATAATGGATATGGAGTTTACTGGCAAGGTCAAAGCCTGCATGACTGTAGAAATCGATATTGCCTTCCATCTGCAGAAGGCCGATACCCCTCTCGCGGGCCTTCCCCAAGGCGTAGTTAAGCAATTTAAGGCCATAACCCTTGCGTTTATAGTCGGGGTGAATGCTGATGGGGCCGAAGGTCCAGGAAGGGAATACGCCGCCGTCATCCAGGGTTATTTCGGCCTTGGAGAACATTACATGGCCGATAATGCGGTCATCTTCCTCCATGACGAAATCCAGTTCCGGGATGAAGTCCGGATTGTTCCGATACCGGTTCAGCACATAATGTTCCGTGCAGCCGGGACGATATACGTTCCAAAATGCCTCCCGCGTGAGGTTTTCCACCTCGTGGAAATCGGCAGGGGTTTCAAGTCTGATATTCATAAGGATAAATATACGAATTTTTTTACATTCTGGCTTTGCTGTCGGCGCCGGCGCCGGTGCCGCGGTATTTGCTCTGGGCGGCGTTAAAGTTGTACCGGACGGAAAGCTTAATCTTTTGCAGTTCTCCGTATCCGAGCAGGCCGTCCTCCTGGGCATTTCGCCCGCCTCCGTCACCAAGGCCCGCCAGCGGCTCAAGGCAAAACTGGGACCTTCGTCCCCTACTCCTTCTTCAACTCCTCCGCCGGATTGGTGCGGGCGGCCTTGAGGGTCTGACCGAGGACGGCGAGGAAAGAAATGATGAGGGCGATGAGTGCACCGGCGGCGAAGACCCAGCCGTAGCCGTCGATCCGGTACCAGAATTGGCGTAAATACCGTTCGGCGAGGAAGATGGCGATGGGGACGCCGACGAGGACCGCGATGCCTACCAGGACCATGTATTCCTTGACGGAACGCCCGGTTTCGGAGGCGACGCTGCCGCCGAAGACCTTCCGGACGGCGATGTCCTTCGTCTGCATGCCGGCGTAGTAGGCACTCATCGCCACGAGTCCCAGCAGGGAGATCATGGTGGAAAGGAACATGAACAGTTCGATCAGACTGATGAAGTTACGGGTCTTTTCCATCCCCTTTTCAATCAGTTCGGGGATGTAACCGTACCTCTTTTCCCCATAGTCTTCGTTCCCCGTCAGCCGGAGACTTTCCTCCCGGCCGATCTCCTTGAGTTCGGCCCGGACATCGGCATCGAACCGGTTCAGTTTCAGGATGACGCTGGAATTTCCCTCCAGGGCTTCGACCGACACGGCACCGAACTGGTTCCCTTCCAATTCGGTCGGGCCCTTGACGGCGTAGTCCTTGATGATTCCGCCGATATGCGAGTCGGGGGCCAGGTACGGGAACGGGTCCGGAAGGTCGGTCCGCCCTTTGTCCACCGAATACAACCGGGCGGCGGACTCGGTGAACCAGAGGGAATTCTTCCGCGGCGTCCCGAAGTCCTCCACGATATCGAAGCCGAACATATCGAAAGCGGTTTCGTCGCACTGGAGCATCCCGACGAAGGCCTTCTGTCCGTTCACGGTCGTCGTAAAGGACATATGCCCCCTGCCGGGAAAACCTTCGCTCTTGCCGATCCGGTCCACGTACGGCTTCGCCGCCAGGGCATCCGTGCCCACGGTCCCCGAGGACAGGAAGTACAGTCCATCGACATCCGCCCCGAGCGGCATGTCCATCAGATGCCGGTATTGCAGTTCCATCACCAGTGCCAGGGAGATGAGGGTCACGGTGATGACATTCTGCAGGACGATGAAAACCCGGGAAAGGACCGTCTTGGTCTGGCGTCGATGCTCTCCCTTGATGACGGCCACCGGGTTATGCCGGAATGCCAGCCATGCCGGAACGAGCCCGGAGACCAGGCCGATCAGGACGGCGAGAACGGCAAATGCAGCCAGATACGACGAGGACAGATCGACATGAAGGCCGATGTCCCCCGCCACATACCGGTTGAACAGGGGCTCCAGGGATTTGGCCACGAGCAGCGCCAGCGCCATGCAGACGGCGACGAAGAGGACTGACTCCGTGATGTAACGCCACCGGATGCTGCCTTTGGATTCCCCCAGGGTGGAACGGATGGCCATCTCCTTGGCCCGCTTGCCGGAGAGGGCGATGGAGAGGTTGATATAATTGAACAGGGCCGATACGAGCAGCAGCACCCCAATGGCCAGGAGGACATAGACCAGGGTGGCATTCCCCTTTTTGAGCACGCCGCTGTAAACGGGCGAGAAATACAGTTCCCGGAAAGGAACGGTCATCGAGGTCTCCGGCTTGTTGACCTGGTACATTTTGTCGAACTCCCGGGTGACGAGCGTGTCCACGAGGGATCTTACGGCCTTTTGGTCGGCCCCTTCGCGGAGCCGGACCAGCACCAGATCCACCGGATGAATGAACTCCGACATGGACGGCGCATCCGGCTCGCCGAAAGACAGGTAAATGTCGCTCTCCTTCAGGATGGAATGCTCCGGAACCCGAAGGACGCCTCCGATCACGCAGGTATCATTGCGCACGACGATGGTTTTGCCCACAGGATCCATGTCCGGAGAGATCTTGGAGGCAAACGACTCGCTCAGAATCACCTGATTCCTGTCGTTCAGCGTCTCCACGCCCCCGGAGAGGAACGTCTGCGGAAGGATTTCGAAGATCTCCGGATCCACCTCATAGAGGGTCGGATTCCCGGGAACGCGCCGCCCGTCGAACGAGGCGGTGGTGCCGTACATGTTGACCCTGCCTCCCATCTCCACATCCGGGATGCGGTCCTGTACCAGGGCCAGTTCGCCCGGCCAGGCGGACATCCAATCGCCCTGACCGGTGGTCAGCGCAAAGATCCTTTTATGATCAGGTGCTTCCCGCGACACGGAAAACTGTTGCCAGGTATAGCACGCGATGATAATCACAAAGGCCAGGCTCACGATGAGCCCCACGGCCTCGATGACGGTGTACAACTTGTTGCGGGAGAGGAATTTCAGATAACTTTTCATGCTACTCGTTCTTTAACGATTCCACGGGATTGGCCCGGGCGATGCGGAGGCAGTTGAGGACCACGACGACCAGCACGACAGCCAGCACCAGCACGGCTCCGCCGATAAAATACAGCGGGTTCAGGGAAACCTTCTCGGCGAACTGCTCCAGCCATTTCCGGGCGACAAAGAAGGCTCCGATACACGCTATGACAGCCATCACCGTCGAAAGCTTCATGATATCCCTGGCAAAAATACCCAAAATGTCCCGGGTCGTGGCACCGTTGATCTTCCGGACGGCCATTTCCTTGCTGCGGCGGAGGCTTTCGTCCCGGATAAAGCCGATGAGGCCCAGCAGCGCGATCAACAGCGAGAACACCGCCCCGACGGCCATCGTATTGCGCATCTTCCGGCTGTCGTCGTATGCCGCCCGCATCTGCTCTTCGTAGGAAACGATATTGATCTCCCGACCCTCCAGGGCCGATTCCAGCGTTTGTTTAACCTTCTCCAGAGATGGCCGGTCAAGCCGGCCATGACGGGTTCCGTCATTCCCGGCTTGACCGGGAATCTTGAACAGCACATGCGGCATCCAGGAAGACATGCTGCCGATCTCACCATAGAACAGCGCGCTCGGACGCTGGTCCACACCGGTCAGATTACCGATGATATAACTCTTATACACGCCGGAGATGGTGAAATAACTCCGCTCCACATCCCGCGAACGGTCGTGGCCGGTGATGAACACCTGCTTGCCCACGGCGCCGTCGCTCCAGTCCGTAAACTCCGCCATCTTCTTCACAAACTTCTCATCCACAACGATTTCGGAGGAATCCCGGGGCGCCCGGCCCTCCAGGAACTCAATGCCCATCAGGTCGTAGAAACCGTCGGAACAATCATACTGGTCGGCAATGTTGAACAGTTCCCGGTCATCGTCCGGAAGATAGACATTGTCACCGTTGGAGCCCTGGAAAGGAAGGTTGTAGGCCGTTGCCACGCCACTCACTTCCGGCAGGCGCTCCAGCGCGCTGACGGCACGGGTGATGGCCTGGCGGTCACCGTCGAAGAGGCTGATATAGTAGAGGTTATCGTAATCGTAACCGGTATCGGCATGGGTGACCTTTTGATACTGCCGGCCGATGATGAGCATCATCACCACCAGGAACACGTTGATCAGCACCTGCACGCCCAGGAGGCCGAGTTTCCAGCCCCGGGAGTTCTCCGAGTAGTTCTTCAGGGCGGCATAGACCGGAATCCGCTGGTACAGTTCCGCCGGGACGACGATGGAGATGATGAGGACGAAGGCAATCACAGCCCCGATGGCCACGATGCTTTGCGGCACCAGCAGCGTCGTGAAGGGTACGCCCAGCAGGTTTTCCACGATACTCCGGCCGGCGAAGATGATGACTGCGGCCAGGCCCAGCGAAAGGAAGATATGAAGAGATGCTTCCTGCGTCAGCATGACATAGATATGCTTTCCCTCAGCGCCGTAGCACTTGCGTACGCCCACTTCCTTGGAGCGCTTCACCAGGGAGGAGATCACAATCAGGATGTAGTTCAGCAGGGAAATCAGGATCAGGAGCGCAGCCACGATGGACAGCAGGATCACCTGGGACTTCACCTCCGGATCGGACGTGTGCATCTTGCTGAAAGGCTTCAGGAAATAGCGGAAGGTAGAGCCCTGGGCCTCTATCTGCTCCAGCGGCTGATGGGCCTCCTGCATCTTGCGGATGGCATCGGAAAGTGCGCCCGGGTCAACGCCGGGGAACAGTTTCACATAGCCCTTGTACCGGTCGTTCCCGTTCCAGTTGTCGGTGCTCTGCTTGCCGTAGGTGTCCATCGACAGGAGGATGTCGTAATCCAGCGTCCCGTTCTTCGGGAAGTCCTCGAACACGCCCTCGATGGTCAACTTCAGCCCGGCCATGTCCTCGTTGTAGATCTGCTTGCCGATGACCTCCGAGATTTCTCGACTTCGTCCTTCGGACTCCGCTCGAAATGACAAAGCACTGTCATTTCGACCAAGCGAAGCGCGTGGAGAAATCTTCTCCGCGAAACTCCGGCTCACCATCACACTCCCCCACTTCCCCAGCGCCTTCACCGGATCACCGGCCAGGATGGGCCTGTCGAAGACCCGGAAGAAGCAGGTATCGGCACAGACGAGCTTGGCTTTGAGTTTATTGCCGTCCTCGTCCAGGTAGGTGTCCCCGTTGAAAACGAAGGTGGTGCGGGTACCGGCCTCGACGCCCGGGACCTCTTCCATGAAGCCCACCGCCACGGCGCCGCTCACCTGGCCATAGTCCTTCTCGTTTCCCTGCATGGAAATCCAGGTGTTGATGGTATATACCCGGTCGATATCCTTGTAGAAACTGTCGTAGCTCAGTTCGAAGAACACCTTGGCAATGAGCACGATACCCACGGCCAGCCCCACACCCAGGGACAGGACTTTGATCCAAATATCGCTTTTGGTCTTCATCTTACTCTTTCTTCAATTCTGTGGCCGGATTGGTCTTCGCGGCCTTGAGGGTCTGCCAGAGAACGGTGCCGAAGGCAATGGACAGCGAAATGACGACGGCCACAACGAACACCCAGCCGTAGCCTTCAACCCGGTAGGCAAAACGCTCCAGATACAGCCGGGCAGCCCAGACGGCCAGCGGGATGCCAATGAGGCAAGCCACGCCCACCAGCGCCATGTAGCTGCGGACCGTCCGCCGGGTCTCTTGAAAGACATCGCTGCCGAAGACCTTCCGCACGGCGATCTGCTTGGTATTTTCATCGGCAAAGTAGGTGCTCATGGCCAGCAGGCCCAGCAGGGAGATAAGGACGGCCAGGACGGCGAAGAGTTCCACCAAGCGCAATGTGCGCTGTACCGGTGCCAGCTGCTTCCGGTTGATATCCCGGACAAAGCCGTACCGCCAGGCGGGCTCTTCCACGCCGGTAGTTTCCAGACGGAATTCCCGGTAGGCTTGAAGAATCTGATCCTCATAGGATTTGTCTTCCCCGGTGGTGCCGATGAGGAGACAATTGGCATACCGCAGTTCTTCCACCCGGGTGACGATGACTCCGCCGTTGGGATTCTGCACGCTTTCCGAAGCCGGCCGGGTGGGATAATCGGCCACCACGCCGCCGATGAACTCGGGCTGGGCACCGTTCACATTGATCCTCCGGGGGAAGACGGTGGATGTGTCCGACACGGCCGCGGCATTGAAGGCGCTCCGGCTCATCCAGAGCGAATGCACCAGCGGATGGCCGAAGTCTTCCTCCACTTCCAGCCCGAGCAATTGGAAATACGTGCTGTCGCAGACGATGACGGGCATATCGACATGATGCTCTTCGTCCACCTTGATGCCCACGGTCATATTGATCATGCCAGGGATTCCGCGGCCGACACCCGCCTTGGTCACAAAGGGCAGTTGCTCCACCTTGTCCTTGAAAAGTTTCATGGCGTCGTAGTCCTGTGCGGAATACTCGATGTGGAAGAGATTGTCCGAGGCAGCATGCATCGGCCGTGCAAGCATGTGGCGCATCTGCAATTCCATCACCAGCGCGAAGGCAATCAGGAAAACCGAGAGGACGTTCTGCACGACGATGAACACCTTGCTCAGGACCATTTTGTTCCGGCGCCGGAGCGTGCCCTTGATCACGTCGATGGGCTGGTAACGCGAGGCTGCAAAAGCCGGGAGCAGCCCGTTGACGACGCCCAGGACCAGGATTCCGGCCAGGTAGGTCAGGATATAGCCGGGCGTGAGCAGGATGGAGAGCCGCACGCTGGTGTCGCCGAGGCCCAGCATCATCTCGTCCGGGTCGGCGGTGGAGACCAGGCTGTTCATCATGGGCACCAGCAGGTCGGCCAGCAGGAGCGCCGCGGCAAAGCAGACGGCGGTGAAAGCCACGGATTCGCCGATATACTTCCACAGGATGCCGGTCTTGTCGGCCCCCAGAAGGCGCCGGGTGGCCATTTCCTTCGCGCGTTTGCCGGTAAGGGCCAGACTCAGGTTCACATAGTTGAAGACGGCCGACAGCAGGAGCAGCAGGACGACGACAGTCAGGAGCCGGAGCATCTGGGCATTGCCCGTCCGGGTGAGCCCGTTGCTGCTGCCGGTGAAGAAAAAGGCCTCGTCCATGCGATAGACGTGCCATTTGTCCACTTTCTCTGCGGACCAGGAGGCGTCGTAATTCTTATGCAGCAGGGCCTGGACCTTGGCCTGGACATCGGCCAGGTCCGCATCCTCCCGCACCCGGAACCAGGTGGTGTAATTGCCGACGCTGTTGAACTTCTTGCTTTGCCCGGCAGCCCAAGTGGCCGTGATGTTCGTGATGATGTCCGCCGGCATGAAAAAGGCCTCGTCAAAATCGGCATAAATGCCTTTGATGGTACGGTCCACTTTGTCCACCTGGATGACCTGGCCGATCAGACTCCCGGTCAAGCCGGGAGTGACGGTTTCGTCATTGCCGGCCTGACCGGCAATCTTGCGGGAGAGGGATTCGCTGATGAGAATGTCGTCCTTGCCCACAAAGTCATCGAGGCTTCCCTCCAGCAGGTGGTACTCCGGGAACACCCGGAAGAAATCGGCATCGGCCTCGATGCCGGAGACCAGGATGGCCTGATCCCCGTTTTGGATGACCGGATGCCAGAGAAGCGTCATGTGGGTGGCCGCCTCCACCTCCGGAATGTTCATCTCCAGCTCTTCCTTGTCCCAATAGGTCAGTCCAAGGAACTCGTTGGTTCCCAGCACGAACGTGCGCTTCCACCGCGGCGACTCATGCGCCACCTCATACTGCTGCACCACGTATGAGCCGATCAGGATGACAAACGCCAGGCTCACCGCCAGCCCCACCGCCTCGATGGCGGTGTACAACTTGTTGCGGGACAGGAATTTCAGGTAACTTTTCATTGGATTGCTTGCTACTGCTTCTATTGTCCCGGATTATGGGACGATAGAAGCATTTTGCCCCCATTTTCGCTTCCATCGTCCCAAATTATGGGACGACAGGAGCACTTACAGTTCGTTCTTGACGTCGGAGACGATCTGACCGTCAAAGAGGTCGATGGTCCTTTGAGCCTGGGCGGCATCCTTCTGGGAGTGGGTCACCATCACGATGGTCGTACCTTCGGCGTTGAGTTCCTTCAGCAGGTCCATCACCTCCTTGCCGTTCTTGGAGTCGAGGTTACCGGTGGGCTCATCGGCGAGGATCAACTTGGGACCTGCCACGACGGCGCGAGCGATGGCGACGCGCTGCTGCTGACCGCCGGAGAGCTGCTGCGGGAAGTGCTGCGCGCGGTGGCTGATGGCCATGCGCTTCATGATCTCCGTGACCTTCTGCTTGCGTTCGGCGGCGCTGATGTTCAGATAGCGCAGCGGCAGCTCGATGTTCTCATAGACATTGAGTTCATCGATGAGGTTGAAACTCTGGAACACAAAGCCGATGTTGCCCTTACGGAACTTGGTGCGCTCCTTCTCCTTGAGGTTCGCCACCTCTGTGCCGAGGAGTTCATAGCTGCCGCTGGTGGGATTGTCCAGCAGGCCCAGGATGTTGAGCAGCGTGGACTTGCCGCAGCCCGAAGGCCCCATAATGGCGACAAACTCGCCGTCCTTGATTTCGAAGGATACACCATTGAGAGCAGTGGTCTCGATTTCTTCCGTCCGGAAGATTTTGGAAAGATTGGAAACTTTAATCATAATGAGTTGTTATTTAATTGTTTATTCATTCTTCAAACTATCCACAGGGTTGGCATTGGCGGCTCTCCAGCTCTGGAGCGTGACCACAGCCAGGGTAATGGCGGAAACGGCCAGCAGCGCTACGAGGAAGATCCACACCGGCACGGGCGCTTGGTAGGCAAAACTCTTCCGCCAGGTGGTCATTAGCCAGTAAGCGACGGGCGCTGCAATCACGAAGCTCACACAGGCCATTATCAAGTATTTCTTATTGATCATCTGCAGGATGCTGCCCACCGTAGCGCCATTCACGCGCCGCACGGCAATCTCCTTGCGGATGAACTGCGTCTCAAAGAACACCAGGCCGATGATCCCGATGATAGCAATCAGCAGGGCCACAAGGGAAGCGATGGTGATGAGTTTCCCCAGCGACTGTTCGCTTTGGTACATATCCTCAATCCATTTGTCCAGATGACTGACGGTTATCATGTCGGGTTCCCGTCTGGGGTCGAACTTACAGATAGCATCCTTGATAGAATCTGAAACATCCTTGAAATCGGCCCCGGGGACAGTCCGCACGTACATCGTTCCGAAAGACCGCCATCCATCTTTTCCCCAGTTATAAAGCACCAGCGGGCCCATTGCGTGCTGCAGACTCTTGAAATTGAAATCCTTCACCACTCCGACAATCTCGCTGTTATCCACATGGCCGTACATCAGGCTTCCAACGTGAAACTGTGGAAACATCTGCATGAAAGTCTCATTGGGAATGATGCTGCCAGCCTCGTTCTGGTTGTCAGACTCCCTGAAGTCACGGCCTTCCACCATCTGAAGCCCGAAGAACTGAACGAAATTATCATCAACGGGAAGCACTTCCATAAATACCTGATTGCCGTCGTCCCCGGTACGGCTCCAACTCATCCTCTGGTCAGAGACAATCGGACTGTCGCAGAAAGTCACGTCTTCAATCGAAGGATTCTGAAGCAGATGACTTCTCAGGGCATCTTTCTGGTTCCCAGCCGGATATCCGCACCAGATCTGAAGGACGCGTGCTTCGTCAAAGCCCATATCCTTTCCAATCATATACTTGGTTTGAACGCCCACGAACAGGGCCATCAGGATGAAAAGGAAAGACAACACGAACTGAAGCCCTACCAGTATGTTGCGAAGGGCCTTTCCCTTCACGCTGGTTCCATAAGAGCCTTTCAAGACCAAAGCCGCAGGCTGGGAAGTGGAATACAGGGCCGGGGCAAGGCCGGCGATGACGGCCGATACCAGCGCCACGCCGAGCATCAGCACCAGAATGCCGATGTTATCCTTCAGCGCCAGACTGTCCGACACATACGATGCCCAGGAAGTCCCGGCCACGACGTGCATGATCAGGCAGGCAATCGCAAATGCGATGAGCGCGATAAGCCCGGCGTGCAACAGCTGTCTTCCAATCAAGGAGCCGCGTCCTTCGCCCAAAACCTTCCTGGTGTTGATGCTCTTGATGCGGAAAGGAATCTCCGCGAAAGCAAAGTTGATGAAATTGATGATGGCGATGAGAATGAGCAGGATGGCAATAGCGGCCAGCGTAATGGTAATCGCCTTGTTCGCACTTGCGATATTGGCCCGGACATCGCGCTCGAAATGGGCTTCATGCAGGTAAACGATACGGAATCCTTTCCTGAACTCATTGGCCTGAGCCTCATCCACATCATCGCCCACATATTCCAGCAAGGCGTTCACCATCTGAGTCGCGGTTTCCTTGGCCAGAGATGGATCTTTCAGCTTTACAAAAGCGGGGAAGGACCACTCATTGGAATCATCAAGATAATCGTCACCCAGATTTACAAGCACGCCATAGTGCATACTGCAATTCTTTGGCATATCCTTGAAAACGCCAACAACTCGAACCTCCACTCCGTTACCGGCCTTGAAAATTTTGCCGATGGCACTCTCATCGCCGAAGAAAAGCTTCGCATATTCCTCGCTCACGACAGCCGTCTCGCCGGCAGTGAATTCCCGTGCCGAGCCCTCAACCCACTCAAATGGGAACACGGAGAACATGGAACTGTCAACTCTTGCAGAGGGAACGGATAGTATCGTCTGTTCACCATCTTTCTTTAATGTAACTTCATGTGGCATAGTCCAGTACGTCCCCACCGCCTCGATATTGGGGCTGGCCGTCTTGGCGATTTCTATCATCGGCCGGGAAAAGGACGTGCTGAACAACCCCTTGTCCATCCAGTTGTTCTCCATCCGGAACACCTGCTCGTGCCCTTCGAAATTGGCGTCATAGGTCGTATCCCAGCGCACCTGCACCATCAGGATCATCGCCGCCGCAAACGCCACGCTCATTCCCAGGATATTGATCAGCGTCGAAACGCCTGTCTTGCGTATCAGTTTCATATCTTTGCGTACTTTGTCATTCTGAGCGTCAGCGAAGAATCCGGATGTATCGCTTCGCTCAACATGATACCGTTGTTATTCAAAATAACGGCATTGTCCGTCATATAATCATTATATTTGTCATTATGAGGCCGTAGGCCGAAGAATCTATTCTCCTGTTCTGTCATTCTGAGCGTCAGCGAAGAATCTGATCTTTTAAACAATGCATAACACGTATTACACCTACATCATGTCCAGCAGCAACAATTCCACGCTCTACATCGGTGTCACAAATGACCTGGTGAGAAGGGTGGCGGAGCATAAATCCGGAAGTGGTTCCGTTTTTACCGCAAAATATCATTGTCATAAGCTTGTTTACTATGAGTCTTTCTCAGATATTGACCAGGCAATCGCCAGAGAGAAACAGTTGAAAGGATGGAAACGTGAACGTAAGGATGCATTGATTGATTCTGTGAATAAAGAGAGGCAGGATCTTTCTGTTTAGATTCTTCGCTTCGCTCAGAATGACAGGCCCAGCGTTCAGATTCTTCGCTGCGCTCAGAATGACAGCACTTGTCATACCGAGGGGCCCTTTGTCATCCTGAGGGGGGCTTTGTCATCCTGAGGGCGCAGCCCGAAGGATCTAAAACACAAGCACATCCGAATCCCCATAAGTATCATACCCGGAGGTGATGACCTTCTCGCCGGGCTCAAGGCCTTCAAGGACCTCATAGTACTGGGGGTTCTGGCGGCCGATGCGGATTTCTCGCTTGACGGCCTTGGTGCCTTCTTTGTTAACGACGTAGATCCATTTTCCGCCGGTTTTCTGGTAGAAGGTGCCGCGGGGGATGATGACGGCCTCTTCGGGCTGGCCGAGTTGGAGGTTCAGGTAGTAGGTCTGGCCGGCGCGGATATTGTCGGGCTGCTCACCGTCGAACTTGAAATCAGCCTTGAATTTGCCGTCGCGGACCTCCGGATAGACTTTGCGGATGACAGTGGAATAAGTATCGCCCTGGCGCTCGAAAGTGGCCTCCAGGCCCGCTACGACGCGGTCGATGTAGTGCTCGTCGATCTGGGCCTCCACCTTGTACGTGCCCACGGAATTGATCTGACCGATCTTGGTGCCGCTGGCGATGCTCTGGCCCAGGACCACGTCCAGCAGGCCCAGTTCGCCGTCGATGGGCGCCTTCACGATGAGGTTGGATTTGCGCTTGCGGATCATCTGCATGTTCAGTTGCATGTTGTCCAGGGACTCTTCCATCCGGTCGATCTGGGTGCTGCGGTACAGGCTGTCCTGCCTGGAGCGCTCGGTCATCAGCTCATATTTCTGCCGGGCCAGTTTATAGTCTTCCTCGGCCTTCAGGTATTCTTCCCTGGCGATGAGTTTGTCCTCATAAAGGGCCTTCTGCTGCTCATAGGCACGGCGCAGGCGTTCCACCTGCGTGCCGTACTCCAGCACATTCTGGCGCACGTCCAGCTTCTGCTGTTCCATCTGAATCTGCGTGTTACGCAGGATGTTCTCCTTCTCGGCCAGTTCGGCCTCGGAGTTCAGGATGGAGAGGTCCAGGTTGTCGTTGGAGAGGACCAGAATGGGATCTCCGGCCTTGACCTTGGAACCTTCCTCGATGAGGATGGTCTGTACGATGCCGCCTTCCTGCGGGCTCAGCTGGATGGTCGTCATCGGCTGCACACGCCCGCTGATGCGGATATAGTCATTGAACTCACCCTTCACGGCACTCGACACCGTGATCGTATCCTTGTCCACCCGGAGCGTCTTGTTGTTCGGCCGGGCGATCAAATACACGATGAACGCCAGCAGCAGGGCACCCAGCCAATAAGGAAGCGCTTTCTTCGTGAACGCTACGCGCCATCCGGTCTTTTTCTCGATGATCTTGTCCATATTATTGATCAATGTATTCTACTCCGTTATAATACTTTACCACCGCCTGCTTGATGAGGAATTTGAACAGGCTGTTCATCTCATCGGCCTGGGCTTTCAAAAAATTGTTGTTGGCGGTCTGGAACTCCAGCGGGGAGATGAGGCCCTGTTCCAACTTCTTGAGGTTCAGGGCATAGGCCTCGGCTTGAACCTCGGCCTTATGCTGGGCCTGCTGGTAGGCGGCGGCGCTGCCGTCACGGTCCTGGACGGCCCGGCGCACCTCCGATTCCACATCCCGGCGCTTCTGGTCCAGTTCGGCCGTGGCCTTGTCCAGCGCATGCCGGCGGCGGCTGATGGCCGAATGCTTGCTCAGGCGGTTCCAGATGGGAATCTGGAGGGAGACCTCCACATACTCACCGCCGTTGTTCCGGAACTGATCGCGGAAAGCGGCCGTCTGGGAGCCCTGGTAGGTATAATAACTGGTACTCCAGCCCGCGTACAGGCCGATGGTGGGCAGCAACTGCCACTTGGCCGTATTAAGTTGCCGCTGGGCATTCAACTGCTGCCACTGGGCGATCTGGACGCCCGGATTGTGGTCCAGGGCGAAGTCCACGACCGTCTCGGCGGAGAGACCCCCGATCAAGCCGGGGGTGACGGATGTCTTGCCATGCCCGGTCTGTACGTCAAACACAGTCTCTACGTCATGCCCGACCTGATCGGGCATCCCCGTATCTATGTTCAGTTCCTCCTCCACCGGCCAGAACATCAGGTCCGCGAGGGTCATCCGCTGCTGCTCGTACAGGTTGCGGGTGTTGATCAGTTCATACTGACGGTCGGCCAGGTCGGCCTCCATCTGGATCACGTCGGCATGGCCCTTTTGGCCCAGTTCTTCCTGTCGGCGGGCCTTGACGAGGGCCTGCCCGGCCACAGAGACCTGTTCCTCATAGACATCGACCAAACGCTTGTAATACACAACGTTATAGTATGCTTCCATCACGGCGAGGCAGATATCGGCCTCCGCCTGCTTCTCCTGGGAATCGGCAATGAGCATCCCGGTCTTGGAGATCTTGTAATTGTTCACCGCCTGGAAGCCGTCGAAAAGGTCGTAGCCCGCGGAGACGCCGTAATTGTTGTGGAACGATGTCGTATTGAAATACGTATTGGTCTGCGGGTCGATGCTTCGGCCGAAGTTGTAATACGCATAGGTGTTCGCATTGATCGACGGGGTAAACAGCCGGAGTGCCGCATCCCGCCGGTCAATCTGCGCATCGCCGATGGCCGCCTGCTGGATCCGGATCTTGGTGGAGTTGGAGATGGCATAGGCCATACACTCTTTCAGGGTCATGACCGAGTCTTTCCCGAACCCGGTCTGACCAGTAGTCTGGCCACTGGCGCTGACTGTCTCAGCAAGCGCCAGGGCAACGACTACGGACTTAATGAAAAGGTTTTTCATGTCAATACTTATGTTTAACCGTGCCAAACCCAAGCACCCTCCGTGCCAAACAAGCTAACTTATTGACATACAGACAAAACGCGAAAGAATAAGGAGTGTAAAACCTGTAAAGCTTTACACTTCCTTTACACTTTCTTTACACTTTACACTTTTCAAACGACCGTCCCTTACCCAACCCGAAATTCGCAAAGCATCTCATACCTGATTCTACGCATTTCCGTGGCTTATTGACTTGCTTTGCGAGCCCAAAATGTCGCGCAGGGCATCCCATTGTGCCCCATAAGGGCGTTAGGGGCTCTGTGAGATGCTTTGCGAATTTTTGCAATGTCCTTTTTTTGTATCCTTTGTCGGTGAGCGAATCCATCAATTTCAGTGCGATTTTTTGGGTTTCTTGCACTGTTTTCGGTGCAGATTATGGCTAAAACGTCCGGAATCGGTTATTGCGATAACCTTTTTCTATTGAAATTTGGTTATTCGGATAAACTATCTTATTTTTGTCGAAGGAATTCAGACACTTATGGAAACACTCTTCAAGAAACACAGGTTATTGATCTCCCAGGTGAGTACTGACATCATCCGGGAGGCGATGGACGCCATCAAGTGGGAAAAGCAGTTGGTGGGCATACGCGGCTCCCGTGGCGTCGGCAAAACGACCTTGATGCGGCAGTATATCAAGCTCCACTATGGAATCCAGGCTGGAGAGGCCCTTTATTGCCTGATGGACAGCATGTACTTCACCAGTCATTCGCTGCTCGACCTGGCTGAACGCTTTCATCTGATGGGAGGAAAGCATCTTTTCCTCGATGAGGTTCACAAGTACCCTACTTGGAGCAAGGAAATCAAGGAGATCTTCGATCTGTATCCCGACATGAAGGTCACTTTCTCCGGTTCCTCTCTCCTTCAGATCCTGAATGCCGATGCCGACTTGTCAAGACGTGCGCTCAGCTACGATCTTGCCGGACTCTCTTTCCGCGAGTACCTCAAGTTCTACCATGGGATCGAAGTGCCGATATACAAGTTGGATGACATTCTGTCCGATCCTGATTCGATTTGCACAGATGTCTGCAACCTCTGCCATCCCCAGCCTCTTTTTGAGGCATACCTGCGTGCCGGTTACTATCCTTTCTTTGACGGGGACGAGGATGATTACTACGTTCGGATCGAAAACGTGGTCAATTATATCATTGACCAGGAAATGACCGTATTCTGCGGTGTGGATCCCGCCAATACCCGGAAACTGAAGGCCATGCTGCTTTTCCTGTGTGACAACGTTCCATACGAAGTGAATATCGCCAAGCTTGCCTCGTACCTGGAGCTGAACAAAGCTACTGTTCTGAGCTATCTGTCAGGAATGAAGAAAGCTGAACTGCTTCATCTTCTTTATTCCAGCAATGTATCCGTGACCAAGATGCAGAAACCCGACAAGATTTATGTCCACAATCCCAATATCCTGCATGCCCTGGGTTCCAGGGAGAATGTCGGGACCGTCCGTGAGTGCTTCTTCGTGAACCAGCTTTCCAAAGGGCATACCGTCGAGTATGGTAAGAGCACAGGTGATTTCGTCGTTGACGGGCGGATAACGGTTGAAGTCGGGGGAAAGGATAAGACCTTTGACCAGATTGCGGACCTCCCTGACTCATATGTCTTCGCTGACGAGATGGAGTTCCCCGTTGGTAAGAAACTGCCTCTCTGGCTTGCCGGATTCCTTTACTAAGCCATTATCTTGGCATTTTCTGAAATCCTCGTCCTTTCCCGGGACGAGGATCTTTCATACAGTGTATTTATTCATACGAACTTAACATTCCTGTTATGCTGAAAACGCCATTCTACGGCCCTGTGGGCACGCTTATTGTACAATTACAAGAAAAGCAATAGCACCAATGAAAGCAAAATTGATTCTTATTTGTGTGTTGTCGGGCCTGTGTTGTAATGCTTTCGCCCAAGACATCATCCACACGATCGACGGACGTTCCATCGAAGCGAAGGTTCTGGAGATCAATGACGACGATATCCTTTATAAGACCTTCGACAATCAGGGCGGACCGGACTACCGGATGTCTGTCAGCCGTGTTGCCCGCATCGTTTTCCAAAACGGAACACAGAAATCTTTCGCCCCGTCAACCATTCTTGTCCCCAGCCCCTATGTACATGATCCATACGGCTATTATGGTCCGCTCGAGTATCGCTGGGGCCATTACTATGACCGCCGAGGAAGACTCTATGCCGAACAGCTGAAGGATTATCTGGGTGTATCCTTATATGGAAGTGATTACCGAAAGGCCAGAAGCCAATACCAGAGTGGCTTCTTTCTTACCATCAGCGGTGCTGCTTTGGTGATTTCATCCCTTACATGCGGAGCCATGTTGTCAGACTACAACCGAGGTGTCGCAGCGATGAATATGCCCAGCAGCATGCGGGGTAATGACCATTCCAGCATTGGAGCACTTTACGTCGCCGGAGGAATTGCAGGGGTGGCCTGTCTCGGCGTCGGAACACCTTTGTGGATCAGGGGCAACAGGAAGCTGAATGCCATTGCGGATGATTACAACCAGCGGTATGGGCGGAATGCCTACGGCTATAAATCCAGTCTCAGTGTCGGTGCCACGGGTAATGGGATCGGCCTGGCTTTGAACTTTTGATCCGAATGACCTTCTCAAAAACGAAATCGATATGAAACGAGCATTACTCCTCGTCGCATTCATGACTTTGGCGGGATTCCTCTTTGCGCAGAACCCAGAGAACGGCTGGCCACAGCGCCAGGATCGGGAAAGGATCAGCATCGATCCCAATGGTCAGGATATTACCATCGACAGGAACTCTTTCGTCTGGAGACCCTTCGATGACACCGTAGGCTACTCTTTATATGGCTCCCGCTACCGGAAAGCGAAAGCCAGCAAAGGCTGGGGAGTCTTCCTTTCCTGTATAGCGGCTCCCGCAAGCGCGGTCCTTCTCGTTTATGGAATCGATGAAGGAGGTATTGCCCCGGCTGTTCTGGGCGGTGTCGGCCTTGCAGGCAGCCTGGGTGGCGGAATTCCTCTCTGGGTCAAGGGAAGACGGGAATTGGACAAGACGGGAATTGGACTGGATTCTTGATGACTATGCGGAGCGTTACGCTCCCCGTCCTTATGCAGCATCAATCACGGCAGGTCCTACCAGAAACGGATTTGGTTTGGCATTTAATTTCTAAATTCATGAACAAAAAGAATTTTGGCTGCGGGATGTAGCGAAACGCCAGCCGGGCAGGCAAGGGCTACCGGAAGCGGAGTTCAAAAACGGTCTGAGAGGCATCGCTCCGGACCAGTTCGATGCTGCCGTTGTGGTTGCGCATGATCTGGCGGGAGATGGACAGGCCGATGCCGGATCCTTCCTTCTTGGTGGTATAGAAAGGAATGAAAATCTGTTCCTGGGCCGATACGGGGATGGGCTCGCCGTCGTTGGCCACCCGGACGATCACTTCGTCGTCCAAACCCATCCTGGCGCTGATGTCGATGTGTTTCGCTCCCGCCTGGAGGGCGTTCTTGATGAGGTTGATGAGGATCTGCGAAATCTGGCCCTCGTCGGCATAGATCATGAGGTCCGGCTCTTCCGGCCGATATTGGCAGGTTGCGCCGCAGGCGGCCGCGAACTCGCTGTTCAGCGCGATGACACCGTCCATCAGTTCCTGCAGGTCCAGCGCCTTGCGGACGGGCTTGGCCACGCCGGAGAGTTGCCGGTAGGTCTGCACGAAGTCGATGAGATTCTTGGAGGAATCGCTGATGGTCTCCAGTCCGGCCTTGATGTCCAGTTCGCTGTGACCGTTCCCGTCCATGGACTTGGCCATCGCGTCGCTCAAGGAGGCGATCGGCGACACCGTATTCATGATCTCGTGCGTGAGCACGCGGATGAGCTTGGTCCAGGAATCCTGCTCATGGGCCTGGCGCTGCTTCTCGAAGATGGTCCGGATGCGGTTGAGCGTGCGGTTGAACCGGTTGGTCTCCTGGAAACGGAAGTTCAGTTCCCCGTCCTCCAGCGCGTCCATCATATACGCCACCTTCTTGATATCCTTCCGGCGGGTGCGGACGGCTGCAATCACCGCTGCAACGACGGCGACGAGGACGCAAAGCAGTATGATTTGCCAGGTGGACATTACAGTCCGTATTTCTTCATCTTGGCATACATCGTCGGCCGGCTGATGCCCAGCATCTTCGCGGCCGCGGAGATGTTGCCGTTACAGCGTTCCACCGCTTCGCGGATGAGACGTTCCTCCTCAGCACCGCTGCGCGGGAGACCCCCGGTCAGGCCGGGAGTGACGTTTTCCGTCATGCCCGACCCCGATCGGGCATCTATCTGCAGGTCCTTCGCCGTCAGGATCGTCCCTTCCGACAGGATCACCGCCTTTTCGATCACATTCTGCAATTCGCGGATATTGCCGCTCCAACGGGCTGCCGAAAGCGCCTGCGCGGCCTCCGGGGCAATCCCGGTCAGCGGCCGGCGATATTTCCGGGCAAAACGCTCCAGGAACATCTGTGCCAGCGGAACGATGTCCTCCTTGCGCTCCCGTAGCGGCGGCAGCGCGATATGGACCGTATTGATCCGATAAAACAGGTCCTCGCGGAAACGTCCTTCCCGCACCAGTTGTTCCAGGTCCATGTTGGTCGCGCAGATGAGCCGGATATTCACCGGGATCGCCTGGCTGCCACCGACCCGCACCACGCTGCGGTTCTGGATGGCTCTCAGGAGTTTCGCCTGCAGATGCAGGGGGATGTTGCCGATTTCGTCCAGGAAGAGCGTCCCGCCGTCGGCCTGCTCGAACTTGCCCACATGGTCCGTATGCGCATCGGTGAACGCACCCTTCACATGACCGAAGAGTTCGCTCTCGAACAAGGTTTCCGTGATGGCACCGGCATCGACCGCTACCATGGGCTTCCCGCTCCGGAGACTGCGGGCATGGATTTCCCGCGCCAGGACATCCTTGCCGGTTCCGTTCTCGCCGGTGATAAGCACCGTCGCGTCGGTCGGGGCGATCTTGTCCAGGGTCCTGCGGATGGCGGCCATGGCCCTGGAGGTGCCCCAGAACATAGATTCCTTCGCTTCGCCCGGAATGACAGGTGCCTTCGCTTTCCGGGCCTTGTCCCGGGCGGCGGTGAGGACTTCGACGAGTTTGTCGTTGTCCCACGGTTTCACGATGAAATCGAAGGCGCCGCGCTTCATCCCCTCCACCGCCAGCGCGACATCGGCATAGGCCGTGAACAGGACGACCTCCACCTCCGGCACCATCTTCTTGATTTCCCCGGCCCAGTAGAGGCCTTCGTTGCCGGTGTTGATGCTGGTGGAGAAATTCATGTCCAGCAGGACCACGTCCGGCCGGAACTGTTCCAGCGAAGCCACCAGGGTAGCCGGCGACGGAATCGCTTTCACCGCCTCGAAGTGCATGGGCAGCAGGATCTCCAGCGTCCGGCGGATGCCGGCGTTGTCGTCCACGACGAGTATCTTTCCTTTCCTTGCAGTCATAATTCCGGTCAAAAGTACACAATTTCTTGCGTACCCGCAAACCGGAATAATTCGTCAAGTGCAGAATTATTCGTATATTTGTCCGATTCGCCAAAAAACAAAACCAAGATATGTACGACAACAATCAACTGAAAGAAGTCGCGACGCAGGTGCGCCGGGACATCCTGAGGATGGTCTGCAGCGCGAAGTCCGGTCATCCGGGCGGGTCGATGTCGTCGACAGACATTCTCACCACCCTGTATTTCAACGTCATGAACCAGGATCCCAAAACGTGGACCCGGGACGGCAAGGGACAGGACATGTTCATCCTTTCCGCCGGCCACATGACTCCGGTGTACTACTCCATCCTCTCCCGCGCCGGTTATTTCCCGGTCAGCGAGCTGGCGACCTTCCGTACCTACGGAACCCGCCTGCAGGGCCATCCGTCCATCCGCCGGGACCTCCCCGGGATCTTCCAGACCTCCGGTTCCCTGGGCCAGGGCCTGTCCGCCGCCTGCGGTCTCGCCCTCGGCAAGAAACTGGACAAGGACGACAACTTCGTCTATTGCCTGTGCGGTGACGGCGAGTCCGAGGAAGGCCAGATCTGGGAAGCCGGCATGTTCGCCGTGTTCCACAAGCTGGACAACCTCATCGCCATGACCGACTGGAACGGCAAGCAGATCGACGGTCCCGTCTCCGAGGTGGCCGGTGAAGGCGACCTCGCCGCCAAGTGGACGGCCTGGGACTGGAACGTCATCGTCGCCGAAGGCCATGACTTCGACTCCATCCAGCAGGCCTTCGAACTGGCCAAGGCCGGCAAGGGCAGCGGCAAGCCCACGATGATCCTCTTCAAGACCGAGATGGGTCACGGCGTGGACTTCATGGCCGGCACCCACAAGTGGCATGGCTCCGTCCCCAAGCCCGAGCAGTTGGAGGACGCCCTCAAGCAGTTAGGTGAAACTTCCTTAGGAGATTTTTAATATGAAAAAATACATCGATACAGGAAAGAAGGATACCCGCAGCGGATTCGGCGTGGGTCTTCTCGAAGCGGGCCGCGCCGACAGCCGTGTCGTCGCCCTCACCGCCGACCTCAAAGGCTCCCTCAAGATGGACGCCTTCGCCGCCGAATTCCCCGAGCGTTTCATCCAGTGCGGCATCGCCGAGGCCAACATGGTCGGCACCGCCGCCGGTCTCGCCATCACCGGCAAGATCCCGTTCATCGGCTCTTTCGCCGAGTTCGTGACCGGCCGCGTGTATGACCAGGTCCGCCAGGAAGTCGCCTACGGCAAGACCAACGTGAAGATCGCCTCCTCCCACGCCGGCATCACCCTCGGCGAGGACGGTGCCACCCACCAGACGATGGAGGACCTCGCCCTCATGCGCGCCCTCCCGGAGATGGTCGTGATCAACCCCTGCGACTTCAACCAGACCAAGAACGCCACCATCGCCGCCGCGAAGTATGTCGGCCCGGTGTACCTGCGTTTCGGCCGTCCGAACGTCCCGAACTTCACCCCGGAGAACGAGGAGTTCGTCATCGGCAAGGCCCAGATCCTCAATGAGGGCAAGGACGTGACGATCGTCGCCTGCGGCCACCTCGTGTGGGAGGCCCTCCAGGCCGCCGAGGCCCTCGAGGCCGATGGCATCTGCGCCGAGGTCATCAACATGGCCACGGTGAAGCCGCTCGACGAAGCCGCCATCCTGGAATCCGTTGTCAAGACCAAGGCCGTCGTGGTCGCCGAAGAGCACAACATGGCCGGCGGTCTGGGCGAGGCCGTGGCCGGCCTGCTGGCCCGCACCGTCCCGACGCCGGTGGAATTCATCAACGGCGCCGACCGTTTCGGCCAGAGTGGCACGCCTTCTGCATTGATGGCTGCGTATGGCCTGGATGCGGCACACATCGCCGCCGCCGCGAAGAAGGTCATCGAGCGCAAATAATGGAGAATGCCGAGATCGTCTTCAACGAAATCGTAAAGGAGTACAGCGAGCGTGTGTATTGGCACGTCCGCCGGTTCGTGAACTCCCACGAAGACGCCGACGACCTCGTCCAGGACATTTTCCTGAAGATTTGGACTGCGCTTCCCTCGTTCCGGGGGGAGGCGCAGCTTTTTACCTGGGTGTACCGGATTGCGACGAACGAGACGCTGAACTGGCTCCGCCGCGAAAAGGTGCGCGCCGCCCTGCGCTTCACCTCCGTGGACGCAGAGATGGAAAAACGCATCGACAACGATCCTTTCTTCGACGGGGACGCGGCCGACCGGGCCCTCTCGAAGGCCGTCGCGAAACTCCCCGAAAAACAGCGGCAGGTGTTCATCCTCCGCTACTATGACGAAATCCCCTACGAGGAGATGTCCTCCATCCTGGGCACGTCCGTGGGCGCGCTCAAGGCGTCCTACCACATCGCCCAGGAGAAGGTGAAGGCCTCCCTCGGGAAAGAATTCGACATGGGCGATTAAACCTTCCCGAAAGACCCGTGTCTAAAAGAGCGTCTGTATGAGCAAGAGAACTGACATATCCACCCCGGAAGGCTACTTTGACAGCCTCCAGTCGAGACTCGCCGACATTCCCCGGAGGGAAGAGGAACGCGCATCCGCCGCTCCGAAGGGAATCCGCCGGCTCGCCCCGTATGCGGCCTTCGCGGCCAGTATTGCGGTCGCAGTCGTGCTCGGCAACTTCATCCTCCGCTCCACGGCCGTTCCGCAGGAGGATGACGGATGGACCTATCTTTCCTATCTCTCCCAAGCCCTGGATCCGGACGGCGCGGCCCTTGTCGACGAAGCCGCGTGGGAAGACGAGGAGGGCATTCTCTCCGAGGAGGATATCATCAACTACCTGCTCGCGGACGGAATCTCTGTAGAACACTTAAATTATGTTAATTATGAAGAAGGTTATTAGCATACTCTGCGCCCTCGCCCTCTTCGCTGGATTTGCCTTCGCACAGAATCCCCAGCGCGGCCAGGGCAACCGGCACGGCCGGGGCGGTGAGGGCTGGCGCGAACGCGTCCGGGCCGAGAAAGTCGCCTTCCTGACCGAGCAGATCGACCTCACCGAAAGCGAAGCCCAGGTCTTCTGGCCCATCTACAACCAGATCCAGAAAGAGCAGCGCGAAGCGTTCGAAGCCGTACGCAAGGCCTACGAGGCCATGGAAAACGGCGTCAAGGAAGGCAAGACCGGCAAGGACATGGAAAAGCTCGTGAAAGCCTATGTCGAGGCCAAGGACAAGAGTGACGGCTTCGAGACCAAGGCCTTCAACCAGCTGATCAAGGCCCTCCCTGCCGAAAAGGTCGCCCGCTACTACGTGGCCGAGGAGAAATTCCGCCAACAGCAGATCGGCCGGCTCGGGAACGGGAACTTCCCGAACTTCAAGATGTCCGAGGAGCAGAAGCAGCAGTGGAAGGAGCGCGGAGAGCAGTTCAAGGAACAACTCCGCAGCCGTGGCAACCGCCAGCAGCAGAAGAACGAAGGCGGCGCCGCGCCTCAGAAGGAAAGCATCTAAGCGGCTGTCTGTCAGTGATTTAACGGAAATTCCCTGGTGCAAATGTACCAGGGAATTTTTTATAAGCTACTGTCCGTCAACGAATTGGCCGTCACGCATGAAGAGCGTCCGGTCGCAGAGGGCTGCGAGCGAAGGATCGTGCGTGACGATGACGACCGTCTGGCCCAGCCGGTCTCGGAGGTCGAAGAACAGGCGGTGGATTTCCTCCTTGGTGCGGCTGTCCAGGTTGCCGGAAGGTTCGTCGGCGAAGAGGATGGCCGGATCGTTCATCAGGGCGCGGGCGATGGCGACGCGCTGCTGCTCGCCGCCGGAAAGCTCGGACGGCTTGTGGGAAAGCCGCTCGGACAGGCCCACTTCCCCGAGCAGGCGACGGGCCTTCTCCCGGGCCTCCCGGGCCGGCGTGCCGCCGATGAGCGCGGGAATCGTCACGTTCTCCAGCGCATCGAACTCCGGCAGCAGATGATGCGCCTGGAAGACGAATCCGATCCGCCTGTTACGGAAAGCCGACAGTTCCCGGGACCCCAGATGCAGCACATCCGTCCCGTCCACCGTGAGCGTTCCCGCATCCGGCGTGGACAGGGTTCCCAGGATCTGCAGCAGGGTCGATTTGCCTGCGCCGGAGGCGCCCATGATGGCCACGACCTCGCCTTTGTCCACCTGGATGTCCACACCTTTCAGCACCTTCAGCGTGCCGAAACTCTTCTCAATGCCCTTTGCCTGAATGATCATGGTTGCAAAATTACGGAAAATTCGCTGATTGACAGGCGGAAATCAGAAAAAAAGTAGTATCTTTGCCGTCCGCAAGTCTCGGGTAGGCTTGCCTAACGCAATTATAAACATTTAAACAACAGATTCACAATGGCTGTTAAAATCAGACTCCAGCGCCACGGTAAGAAGAATTTCGCATTCTTCCACATTGTTGTGGCCGATTCCCGTTCCCCGCGTGACGGACGTTTCATCGAGCAGCTCGGCTCCTACAACCCGAACACCAATCCTGCTACCATCGTCCTCGACGGTGAGAAGGCCCTCAAGTGGCTGAGCGTCGGTGCGCAGCCCACGCTGACCGCCCGCCGTATCCTCTCCTACGAAGGTGTCCTGCTTCGCAAGCACCTCCAGGAAGGCGTCGCCAAGGGTGCCCTCACCCAGGCCCAGGCCGACGAGAAGTTCGCCGCCTGGAAGGCCGGACAGGATGAGAAGATCGCCGCCAAGAAGACCGGCCTGAAGAACGAGGCCATCGCCAAGGCGAAGGAAGCCAAGGCCGCCGAGGCCAAGGTCAACGAGGCCCGCGCCGAAGCCATCGCCAAGAAGAAGGCCGAGGCTGAGGAGGCTGCCCGCCAGGCTGCCGAAGAGGCCGCCCAGGCCGCTGCCGCCGAAGAGGCTCCCGCCGAGTAATGCAGCGAATCGCGCAGGTACTGAAATCCAACGGGCGGGACGGCGAACTCCTCGTGAGTTTCACCGGCATCGACCCGGAGGATATCGACCTTGAGGAACCGGTGTTCATCGAATTCGATGGACTGCCGGTTCCCTTTTATTTTGAATCCTTCACGCAGCGGGGTTCTTCCCGCGCCCTCGTCCGCCTGACCGGCGTCCGCTCCCTCCGGGATGCCGAGGAACTTGCCGGTGCCGTCATCTATGCGGAAGACGACCTCTACGAAGACGAGGAAGAAGACCTCACCGGCTGGACCGTCCTCCACGCCGACGGCACCCTCGCCGGCACCGTCACCGCCCACGAGGACATCCCCGGCAACCCCTGCATCTGGGTGGAAACCGGTCATGGTGAAGTGCTGATTCCCCTTCACGAGGAACTCGTCCTGGAGGTGGACGAAGAAAAACAGACCCTCCGGATGGAGATTCCGGAAGGCCTGCTGTCACTCTGAGGCGAAGTCGAAGAGTCTAATACACCTGTATTTCGTCCGTAAACAGCCACTCCTTCGTGCGGGTGGCGCGGTAGCGTATGTACCGTGCGTCACGGCCGACGGGAGCGCCGTAAGGCACGTACAGCCCGTCGGGGTTCTCGCCCACGAGGTCGGAGACGGTCGTAAAGGTCTCACCGTCCGTAGAGATGTCGATCCGGACACGCTTGGGCTGGTAGATACCGGCTGACGGGTGCGCCAGGAAGGTCGCGGTCACGTAATGGACCGGACGGACGGCGCCCAGGTCGATGGTGACGTCCACGTCGGACAGGAATCCCTGCCAGTTGCCACCGTAGGACCAGCCGCCCTGACGGCCGTCCACAAGGGCTGATGCCCGGCCGGCCGGATAATTCCGATGCCAGGGCGTCGCATAGGTAACAGCGGCGCCAAGAGCCAGGTGGTCCGTCCGGAGGTTGCATTCCGGACGTTCCCCTACTTCCTCTTCCAACTTGAAGGTATGGTAGCCGCGTTCGCGCAAGCCGGCAGCCATGGCTGTGGCCCGTTCGCGGAAATCGTCGGAATCCTTGACCGAGAGCGGGCTCCAGCCGATTTCGGCAATCGCGAAAATGCGCGGATAGAGCATGTATTCCGTATGATCGGGCGTCGGGATCAGTTCGTGCCAGAGGTTGCCCTGGACTCCCAGGAGGTGCTCCAGTTTGTCCGCCGGCATGCCTGCCGCCGGGTCATAGACGTAGATGCTGTCGATGGGAAGGTAACCGCCGAAGCCCTCCGGTTCGAAGATGGGCGCATCCTGGGCCTTGTCCAGGTAGCAGCGGTTGCCAGGCGTCATCACGGCATCGTGGCCTTCCTTCAGGGCCTGCCGGCCGCCGTCGGTTCCCCGCCACGACATCACCGTGGCGTTCGGGGAGAGGCCGCCCTCCAGGATTTCGTCCCAACCGATGAGTTTGCGCCCATGGGCATTGAGGTAGCGCTCAATCCGGCGCACGAGGTAACTCTGGAGTTCCTCGACGGTGGTAAGCCCTTCGTCGGCCATCCGTTTCCGGCAGTCCGGGCAATCCTTCCAGTCGCGCTTCCCCGCCTCGTCGCCGCCGATATGGATGTACTCGGAAGGGAACAGGTCCATCACCTCGTCCAGGACTTCCTCCAGGAACTTGAAGGTGGCTTCCTTCCCGGGGCAAAGGTCCTCGGAATCCGGGTTGCAGCCGATTTCCGGACAGGCATAGACCGTTTCCCGGGAATGGCCGGGCATCTCGATTTCGGGAACGACCGTCATGTGATGCGCCGCGGCATAGGCGACGATTTCCCGGGCGTCGTCCTGGGACAGGAAGCCGCCGTACGTGCCGCCATACCGGCTTCCGGTCGATGTCCACTCCCGCCAAGTGTCGCCAACGCGCCAAGCGCCTTTCTCCAGTTCCGGATGGGACTTGATCTCCAGCCGCCAGCCGGCCGCATCGGTCAGATGCAGGTGCAGCACATTGAGCTTCACCTCGGAAAGGGCGTCTATCTGCTTGAGGATAAAGTCCTTGTCCCGGAAATGCCGGGAGATGTCCAGCATCGCCCCGCGCCAGGCGAACCGGGGATAGTCGATGATGACGCCGCAGTGATACGGCTTCTCCAGTTGCGCCAGCGTCGTCCGGGCCCGGTACACGCCCTCAGGCGTATTGGCCTCGATCAGCACCCGCTTGGGCGTGACGGTAATGCGGTAGGCCTCTTTCCGGGCGAAAGCCGGCAGTTGGGCGCTCCACTTGGTAAAGGCCCGCTTCCCTTCGGCGACTTCCACTTCCTTGGCCTGGGTGACGCCGTCGCCCATCTCATACGAAACGGGCGCCGGGAGAATCCCCAGCGCCGCAAGTAAAAGAGTAACAAGAACTTTCATCAGATGAGGCCTCCGTTCAGTTCATAATCCGCCTTCACGTCTTCGTAGAAAGCGGCCGTGGCAGTCTGCATATACGGAGCCAGCCAGAGCAGGCCGATGCCGAGCGTAAAGATGCTCAGGAGGATCCAGCCGATGAAACTCAGGTACAGCCAGAACAGGTCGAACTTGTGGCCTTTCATCATGGCGCGGCTCCGGTCGATGGCCTCGTTCGCGGTCAGTTCCGGATTCTCCTCCAGGATATAGGGCGTCATCGCGTAGGAGAAGGACTTGACGATACCGGGAATGATGAAAAGAAGCATCCACAGGACGATGAACAGGCTCATCAGGAACATGCCCCAGACCTTGTGCAGATAGCCCCGGAACGAGACTTCGAACATGTTGGATGTCAAGCGGTCATCGCCGTTACGGAGCAGCAGGAGGAAGGCCACCGCAAAGCCGACGGACAGGACGTTATACAGGAAAATCCGCAGCAGGGAACCCAGGGAGCTCCAGGAGCTGAGGGAGGAGTAGGCATCCATCACGCCGGCCAGGTCACCGGCCGCCGCCATCGCGGCCACTTCCGCAGAGTCGAATGATCCGCTGAGGACCGGGACTTCCGTCGGGGCGATACAAAGCGTGGTGATGGCCATAAAAATGACCGTGGCGAGGACGGCCGGGGCCCAATGGCCCTTCAGGGCCGCCAGAGCCTCGTTCTTGTACTGGGTGTTCGTTTTCATATCGGAAAGCGGATTAATAGATTTCGGTGACGTGGATAACGAGGTCATCGACACAGCAATACAGCGGCATGTCGTCGCGGTTGGAAGAGAGATGGAAATCCAGCGCATCCACGGATCCAAGGCCGGAAAGGTCCACTTCGGTCCATTCCTTCAGGGGTTCGGTGCCGCTGATCAAGGCCACGGACTTCTCGCCCGTCTTGGCGGTTCCCTTGTATCCGGTGACCGTCAGGGTCAGATGATCGCCTGCACCGAAGGGGCCGCCGGCAAGGCCGGTCCCGAGCCGCGCCGCCTGGACGGTAGCCTGCACGTTCTGTACAAAGACCAGCGTGGGCGCGTTGGAAGACTGCTCATTGGGAACCGGGACAAGGACGGCATGCTCCGGCATCAGGGTCGCCGTGGTATCATGGAAAACGACATACCCGTAGGAGCCCTGGTTCCCGCCTTTGTCGAAGACCGCGAAATAGGAAGGCTTGCGGTCGGCGGCGGCCAGGGTGTCCACGCCGCGGCACAAAGCAAAGCCGCCCTGGAAGACATCGTCGTCAGAAAGTTTGGCGCACACGGAGATGCTGCCCGTCGTGAAATACGGATACGCGGCGACCGTATCCTTGCCTTCATTGAAAAACTGGTTCACGAAAGATTCCCATTCATAGGGATTTGCCGGCTCAAAGGCGAGACGGGCATGGCCGTCGTACTTGCTCTGGCCATCCAGGCCGGAGAAGCAGGATACCGCTGCAAGAGCGATGGCGCCCAAAAAGGCGCCTCTGATGATCATTTTCTTAAACATATTACAAAACTACGCAATTTTTTGTAAATTTGTTCGATTGACAAAACTTATTGCACTATGTCCACTACCCTCATCGCCATCCTTGTCATCGCGGCCCTCCTTGTTCTCTGGGGCATTTCCGTCCAGAACAAGCTCGTGCAGGCCGACGAACTGTGCAACAACGCCCTCAAGCAGATCAACGTCCAGCAGGTAAGCCGTTACGACGCCCTCCAGGCCATCGTCAAGCTTACCCGCGAATACGCATCCTACGAGGCCGACACGCTGGAGAAGGTCATCGCCCAGCGCAAGATCACCGCTTCCGCGAACCCCACCGTGGAGGAAATCAACGCCAACGAGAAGGCCCTCCAGGAAGTGAGCGCGAAACTCATCGCCATCGCCGAGCAGTATCCCGACCTCAAGGCCAACCAGAACTACCAGCAGGCCATGGCGGACATCAAGTCCTACGAAGAGAACGTCCGCCTCGCCCGCATGACCTTCAACGACACCGTCACCCGGTTCAACAACCAGGTCCGTATGTTCCCGGGCTCCGTGGTGGCCGGCATCCTCGGATTCGCCAAGCGCGACTACCTCGCCGAGGATACCTCCAAGAAGGACTATCCCGTCATTTAAGCGATGAGACGCATCCTTCTCTGCGTGCTGGCGGTTTTCGCCGGCACTTTCGCCGTCCATGCCCAGCAACTGCGGGACATGGACATCCGGGTGGTCCTTCAGCATGATGGATCGGCCCGGATCACCCAGATCTGGGATGCCACCGTCGTGGACGGGACGGAGATGTACATCCCCATCTCCAACCTCGGGGAAATGACCGTCAGTGACCTGGCAGTCAGCGAGAACGGACAGGCTTACATCAACGAAGGACGGGACTGGGACGTGGACCGTTCCCTGGACGGCAAGGCCGGCCGCTGCGGCATCATCGACAAGCACAACGGCGTGGAACTGTGCTGGGGAAAGACCTCGTACGGTCCCCACGTATGGACCGTGGAATATACCGTCACCGGTCTGGTCCAGTCCTTTACCGACGCGGACGGATTCAATTTCATGTTCGTGAACCCGGGCTTCGACGCGCCGGCGCAGCATGTGAAAGTGACGATCCTCAATGATACCGGCGGTCCGGAATGGACCTACGACAACACCCTCGTCTGGGGATTCGGCTCCTACGGAGACATCGAGGTCGTGAGCGGAGCCATCGTCTATGAATCCTCCGAACCGTACTCCCGCCAGAGTTCCTGCATCGCCCTCGTGCGCTTCGAAAAGGGCCTGTTTGCCCCGACGGTCAGCCGGAACATGACCTTCGACGAACTCAAGGATAGGGCCCTGGAGGACAGTTCGTATGGGCAGAACGGTATTTTCGAGCAGGTTTTCCTGGGGCTTTTCGCCCTTCTGTTCGGCGGAGGCATCATTATGATCATCAGCGGAATCGTCTTGAGCGCCCTGGGCTACAAGTACAAGAAGTCCATGTACGGGAAGACCAAGATCACGGAATGGTGGCGGGAGGCCCCGATGGGCGGGAATCTCTTCGCCTCGTCCTTCGTACTGGACAACGGCTGGCGCTTCCCTTCCGGGCAGTCTTCCTCCAAGGGCCTGATCGGCGCCTTCTTCCTCCGCTGGATCCTGGACGGGAAAGTAAAGGTCCAGGCCGATCCGGATAACGCCAAGCGCGTGAACCTGGACTTCTCCCGGGAGCCGGACATCCGGGACGACGTGGAACTCGCCCTCTACAACATGGCCCGGGAAGCCAGCGGCAGCAATTATCTCCTGGAATCCGGCGAATTCGAGAGATGGTCCGAACGGAACTTCAAGAAGATGACCGCCTGGCCGCTCCGCGCGAAAGCCCGCGGCCAAGGATTCATGCAGGACCACCGGTATTTCCGCCATGGCACCACGACCAACGACGACGGAGCCCGCGAAGCCTGTCATGTGGTCGAGTTCAAGAACTTCCTGAACGATTTCACGCTCTCCAAGGAACGCACGGCGAACGAAGTGGGTCTCTGGAAGGACTATCTCGTCTTTGCCCAACTGTACGGCATCGCGGACAAGGTGGCCTCCCAGTTCCAGAAACTCTATCCCAAGGAGTTCCAGGAAGTGGCCCAGTCCGTGGGCGTGGATCCGAACGTGATGATGCGCACCATCCGGGTGAACAACAACATGTCAGCATCGGCCATCAACCGGGCCGTTTCCAAGCAACAGGCCGGCAGCATCCGCGGCACCGGCGGCCACACCTCCTTCGGCGGAGGCGGCGGCTTCTCCGGTGGCGGTTTCGGCGGTGGAGGACGCTAGAGCATCTTCTTCACCAATCCGAACAGTTTATAGGGCATGTAACGGAATTTGAGATCGATCCCCGTGGAGGTCTGCAGGACGGAACGCTCGTGACTGAATGCCAGGAACGAGCGTTCGTCGTGATAGGAGCCCATGCCGGAATTGCCCACGCCGCCGAAGGGGATCTTCGGGTTGGCGATATGCATGATGACGTCGTTGATGCAGGCGCCGCCGGAGGTGGTCCGGCCGACGAGGTCCCAGCCATCTTCGGGCTTGCCGAAGTAGTAGAAGGCCAGGGGTTTCTCACGCGCATTGACAAAGTCCGCGACCTCGTCCAGTTCCTTGAAAGTGAGGATCGGGAAGATGGGGCCGAAGATCTCTTCCTGCATGACGGGCGCATCGGGCGAAACGCCGTCCAGGAGGGTGGGCTCGATCCAGCGCTTCTCCCGGTCGGAGCGGCCGCCGGCGAGGACGGTTCCGTCCTTGAAATAGCCCACGAGGCGGTCGAAGGCCGAATCCCTGACGATATGGACAAAGTAGTCCGAGTGCTCGGTCCCGTCGGGATACAGGCCGGCGAGTTCTCGTTTGAAGGCCTCCACGAAGGCGTCCTTGATGTCCTCGTGCAGGAACAGGTAGTCCGGGGCGATGCAGGTCTGGCCGCTGTTGAGGCACTTGCCCCAGGCGATACGCCGGGCGGCAATGGTCAGGTCCGCCTCCTTGTCCACGATACACGGGCTCTTGCCGCCGAGTTCCAGGACCATGGGCGTCAGGTACTTCGCCTGGGCCTCCATGGCAATCTTCCCGAGGGACGGGCTGCCGGTCAGGAACACAAGGTCATAGCGGTGCTTGAACAGTTCCGTGTTCACCGTGCGGTTTCCCTGGACCACGGCCACGAAATCCTCTTCGAAGGTATCTTTCACGAATTCTTCCAGTACCTTGGACACCGTGGGAACATAGGGCGACGGCTTCAAAATGGCCGTACAGCCCGCCGAGATGGCGCCCACGAGCGGGTTCAGCAGCAACTGGACCGGGTAGTTCCAGGGCGACACGATGAGCGTGCAGCCCAACGGCTCCCGGACGATGTAGGAGGCCGACGGCATCACGGACACCGAGGAGGGAACCCGGCGCCGGCGGGCCCATCGGCCCACCTTCCGGGCTGCTTCCCGGATCTCTCCGTAAATGATGCCGATTTCGGTCATGTAGGCCTCCTCATAACTCTTGTGAAGGTCCGTCCACAGGGCGTCGCAGAGGGGCTTTTCCCACTTCTTGAGACCTTCGTTGAACTGGAGGAGTTGGAACCGGCGCCAGTCCACGTCGCGCGTGACGCCGGTCGCGAAGAACGCCCGCTGCCTGCGGACCAGTTCTTCGATTCTTTCGGGGGTGGTGTTTTCGAGTCCCATAATGTTACAGATAATCCTTCGTCACGGATGAAGGGCAGTGCAGGCAGCCTTCCGGGGTGCCTTCGTAGATGACGGTGCCGCCGTCCTCGCCGGCGCCGGGGCCCAGTTCGATGAGCCAGTCGGCGCTGCGGATGACGTCCAGGTTGTGTTCGATGAGCCAGACGGTGTTGCCGCGGTCCACCAGGGAGTCGAACAGGCGGAGGATGTGCCGGATGTCTTTCGTATGGAGGCCGTCGGTGGGTTCGTCGATGATGAAGATCTTCCCCTCCACGCCCAGGTAGGAAGCCAGTTTGAGCCGCTGGAGTTCACCGCCGGAAAGGGTGGAAAGCGCCTGGTTCAGATGGAGATACTGCAGGCCTACGTCCCGGAGGGGCTTCAGTTTCTGTTCGATGACCGTGCCTGCGAAGAAGGCCGATGCGAGGCGGACGGAGAGGTCCATGACCTCGGCGATGTTCAGAGATTCCTTCACCCCTTCGGGGTTCGGAATGACAGGGGAGCGCTTGAGCGTATAAGCCAGGGCTTCCGGGGCGTAGCGCAGGCCACCGCAGGCCTCGCAGGTGGTTTCGATGGCGTCCATGAAGGCCATCTCGGACACGATGACACCCTTGCCGCCGCACACGGGGCAGGCGCCCTTGCCATTAAAGGTGAAATACTCCTCCTTCATCTTATGGGCCTTGGCAAAGGCCTTGCGGATGTCCCCCGCCACCTCCATGTAGGTCGCCGGGGTGGACCGCAGACTCACGCCGATGCTCTTCTGGCTGATATACACGATGTCGTCCGGGTTCGGGTAGGCCTTCCGGAAGCATTCCATGAGGGAACTCTTGCCGGATCCGGCGACACCGGCGACGACACCGCAGATGCCGAGGGGGATATCGACCGAGATGCCTTTCAGGTTGTGGAGGGTGGCGTTTTCCAGGCGGAAGGGCCGGTTCACAGGACGCGGGTGCGCCTTGAAGGGAACGGGCTCGCCGATCATGGAGCCGGTGGCCGTGCCGCTTTTCAGGAGTTCTTCGTACGAGCCCTGGAACACGATCCGTCCGCCGTCGATGCCGGGGCCGGGGCCCATGTCCACGACATGGTCGGCAATGCGGATCATCTCCGGATGGTGCTCCACCAGGAGGACCGTGTTGCCATGGTCCCGGAGGCGCCGCACGCTCCGCTTCATCCGTTCGATGTCGCGGTTGTGCAGGCCCACGCTGGGCTCGTCCAGGATATACAGGACATCGGACAGCGACGAATTGATGTATTTCGCGATCTTGCACCGCTGGGCCTCACCGCCGGATAGCGTTCCTACCGGACGGTCCAGACTCAGGTATCCGAGGCCGATCTCTTCCAGCGCCGTCAGCCGGGCGCCGATGGTCTCTTTCAGGTCCACGGCCAGCGGATCGGACAGTCCCCGGATCCAGGCATTGAGCCGGGAAATGGGCATGGCACAGGCCTCGGCGATGTTTATTCCTTCGATCTTGCAGGTCAATACCTTAGGGTTCAGCCGGGTGCCGCCACAGTCGGGGCAGGTACCCATCGTCAGCATCGGGTTCAGCACCGCCGCGTGCAGAAGGCCCTCCTCCGAATTGATGATGCTCCGGTACATCCGCGGGATGATTCCCTCGTACTTCGCCGACTTGGGCCAGCCCGCCGGCGGATTCTTGAGTTTGATCTGGGGACTGTTCAGGAACAGGTCCAGTTCTTCGGGCGAATAGTCCTTGATCTTCTTGTCCAGGTCGAACAGGCCGCTCCGCGCATACCGGATCCACCGCCAGCCGCCCTTGCCGAAGGCGATGTAATGGATCGTATCATCGTCGTTCAGACTTTTGTCAAAGTCCACGAGTTTGTGGATATCCAGTTCCCGGATCTCGCCGAGGCCCGAACAGCGGGGGCAACTCCCTTGCGGATGGTTGAAACTGAAGGAGTCCGAGTACCCCACGAAGGGCTTACCCACGCGGGAGAACAGCAGGCGCATGAGCGCATAGATGTCGGTATAGGTTCCCACCGTAGACCGGGAATTCTGCGCCGGTTTCTTCTGGTCGATGACCACGGCGATAGGAAGTCCCTCGATCTCGTCCACATGCGGGCGTCCGTACTTGGGCAGATACTGCTGCACAAAGGTCGGGAAAGTGTCGTTGAGTTCCCGCCGGGACTTGGCGGCGATGGTGTCCAGCACCAGCGAACTCTTCCCGGAGCCCGAAACGCCGGTGAAAACGGTGATCTTGTATTTGGGAATGTCCAGGGAAATGTCCTTGAGGTTGTTCTCCCGGGCACCCCGGATGCGGATCATATCTGTCGTCATGCCTTTTTCTTTTTGCGGTCGAAGAATTCCGCCACTGCGGTGAAGAAGACGTCGCCGCTGGAGTTCAGGGCTGTCTCCACGGAGTCCTGCACCACGCCGATGATGAATCCCACGGCCACCGCCTGCATCGCAATGTCATTGCCGATGCCGAAGAACGAACAGGCCATCGGGACCAGCAGCAGCGATCCGCCCGCCACGCCGGAAGCGCCGCAAGCACCCAGGGTGGCAATGAGACTCAGGAACAGGGCCGACGCGAAACTCACCTCGATGCCCAGGGTATGGGCGACGGCCAGACTCAGGACCGTGATCGTCACGGCCGCACCGTTCATGTTGACCGTACAGCCCAGCGGAATGCTCACGCTGTAGAACTCTTCGTCAAGTCCCAGTTCTTCGCAGAGTTCCATGTTGATGGGGATGTTCGCTGCGGAGGAACGCGTGAAGAAGGCATTGAATCCGCTCTTCTTCAAGCATTTCCAGTACAGGGGATAAGGATTCTTCCGCAGGTGCAGCCAGGCGATGAAAGGATTCACCACGGCCGATGTGAACACCATGCAGCCCACCAGCACGAGGATCAGTTTCCCGTAATCCACGAAGATTTCCAGCCCGCTTTCCGAGACGGAGGAGAATACGAGGCCCAGGATGCCGAAGGGGGCGAACTGGATGATCCATTTCACGACCTGGGAAACCACGTCGGCGAGGTCCGATATGACCTTGACCGTCCCTTCCGAAGCCAGCATCTTCAGGGCCAGGCCCATGATGATAGCCCAGAACAGGATGCCGATGTAATTGGCCGAGGCGAGGGCCTGGACCGGATTCATGACCATGTTCGTAAGGAGGGTGGTAAACACGTCGGCCAAGCCGCCCGGAGCGGCATTGCCCCCTTCGGTCACCCCCTGCAGACGGATCGTCACCGGGAAGAGGAAACTGCCCACCACCGCAATGACGGCGGCGACGAAGGTCGAAACCAGGTACAGCGTGATGACCGTCCGGAACCGGTCACCGAGGCCGCCGTGGGCCTTGGCGATAGACGCGGCCACCAGGAGCATCACCAGGACGGGCGCGATGGCCTTGAGGGCGCTGACGAACACATTCCCCAGGATGCCGATGCCGGTCCATTGCGGAACCGTAAGTCCCAACACGGCGCCTATCACCAGGCCGCCCAGGATCCGGAGCACCAGGGAGGTGCCGGTCCACCATTCCAGGAGACGTTTCATCGGACCGGGAAGTTAAAGAAGGTGTCCGGGAACGGTTCCTCGGCAAGGGTGAAATGCCACCATTCGGTGCTGAGGGGCTTGAAGCCGTGACGGAGCATGGCCTTCCTCAGGATCAGGCGGTTCCGGAACTGCTGCTCCGTGAGGCCGCCCTTCCGGAGGGGCTTGTACTCACCGGTATCGGGGTTGCCGCAGTAGTCGGGATGGCTCTCGGGACCGAACCAGTCGAAGGTGCCGCCCATATCCACCTCTTTCCCCGTGGCCATGTCAAAGATCGTGAGGTCCACGGTGGAGCCGCGGGTGTGGCCGCTTTTCTCCATGATGTATTCCTGCTTGAACAGGACTTTCTTGTTCAAGTTGGGATAGAAGGGTTTCTTCATCCGGGTATCTTTCACATCGGCCGCCCAGCGGACAAAATGGTCCACGGCGCGCTGCGGTCGGTAAGCGTCATAGATCTTGAGCCGATAGCCCTGCTTCATCAGGTCGTCACTCACGGCCTTGAGAGCCGCGGCCGCCTCCCGGGTCAGGAGCGCCGTCGGGGCGAGATACCCGTCGATGCGGTCGCCGACGAAGTTATACGTACCGAAGTAGCGGATTTCCAGGATGGCATCCGGCACGGCCTCGGTAAGGGAAACGAAGTGCTCCCGGCCCTGCTCGCCGGACGCGGCGGCGACGCGCCGGAACTCGTCCTTCGCCAGAGCCATATCGGCCAGAAACTCTTCGCTGTTGTGCAGATAGGCATAGCCGATGGCGGCGGCGGAACGGGTGGCGTCCACGTCGCTCTGCCAATGCGCACCGGCAATCACCCGGCTTTCGCCGTACATCCAGGCACGGGCGAACAGGGTGTCCGCCGCGGCCGGATTCACCTCGGAAAGCAGCAGGGCGGCCGTCCAGCCGCGCATGGTGTGGCCGGAAGGGTAACTCCCTTCGCCGCTGAGCGCGGCTTCCTCCCCCGTCAGCATGGGTTCATGGAACACCTCGAACGGACGGCGACGGTGGTAGAAGGCCTTCGGGGCCACGCGCATCTGGTCCGTCGTGGAGAGACTGCGGGTCATGACCCTCCAGATGGACGGGGTCGATGCTTCCGTAATGGTCAGACCGAACGTTCCGGCGAACTCGGCGAACAGGGCCTCATAACTCCAGACGGCATCCCGCTTGGCGATGTCCGCCCGGACGGAGTCCTGACGCTGGGTCTTCCCCCACTGATAGCGCATGATGTCATAGGCGAACCCATAGGAAAGGGAATCCGGCGGTGCCGGCATGCACTGGATCAGGTCGGGAAGCTGCTCCGTCGTGTAGTATTTCTGCTGCGCCGTTCCTGCGACAGAGACCAGGAGCAGGAGAAGGACGGAGAGGGAAGATTTCAGTCGGGTCATAGGTGGTATCCACTTTTTGGTCGTATCGTACAAAGATACGCATTTTTGCTTATCTTTGTGGAAACACACACTGACTGATACCATGAAAAAAGCCCTTCTCCTCCTTTCCCTGCTGCTTTCCCTCGCCGGAACCGCCCAGGCCCAGAAAGTACTCCACCTTGGCCGCTACGCGGAAGCCAATGCCGCGCTCGAGGCTCCGGAAGGCGCGCGCGTCGTCCTGTACGGAGACTCCATCACCGACGGCTGGGCCAGCCAGCGGCCCGAGTTCTTCGCGCAGACCGGCTTCATCGGCCGGGGCATCAGCGGAGAAGTCACCGCGCAGATGCTGCTCCGCTTCCGGGCGGACGTACTGGACATCGGCGCATCGACCTTCGTCCTCCTCGCCGGCATCAATGACATCGCGATGAACCTGGGCGACGCCTATGACGAGGACGCCACTTTCGCCAACATCCAAAGCATGGTGGAACTGGCCCTGCAAAACAACGTACGGCCGGTCATCTGCTCCCTGCTCCCCTCTTACAAACTGGGCTGGCGGCCGGAAGTGACCGACACCTTCGAGAAAGTGATCAAACTGAACGCCCGCCTGGAGACCTACTGCCTCCGCCACGGCATCACCTACGTGGACTACACGACCGTCCTCGCCGGCCCCGACGGCCGTATCCGCCCCGAATTCTCCGGCGACACCGTCCACCCCAACGCCGCCGGCTACGAGGTCATGGAGAAACTCCTGCTGGAAAGTCTCAAGTAGCATCCCCTGTCCACACTCGTCCTCATTTTGACGCCATTCTGAGGACGAAGCTGCCTGAAACCGCATCTCGTCCTCAAAACCTACCGTTTTTGAGGACGAGATTTTATAAACAAAAAAGCACCTACGTTTCCGTAAGTGCTTGATTTGATGGGTGGAGATAGTCGGATTCGAACCGGCGACCCCCTGCTTGCAAAGCAGGTGCTCTACCAGCTGAGCTATACCCCCGGGTACCTTTTCGGGTACAAAAAAAGCCGGGCTGGCGTCCGGCTTTTCGGTAGGCCCTGGCAGAGTTGAACTGCCGACCTCTACATTATCAGTGTAGCGCTCTAACCAACTGAGCTAAGAGCCTGTATAAATAATGAAAGACTAAAAAGTACAACCTTGTACTCACAATTCCGAGCGTCGTGCCGTCGGACACGCTCCAAAAAGGAGGTGTTCCAGCCACACCTTCCGGTACGGCTACCTTGTTACGACTTAGCCCCAACTACCTGTTTCGCCCTAGGCCGCTCCTCTCGGTCACGGACTTCAGGCGCCCCAGACTTTCATGGCTTGACGGGCGGTGTGTACAAGGCCCGGGAACGTATTCACCGCGCCATGGCTGATGCGCGATT
>CACZKE010000036.1 GCA_902781705.1 uncultured Bacteroidia bacterium
CTAAACGTTCGAAAAAACTCTTACTCTAGATTAATACAGACTTCTCTTTCTGCTTTTCTTTACCTCTTTGATCTTTTCTCTCAGTATTGTCAATGATCTTTTCCGCTTCTGAAACCGCATTGTTTGGTGCTCGTTTCAAACGGGACTGCAAAGGTAGTAATTATTTTTTACCCGCAAAACTTTTTTTGAGTTTTTTTCATTTTTTTCACCATTTTCCCGCATAAGCGCCCCAACTGAGGATCTCCAAGGCCTCCTCCGGCAGGGTGCAGAAGGCCCGGATGTAGGCGGAGGCCAGCCGGGCGTCCGTAATCAGGGGGACATTGAAGTCCACGGCGGCCCGGCGTAGGTGATACCCGTTGCCCAGTTCCGAGTGGGAAAGGTTCTTGGGATTGTTCACCACGAGGTCCACCTGGTGGGAACGGATCAGGTCCAGGGCCGACGGGGTCCCGTCGTCGGGTTCGTCGGGCCAGCGCACCCGGATGGCGGGGACGCCATTGGCCTGGAGATAACGGCAACTGCCGTCGGTGGCATATAAGGTATAGCCCTTTTCCGCCAGGAGCCGGCACGCGGGGAGCAGGGCAGCCTTCTGGAAGGGATCGCCCGTGGACAGGAGCACCGGCCCGGCCGGCACCCGGTGGCCTACGGAAAGCATCGCCTTCAGGAGCGCCTCGTCGCTGGAACGGCCCAGGCAGCCCACCTCGCCGGTGGAAGCCATGTCCACCCCGGACACGGGATCGGCCTGATGAAGCCGCGCGAAGGAGAACTGGGAGCATTTGACCCCCACATACCCCAGGTCGAAGGGATCGGCCAGCCAGGGGGACGGATGCTGTCCCAGCATGCACCGGGTGGCCAGGCCGATCAGGTCCGTCCGCCACACCTTGGACACGAAGGGGAAGCTCCGGGACGCCCGGAGGTTGCACTCGATGACCTTCAGGTCCAGGTCCGAAGACAGGAACTGGATGTTGAAGGGGCCGGTGATATGGAGTTCCGCCGCGATGGCCGCCGCCGTCCGCCGGATCCGTGACAGGACGGACCCATAGACGCGCTGGGCGGGGAACTGGATGGTGGCGTCGCCGGAATGGACGCCCGCATATTCTATATGTTCGGATATCGCGCACGCGAGCACGCGACCCCCGTCGGCCACGGCGTCGCATTCCAGTTCCTGGCAGCGCTGCAGGAAGGCGCTCACCACGACCGGATGCTCTTCGGACACCTCTGCCGCCCGTTCCAGGCAGGACGAGAGGTCGGCCTCGGTATAGCACACGTTCATCGCCGCTCCGGATAGGACGTAGGACGGCCGCACCAGCACCGGGAAGCCCACCTCGCCCACGAAACGGTCGATGTCGGAGAGGGTCGTCATCTCCTTCCAACGGGGCTGGTCGATGCCCAGCCGGTCCACGACTTCGGAGAACTTCCGCCGGTCCTCGGCCCGGTCGATATCGGCCGCAGAGGTGCCCAGGATGCGGATTCCACATGCTGAAAGCGGAAGGGCCAGGTTGTTCGGAATCTGTCCGCCCACGCTGACGACCACCCCTTCCGGGGACTCCCGCCGGCAGATCTCCCACACCGTCTCCAGGCTCAGTTCGTCGAAGTAAAGCCGGTCGCAAGTGTCGTAGTCGGTGGACACCGTTTCCGGGTTATAATTGACCATGATGGCCTTCCGCCCGCTTTCCCGGAGGGTGCGGACTGTACTGACGGCACACCAGTCGAACTCCACGCTGCTGCCGATCCGGTAGGCGCCGGACCCGAGGACGATGACGCTCCGGCCCGGATCCTCGGGCTCCACGTCGTCTTCGCTCCCCTGATAGGTAAGGTACAAGTAACTGGTGAGGGCCGGGAATTCCGCGGCCAGCGTGTCGATCTGCTTGATGCAGGGATGCAGTCCCAGGGAAGTGCGCCGCTCCCGCACCGCCGCCTCGGGAATCCCGAACACGCGGCCGATCTGGATGTCCGAGAAGCCCTCGACCTTGGCCTCCCGGAGCAATGCCACAGGTACCTCATCCAGGGAAGGACAGGCCTCCAGCGAGCGGTACGTTGCCTCGATATGGGCCAGTTTGTCCAGGAACCAGCGGTCGATATGCGTGAGTTCGTGGATCCGGTCCACCGTATAACCCGACTCAAAGGCCGCAGCGATGGCGAAAATACGGGTGTCCGTGGGATGGGAAAGGGCCGCATCCAGGTCTCCCGCCTGGTAGGGCTTGTTGCACACGAAGCCGTTGGCTCCCTGGCCGATCATCCGCAGACCCTTCTGCAGGGCCTCCTCGAACGTCCGGCCGATGGCCATCACCTCCCCGACGCTCTTCATGCTGGGACCGATGTTCCGGGACACACCCTTGAACTTGGCCAAGTCCCACCGGGGAATCTTGCAAACGACATAGTCCAGGGCCGGTTCGAAGAACGCCGGCGTCGTGCGGGTCACGGCGTTCTTCAGTTCGAACAGGCCGTAGCCCAGGCCCAGCTTGGCCGCCACGGCCGCCAGCGGATACCCCGTCGCCTTGGAGGCCAGGGCCGAGGAACGGCTGAGCCGCGCATTGACCTCGATCACCCGGTAATCCTCCCCGTCGGGGCTGAAGGCATACTGGACGTTGCACTCGCCCACGATGCCCAGGTGCCGGACGATGTCGATGGCAGTCTTCCGGAGAAAATGGTATTCGTCGTTGGTAAGCGTCTGCGACGGAGCCACGACGATGCTCTCGCCGGTATGGATCCCGAGCGGGTCCACGTTCTCCATGTTGCAGACAGTGATACAGTTGTCGAAGCGGTCGCGGACCACCTCGTATTCGATTTCCTTCCAGCCCCGGAGGGATTTTTCCACCAGCACCTGGGGCGAGAAAGTGAAGGCCTTACCGGCGACGGAATCCAGTTGCGCCTCGTCCGCACAGAAGCCGGAGCCCAGGCCGCCCAGCGCATAGGCCGCCCGGATGATGACCGGATAGCCCACCTCCCGGGCCGCCGCCCGCGCCTCTTCCAGCGTCGTCGCGGCATGGGACCGGATGGTCTTCACCCCGATCTCGTCCAGCCGCTCGACGAACCGTTCCCGGTCCTCCGTGTCGATGATGGTTTCCACCGGCGTTCCCAGCACCTGGACGCCATACCGCTTCAGGACACCGTTGCGGAACAGTTCCACGCCGCAGTTCAGGGCCGTCTGTCCGCCGAAGGAGAGCAGGATGCCGTCCGGCCGCTCCTTCCGGATGACCTTTTCCACGAAGGAAGGCGTCACGGGCAGGAAATACACCTCGTCGGCCACTCCCTCGGAGGTCTGCACCGTCGCGATGTTCGGATTCACGAGCACCGTCCGGATGCCCTCTTCCCGCAGGGCCTTGAGGGCCTGCGAGCCGCTGTAGTCGAATTCTCCGGCCTCGCCGATCTTCAGCGCGCCCGAGCCCAGGATGAGAACTTTCCGGATCATAGCAGGGAGATGAATTCGTCGAACAGGAACTCCGTGTCCACGGGTCCGCCGGAAGCCTCCGGATGGAACTGCGTGGCAAAGAAGGGCTTCCCGGTGTGCCGGATGCCCTCGTTGGTCCCGTCGTTCAGATTGACAAAGTAAGGTTCCCAGCCCGGAGGCAGCGTCGCCGGGTCCACGGCATAGCCATGGTTCTGGGAAGTGATGAAGCAGCGGTCGGTACCCACCAACCGCACCGGCTGGTTGTGACTCCGGTGGCCGTACGGGAGCTTGAACGTCTTCGCGCCGGCGGCCAGGGCCATCAGCTGGCTGCCCAGGCACACGCCGAACACGGGACGGTCCCCTTCCAGGGCCTTCCGGATATGGCCGATGGTTTCCGTACATACCGCCGGATCGCCGGGGCCGTTGGACAGGAACAGGCCGTCGTAGTCCATCCCCGTGAAATCGTAGTTCCAAGGGACGCGGACGACCTCGATCCCCCGCCCGATGAGACAGCGGAGGATATTGTGCTTGACACCGCAGTCCACCAGGACGACGCGCTTTTGGCCCGCTCCGTATTGGATGACTTCGCGGCAACTGACGGCTTCGACGAGATTCCTTCGGCCGGCTTCGCCGACCTCGGAATGACAACCTTCCACTTCGATCCGTCCCGGCATCGCCCCTTCCTCCCGGATGAGGCGGGTCAGGGCGCGGGTGTCGATGCCGCAGATGCCCGGGACACGCTGCTCCCGGAGCCAGTCTCCGAGGCTCTTGACGGCGTCGTAGTGGCTGTAGTTCTCGCTGTAATCGGCAATGATGAGGCCGCGGACATGGATCCGCTCCGACTCCGCCCGAGAGGCCAGTCCGTCCGGTCCCACGGCCATGTCGGGGATGCCGTAATTGCCCACGAGCGGGTAGGACACGCACAGAAGCTGCCCTTCGAAGGACGGGTCGGTAAGACTCTCAGGATAACCGACCATCGAGGTGGAGAACACCACCTCGCCGTCCGCCGTGCCGTCATAGCCGAAACTCCAGCCCTCGAATGTGCGGCCGTTCCCCAGAGAAAGTATCGCTTTTTTCCGTTCCATATCTTCCTATTACAAGACTTCTCCACGCGACCCTCCGGGTCTTGGTCGAAGTGACAGACACTTGTCATTTCGAGCCGAGTCGAAGTGACAGACCTTTGTCATTTCGAGCGGAGCCGAAGGCGGAGTCGAGAAATCTATTTCCGAATCAAAGTCCCCCCGCTGCCGAGCAGGTCACCGCTGTGGCAGATCCGGACCGAAGCCGCCCCTTTCTCCAGAGCGTCGAAGGCCTGGTCCAGTTTGGGGATCATCCCGTCGGCCACGATTCCGTCCGCCTTCAGGGAAGCGTAGGACGCCCTGTCGATGCAGGGGATCACGCTCGAAGGGTCGTTTCGGTCCTTCAGCACGCCCGGCTGTTCGAAGCAGGTGATGAGTTGCGCCCCGAGCGCAGCGGCCACGGAAGAGGCGACCGTATCGGCATTGGTATTCAGGAGCTGTCCCGCCCCATCGTGGTTGATCGCGCAAAGAACCGGTGTAAATCCCTGGTCCAGCAGCAGTTGCAGGAACTCCACCCGGACGCTCGAAGGCGTCACGTCCCCCACCCAGCCGAAATCGACCACCCGGCCGTCGGACAGGGCCTTGGGCGGGCGCTTCGCCGCCGTGATGACGGAGCCGTCGCAGCCGGACAGGCCCACGGCGTCGCAGCCATCGGCCTGCAGGAGGGAAACGACCTGCTTGTTGCACCAGCCGGCATAGACCATTGTCACCACTTGCAGGGTGGCGTCGTCCGTCACGCGCCGGCCTTCATACTTGACGGGTTCCTGACCCAGGGCCTTCTGGAAACGGCCCGCGAGGGCACCACCCCCATGGACCAGCACCTTGGGACCTTCCAGCGCGGCGAAATCCCGGCAGAAGGCCTCCAGCAGGGCGGCATCGTCCAGCACCTGCCCGCCGCATTTGACCACCCGGATCATAGCGACTGGAGCAGCATCTTGAGGACGGCCTGGGCCGATACGATCCGGTTCGCCGCCTCGGGAATCACCAGGGAGCGCGGGCTCTCGATCACCTCGTCGGTGACAATCATGTTGCGCCGCACCGGGAGACAGTGCATGAAGAAGGCGTTGTTGGTGAGGGCCATCTTTTTCGCCGTCACGGTCCAGTTCATGTCGTAGTTGATGACCTTCCCGTAGTTCTCGGCCTCGTAAGGGGCCCAGTTCTTGGCATACACGAAATCGGCCCCTTCCAGGGCTTCGTCCTGATTGTGGGTCACTTTCGCGTTTCCCACGAACTCCGGGGCCAGGTCGTAGCCCTCCGGATTGGCGATGACGAAATCGTAGTCCGTCATGGACATCCCCTCCGCGAAGGAATTGGGGACGGCCTGCGGCAGGGCCTTCGGATGCGGGGCCCAGGTCATCACGACCTTCGGACGGGCCTTTTCCTTGTGCTCTTCGATGGTGATGATGTCGGCAAAGGTCTGGAGGGGATGGCGCGTCGCCGCCTCCATGCTGAAGACGGGCTTGCCGGAATACTGGATGAACTGATTCAGGATCACCTCGTTATAGTCATCCTCCCGGGACTCGAAACGGGCGAAGGAGCGTACGCCGATCATGTCGCACATGCATCCCATCACCGGAATCGCTTCCAGCAGGTGCTCGCTCTTGTCCCCATCCATGACCACCCCGCGGCCGGTCTCCAACTTCCAGGCGCCCTGGTTCACGTCCAGGACGATGGGGTTCATCCCCAGGTTCAGGGCTGCCTTCTGGGTGCTCAGCCGGGTGCGGAGGGAATTGTTGAAAAAGACCAGGAGGACGGTCTTGTTATGCCCCAGGGCCTGGTCGGCAAAGGGGTTCGCTTTCACGTAGGCGGCTTCCTCCAGCGCTTTCCGGAGGTCGCCGAGTTGCTTCATCGAGGTAAAATGCTTCATCTTGTCAATGCTTTCCAGGCTTCCACGAACTGCCGGGCGCCCGCCTCGGGAAGATTCAGGGCCGGAAGGAGCCGGATGACATCCTTGCCGGAGGCGCCGGTGAAAATATGTTTCTCGAAGAGGAGCCGGTCCCGGAGACCGATCAGTTCCGGTTTGACCTGCAGGCCGATCATGAGGCCCCGGCCGCGGTATTCCACGAGGGCGGGATCTCCTTTGAGTTCCGACTCGAAATACGCGCCGAGTTTCGCCGCATGGGAGAGCAGATGCTCCTCTTCGATGATGTCCAGCACGGCGATGGCAGCCGCGCAGGCGATATGGTTGCCACCGAAGGTCGTTCCCAGGAGGCCGTAGGAGGCCTGGATGGCCGGACTGATCAGGACGGCGCCGATGGGAATACCGCCCGCGAGGCCCTTTGCCATCGTGATGAGATCTGCATTCACGCCCGCGTACTGATGCGCGAAGAACTTGCCCGTCCGGCCGCAGCCCGACTGGATTTCGTCCAGCACGAGCATCGTCCCGGTCCGGTCGCAGAGGGCGCGCAGTTCCTGCAGGAAACTGTCAGAGGGCAACTGGATGCCGGCGACGCCCTGGATGCCTTCGATGATGACGGCGGCGTAAGACTCCGTAGCCAGTTCTTTTTCAGTCGCTTCCAGGTCACCGAGCGGGACGAAGGAGACATTGGGGGTCGCATTGAACGGGGCGCGGATCTTGGGATTGTCCGTCGCGGCTACGGCGCCGGACGTGCGGCCGTGGAAGGCGCCGCCGAAGGCCAGGACCTTGGCGCGGCCGGTATGGAAGGACGCCAGTTTGAGGGCGTTCTCATTGGCCTCGGCTCCACTGTTGCACAGGAACAGGTGATAGCTGTCGTACCCGCTGATTTTGCCTAATTTGGCCGCCAGGGTATCCTGGAGGCCGTTCTGCACGGCATTGGAATAAAACCCCAGTCTCCCGAGCTGCTCCGTGACGGCCGCGACATACTTCGGGTGGCAGTGTCCCACACTGATCACCGCATGACCGCCGTACAGGTCCAGGTATTCCTGCCCGTCTTTGTCCCACAGCGTGGAACCCGAACCCTTCACCGGTTCGATGTTCCATCTTTTATATACATTGAATAAGTCCATAAGTCTGTGTTAATCTTTTTATCTTCGGTCCGGGAGAGGGCAGACCACCGAAAACCGTCGCTTCGCGACCCCTCCCACAGCAAGCTGCGGGCCCCTCCCTCTTATGCGGCCGAGGGTGGCCACAGGTTTTCGGTGGTCTGCCCTCTCCCTACCCTATTCGGCTAAAATACCGAAGCCTTCAGGCGAAGGCCGGCGGTTTCGGGGAGGGAGAACATCAGGTTCAGGTTCTGCACGGCCTGACCGGAGGCGCCTTTCAGGAGGTTGTCGATGACGGAGGTGATGACCAGGCGGCCTTCATGCATTTCCAGGGCGATAAGGCACTTGTTCGTATTGACCACCTGCTTGAGGTCCACGGGACCGGAGAGGACCCAGGTGAAGGGGGCATCGGCATAGAAGTCCTTGTACAGGGCCGACACTTCCTCGACCGTGAGGGAGCAGGCGGTTTCGCAGACGGCGAAGATGCCGCGGGCGAAATCGCCCCGGACCGGGATGAAATGGAGGTTGTCCCCAACGCCCAGGTTCCGGCGGATTTCCAGCAAATGCTGGTGGGTCAGGACCTTATAGATGGAAAGGTTGTCGCTGCGCCAGCTGAAATGGGTGGTGGGAGCGGGTTTGACGCCCGCCCCGGTGGAGCCGGTGACGGCCTGGACATGGACATCGCCCCAGAGGAGACCGGCCTTGGCCAGCGGCAGGAGCGCCAGTTGGATGGCGGTCGCAAAGCAGCCGGGGTTGGCCACTTTCTGCGCCTTGGAAATCCGGTCGCGGTTGAGTTCCGGGAGCCCATAGACATAGCCGTCGGACTCGTCCCGGAAATCCTGGGCCAGGTCGATGACCTTGAGTCCTTCCGGACAAGGATGCTCCTCCCAGAATCCGCGGCTCTTGCCGTGGGCCGAGCACAGGAACAGCACGTCGATGCCTTCCAGGTCGATCCGGTCCGTAAAGACGAGTTCCGTGTCGCCCACGAGGCCGGGATGGTGCTCCGCCACGGGTTTTCCGGCCTGGCTCTCCGAATGGATCCAGGCGATCTCCGCCTCCGGGTGGTTCACCAGGATGCGGACCAGTTCGCCGGCGGTGTAGCCGGCGCCTCCGATGATGCCGGCCCGGATCATGCCTCGTCGGGATGATGGATGGTCAGATGCTCCTTGGGATCGTACAGGAGGCCGGTGCAAAGGCACATCTTGTACTCGCGGTCCTTCAGGATGTTGAAGTGGCGGCAGCCCTCGCAACCCTTCCAGAACTCGGGATCGTCCGTAAGTTCGGAGAACGGAACGGGCCGGAAGCCGAACTCGTAGTTCATCTTCATCACCGCCGCACCGGTGGTGATGGAGAAGATCTTGGCGTCCGGGAAGAGTTTCCGGGAAAGGATGAAGGTCTGCTCCTTGATCTTCTTGGCGAGGCCCATGCCGCGGAACTTGTGCGCGACGATGAGGCCGGAGTTCGCGACGAAACTCTTGCCGCCCCAGGATTCTATATAGGAGAAGCCGGCGAACTCGCCGGAGTCGGTGAGGGCGATGACCGCCTTTCCCGCGCGGATCTTCGCATTGATGTATTCGGGAGACCGGTTGGCGATACCGGTTTTCCGCTCCAGGGAGGAAATGTAGATCTCCTGGCAGATATCTTTCGCAAAGGCGGTGTGGCACTCCTGGGCCACCATGACTTGGAATTCCATTTCGGGTCTTTTCTGGTTTCGGGTGCAAAAATAATTAAAAAAATATTTATTATGCAACATTTTTCAATAAAAATGCATATCTTTGCCGAAAACTAGAATATTTATCCGCAGAATATGCAAAACAACACCAAAATCCGGCAGCAGGCCATCCTGGACATCATCCACTCCGGACCCGTCTCCAACCAGGAAGAACTGGCCCAGCGCCTGAAGGAAGCCGGTATCGAGACGACCCAGGCCACGCTCTCCCGCGACCTCCGGGCCCTGAAGATATCCAAGGTTCCCGGTGAGGGCTATGTCACCGCCACCCCGCGCCGCCAGAGCGTCGCCACCGACATCTCCTCCGGCATCCTGAGGATCCAGTTCTCCGGCCAGTTGGGCGTCGTGAAAACCCTTCCCGGCCTCGCCAACGCCGTGGCGAGCCTCATCGACCATCAGACGGTGTTCCCCGTCATCGGCACCATCGCCGGAGACGACACCATCCTCCTGATCCTCCGGGAAGGATCGGCCCCCGATGCCGTCCTGAACGCCCTGACCCCCCTTTTCCCCGAAATCAAAAATCGTTTAGTCATATGAAAATCGTCGTCGCTTACTCCGGAGGCCTGGACACCTCCTACACCGTCATGTATCTGGCCAACCAGGGCCATGAAGTCTATGCCGCCTCGGCCGATACCGGCGGATTCTCCCCCGCCCAACTCAAAAAGAACGAAGAGAACGCCTACAAGTTGGGCGCCAAGGGTTTCGTGAACCTGGACGTCAAGGACGAATACTACGAGAAAAGTTTGAAATACATGGTGTATGGCAACGTCCTGCGAGGCGGTACCTATCCCATTTCCGTGTCCTCGGAACGGATCTTCCAGGCCATCGCCATCGCCCGGTACGCCAAGCAGATCGGGGCCGACGCCATCGCCCACGGCTCCACCGGCGCGGGCAACGACCAGGTCCGCTTCGACATGACCTTCCAGGTGATGTGCCCCGAAATGCAGATCATCACCCTCACCCGCGACAATGCCCTCAGCCGCCAGGAAGAGGTGGATTACCTCAACGCCCATGGCTTCGAGGCCGATTTCGCCAAACTCAAGTATTCCTATAATGTAGGTCTCTGGGGTACGTCCATCTGCGGCGGCGAACTGCTGGACAGCGCGCAGGGTCTCCCCGAATCGGCCTACCTGAAGCCGGTTACGCAGTCCGGGAACAAGACCGTGAAAATCGGCTTCGAGAAGGGCCAGATCGTCTCCGTGGACAACGTCACCTTCGACTCCCCCGTCGCCGCCATCCAGGCCCTGGAGGCCTCTGTCGAGGGGTACGGCCTGGGCCGGGACATCCACGTGGGCGACACCATCATCGGCATCAAGGGCCGGGTGGGCTTCGAGGCCGCCGCGCCGATGCTCATCATCGCCGCGCACAAGTATCTGGAGAAATACACCCTGTCCAAGTGGCAGCAGTACTGGAAGGACCAGGTGGGCACCTGGTACGGAATGTTCCTCCACGAAAGCCAGTACCTGGAGCCCGTGATGCGGGACATCGAGGCCATGCTCGAAAGCAGCCAGCGGAACGTCACCGGCACCGTCATCGTGAACTATGGGCCCAAGCAGTTCGAGACCGTGGGTGTCGAGAGTGTCAATGACCTGGTAAAGACCAAGTTCGGCGAATACGGCGAAATGCAGAAGGGCTGGACGGCGGAGGACGCCAAGGGCTTCATCAAGGTCCTGTCCACCCCGCTGCGGGTGTACTACAACCGGCACGAGGACGAACTGTTATGACGGACCTGCTGCAGCGGATGATCGCCATCCCGTCGCTGAGCCGGGACGAAAAGGCCGTGGCCGACTTCCTGGAGGGATGGCTCGCGGAGCAGGGGTTGCAGCCGCACCGCTGCGGCAACAACCTTTGGTGCGCCGCCGGTTCCGGCCCCGCCATCCTGATGGACGCCCATATCGACACGGTGAAACCGGTCGCGGGCTGGACGCGGGATCCGTTTACGCCCTCTGTCGAGGACGGACGGCTGTACGGACTGGGATCCAATGACGACGGGGCTTCCGTCGTGGCGCTCATCGAAGCGTATCGGCAGTTGATCGCAAAACCGCAGCCCTATACGCTGGTGCTGTCGCTCTCCGCCGAGGAGGAGTCCAGCGGCCGGAACGGGCTGGAGATCTCCCTGGCCGAAATCGAGGCCGCCCACGGGCCGATCGCCTGCGGCGTGTTCGGAGAGCCCACCTCCCTGGAAATGGTCGTGGCAGAGAAAGGGCTGATGGTCCTGGACTGCGCCGTCACCGGGGTTGCCGGCCATGCGGCCCGGGATAACGGCGTAAACGCAATCTATCAGGCGCTTCCGGCCATCGAATGGTTCCGGGACAAGCGGTTCGGGAAGGTCTCCGATTTGCTCGGCCCCGTCAAGATGACGGTCACGCAGGTGAATGCCGGAACGCAGCACAACGTGATTCCCGACCTGTGCACCTTCGTAGTGGACATCCGCTCCAACGGACTCTATACCAACGAGGAACTGCTCGCACTCATCCAGGCGGAAGCCCCTTGCGAAGTCAAGGCCCGCTCCACGCGGCTGTGCGGTTCCTCCATCGGCAAGGACCACCCGCTCGTGCAGCGGGGGCTTTCCCTCGGCCTCCCCGCCGTCGGTTCCCCCACCCTCTCGAACCAGGCCCTCGTCCGCTTCCCCTCCGTCAAACTCGGTCCGGGCGACTCTCCCCGGTCGCACACGGCGGATGAATATGTGGACATCGATGATATCGGGAGGGCTGTGGATATTTATGTATCTTTGTTGGACGGACTGGTTGTCACATAGATTCCTTCGTCGGTCTGCGACCTCCTCGGAATGACAGACATCCGTCATTCCGAGCGAAGCGAAGGTGGTTAACTGTCATTCCGAGCGAAGCGAAGGAATCTAAAAGTATATTTGTCTATGAAAATTTGGTCGAAAGGATTCGATAACGCCCCGGAGATCGACGCATTCACCGTCGGGAAGGACCGGGAGTTGGATTTGATGCTCGCCCCGTGGGACATCCTGGGGACGATGGCGCATATTACTATGTTGTCCGAGGTAGGACTGCTGGGGGCCGATGAACTCGCGAAACTCCTCCCGGAACTCAAAAAGTTGCACCAGGAGGCTGTGGAAGGCCGATTCACCATCGAGGGCGAGGACGTCCATTCGGAGGTGGAGGCGCGGCTCACGGCGGCGCTCGGGGACATCGGCAAGAAGGTCCATACCGGACGGTCGCGGAACGACCAGGTGGCGGTGGACATCAAGCTCTATACCCGTTCGCGGTTGGAGAAGACCGTGGAGAAAGTGACGCGGCTTTTCAACCTGCTGCAGGAGAAGTCCGAAGCGCTGAAGGATGTGCTGATGCCGGGCTACACGCACCTGCAGGTGGCGATGCCGTCTTCCTTCGGCCTTTGGCTGGGGGCTTATGCGGAGAGTCTGGCCGACGACCTCGTGATGCTCAAGGCGGCCTGGGACGTGACGGACGAGAATCCGCTCGGAAGCGCCGCCGGCTATGGTTCATCGGCCCCGCTCAACCGGTCCCGGACGACGGAACTCCTGGGCTTCGGGACGCTGGACTACAACAGCATCTACGCGCAGATGTCTCGGGGACGGGGCGAACGGATGGTGGCATGGGCCTACAGCGCCGTGGCGGAGACCATCGGCCGGCTGGCTTATGACGGCTGCCTGTTCACCAGCCAGAACTTCGGGTTCCTGCACCTGCCGGACGCCTTCACCACCGGCTCCAGCATCATGCCGCAGAAGAAGAATCCGGACGTCTTCGAACTGGTCCGGGGGCATTGCAACCGCATCCAGGGCATCCCCGGCACTTTGCGGTACATCACCGGCAACCTTCCGTCGGGCTATTTCCGGGACATGCAACTGTTGAAGGAAGTCTATCTCCCGATGTTCGACGAGTTGGACAGTTGCCTGGACATCCTCTGCTTCGCCCTCCCGGGCATCACCGTGACGGAAGGGCTCATGGACAAACCCATTTACGGCCAGGCCTTCTGCGTAGAGGAGGTGAACCGCCTCGTCGAGGCCGGCATTCCCTTCCGGGATGCCTATCGGCAGGTGGGCCACGCCGTCCAGGACGGCACCTTCCACTACGAAGGCGAACTGCACCACACCCACGAAGGCTCCATCGGCAACCTCTGCAACGACCGGATCCGGGAAAAGTTCGAGTCCAGGCTCGCCGCCTTCCCCTTCGGCCACGTCGCCGACGCCATTGGGAAATTGCTGCAGAATGCGTAAATTTGTGGAAATCGATTTTTCATCTATGGAAGAAAAGAAACCTGTTTCCTTGCCGGAGAACGCCCAGCGGGAGTTGAAGCCCGGCGAGAAATACCAGCCGATCCTGGATCCGGCGAAGAGTTATGCCGAGGTCACGCCGTATTCGGTGTGCATCGGCATTCTGATGGTGGTGCTGTTCTCCGCGGCGGCGGCCTACCTGGGCCTGAAGGTCGGGCAGGTGTTCGAGGCGGCGATTCCGATCGCCATCATCGCCGTGGGCCTGACGAGCGCCCTCAAGAAGAAAGACGGCCTTGCACAGAATGTGATCATCCAGTCCATCGGCGGCTGCTCCGGCGCCGTCGTGGCGGGGGCCATCTTCACGCTGCCGGCCATCTATATCCTCGGGGTCGAGGTCAATTTCTGGCAGATGTTCCTGAGTTCGCTGCTGGGCGGCGTGCTGGGCATCCTGTTCCTCATCCCGTTCCGGAAGTATTTCGTGAAGGAAATGCACGGGAAGTATCCGTTCCCGGAGGCGACGGCCACGACGCAGGTGCTCGTGAGCGGCGAGGGCGGCGGTTCGTCGGCCAAGACGCTCGTTGCGGCCGGCCTCATCGGCGGTCTGTATGACTTCTGCGTGGCCACCTTCGGCACGTGGGCGGAGACCATCTCCACCACGGTCATGGGTTGGGGCGCGGCGGTTGCCGACAAGGTGAAAGTCGTCCTGAAACTCAATACCGGCGCGGCCGTGCTGGGCCTCGGCTACATCATCGGGCTCAAGTATGCCTTCATCATTTGCTGCGGTTCCCTGCTGGTGTGGCTCGTGATCATTCCGCTGATGAACCTCATCTGGGGCGGCAGCGTCATCGACCTGATGAATACCGGTGTGACGATGACCATCGGCGAGATGGCTCCGGAGCAGATTTTCAAGGACTATGCACGGCATATCGGCATCGGCGGCATCGCGACGGCGGGCATCATCGGCATCGTCAAGAGTTTCGGCGTGATCAAGAGCGCAGCAGGACTGGCGGTGAGCGAATTCAAGCGGAAGCCGGGCGCGACCACGGAGAAGGCGGACCGGACGGAGGAAGACCTCCCGATGAAGACCATCGTCTGGAGCGTCGCCATCGCCCTTCTCGCCATCTTCGCGTTCTTTGCTTTCGGCGGCGTGGTGAACAATGTCTGGCAGGCCATCGTGGGCCTGGTGATCGTGGCGCTGGTCTCGTTCCTGTTCACGACGGTGGCAGCCAACGCCATCGCGATCGTGGGTTCGAATCCGGTGAGCGGCATGACGTTGATGACGCTGATCATCGCCTCCCTGATCCTCGTGGCCGTGGGCCTGAAGGGCAATGCAGGGATGGCGGCGGCGCTCATCATCGGCGGTGTCGTGTGTACGGCCCTGTCCGTGGCGGGGTCTTTCATTACTGATTTGAAGATCGGTTACTGGATCGGTTCTACGCCCAAGAAGCAGGAAGGCTGGAAATTCCTCGGCGTCGCGGTATCGGCCGTGACGGTGTGCGGGGTGATGCTGGTGCTCAACAAGACCTATGGATTTACGGGCGACAACGCCCTCGTGGCCCCGCAGGCCAATGCGATGGCGGCGGTGATCCAGCCGATGATGAACGGCGGCGGCGCCCCGTGGCTGCTCTACGGTATCGGCGCGGCGATTGCGCTGATTCTCACCGCGTTCAAGGTTCCCGCCCTGCCGTTCGCCCTGGGCATGTTCATTCCCATCGACCTCAACCTCCCGCTGCTGGTGGGCGGTGCGATCTCCTGGTACGTGAGTACGCGCTCCAAGGATGCCGCGGTCAATAACGCGCGCCAGGAAAAGGGTACCCTCATCGCTTCCGGCTTCATCGCTGGCGGCGCCCTGATGGGTGTGGTGAGCGCCATCCTGCGCTTTGCCAACGTGGACCTGTTCCTCACGGAGTGGAACGCGGCCTACGGCGAGGCGGTGGCGATTGTGCCGTTCCTGCTGCTGATCGGGTACATGGTTTATGCATCGATGAAAACTTCGAAATAATGGAAGATTTCTCAAGTCCCTTTGTCATTTCGACCGAGCGAAGCGAGTGGAGAAATCTAAAACAAAACACTGAACAATGGAAAAGATTCTGGATCGATTTTTACGGTACGTCGCGGTGGACACGCAGTCCAATGAGGAGTCGGAGAGCCAGCCGTCGACGGAGAAGCAGTGGAACCTGCTGCGAATGCTGTGCGCGGAACTGAACGCCATGGGCGTGGAGGCCACGCTGGATGAGTTCGGGTATGTGATGGGAAGCATCCCGTCCAATATCGAGGCGAAGGTGCCGGCGGTGGGTTTCATTGCCCATGTGGACACGGCTCCGGACGCTTCCGGGGCGGATGTGAAGCCGCAGATCATTGAGAAGTACGACGGCGGGGAGATTCCCCTGAAGGGAGTTCCCGGCCTGGCCCTGAAGCCGTCCGAGTTCCCGGAACTGCTTCATTTCGTGGGGCAGACGCTTATCACCACCGACGGCACGACCCTTCTCGGGGCCGATGACAAGGCCGGCGTGGCGGAGATCATGGACGCGGTGCAGTACATCATGGCGCATCCGGAGTTCAAGCATGGGCCTATCAAGATCGGCTTCACCCCGGACGAGGAAATCGGCCGCGGGGTCGTGAAGTTCGATGTCGCCCGCTTCGGCGCGGACTACGCCTATACAATGGACGGCGGCGAGATCGGCGAACTGGAGTTCGAGAATTTCAACGCCGCATCGGCCAAGATCCATATCCAGGGCCGGAACGTGCACCCGGGCTCCGCGAAGGGAAAGATGAAGAACGCCATCCTGATCAGCCAGGAATTCAACGGCCTGCTGCCCGTGGAACAGCGCCCGGAATACACCGAGGGCTACGAAGGGTTCTTCCACCTGATTTCCTTCAAGGGCACCGTGGAAGAAGCGGATTTCGCGTACATTATCCGCGACCACGACCGGGTGAAGTTCGAGGCGAAGAAAAAGCTCATTGCGGAGTGTGTCGATTTCCTCAATGCGAAATACGGCGCCGGGACGGTTGTCCTTGTTTTGCGTGACCAGTACTTCAATATGCGCGAGCAGGTGGAGCCGCACTATTTCGTGGTGGAGAAGGCGATGAAGGCCATGGAGATGGCCGGCGTGAAGCCGAAGATCCAGCCCATCCGCGGCGGCACCGACGGTGCCAACCTCTCCTTCAAGGGCCTCCCCTGCCCGAACATCTTCGCCGGCGGGTTGAATTTCCACGGCCGGTTGGAGTACGTGCCGCTGGAGAGCATGGAAGCGGCCTCGAAGGTGATCCTGAATATCGTGACGCTGTTTGCGGAGTAGGCTTTCCGCATCCATAGACAGGAACGGGCGCCAATTCTGCGCCCGTTTTTGTTGGGGTTCGTTTTTGTAGGCGCTCGTATATTTAGGCACTCGTTGTACATATCTCGTTTGTACAAGTAAAATCCTCCACACGCGGGTTTTCGTGTACATAACTCCTGAGATTCAACCCATTTCGCCCGGTTTCGGGGAGACATGTACAGCAAAACGGCTTTGTGGGGCCGTTTTGTTGTACAAACGAGCCTTGTACCTACAGCCCACGTTCTCATTGTCAGAATTATTCCTTATCTTTGCAGTCCGTTCCGCCCCCTTCGCGGAACGACCACCCACGCCCTGGTGGTGAAATGGTAGACACGAGGGACTTAAACACAATTTGAGTGCACTCTCCGAAAGGAGGGATGTAGAATGTCGTAAATTCAAGGAAACCTTACCAGGTCGCGCTGAAGGCAATCTTGAGCCAAGCCTCCTACAGGAGGAAGGTGCAGAGACTAGACACGACACACCTAACGGACCCGGTCCTACGGTGAAGGAATAGTCCAGACCCCAAACAGGTGCGGCACGCCGTCCTGGTGGTGAAAGCCACAGTGGTACGAAAATCCCTTGGCCCGAAACGGCCGTGCGGGTTCGATTCCCGCCCGGGGCACAAAGGAATGTTTTTGAAGGTTTTCAAGCATTTCTAAAGATTGGAAAAGTCTAACAATTAGCGAGTTGCTGTTGTTAGACTTTTTTAATTGGTGCTTGCTATTTCGGAAAATAGCTTGTATTTTTGTCTTGTAAGAAAAATTTACAAGCTATGGCTGTAACCTTCTATCTCTTCACGAGACCGGACAAGAAAGGCGACCATCCGATCTACACTTCCATTTATCTGAACGGGAGCAGG
>CACZKE010000037.1 GCA_902781705.1 uncultured Bacteroidia bacterium
AGACGAAAGTCAACTTATACCAGTAATAACGTTAAACCAGAGTCAACTTCTTCTAGGGAAAGACTCAATCTGAGTCAACCTAAATCAGGAAATGACAATGTGTTTATTCAAATAAACAGGTATATACATCGCTGAAGACACATAGTCTTTACATGCTATATGTGAAAAGTTGTGAGTATTCTCTTTTCTTTTGATTGCTTGCATAAGAAAGAATCCGTAAATTTGTAAGTAAACATATCGATTTATGGATAAACAAAGTATCATACAATACAAATCTGCTTTTGATGCTATCGAGACTTACATCGAGAGTGATAATAGAAAAGAGCATATCGAGGTTTGGTTTGCAAGAGATTTACAGATAGTACTCGGCTATGCGCGTTGGGAGAACTTTCAGACAGCCATCAACAGAGCTGTTGAGTCATGCAATACGCAGGGAGTCAATGTTGACGACCATTTTCGTGAGGTCACGAAAATGGTCAAGCTGGGAAGCGGAGCTGAGCGCGAGGTCAAAGACTATATGCTCACTCGGTATGCGTGTTATCTAATCGCACAAAACGGAGACCCGAAGAAAGAAGAAGTGGCTTTTGCACAGAGCTACTTTGCTGTTCAGACTAGAAGAGCCGAACTAATTGAGGAACGTATCAACTATATTGCCCGCCTTGAGTCTCGCGATAGACTGCGTGCTTCAGAAAAACAGCTCTCTCAAAATATATATGAGCGTGGCGTGGACGACAAGGGGTTCGGACGTATTCGTTCCAAAGGGGATGCAGTCCTTTTCGGAGGCCATACCACCGAAGATATGAAAAGACGTCTTGGCGTCAAAGATAATCGACCACTTGCTGATTACTTGCCCACACTCACGATTGCAGCAAAGAATCTTGCTACGGAAATGACGAACTACAATGTTGAGAGCAATGATTTGTATGGAGAGAATGACATAACCCGTGAGCATATGCAAAACAATAAGAGCGTGCGTGATATGCTAGGGCAACGTGGTATCCGTCCGGAGGAACTACCTCCCGCAGAAGACATAAAGAAGCTGGAACGAAGAGTAGCATCTGAGCAAAAGAAGATAGAAAAGTCTTCACCAAAGTTGCCAAAAATGAAATAAATCTACAATCCAGACCATTTTCGTGACCTCACGAAAATGGTCTGCCGGAGAGCCGCGACTCTAAAAAAACGCACAACTTCTCGCTCATTATGCGTAAAAGTTGTGCGAAATTTGTAACTAACTGATTGTCAGTGTGATTAGTGGTGCTGGGAAGAATCGAACTGCCGACACATGGATTTTCAGTCCATTGCTCTACCATCTGAGCTACAGCACCATCGTTTGGGATTGCAAAGATAGGTAAAAAATCCGACTTTGCAAACTTTTTATAAACTTTATTTCGACCCCAGGAACAGGAAGACCATGCTGGCAATCATCAGGGCGAGGTCCAGGGTCTTGGCCTTGAGGTTCTTTTCGCGGAGGAGGAAGGCGCCGATGGCGAAACTCACGAGGACGCTGCCGCGGCGGATCATGGAGACGACGGCGATGAGGGCGTCGGGTTGTGAGAGGGCCTGCATGTAGGCGAAATCGGCTCCGCAGAGGAAGATGCTGATCAGGGGGATGGACCAGCGCCATTGGAACGGTGTGGTGGACGCCCGCCGGGGATACCAGATCGCGAGCAGGATGATGCCCATGATCACCGCCTGGTACAGCGTGTACCAACTCAGTACCTGCCGTTTGTCCAGGCCCAGGTATTCCGGAGACATCAAGTATTTGTCATACAGGCCGCTGGCGGCGCCGAGCAGGACGGCCAGGATCAGGCATACCACCCATTTGTTGTGCCGGAAGTCAATGCCTTCCATCTTCCCGGAGTGCCGCATCAGGAAGTACGCGACGATGGCCAGGGCCACGCCGGTGTACTGCAGCAGGTTCAGGCGTTCCCCGAACAGGAAGATGGCGCCCACCAGGACGATGACCGGCCGGGTGGCGTTCATCGGCCCCACCAGGGTCAGCGGCAGGTGCTTCATGGCGTAATAGCCGGCAATCCAGGAGGAAAGGACCAGGAAACTTTTCGCAAGGATCCATTTCTGGACTGCCCAACTCCCGAACCCGCTCTCGAAGAGGAAGGGGGAGAAGATGAGGGCCGACAGGACGGTATTCAGGAACAGGACCGGAATGACGGCATTGTCCCGGAGGGAGAACTTTTTCGCCGAATCATAGCAGCCCAGCAGGGCTGCCGAAAGGAAGGCAAGGAGCCACCACATGGCTTACAGGATTTCCTCCAACTGCCGGATCATTTCCGGGGTGGTGGCCCAACTCGTCGCGAAGCGGACGACAGTATGGTCCGCGTCGCTGGGCTCCCAGATGTCGAATCCGACTTCCTTCTCCAACTGCGCCATCCGGCTGTTCTCCAGGATCACAAACTGCTGGTTGGTCGGGGATTCGAGGAAGAACGGGATGCCTTTGCGCTTCAGGACCGCGATGAGGTCCTGCGCCCGTTCAATGGCGTTCGCCGCGATCCGTCCATAAAGGTTGTCCGTGAAGAGCGTGTCGAACTGGATGCCGAGCAAACGTCCTTTCGCCAGGAGGGCGCCATGCTGCTTCACCGTCGTGAAGAAATGCTTCGGGGCCCCTTTCGGGAAAACGACGGCCTCTCCGCAGAGAGCGCCGACCTTGGTCCCGCCGATATAGAAAACATCGCAAAGGTCCTTCAGGTCCGCGAGGGTATAGTCGCAGGCCGGACTGGCCAGGGCATAGCCCAGCCGGGCGCCATCGATGAACAGCGGCAGCCCGTATTTATGGGCAATCGACTGGAGTTCAGTAAGTTCTGAACGGGTGTAGAGGGTCCCGTACTCCGTGGACAGGGAGATATAGACAAGACCCGGCCAGACCATGTGGTCCTTGTTCGGGTCCGCGTCGGAAGCGGCGAGGAAGGCTTCCAGGTCCGATGCGGCCATCTTTCCCAGATGCTGGGGAATCGTGAGTACCTTATGGCCGGTATATTCCACGGCACCGGCTTCATGGACACCGATGTGGCCGGTCTGGACCGCGACGGCGCCTTCATAATCCCGGAGCATCGCGGCGATGACCGTGGCATTGGTCTGGGTGCCGCCCACGAGGAAATAAACCTCGCCCTCGGGGCAGTTGCAGGCCTTGAGGATCTTCTCCTGGGCCCGCCGGGTATAGGGATCGCTGCCGTAGCCGTCCAGCTGTTCGAAATTGGTCTCCGAAAGGGCCCGCAGGATATCGGGATGGGCGCCTTCCGCGTAGTCGCATCTGAATAAGAGCATAACCTTCTTGTTTTGAGCGTGCAAAGGTATGGAATTCCGGGGAGAAGTGCAAGGTTTTACCGGTGCCGCAGGGCCAGTTCCCGCTCGATGTCTTCTACCGTGCAGCCCAGGGATTCCATCAGGACCAGCAGGTGGTAGGCGAGGTCGGCCGTTTCGTACAGGAAGCGGCTCCGGTTCCCGTCCACGGCCTCGATGACCGCCTCGGTCGCCTCTTCGCCCATTTTCTTGGCAATGACCTTGGGCCCCTTGATGAACAACCGGGTGGTGTAGGAACCGTCGGGCATCTCTTCGTGCCGTTTCCGGATGAGCCGGGCGAGTTTCCGAACGAACCCTTCGGATTCGTCTGTGTCGAAGCAGGCCGTCGTGCCGCGGTGGCAGGTGGGGCCGGACGGGTAGGCCTGGATGAGCAGGGTATCCCCGTCGCAATCGGCATACATCTGTTTGACCGTCAGGAAGTTTCCGCTGGTCTCGCCCTTGGTCCACAAGGTCTGTCGGGAACGGGAGAAGAAGGTGACGCGCCCTTCCGCGACGGTCTTGTCGAAGGCGGCTCGGTCCATATAGCCGAGCATGAGCACCTTCAGGGTGTCGGCGTCCTGGATGATGACGGGGAGAAGTCCGTCCCCGGTCTTGCTGAGGTTGAAATCGTCGAATGTCATGACAGTCAATTTTTTATAACCGTACGGGAATGCCTGTTTCTGCCAGTTGCCGCTTGACTTCCGCTACGGTATATTGTCCATAGTGGAAGATGCTGGCGGCGAGGGCCGCATCGGCCTTCCCCTCCGTGAGGACGGCCGCGATGTCCGCCACGCTCCCGGCACCGCCCGAGGCGATGACGGGGATGCCCAGGGAATCGGAAAGGGCCGCGTACACCTCGCAGGGATAGCCGTTCCGGGTGCCGTCATGGTCCATGGACGTGAACAGGATTTCGCCGGCGCCTCGTTCCTCGGCCTCCCGGGCCCAGGAGAAGAGTTCCTTGTCCGAAGGTTTGTTGCCGCCGTGGGTCGTCGCTTGCCAGCGGCCGTCCGGGCCCGATTTCGCGTCAATCGCCACCACGACGAACTGCCGGCCGTATTTGGCCGCGATTTCGCCGATGAGTTCCGGCCGGGCGATGGCGGCGCTGTTCAGCGTGATCTTGTCGGCTCCGGCGTCGAGCAGGCGCGAAGCGTCGTCCAGGCTCCGGATACCGCCACCCACGGTGAAGGGGATGTTCACGGCCTCCGCAACCCGGGATACCAGTTCCGCAAAAGTCTTCCGGCCCTCCAGCGTGGCGCTGATGTCCAGGTACACGAGTTCGTCGGCCCCTTCCAGCGCATACCGGCGGCCGAGTTCCACCGCGTCGCCCACGTCTTTCAGACCCAGGAAGTTGATGCCCTTCACCACGCGGCCGTCCTTGACGTCCAGGCAGGGGATTATCCGTTTTGCAAGCATTGCTTCAAGTCTTTGAGTGTGATACGGTTCTCATAGATGGCCTTGCCCACGACGATGCCGGGAAGGCCCATTTCGTCCGCCTTGCGGATGTCATTGAGGGAGGATACGCCGCCGCTGACGATGACCGCGAGGTCCGGGAAGCGCTCCTGCAGTCTTGCGTAGAGGTCAAAAGACGGCCCCTGCAGCATCCCGTCCCGGGAAATGTCCGTGACGATGGCCCGTTTCAGCCCGGCCGGCAGGAACGTTCCGATAAGTTCCTCCAAGTCGATGCCGCTGTCCTCCAGCCAGCCGCTGACGGCGACTTTGCCGTTCCGGGCATCGGCCCCGAGGATGATGCGGCTGCCATAGCGGCGGAGCCACGAAAGCATCCGCTCCGGCTCCTTTGCCGCAATGCTGCCGATGATGGCCTCGTCGGCACCCGCATTCCAGACGGAAGCGAGGGCTTCATCCTCCTTGATGCCGCCGCCCCATTCGAGCGTCAGAAGGCCCAGGGAGGCGATTTCCTCCAGGGTGCGGAGGTTCTTGGGAGCGCTCGCCTTGGCCCCTTCCAGGTCCACGAGGTGCAGCCGGCGCACGCCGCAATCGGCATAGGCCCGGGCCCATTCTGCCGGGTCGCCGCCGTAATCCTTTTGGGTTGCGTAGTCCCCTTGGGAGAGCCGTGTGCAGCGCCCTCCGATGATGTCGATGGCGGGAATGATCTCGATCATAAGGCCAGGAAGTTTTGGAGGATCCTTTCACCGACGGAGCCGCTCTTTTCCGGGTGGAACTGCGTTCCGTAGAAGTTTTCGTACCGAAGCGCGGCACTGAACATTTCTCCGGCGTATAGGGTGGTCGCCACCGTATCCGGACACAGGCCCGCATAATACGAGTGTACGAAATAGAGGTAAGAACCGGACGGCAGGTCCTTGAACAACTTGCCTTCCAAGTTTCTGATATCGTTCCAGCCCATGTGCGGGACCTTGCAGCCGGGGGCGGGGGAGAAGCGGCGAACGTGGGCGTCGAAAACGCCCAGGCAGGGCTTTCCGGGGGCTTCTTCGCTGTCCCGGCAAAGCACCTGCATGCCCACGCAGATCCCCAGCACCGGCTGGCGCAGGGACCGGATCACGTCCGGAAGCCCACGTTCCACAAGGTTGTCCATCGCGAGGCCGGCATGTCCGACGCCCGGAAGGATGACTTTGTCGGCCCGACGGATGGTATCCGGATCCGCCGTCACGGTATAGGCCGCCCCGAGGCGGTCCAGGGCGTTCTCCAGCGAGCGGAGGTTGCCCATGTCATAGTCGATGATGGCAATCATAGCGTTCCTTTCGATGAGGGGACCGAAGCGTCGAACACATTGCGGCGGACCGCCTGGCGGAGCGCCCGGGCGAAGGCCTTGAAGACGGATTCGGCGAGATGGTGGTTGTTTTCTCCCTCGGCCTCGATGCGGAGGTTGCAGCGGGCCGCGGTACATAGGGACTTGAAGAAATGGGAGAACATCTCGGTGGGGGTATCGCCCACGTATTCGCGGGTGAAATCCACATTCCAGACAAAATCCGCTCGTCCTCCGAAATCAATCAGGACCAATGCCTTGCACTCGTCCATCGGAAGTGCGAATCCATATCGTTCGATGCCTCTCTTGGAACCCAGTGCCGCGTCGATGGCCTGGCCAAGCACGATGCCCGTGTCTTCCATGGTGTGGTGTTCGTCGACCTCAAGGTCGCCCTTGCATTCCAGCGCCAGACTGACGCCTCCGTGATGCGGAATCTGCTCCAGCATGTGGTCGAAGAAATGCAGGCCTGTGGAAATGCCGGACGGTCCCTTCCCGTCCAGGTCCAGGGTGAGCGAGATGTCGGTCTCGCGGGTTTTGCGCTGCAGGTGCACGCGGCGTTCGCTGCTGCGGACGGTCTCCGCGATCTCCGCCCAGGTCATCGGCCCTACCTGCAGGGCCTTGGCGCCGAGGTTCGCCGCCAACTGGACATCCGTTTCCCGGTCACCGATGACATAACTCCCGGCGAGGTCATAGGATCCGTCCATGTAGGCACCGAGCATGCCCGTCCCGGGCTTCCGGGTAGGCGCATTCTCGTGCGGGAAGGTCTTGTCGATCAAGATATTGTCAAAGACGATGCCTTCGCCTTTCAAGGTGTTCAGCATCAGGTTCTGGCAGGGCAGGAATGTCACTTCCGGGAAAGAGGGGGTTCCCAGTCCGTCCTGGTTGGAGACGAGGACGAGTTCGAATCCCAGGCCGGTCAGGGCTTTCAGGCCCGATATGGCACCGGGAACGAAGGCGAACTTTTCCAGGGAGTCGATCTGCTCGTCGGCGGGCTCCACGAGGATGGTCCCGTCCCGGTCGATGAAGAGGGCTTTTTTCAAGGGCTTGTTCATAAGGCGTATTGGTCAAGGGCCCGGAGAAGGGCGTCGTTTTCCTGCGGGAGTCCGACGGTCAGGCGGAGGCAGCCTTCGCATCCTTTCACGCGGTTCCGGTTCCGGACGATGATCCCCTGGTCCAGCAGATAAGTGTACAGTGCATCCGGCGCATCCACGCGGACGAGGAGAAAGTTCGCATCGCTCCGGAAGACTTCCCGGACGTAAGTGTAACGGAGAAGGATCTTATTTAATCTTTCCCTTTCGGTGATAATCGTATTTATTTCTTCTGTAATATCTTTCTCCAGAAATTCAAGTGCCTTTTCCATGGCGGCCCGGCTCAGGTTGTACGGGTATTTGACCTCCGACATGAGCCCGATGATTTCCGTGCTGGAAATGGCGAGGCCGATGCGGAGCCCGGCCATTGCCCGGGCCTTGGAAAGCGTCTGGAGAACGATGAGGTTCTCCCGTGTCGCGGCTTCGGAAACGAGGCTTCCCTCCGAAGAGAAATCGGCATACGCCTCATCGACGACCACGACACCCGGGAAGCGGTCGCAGATCTCCAGCAACTGCGCTTTCGGGAAGGCGTTGCCGGAAGGATTGTTGGGGGAGCAGAGGAAGATGACCTTGGTGTCCGCGTCGCAGGCAGCGAGGAGTTTCTCCGTATCCAGGGAGAAATCGGCTTCCAGGCGGACGGTCCGGACGGCGATGTCATTGATGTCGGCAGCGACGCCGTACATCCCATAACTCGGGGCCATGATCACGGCATTGTCTTTCCCGGGTATGCAGAACACCCTGAATACCAGGTCGATGGCTTCGTCGCTCCCGTTCCCGAGAAACAGATTCTCCGACGGGATGCCTTTGATGGTGCCGATGCGCGCTTTCAAGGCGGCCTGGTGTGGGTCAGGGTACCGGTTGTAGCCGTTCTCGTAGGGGCTTTCGTTCGCATCCAGGAAGATGCCGATGGGGCCGCCGTATTCGTCCCGGGCGGTGGAATAGGGGGTGAGGGCCGCAATGTTGGGCCGCACAAGGTGGGTGATCCGGCTCATTTCGCTTGCATTCTGAGGGTTACGGCTTGCGCGTGGGCGTCCAACCCCTCGGCGCGGGCCATGGATACGATGGTCGGAGCGAGGCCGGAGAGGCCTTCGCGGGTGATTTCCTGCAGGGTCATCTTGCGGAAGAAACTGTCCATGTTCACGCCGCTGCAGGAACGGGCCCAGCCGCTGGTGGGGAGGGTGTGGTTCGTGCCGGAGGCATAGTCTCCGGCGCTTTCCGGGGTCCAGGGTCCGATGAAGACGCTGCCGGCGGCCGTGATTTCCCCGGCCGCTTCCGCGCCATTTTCCAGCGCGACGATCAGGTGCTCCGGTGCATAGGCCTCGGCGAAGTCGATGACGTCCCGAAGGTCCGGGAATACGACGGCGTAACTGTGTGCCAAGGATCCTTCTACCTGCGAATCACGCTGGAGAAGTTTCTTTTGATTCTCAACTTCTTGCATTACCTTATCGGCATAATCCCTTTCGGTACAGACGAGGACGGCGGTGCTGTCTTTTCCGTGCTCCGCCTGGGAAAGGAGATCCGCTGCGGCGAAGGCGGCGGGGGCGCTTCCGTCGGCAAGGACCATCACTTCCGACGGACCGGCGGGCATGTCGATGGCGGTGTTGCGGCCGCTGACCAACTGCTTGGCGAGGGTGACATAGGGATTGCCGGGGCCGAAGATCTTGTCCACCTTGGGCACGGTCTCCGTCCCGAAGGCCATGGCCGCGACGGCCTGGGCTCCGCCGAGGCGGAAGATCCGGGTAATCCCGCATTCCCGGGCTGCGTAAAGTACTTCTGGGGCGATGGAGCCGTCTTTCCGGCAGGGGGTGCAGAGGATTCGTTCCCGGCAGCCGGCCAGTGCGGCCGGGACGGCCAGCATGAGGACGGTGGAAAAGAGGGGAGCGCTGCCTCCGGGAATGTACAGGCCCACCCGGGAGATGGGCACCGGCTTCTGGATGCAGACGACCCCGGGCGCGGTCTCCACCCGGATTTCCCGCGGAAGTTGGGCGCGGTGGAAGGCCTCGATATGGGCCTTGGCCGTGCGGATGGCCTCCCGGACCTCCGGATCGACCTGCGTGCAGGCCGCATCCACCTCTTCCGGGGAAACTTCGAGGGGGGCCGTCACTCCGTCGATGGCCAACATCAGGCGGGAAAGGGCGGCATCTCCTTCTTTCTCAACTTGTTCCAAAATGGATTCCACGCGCGGACAGATTCCTTCATAGTCCACGCCGCCCCGTCGGACGAGTTCGCTCCAGCACGTCCGCGGCGGATTCTCGATGATTCTCATAGGATGATCTTGTCAACGTCCATGACCAGGATACCTTCGGCCCCGATGGCCTTGAGCTGCCGGACCTTGGTCCAGAGGTCGGCTGCGTCGATGACCGAGTGCTGGGAAGTCCATTTTTTAGAAAAAGCGGGGTTTAGTATAGTTCTATAACACACTGAAATAGAGTAATTTAGTTCATTGAAATTAATCGAAGTTTATTTGGATATTTGCCTAATTATGCGTAATTTTGTGCGTAAATGATAAACGCACGGAGCTATGGCAGTAAACTATTTTTTAGAGAGTCGGGCGAACAAGGCTGGTGAACTTCCCATCCGCGCCCAGATATGCGTAAAGGGAGTTACGCGTATATCAACTATCGGTATCAGTGTTGACCCCGACCAGTGGGGTGGAAGCCGTGTCACCAAGGGCACCTACCGGAATTCCAAGAAGATGACCGGTGCCGACATCAACAAGCGCCTGAACACTATCGAAAACCATTTCCTTGACTGGGATAAGGAGCTGAAGCACCGGCCCACCAAGGATGAGATCAAAGAGCAGCTGGACATCGCCCTGGAGCGCAAGGACCTCACGGAGCCTGCGCCGGTGAAGAAGGCAAGGAAGTTCACCTTCTTCCAGATGCTGGATGAGTTCACCCGGGAGCAAGGTGCCGTGCAGCAGTGGGCCTATGCAACCAACCAGTGCTGGCTTACCTTCCGCCACCATATGGAGAAATTCAAGAGTGATGTCACGTTCGAGTTCTTCGACGAGACCGGCCTCAATAAGTTCGTTACCTACCTCCGCAAGGACAAGGGGCTGGAGGACAATTCCGTCCGCAAGCAGTATAAGAATCTCCTCTGGTTCACCAACTGGGCGCTACGGAAGGGATATACCCGTCAGGATACCGTCACCCGCTACAAACCCAAGTTCAAGGTGGTGGAGAAGCCCATCATCTTCCTGGACAAGGATGAGCTGAATACCCTCTACAATCTCCCAATACCCAAGAACGGTGAGAAGGTCAAGCTGCTCGATATGAATGGCAATGAGTATGAGAAAGAGGTCAAGGAGGCCGGTGCCCTTGCCAAGGCCCGCGATCTCTTCTGCTTCTGTGCCTTTACCTCCCTGCGTTTCTCTGATATGTACAACCTCAGGAAGAAGGATGTGACCGAGAATTATATCTATGTCACCACCCAGAAGACTAATGACCGCCTGCCTATTGACTTGAATCCCTATTCCCGTGCCATCCTTGATAAATATAAGGATATGGATACTGTTGGCGACCATGCCCTTCCGGTTATCAGCAACCAAAAGATGAACCAGTACCTGAAGGATCTGGGAGAGCTGTGCGGTTTCAACGAGCCCATCACCCGTGTGTGCTTCCGCGCTGGAGCCAGGGTGGAAGAGACCTACCCAAAGTATGAGATGCTTTCCACCCATGCAGGCCGCCGCACCTTCATCTGCCTGGCCCTCTCCAGCGGCATCCCGCCGCAGGTGGTGATGAAATGGACCGGCCACTGCGACTACAAGTCCATGAAGCCATACATTGACATTGCCGGCAAGACCAAGTCCGACGCCATGAACACGTTTGCCAACTCCTTAAGCCTGTAAAGCCATGATTACGAGAAGCGATATCACCATACTGATGCAGCAGGTCGACGTTACGAAGGCGTACGACCTGCTGGCAATGTTCAAGGAAGCCGGGAAGGAAAGGATTGACATCCGGACAATCCTGGACGAGGCGGCTCCGAAGATCAAGGATTATTCTGCACTTGTGGCCAGGCTGGAGCAGCTCTCCGGGAACCACGCTACCTGCAGCATCACAGAATTCGCTGCCTGGATGAAGGTGAGCCGCCAGACGGTCTATAACTGGAAGGACAGCAACTACCTGGTATTCGCCGGGAACAAGGTCAATTTTCCTGAGACGCTGGACCTATGGCTGTCCCTTCCGTGGCTCGGATCAAAGTAGCATATTCGTGGAACTGGCTCCGGTAGCCGGTGATGCTGTCCAGCAGGATGAACCGGACATAGACCTGGAACTGGTCCAAATCAAATCCCCATACCCCTGCATAGCCGGGAATCACTACGGAGACTACGCCTGCAGCGCAGTCTCCTTCTGCAAGGTAGTTCCTGAGGAGTCCCAGATGCCGGCAGCGGCCGGGGGCTGTGAGCTGGATCTTCACCAGCAGCCGGTACCGGGAAGCATCCGGGCAGTGCGGGATTTCCACCCGGGCAGGAATGACCAGGCTCCCGTTCATCTTCACGGCATCTCCAAGGAAGGCTGCAAACGGCGGGAATGACTCAAACGGCACCGGCGAAGGCTGGTGCTCATTTCCCAGCGTGGCAAATCCGTGATACGCCGACACGAACAGGTTCTGCCCTGATATGAAGGCCTTGTGGTCGAAGGGTGGCCGATGCGGCTCCACCTCCTCCGCAAGTCGGTTCCAGACCTGCTGCGCCTGGTGCGGGACCTCCCTCCAGGCCGCCAGCGCCCGGCGATGCACATCCAGGGCCGAAGTCTGGGCGGCGGTACCTGGATACCGGCTGTGGGAGCGCTTCCGGTAGTAGCACTTCCCGTTCCGGTGATAGAAGGTCACCTCGCCCACGGAGCCGTAGGCGTCAGAGATCATGATTGATGGATAAAAACGGGGCATGGGGTGCTATAAGTTTTGGGCAGGGCAATGGCTTATAAGGAGTTCAGAGGGAATATACATGCGTCGGGACTACGCGCTTAACGAGTGCATCAGTACTTCACCCTCAATCCACTTCTTGATGGCCTTCCGGTCTGGAATCCACTGAAGCTCACTATCCATGTTACAGAGCTTGTAAACAGGCAGGTGGGCATAGCCGGTGGCCCTGGGTGCATCATTGAAGCAGACCTTTCCCTTCAACTGGTGAACCCAGATCATGGGAAGGAGGCCGTAATCCTCCTGATGCCGGGTGTAGAACAGCACCTTTTCGAAGACCTCGTCCTCGACGTTTTTGATGAAATCTATGAGCGTAAGCATAACAAGAATCAATTAGTTATCCATGTACAAGTTACGCATAATTTCCGAGAATAACAAATTTATTTTCAACGAGTTACGCGCTAATTTTCACGCACAAAACCAGCACCTTACCACCACCCGCAGCGGCGCAAGCCGCTGCCTCCCGTTGTATATATTTATACCCCTTTCTTCCCCTCCGGGCGGGTGATGCCGGTCGATGTGGCACTGACGGTGGGGCGTAAGTCTCCTGGTGGGCCTATGGTGCTGGCAGTCTCACAGCTGCCGGGTGTGTGTGCGTGCTTGCGGGTGGCGGCTGTGAGTCTGCCAGTACCATAGGGCGCGGAACGCAGTGGAGCGTGGCCCCGGAGGGTGTCTGGAAGCGTGGGGGTCGGCGGGCTCTGGAGCGCCGTGGAAGGGAGACGCAAGGCTCCCTGGAACAGCGGAAGAGACCGACGCTGTGGGTGGGCAGACTCCCTCCGGGGTCTGGGACGGAACGGCCCATTCCCGGAACGAAGGTAGAAGGCTCGCGGCCGTCAGGCCTGGCACCATGCCCCCGGCGCAGTCTGTGGCGGGTGCAGCGTAGCGGAATCCCGACACTGTCTGCGCCAGCGGGCCGAAGGGCCGCTTCCTGCCTGCCCGGAACACTTCTGGCGGGATTCATCCCGGCAGAGGTGTGGAGGAATAGCAGGCAGGTTTGAACACGGCGGAGCCGTACCGCGGAGGAACGGTGCCGGAAGTGGTGTGGCAGGCTCTGCCTGACACACGACTGGAGGTGCCGGGCCGACCCCAAGCGAAGCGCCTAAGGCGGCAGACTTTCCCGCACTGCACTGAGGCTGCCAGCGAGTGACGGACGGTGGAGTAGCGCTGACGGTGCTCGTACCGGCACTTTGCGCCCTGGCATACCTTCTTCCTCTGATACGAGCTTCCAAGCGGAAGTCGCTGGCGGCCTTGCCGCCGGCGGGTGGAGCGCTGCTGGAATACCCACTGACGTTGATACGAGGGAGCGCAAAGTGCGCGGCCCCCTGACGGGCCTGGAGGCCGGAGGTCCTTGAAGGGGGCCGCTTGTCTGCCGCCGCCTCGCCCGGGAATTCGAAGGGAGGACCTTCGCACCTTGACGACGGAGCGTCCTTAACATAATCCGAATTGTGTAATCAGACGCCTGGAAGGCCGTTTCTGCGGGCTTCTGACCCATCAATAACTGATACCCTCCGGGCGGGTGACGAGGATGCCGGCGGCTGTTACACAATTCCGATGGGATTATGTTATGGAAAGCGGGATTCGGGGCACGACGCCCGCACTGGCACTGACGCTCCCGGGCGGTTATCTCCCTTGGGGGTGATGTGCACCCCAAAAGTTAGACAAAACTTTATGGGGTTATGCCTAGAAAAGAACATTCATTAGAAGAAAAATTGGTAGTGGTCAAACGCTATCTTT
>CACZKE010000038.1 GCA_902781705.1 uncultured Bacteroidia bacterium
AGCTGCATCGCCTTGTCGTAATACTGTTCGCGTTTGCTTGAGTAATAGAATCGCATTTGTTTTTAGCATTTGCGAGTCAACTTTTTTTAGGGAAAGACAGATTCATATTTATAATAATATACAAGTACCATCTTTTTGCACTGTTTTTTCTTTTTATCTACCGTTTTTTTAAGCCTTATCTCCGTTTTTGGCACTTGTCACAATTAGTAAATATGTACTGCCCGACTTGGGAAGTACATATTTACCATACAACATTTCATCGGTGGAGATCAGTTCACTCAAAGCTATTCCACCGTAACGGATTTCGCCAGGTTGCGGGGCTGGTCCACGTCACGGCCTTTGGCGATGGCGATGTGGTAGGCAAGCAACTGGAGCGGGATGATGGACAGGATGGGCTCGAAGCACTCCTCCGTGTCCGGGATCTCGAAATACCAGTCGGATAGGGCCTTCACGTCCGTATCCCCTTCCGTGATTACGCTGATGATACGGCCCTTGCGGGCTTTGACTTCCTGGATGTTGCTCAGGATCTTCTCGTAATTGCCACGACGCGGAGCAATCACGACCACCGGCATTTCCTCGTCAATCAGGGCAATCGGGCCATGTTTCATCTCTGCGGCGGGATAGCCTTCTGCGTGGATGTAGGAGATTTCCTTCAGTTTAAGCGCACCCTCCAGCGCAACGGGATAATTGTAGCCGCGTCCCAGATAAAGGAAGTTGTGCGAGTAGGTGAAAACTTTCGCGAGGTCAGCTATCTGTGCGTCGTGTTCCAGAATCTTGGCAATCTTGTCGGGGATGTCCTGCAGTTCCTGGACAAGAGCGGCCCGGCGTTCGTCGGAGACGGTTCCGAGCTGTTCGGCCAGGCTCAGTGCAAGCAGGAAAAGTGTCGTCACCTGAGCGGTAAAAGCCTTCGTGGAAGCGACACCGATTTCCGGGCCGATGTGCGTATAGCAGCCGGTATCCGTGGCGCGGGCAATAGAGGAACCGACTACATTGCAGATGCCAAACAGGAACGCACCCGCCTTCCGGGCCAGGTTTACGGCAGCCAGCGTGTCGGCGGTCTCGCCGGACTGGGAGATGGCAATCACGACATCCGACGGGAAAATGACTGGATGACGGTACCGGAATTCGGAAGCGTATTCGACTTCGACCGGCTTGCGAGTCAAGTCCTCAATCATGTATTTCCCGATCAGACCGGCATGCCAGGAGGTGCCACAGGCACAGATGACGATGCGTTTTGCGTTCAACAACCGTTCGCGGTTGTCGATGACGCCGGAAAGCTTGACCTCGCCGAGTTCCGGGTGCAGGCGGCCCTGCATGGAAGCACGCAGGGTGCGCGGCTGCTCGAAGATTTCTTTCAGCATGAAGTGCGGGAAACCGCCTTTCTCTATCTCGCTCAAGCTCATCTCCAACTCGCGCACCTGGGGCGCCTGCTCGACGCTCTTCAGGTCCGTGATGCGAAGATCCTGACCGCGCTGGATGTAGGCGATCTGCTCCTCGCCCAGATAGACCACTTTGTTCGTGTACTCGATGATCGGAGAGGCATCCGATCCCACGAAGTATTCGTTCTCCCCCACGCCGATCAGCAGCGGGCTTCCCTTGCGGGCGGCGATAATCTTGTCCGGCTCACGCTTGTCCATAATCACCAACGCATAGGCGCCGACGACGTTATTCAACGCCAGAGGCACGGCTTCGTCGAAGGAAACACCCAAGGAATCCATCATATACTGGATCAACTGAATCACGACCTCCGTGTCCGTCTGGCTCCGGAAATGATATCCTTTTCGGGTCAGTTCTGTTTTCAGGGCCTGATAATTCTCGATGATACCGTTGTGGATCAGCGCAAGTTCATGGTTCTCGGAATAATGAGGGTGCGAGTTCACATCGCTCGGTTCGCCATGCGTAGCCCAGCGGGTGTGGGCAATGCCCACGGTGCCGGAAACATCCTTGCCTTCAGCCGTCCGCTCCAGGTCCTTGACCTTTCCTTTGGTCTTGTAGACGACCAAATCGCCATTGTCGTTCACCAGCGCCACGCCGGCGCTGTCATAGCCCCGGTATTCGAGCCGGGTCAGCCCCTTGACCAGGATCGGATAGGCTTGGCGCCCTCCGACATAACCTACGATTCCACACATAATGAATCAAATACACAAATTTCGAAGTGCAAATATAGCAAAAAAACATGTCCTCAATAGGCCTGTTCGTGAACACCGGCCACTGCCCTGCCGCTGGGGTCGTTCCTATCCTTGAATGCCGCGTCCCATTCGAGGGCGATGGCGGTGGAACAGGCCACGCTGGCCTCGCTGGGGACGGCTCGGGCGGCACTCTCGCTCGGAAAGAGCTCCGCGAATATTGAACGGTAATAATACTCCTCCTTGCACTGCGGCGGATGGACAGGGAAACGCTCCGCAGCATGCGCCATCTGCTCGTCGGATACCGCCTCTGATGTAATCCGTTTCAGCGTGTCGATCCAGGAATAGCCCACTCCGTCGCTGAACTGCTCTTTTTGCCGCCATACAATCTCATCCGGAAGCAAATCGGAAAAAGCCTCACGGACAAGCCTTTTTTCGATCGTTCTGCCAGGGCACATCTTCGCCTCGGGGTTCAGTCGCATCGCCACATCCAGGAACTCTTTGTCTAGGAAAGGAACGCGACCTTCCACTCCCCAGGCGGCCAGACTCTTGTTGGCCCGCAAACAGTCGTAGAGGTGGAGCTTCGAGAGCTTGCGGACCGTCTCTTCATGGAAAGCGCGCGCATCCGGCGCCTTATGGAAATACAGATATCCCCCGAAAATCTCGTCCGCGCCCTCTCCCGAAAGAACCATCTTGATACCCATCGACTTGATGACCCGAGCGAGCAGGTACATCGGCGTAGAAGCGCGGACCGTCGTGACATCATAGGTTTCAGTGTAGTAAATAACATCCCGGAGAGCATCCAAACCCTCTTGGATGGTATAGTTGATCTCGTGATGGACGGTGCCGATATGCTCGGCCACCAGCCTCGCTTTCGCCAAGTCCGGCGCTCCTTTCAGGCCGACAGCGAAGGAGTGCAACCGGGGCCACCATGCTCGCGTGCGGGAATCGTCCTCAATACGCATCGCGCTGTACGTTTCGGCAATGGCCGAAATGACGGAGGAATCCAACCCGCCGGAAAGCAGCACCCCATAAGGCACGTCCGACATCAGCTGGCGTTTCACGGCGTCCATCAGCGCCTCCCGGACGGACAGGACACTGGCGGCATTGTATCTCACGGCATCGAAATCCATCCAGTCGCGTGTGTACCAGCGCTTCATGCCCGGCTCCCGGCTCCAGTAGAGATGACCCGGCAGGAAAGGTTCGTAGCGCTCGCACTGGCCTTCCAGGGCCTTCAGTTCACTGGCCACATACACTTTGCCGTCAGCATCGTCGAAGCCAATGTACAGCGGGATGACCCCGACAGGATCCCGCGCAATCAGGAAGGCATCCTTCTCCGCGTCGTAGAGCGCGAAAGCAAAGATGCCACTGAGTTCTTCCAGGAAATCCGGACCTTTGTCCCGGTAAAGCGCGAGGATGACTTCGCAGTCGCTGCCCGTCTGGAAATCATATTTCCCGGCGTAGCGCCGGCGGATCTCCTGATGGTTGTAAATCTCGCCATTCACCGCCAGCACCAGCTTCCCGTCCGGGGAGACAAGCGGCTGTCCCCCTGATTCCGGATCGACGATGCTCAGGCGTTCATGGGCCAGTATCGCACTTCCGCCACACCAGATGCCGCTCCAGTCCGGACCGCGATGGCGGATTCTGCGGCTCATTTCCAGGGCTTTCCGGCGCAACTCTTCAGACTGCTCCCGGACATTGAATATTCCGACTATTCCACACATGGCCTCATCCTTTTATGCGTTGTAGCAGCTTTCACCGTGTTCATAAATATCCAGACCTTCCTCCTCGACCCGTTTGCCGACTCGCAGGCCATGGAACTTCTTGATGCCGAAGAAGAGCAGGAAGCCGGTCGCAGCCGCCCAAAGGTCGATGACCAGAATACCCAGGCACTGCACGCCGAAGAAGTGCCAGCCGCCGCCGTAGAAGGCGCCGCCGTCGGTTGCCAGCAGGCCCGTCAGGAGCGTGCCGAGGATACCGCAGACACCGTGGACGCTGGAAGCGCCGACCGGATCGTCGATATGCAGCTTGCGGTCAATGAACTCGATGGAGAAGACCAGCACGATGCCGCAAATCAGGCCGATGATGACCGCGCCGAGCGGAGAGACGAGGTCGCAGCCGGCCGTAATGCCGACCAGACCGGCCAGAATACCGTTCAAGGTCAACGAGAGCGACGGTTTGCCATATTTCCACCAGGTAATAAACATCGTCGCCACTCCCCCGGCCGCAGCCGCAAGGTTGGTGGTCAGAAAGACATGGGAAATCGCCGTGCGGTTCACCGCGCCGGAGGCCGCCAGTTGCGAGCCCGGATTGAAGCCAAACCACCCCATCCAAAGGATGAACACGCCAAGCGCGGCCATCGTCAGGTTATGGCCGGGAATGGCCCGGCTCTTGCCGTCGGTGGTATACTTGCCGATACGCGGACCGAGCGCAATCGCACCGATCAGCGCCAGCACGCCACCCACGCTGTGGACGATCGCCGAACCGGCGAAATCGTGGAAACCGAGGTCTGCGAGCCAGCCACCGCCCCAAGTCCAATGTCCTTCGATGGGATAGATGAAGAGGGAGATGATGGCACTGTAAACCAGGTACATGGAAAACTTCGTCCGTTCTGCCATCGCGCCGCTGACGATCGTGGCGGAGGTAGCACAGAAAACGGTTTCGAAAATCAGGAAGCCCTCCACGGGCAAGTCACTCTTGTAGAAAGACAGGTCGCCCCAGTTGGGCATGCCGATGAAACCGGCACCGTCGCTGCCGAACATGAAGCCGAAACCGACGAACCAGAAAAGCAGGGAGCCGAACATGAAGTCCACAAAGTTCTTCATCAGGATGTTCGCCGTATTCTTGCTGCGGGTGAATCCCGCTTCGCACAGCGCAAAGCCCGGTTGCATGAAGAAGACCAGCATGGCAGCCAGCAACATCCAGACAGTATCGAGGGAAATAGCGATATCGTTCATTTTACATACGTTTTAAAGGGTTCTACTTCTTGTCCCGGAGCACCGTGTCGCCGTGCTCTCCCGTGCGGATGGACCAGGTGTCAATGACGTCGCTGATGAAAATGCGGCCGTCTCCAATCTCTCCGGTCGAGGCCGTCTTGAGGATTACCTCGACGGTCGGATCGACAAACTGGTCGCGGCAGACGATGGTCAGGGCCACGCGTTCGATCACGTCCGTGGAATACTGGACGCCACGATAGATGCGCTCCTGGCGGCTCTGGCCGATGCCGTGCACATTGTGGTACTCGAACCAGTTGATGTCTGCTGCGAGCAAGGCCTCCTTGACCTCCTCGAACTTCGTCTTGCGGACGATGGCTTCAATCTTTTTCATACACTACTATTTTTAGGTTGGTTTGTGTCCATAAGGGTATAGAACCCCCTTGACCAGCGAAATATCAGATTTCGCAAGTAATTGATAATTAATATTTTAGAATAATGCTACCTCCTAGAGTTGCAATTGGAATCCCATTACGTTCTCGACATAGTTCACGAAGGCCCCGTTACAGAGACGGACGCCGCCGGGCGTGGGATACTCCCCGGTGAAATACCAGTCGCCTGGGTGGTCGGGACAGGCGCGGTGCAGCCCCTCGACGCTCTGGAAAACCAGTTCGACCGGCGTCTGCATCCCTTCCGGCCGGAGCATCTCCACGATCTTCCTGTCGATCTGCTCCGTCGTGAACGGCGCGTAAATCTTCTGCACATGGTTCGCGGACGCGGGATCCTCCTTGCAGGCGCGGTACACATCGGCCATCAGCTGCTGCATCCCATGATCCCGGATCAAGGCAACGGCCGCCCGGAAGGCGCAAAGCTCCTCCAGATGCGACATGTCGATGCCGTAGTAGTCCGGATAGCGGATCTGAGGAGAACTGGACACCATCACGATCTTCTTGGGATGCAGACGGTCCAGGATCTTGAAGATGCTCTCCCGCAGGGTGGTTCCGCGCACGATGGAATCGTCGATGACGACGAGGTTGTCTTCGTACGGGACCAGGGAACCTTTGATGTCCTTCCATACCACCTTCTCGATGCGCACGTCGTGATCGAGCCGGCGCACGCCGTCCGTCATTCCGTGGAACGCCACTTCCGCCGTATTGGGGATGTAGGAGAACACCGTATGGGCCACATCGCCGTCGACCGCCTTCAGGATGGATTCCGTCAACTGCTCCCCCAGCCGCTTGCGCTCCTGATAGACGTCCCGGTCGGAGCCGCGGCTGAAGTAGATGCGTTCGAAGGAGCAGGCGCTCAACCGCTGGGCGGGCAGGATCTGCTCCAGCAGGCTTTCCCCATTCTTCCGCACGATCAAGGCCTGCCCCGGAAGGAGTTCGCAGACATCCGAGGCTTCCAGGTTGAAGGTCGTCTGGAGGACGGGCCGCTCGCTGGCCAGGACGACCATCTCCTCATCGCGGTAATAGAAGGCGGGACGGATGCCCCAGGGGTCGCGCACGGCGAACATCTCGCCGCTGCCGGTCAGCCCGCACATCACATAGCCTCCGTCATAGTGTGACATCGTGGTCTTCAGCACGTTGGCCATACAGATATGGTCGTCGATATAGCGCGTGAGATCGAGCCCTTGCAGCCCCATTCCCGTGGCCTCATCGAAGAGCCTTTCCACCTCCCGATCCAGCCTGTGACCCATCAGCTCCAGCGTAATGTACGCGTCGCCGCGCAGCCGGGGCGACTGACCTTGCGCGGTCAGGAACTGAAAGACTTCGTCGATGTTGGTCATGTTGAAATTGCCGCACAGGCAGAGGTTCTTCGCCCGCCAGTTGTTGCGGCGCAGGTAAGGATGGACATAGGTCAGCCCGCTCTTCCCGGTGGTGGAATAACGGAGGTGGCCCATGTACAATTGCGCGTGAGCCGGCGTTTCCACCCGCTTGAAGATCTCCGCGATGGCATCCGGACCTTCCGCCCGCTCCCGGAACATATATTCCGTGCCCACTTCCGCTTCCAGGTCCACATAGGCCAGCCCGGCCCCCTCCTGCCCGCGGTTGTGCTGTTTCTCCATCATCAGATAGAGTTTCTCCAGCCCGTAGCGGGATGTTCCGTACTTCCGCTCGTAAAAAGAGAACGGTTTCAGCAGGCGGATCAGCGCAACGCCGCAGTTATGCTTCAGGGGTTCCATCGATACAGGCTTTGATGAAGGAGACAAACAGCGGATGCGGATGCAGTACCGTCGAAGAATACTCGGGGTGGAACTGAGTGCCGATGTACCAGCGCAGCGACGGAATCTCCACGATCTCCACCAGGTCAGCGTCAGGATTCACACCCACGCACTGCATGCCGGCCTTCTCGTACTCCTCCCGGTAACGGTTGTTGAACTCGTAGCGGTGACGATGGCGCTCGGCAATGGATTCCTTACCGCCATAGGCTTCAAAAGCGCGACTTCCGGGACGGAGCCTGCAGGGATACTCTCCGAGGCGCATCGTACCGCCCATCTGGGTGATGCTCTTCTGCTCCTCCATCATGTCGATGACATTGTGTGGCGTGTCGGCGCGCATCTCGCTGCTGTCAGCATCGGCATAGCCGAGCACATCGCGGGCAAACTCGATCACCATCATCTGCATGCCGAGGCAGATGCCGAAGCATGGAACATCATTTGTGCGGGCATATTCCGCGGCGAAGATTTTTCCGGGAATCCCCCGCTGACCGAAGCCCGGGCAGATGACGATACCGGCCATACCGGACAGTTTCTCCGCCACGTTCTCGCGCGTGATTTCCTGGCTTCCGACGAAATGGATCTTCACTTTCACGTCGTCGTAGATGCCTGCTAGGTTCAGACTTTCCCGAATACTCTTGTAGGCGTCTTGAAGGTCATATTTGCCCACCAGGGCTACATGGATTTCCCGACTTGCGTTCCTTTGCTTTTGCAGGAAGTCGTGCCAGGATTTCATCGCCGGCGTCTCGCCCACGGGAATGCCGGTCTTCCGGAGGATGGCGGCGTCGAGCCCCTGACGCTGCATGTTCACGGGGACATCGTAGATGCTGGGCAGGTCTTCGCTTTGGACTACGCATTCCAGGTCCACATTGCAGAAGGAGGCAACCTTCATGCGCAGGGCGTCGTCGAGATGACGCTCGGTGCGCAGGACGATGATATCGGGCTGGATTCCCATCCCCTGCAGTTCCTTGACGGAGTGCTGCGTGGGCTTGGTCTTCAACTCTTCGGCGGCCTTCAGGTAGGGCACATAGGTCAGGTGGATGTTCACGGCGTCCCGGCCCAGCTGCCAGCGCAACTGACGGATCGCCTCCATGAACGGGGCGCTCTCGATATCGCCGATGGTGCCGCCTACTTCCGTAATCACGAAATCCAGGTTCTCCCCGGCCACATCCTTGCGCAGCATGCGGCGTTTGATTTCATCGGTGATATGCGGCACCACCTGGATGGTTTTGCCGAGATAGTCTCCCCGGCGCTCCCGGTCGATGACAGTCTTATAGATGCGTCCGGTGGTGATGGAATTCTCCCGCGAAGTGCGGATCCCCGTGAAACGCTCATAATGGCCCAGGTCCAGGTCGGTTTCCATTCCGTCGGCAGTGACATAGCATTCACCGTGCTCGTAGGGGTTCAGCGTACCCGGATCGATGTTGATGTACGGGTCGAACTTCTGGATGGTGACCTTGAATCCGCGCGCCTGCAAGAGCTTACCCAGGCTGGCCGAAATGATCCCTTTTCCCAGCGACGAAACCACGCCGCCCGTGATGAATATGTACTTGGCTGCCATTATTTAGTGGTTTTATTGAAATATGCATCTACAGAACCGGCGGCGGCATGGCCGGAGGCCATCGCGCGCACCACCAGGGAAGCGCCGCTCTGGACATCGCCCGCGAAAAAGACATTCTCCCCCACTTCCGGCAGCTGCGGCTTCAGGAAACCCATGGCCAGCAGGACGATATCCGCCTTGACCACTTCCGGGTCCCCGGCGGGAACCATCTTCGGGCGTCCGCCCTCCGGATTCGGTTCCCAGTCAATCGGTTGGATCTCGACACCGGTCAGACGGCCGTTCTCTCCGAGAAAACGGAGCGTGTTGATGTTCCAGCGGCGCACGCAACCCTCTTCATGCGAGGAAGAAGTCTTCAGCGTGCGCGGCCAGTTCGGCCAGGGATTGGCCGGGTCGTCCGGACCCACAGGCGGTTTGGGCATGATCTCGATCTGCATCACGGACTTGCAACCCTGACGGTGCGCCGTGCCGATGCAGTCGGAACCGGTATCACCGCCGCCGATGACGAGCACGTCCTTGCCCTTGCAAGTCACGCGGTGTGCGGCATCCACTTCGGCACCGTACAGGACACGGTTCTGCTGGGCCAGCAACTCAAGAGCGAAATGGACGCCCTTCAATTCCCGCCCGGGCACGGGCAGGTCACGCGCCGTCGGGGTGCCCGTCGCGATGACGTAGGCGTCAAATCCCTTTGGCAGCGTTTCCGGCGCCACTTCTTCTCCGTAACGGAAACGGATTCCTTCCTGTTCCATCAGCGCGATACGCCGGTCGATGACGGTCTTGTTCAACTTGAAATTCGGAATGCCGAAGCGAAGCAGACCGCCGGCTTTCTCGTTCTTCTCGAAGACCGTCACGTCATAGCCCTTGCGGTTCAGCTGATTAGCCGCCGCCAGGCCGGCAGGACCACCACCTATGACCGCGACCTTGCGACCGTTCCGTACCGGCGAAACGGGCCGTACATAATTCTCCCGCCAGGCAATTTCGGTAATGGCGGCCTCATTCTCCCGGTTGGTCGTAGGCTCGTGCATCGTCAGATTCAACACACACGCCTTCTCGCAGAGAGCCGGGCAAACGCGTCCGGTGAACTCCGGGAAATCGTTGGTGGCATTGAGCAGGCGGTAGGCCAGCTCGAAATCCCCTTTATAGACCGCGTCGTTCCACTCCGGAGGACGGTTGCCCAGCGGGCATGCCCAGTTGCAGAACGGGACGCCGCAGTCCATGCAGCGCGACGCCTGCTGGCGGCGGTCCCCCTCGTTGAGGGTCTGCTCCACTTCCCCGAAATCCTGGATCCGGTCATGGACCGGCCGGTAACCGGCTTCCTTGCGGGGTATGGTCAAAAATGCTTTGTAGTCTCCCATAAGGCGTCAATACTGGATTTGGAGGTTCTGTACTTTCTCGGCCAGGGCGCGCAGTCGCTCCTGTTCGAGGACATGCTTGTATTCGATCGGAATGACCTTGACGAAATCGTCGAGGGACCGGTTCCAGTCGTCGAGAAGCGTCCGCGCCTGGTTCGAACCGGTGTAAAGATAATGCTGGCGGACCAGCTCGTGCAGTTCCTTCCGGTCGAGTTTGTCATCGACCAGGGAGATCTCGACCATGTCGAGGTTGCAGTAGTAATCAAACATGTGACCGGGATCATAGATGTAGGCGACGCCTCCGGACATGCCGGCGGCAAAGTTGCGGCCCACAGGCCCCAGGACGGCTACGCGGCCGCCCGTCATGTATTCGCAACAATGGTCGCCCGCCCCTTCCACGACGGCCTTGGCGCCGGAATTGCGGACCGCAAAGCGCTGGCCGACCCGGCCGGCGACATACATTTCGCCGCCCGTGGCTCCGTAGAGACAAGTGTTACCGGCAATGGTGTTCTCTTCCGCCTTGAAAGTTGCACGCGTGGACGGGCGGATGGCCACCCGGCCGCCACTCAGGCCTTTGCCGACATAGTCGTTGGCCTCCCCTTCCAGGCGAACGTTGACGCCGCCGGCAAGGAACGCGCAGAAGCTCTGGCCGGCGGAGCCCTTGAACTTGATGTTCACAGTCGAATCCGGCAGGCCTTCGGCGCCGTACTTGGCGGCAATCCGTCCGCTGAGCATCGTACAGACGGCCCGGTCGGTATTGGCAATCGGGTATTCAAGGCTGATTTCCTCTTTCCAGTCGATGGCCGGCTGCGCGGCCTTGATGATTTCCTGATCGCGCACGGCGGGCAGTTCGTGCAACGGACCGCCGACCCAGCAGCTGGCCCCCTCTTCGCGGAAGAGCAGACGGGACAAGTCAATGAATGAAGCCTTGGAGGCCGGGACACCGGACTTGCGGACCAACAGTTCCGTGCGGCCGATGATGTCGGACAATTTCGTAAAGCCCATCTCGGCCAGGTATTCCCGAACTTCCCGGGCCAGGAAAGTGAAGTAATTGACCAGGTAATCCGCCTTGCCGAGGAAATGCTTGCGCAGTTCCGGATCCTGCGTAGCCACGCCCGTGGGGCAGGTGTTCAGACTGCACTTGCGCATCATCACGCAACCGAGCACAATCAGCGGCAAGGTGCCGAAACCGAACTCGTCCGCGCCCAGCAGCGACAGCAGGATGACATCCCGGCCGGTCTTCAGCTGACCGTCCACCTGAAGGCGCACCTGACTGCGAAGGCCATTGCGGACCAGCGTCTGCTGCGCCTCGGAGAGGCCAATCTCGGGACTGATGCCGGCGAAGCGCATCGAGGAAGCCGGGGCGGCTCCGGTTCCGCCTTCGGCGCCGGACACGACGATCAGGTCGGCTTTTGCCTTGGCCACACCGGCGGCAATGGTACCCACGCCGCTTTCGGCCACCAGTTTCACGCTGATTGCGGCGGCCGGATTGACATTCTTCAGGTCGAAGATGAGTTGGGAAAGGTCTTCGATGGAGTAGATGTCATGGTGCGGCGGCGGGGAAATCAGCGAGATGCCCGGAATGGAGTTCCGGGTCTTTGCGATGATGGTGTTGACCTTGAACCCCGGAAGCTGGCCTCCCTCACCGGGTTTCGCGCCCTGGGCGACCTTGATCTGGATCTCCTCCGCGTTGACCAGGTATTCCGCCGTGACGCCGAAGCGTCCGGAAGCGACCTGCTTGGTCTTGCTGGAAAGCGAAACGCCCTCGACATCCATGTGATAGCGTTCGTTGTCCTCACCGCCCTCGCCCGTATTGGAGCGCGAGCCCAGTCGGTTCATCGCCAGGGCGATCGCCTCATGCGCCTCGATGCTCAGGGCACCGAAACTCATCGCGCTGACCACAAAGCGCTTCACGATCGCTTCCACAGGCTCCACTTCGTCGATAGAGACCGGAGTTCCTCGCTTGAAATCCAACAGGTCGCGCAGGAAAATCGGCTCGGCCTTGTCATCGACAGCGGCGGTGAAGTCCTTGAATTTCTGATAGCTTCCCAAGCGCGTGGAAATCTGCAGCGAGGATATCGTCTCGGGATTCCATGCGTGCCGGATCCCGTCCTTGCGGTAATGGAAGAGGCCGGTGTAAGGCAGGAATTCGGGAGAGGAAGCCTCATCATACGCCTGCGCATGGAACCACATCGCGTCCCGGGCGATGGTCTCCAGGCCGATGCCGCCGATGGTCGAACGGTCCGTGCCGAAATACTCGCGCAGCAGGCCTTCATCCAGGCCGACGCTCTCGAATATCCGGGCGCCCCGATAGGAACGGATGGTGGAAATACCCATCTTGGCCATGATTTTCAGCAGGCCTTTCTTCATCGCCTCGATATAATTGGCGCGCGCTGTGGCATAGTTCAGCTGCATCTTGCCGCCGTGTGTCAGGCTCGAGATGATCGCGAAGGAAAGATATGGGTTGATGGCGGAGGCGCCGTAGCCGAGCAGCAGCGCGGCATGCATCGTCTCTCGAATCTCCCCGCTCTCGACGATCAGCGCCGTCTGGACCCGCTTGCCGGTGGCAATCAGGTGATGGTGCACGGCACTCACAGCCAGCAGCGAAGGGATGGGCGCATGGGCCTTGTCCACGTCGCGATCCGACAGAATGATGTAGTTCACCCCGTCATCGACGCATTTCTCCGCCTTGCGGCAGAGGTCGGATAGGGCCCGGCGCAGGTTGGACGCCGCCGCGGCGGTACTTTCCGCGCATTCGAATAGGATCGGCAGCTTGACGGTGTTGAAGCCTTTGTAACGGATGTTGCAGAGCAGGTCGAGCTGCGTATTGGTCAGGATCGGATGCGGCAGGCGCACCATCTTGCAGTTGTCCTCATCAGGCGTCAGGATGCCCGTGCCGACCCGTCCGATATACTCGAAGAGGGACATCACCATCTGCTCGCGGATGGAGTCGATGGGCGGGTTGGTCACCTGGGCGAACTGCTGGCGGAAATAGTCGAAGAAAGGCTGCGGACGTTCTGTCAGAATAGCCAGCGGCGTGTCATTTCCCATTGAGGAGGTGGCTTCGATACCGTGTTCGCACATGGGCCGGATGGTGTTTTCGACATCTTCCGCCGTACAGCCGAACAGCAGTTCCTTATGCAGGAGGTCGGCTTCATTGTGCTCGATCTTGCGGCCACTGTGCAGGTCTTCCAGCTGGATACGTCCGGCGGAGAGCCATTTGCGGTAAGGATGTTCCGACGCCAGTTTCTCCTTGATTTCGCTGTCGTACCAGATCTTTCCCTCCTTCGTGTCCACGAGCAGCATCTTTCCGGGTTCAAGACGACCCTTGCATTCAATTTCCGTCGGGTCGAAGTCGAGGACGCCCACCTCGCTTGCCACGACCAGAATACCGCGTTTGGTGATGGTATAGCGCCCGGGACGCAGTCCGTTGCGATCCTGGATGCCGCCGGCGTAGCGGCCGTCGCTGAACAGCAGCGTGGCCGGTCCGTCCCAGGGTTCCATCAGGATGGAGTGATACTCGTAGAAAGCGCGCAGGTCCTCCGAGATGGGGTTCGTTCCGTCGAAGCTCTCCGGCATCAGCACGGAAACGGCCTGCGGGAGGCTGAGTCCGCTCATGGTCAGGAATTCCAGGACGTTGTCCAGGCTGGCCGAGTCGCTCATCTCCGGCTGGACGATAGGCGTAATGTCACCGATGTCACCCAACCGTCCGGAGTTAAGCACGCTCTGGCGGGCCTGCATCCAGCTGCGGTTGCCGCGGATGGTATTGATCTCGCCATTGTGGCAGAGCATCCGGAAGGGCTGTGCCAGACTCCACTGCGGAAACGTGTTCGTCGAGAAGCGGGAATGGACGATTGCCATCGCGCTGGTGAACCACTGGCTCGTCAAGTCCGTGTAATACTCGCGGAGCTGTCGGCTGGTGAGCATGCCCTTGTACACGATATTCCGGTTGGACAGGGAGCAGATATAGCAATCCTCCCCCAGCCGCTCGATGTGCTTCCGGATGCGGTAGAGCTTGCGTTCGAAATCCGCGTCCTCGATGAACTCGGCGCTGGTCACGAAAATCTGCACCGTGTAAGGCTCTCCTTTCGCAGCATCCTTGCCCAGGCAAGCGGAGTTGACCGGTACTTCCCGGATATGGCTCAGAATGCAGCCATCGTGCTCGACCTCCGCGCGCACGGATTCAAGGATCCGTTTGCGCTTGACTTCGTCTTTGGGCAAGAACATCAGGCCTGTGCCATAGCGTCCTTTCTCCGGTACGGGAATCCCTTGGAGGAGAATGAATTCGTGCGGTATCTGGACCAGGATGCCGGCGCCGTCGCCCGATTTTCCATCGGCCCCTTCGGCCCCGCGGTGACTCATGTTCTCGAGCACCGTCAGGGCATTGTCCACCAGCTCATGGGTCTTGTCGCCCCGGATGTTGACGACCATACCGATTCCGCAGGCATCATGTTCCGATGCCGCATCGTATAATCCTTGTTTCATGGGTGCTAGCTGATGAAGAGCAGTTCGCGGTACTTCGGAAGCGGCCACAGCTTGTTGTCCACCACTTCCTCGAGTTTGTCGATGGGTTTGCGCAACGCGTAAAGGCTCTCGGCGATCTCATGGTATGCAAGGGCTCGCTCGTACTCACCTTCGATGGCGTTGGCGGCTTTGCGGGCCTCCTTCATCTCCTGTGCCTTGACACCCACTTCCTCCACATACTTGTTGATACGCTCGAGGACACGCACCTCGGTACGGCAGCTGTCCAGATTCCCAAAGAGCTCATTCGCCAGGGTCAGCTCCTTCATCAAGGCGGTCTTGTAGGCGATGGCGGCCGGAATGATGTGGTTGATGGCCATGCGGACCATCACACGGGACTCGATCTGGACCTTCTTGACATAGGTCTCCCATTTCACTTCGTTGCGGGCCTCCAGTTCCTTCTCGGTATAGACGCCCGTCTTGGTGAACATCTCCACGGCGGCGGGCTTGGTGAACTCGCAGAACATCTTGGGCACGTTGGTCTCCACGTCTAGTCCGCGGCGGATGGCCTCCTGTTTCCATTCCTCGGTATAACCGTTACCATCGAAGCAGACCACGTCGATGATCGACTTGATGATCGGCTTCAGGGCGTCCATGATGGCGACGTTCGTTTTCTTTCCTTTGGCAATCTCCGTATCCACGGCGGCCTTGAACGAGATGAGCTGCTCGGCGACTGCCGCGTTCAGCGTGGTCATCGCACCGGCGCAGTTGGCGCAGGAACCCACCGCCCGGAACTCGAAACGGTTGCCGGTGAAAGCGAACGGCGAGGTACGGTTGCGGTCGGTGTTGTCCACGAAGATTTCCGGAATCTCCACCAGACCCACGCTCTTTCCTTTCTTGCCCGCGATTTCAATCGGGGTGTCGGAAGGGACTTCGAGCAGTTTGTGCAGCACGTCGGTCATTGTACGGCCCAGGAAGGCGGAAACGATGGCGGGCGGCGCTTCGTTGGCGCCCAGACGATGGGCATTCGTCGCGCTGGCGATGGAAGCCTTCAGCAGACCGTTGTGTTTCTGGACGGCGGCGAGCACGTTCACGAAGAAAGTGACGAACTGCAGGTTGCCCTTGGCGTCCTTGCCGGGCGCCAGCAGCTGGGTACCCGTGTCCGTACCGAGCGACCAGTTGTTGTGCTTGCCGGAACCGTTCACCCCGTCGAAAGGCTTTTCGTGGAGCAGCACCACGAAACCGTGCTTGCGGGCGATCCGGTTCATGAGGTTCATGACGAGCTGGTTCTGATCGTTGGCGAGGTTCGTTTCGCCGTAGATGGGCGCGAGTTCGAACTGGTTCGGGGCGACCTCGTTGTGACGGGTCTTGATCGGAATGCCCAGCCGATGGCCGGTAATCTCCAGTTCACGCATGAAAGCCGCCACACGCGGCGGGATGGCCGCGAAATAATGGTCGTCCAGCTGCTGGTTCTTGGAGGAATTGTGTCCGAACAGGGTCCGGCCGGTGATCATCAGGTCCGTACGGGCGGAATAGAGGCCTTCATCGACCAGGAAATACTCCTGCTCCCAGCCCAGGTAAGAATAGACTTTTGTCACACTGGGGTCGAAGTATTGGCAGATGGGGACAGCCGCGTCGCTGACGGCCTTGAGGGCCTTCTTGAGCGGGGTCTTGTAGTCCAGGGCCTCGCCGGTATAGGAAACAAAGACAGTCGGAATGCAAAGTGTGTCGTCCAGGATGAAGACCGGAGAGGTCGGATCCCACGCGGTATAGCCGCGGGCTTCGAAGGTGGCCCGGATACCGCCGCTCGGGAAGGACGAGGCGTCCGGCTCCTGCTGGGCAAGCATCTTGCCGTCAAAGGTTTCGATCACGCCGCCCTTCCCGTCATAGTCGATCAGGGAGTCATGCTTTTCGGCGGTACCCTCGGTCAGGGGCTGGAACCAGTGGGTGACGTGCGTGACACCGTGCTCGATCGCCCATTCTTTCATGCCGCGGGCGACACCGTCCGCCGTCTTCCGGTCGAGCGGTTTGCCGCCTTCGATACAGTCAAGCAGCGCATGGAGACTTTCCACATCCAGATACTTGCACATCTTCTTCCGGTCGAAGACCAGTTCTCCATAGTAATCGGAGGTTTTGCCTGCAGGAATCGAGGCCGGAACTTCCTTCTTCACGAAGGACTCCTTGACTAAATCAGATCTGTCCATAACAATGATGCATTAAGAATTGAACTACTATACTAACTGTTTACTGACTAACTGAAAATGAAAAGAGGCTGAACCCCTCGGGCCCAGCCTCTGAACTATCTTCGATTTCTATTTGCTTCTATTTGGATGCGCAGCATAAGGCTGGAGTTATACACACGCAGAAGCGCTCGGGACCTGCTGGTTCCAAGACTGCTGCTGAGAGTAATTATTAAGGGTGCGTAACACTGCGTTCCTAACCTTTTCCGGGTGCAAGATACGTAAAAATTTTAAAAAGCAAAAACTTTTTTAATTTTTTTTATTTGCGCAAGATGTTGACAGTCACGACAGGAATGGTCCCCCCCCCGTGTTCAATCTATAACAGTATTCTTCGCCTGTTCGAAGCGGCACATCTTGAAGTGTCAGAAATTGCCGGAAAATGGTTTTGCCACTGCTGATGCATAGCTTTGAAACAGAAGCAACAAAGGCAATAGACGAATCCATATGGCCACTTGCAAGTTCCTGTCTTTATTCTGGTAGAAGAAAAAAGATGACCCAAGGGAATCTGCCGGTACAGTCAAGTCCTGTATTAGATATATCAAACTGACTATACAACCATATCTCCATACACTGATGAGTAGCCTTTCTTCTCGAGAAAACAATGAAAACGCAAATTCGTATCTGGAATGATTAAAGATTGGAGACGCTCATTTCTCGGGTAAAACTTGTTACACATTCTTGACACGTCTCAGGGATGGAAAATCCCATCGAAAGTGGTCCCCTCTTTCCGCACATAGCTGACCCCCGTTAACCTTTCCTTTCATCTGAATCCGAAATGCAGGCTGTTGGGACTAAAAACCGCACCAGCCTGCATTCTATTGATGGTTCCGCTTTCAAGACCAGGGGATCACTTTCAATCGGAAGAGGGGGTCACGTTCGTAAGAGAAGAAGGGGGTCACTTTCCTTCGGAATTTCCAGTTTATTGGCAAAACTCATCATCTTGGACTTTTCACCATTAAACCACGCCTTTATTATAGTATATGATTTCTTGATGAACAGCTCATCTATGTTGCT
>CACZKE010000039.1 GCA_902781705.1 uncultured Bacteroidia bacterium
GATAGCCTGATAATATTCTGTATTATGCGTTTGCCGGCGCATAATGATTCCCTGTTTTCAGCATTGCGAAGATGATATTCGATAGTTTCCGTGCAACCCTGATGATGGACTCTTGGGGCATCAACCCTTTCCGTCTGTAGCTGGTAAATGCAACTGAGAGGGCATCGTCCCAATGGATGGCAACCCAACTCGCCTCTATCAAAAGGGGGCCCAGATGCTTATTGCCTCTGAAGGTCATTTCGCCAAAAGAGGCTTTCTCTCCGCTACTGTGGCATGTCGGGACCAAACCCAAATAGGATGCAAACTGTCGTTCATTCCGGAAACGCTTGACATCATAGATCTCGGTGAGTAGTGTGATGGCACATATAGGGCCAATGCCAGGAATGCTGGTCAACGCATCGTACTTCTCCGCATACTCCTCTTTAAGCCTCAGGGCGCGAACCTTCCTCGTCACGGTCAATAAGTTCTGTCTTAAGGTCTCCACTTGTTCAATCAACATGTCCAGTGAAGCCCGAGTTGAAGATAAGAGAACCACTTCTTCTCGCAGCCAGTTGATGAAGGCCTTGGACCAGTTGGGTGAACGGTCGAACAACTCTGGGATCTCCACCCCGTTTGCATGCAGGAGGTGCTTGACTCTGTTCTTGTATCGGGTCAGATCCTGCTGTATCGACTTTCGAAGACGGACCAGTCCTCGGTCATCAAGGTTATCCTTCTCGCGAATGTAGATACCTTTAATCATCCCCGCCCGTAACGCTCTCGCCATCTTATCGGAGTCGATGGGGTCACTCTTCATCACGCTCTCATACTGCGTAGTCGGGACATCTGCCGCATTCACCACAGTACACTCTATACCGTATTCCTTGAGAGCATAATAGGTCGAGAAACCTGAGAACCCGGCCTCATAGACCGCATGATACTCTGCCTCCGGGTAGTGTCTGTTCAAAAAGTCAAAGAGCTCTTTTGCCGATGCCTTCTGACTATGTGTCTTGGGCATTCCTACTTCCAACAAAGTCGTAACAGACCATGTCTTTTTGTGGACATCGATTCCAATGAAAACCTTTTGTCCTTTGAAACTAATTGCTTTACTTTGCATTGCATTCGCGTGTTATAATTGAACTTATTTGTGTTTGGCTTCACAAATATAGCACTCAATTATGACACGCTTTTTCCTTCCTGGCAACAGCCGTCAGAGCGGAGCGGGCCTTCCCATTGAGCCCGGCGCAGCTCTGGCGAGCTGTAGCCGCCGAGGGGCGTATATCGAGGCGGCGGTGCCAAGTGAGTCCTCAAGACTCACTCTGGAATACAAACATAGTAACTGATTTATCGACCTAAATATAGCGATTATCTCCCAATAAACGTATACTGCTCAATCACCTTCCCCTCCCGATAGATGGCAAATCCTCTCCTGCCAGACCGTAATGTGATGCCGCCGAAGTAACAACCTGGTTCTCGCCCCGCTTTCTTGGCACGGCGGAGCGCTTCTTCCATGTTCGGGCAGTAATAGGTTGTCATATCGGCGGTAAAGATAGGCGGGGAATGAGCCAAAGAGATGTACGAGGTTGCTAAATTTATTTTTAAAGACTCTAAACTAATTTTGTGTGGGGTGGGTTGAACTTGTCGTTTTTTTGCATACATTTGTAAATATACTATTAGTCCCCTATGGACATACTAAAACTGTAACCGCAATTAAAAACCTTTAACTAAACTAATTTCTATGCGTATCACACAGAAATTGCTTGCAGTGTTGTCACTGTTCAGCATCCTGCTACTGGGAGGAGGGAGCCTCTTTGCCCAGAACCGCACCTGCCAGGGTACGGTGACCGACGCACAAGGCGAGCCCGTCTTCGGTGCCTCCGTCCTGATCAAAGGAGCGCCTGTCTCCACGGGAGTCGTGACGGATATGGATGGCAAGTTCGTCCAGCCCAACGCAAAAGAGGGCAACATCCTCGTCGTTTCCTGCATTGGCTACGCTACCGTGGAAGTTCCGTGGAGCGGCAGCCCTCTTTCCATTGTAATGGACATTGACGAGAACTTACTTGACGAGACCGTCGTCGTGGGTTATGGTGTCCAGAAGAAGATGAATCTCTCAGGAGCCGTCGCTACAGTGAAGATGGAAGACGTGCTGGGCGATCGGCCGCAGCCGAACGTGGCTGCCGCCCTACAGGGCGCCATTCCGGGTCTGTACATTTCATCTACCTCCAACACCCCTGGCCAGACCGGCAAGAGCATCCAGATTCGTGGTACAGCTTCCTTCTCTGGCAGTAGTACGGGCGTTTCCTCCATCGGACCGCTAATTCTCATTGATAACGTTCCTGGTGAGCTGGATGCCCTAAACCCGGAGGACATTGAGACGGTCACGGTTCTCAAGGACGCCTCTGCTTCTTCCATCTACGGTGCGCGCGCCGCCGCTGGCGTTATCCTCATCACCACCAAGCGCCCCAAGGATGTCGAGAAGGTCTCGATTAACTACAGCGGAACGGTGGGTCTGGTCAACGCCATCTCCACGCCGAAGCAGGTGAGCACCGAGACGCTCCTCAACATGTATAAGGAGGCCTTCGCCACAAACCTGTACACTGCCGCTCAGAATCAGGATATCGACAAGTGGCTGGAGTATTTGGGGCAATACAAGGCCGGCAAACTTACCGGTGTCACGGATAACGGCATCTATGTCGGTCCTGACGGCTTACGCTACTATCTACAGGACAACGACATCAACCAGCGAATGATGGAGACCGGTTCTTCCCAAAACCACAACATCGCTGTGAGGGGCGCCTCCAACGCTATTCGCTTCCGTATGTCCGCCAATAGCTACAAGGAGAATGGTCCCCTGTACGGGAAGAAAGACGTCTACAACCGTAAGGCCGTGAACGGCGTTATTTCTGCCGACATCACCAAGTGGCTCACCCAGGAACTGGATTTCTATTACACTCAGCAGCACCGCAATATGATCGTGGATGAGGCAGGTGCCCTCTACGGTCAGCGCAACCTGCAGTTCCTCCCCGACGGCGTGGACCCTGACGGCTATCTGGTCCGCACGCCACGCAACATCATCGAATCGGCCAACACGTCCGCTACGATCATCGAGCAGCCGCGCGTGTTCACCAAGACAATCCTCCGTCCCATCAAGGGCTTGGAAGCTGTCTTCGAGTACACCTACCAGCGTCGTGGAAACGACTACTCCTACAATTCCGGCAAGTACACTTACACGGACATCCAGCTGAACGTCCTTAAGGGCCCGGACCACGACTACTCCATCGCTCGCCGTTCCTACGAAGCCCGTAACGCCATCAACGCTTATGCAACCTATCGTTTTGAGCCGTTGAAGGACCATCACTTTACACTGATGGGCGGTTACAACCAGGAGTACTGGGACTATGCCTACTTCAACACTCGCGCGGAGGACCAGGCCATCCTTGACATCCCGTCCATGAGCAATGCCCAGGGCAAGATCACGACCTCCGACAGCTATGCCGACTTCGCCACTCGCAGCGGCTTCTTCCGCTTCAACTACGATTACGCGGGCAAGTACATCTTCGAGGCCAGTGGCCGCTATGACGGCTCCTCCAAGTTCCCGAAGAACCACCGCTTCGGCTTCTTCCCCTCCTTCTCCATCGCATGGAACATCGCCCAGGAAGGCTTTATGGAGGGAACGCGCTCCTGGCTGAACCAATTGAAGCCCCGCTTCTCCTACGGATCCATCGGCAACCAGTCCTCCGTGGGCTACTATGACTACTATTCCACGATGGGCCTCAACACCAACGCCGTCACTTGGCTGAGCGGCGCTGACGAGGCTTATGTCACTGTCCTCGGAATGCCGGGCATCGTAAGCGACAGCTTCACCTGGGAGACCATCACCACCACCAACGCCGGTCTCGACTTCATCTTGTTCGACAACCGGCTCACCGGCTCCTTCGAGTGGTTCCGCCGCGACACCAAGGACATCCTGTCCCAGAGCGTCGCCCTGCCGGCCGTGCTCGGTGACGACGCCCCGATGCAGAACGTGGGCCGGATGCGCACGCAAGGCTGGGAGTTCCAGATTGGCTGGAAGGGTTCCATAGGCAGTGCCGTCCAGTATCGTGCCGACTTCAACATCTGGGACTACAAGTCCTGGGTCACCAAACTCAACTTCAACGAGGAGAAGAGCTTGAGCTATCTCTACGAAGGCAAGCAGGTTGGCGAGATCTGGGGCTATGATTGGGATGGCTTCTACACCGTCAACGACTTCTCCGACCTCTCCACCTGGCAGCTGAAGGACGGGGTGACCGGTGTCAACGGCACCTCCCCTCGCCCCGGCGACTTCAAGTACAAGAACCTGGTGGACGGTCAGTATTCCGACGATGACAAAAATATGATCAACACGGGCCGTGGCACGGCAACCGAGCCGGGCGACCGCCGGGTCATCGGCAATAACACGCCCCGCTTCCAATATGGCTTCAACTTCGGTGTTACCGTAGCCGGCTTCGACCTGAGCGTCCGTCTCCAGGGCGTGGGCAAGCGCGACTATTTCAGCAGCGGCCCTTACTTCTACACCTATTTCGGCTCACAGGATGCCATCTGGTCGCCGGCTTTCGTCGGCACGGAGAACTACTGGTCGCCGAAGAGCACAGATGCGTCCAGCCCCGACTACTACGTGGCCGCCAACCCGGATGCAAAGCTGCCCCGCATCTATGGCAACGTGGGCAACGGAAACTACAACCGCTGGAACAACACCCACATGCTGTCCAATGCCGCCTATCTGCGTGTGAAGAATGTGACCCTGTCCTATTCCTTCCCGAAGCGTCTCCTCCAGAAGGTTTCAGTATCCTCCCTCCGCGCTTTCGTGAGTGGCGAGAATCTTGCGACCTTCACTTCTTTGCCGAACGGAATCGATCCGGAGAGCCTTTCCTGGTCTTATCCGCTCTATCGCACCATCTCCTTCGGTCTGAACATCACCCTTTAAGCAGCGCAGCCTTATGAAAAAGTATATTCTTGTTTCCGCCCTTGCCGCCGGCCTGCTCGGCCTCACCGCGTGCAACGACGAATTCCTGGACCTGTCCCCGAAAGGCGCTGTGACGGACGCGACCGCCTTTGCAAGCTATGAGTCCTGCTACGATTACGTGGTGGGCCTGTACGACGTATTCAACGGCTACAGACTCTTCCAAGGGCCGGCATTTGTCAACGACGCGCTCGGAACCTCCGCCAGGGACATCTATTCCGGCCTGCTGACCAACTACGGTTCCGGTTATTCCACCATCCCGAATGCTTACGCAGCCCAGACGGTTACCATCCCGACCAAGTCCTCCACCTACACGAATCCGTACATCTGGATCCGCTATGCGAACATCCTCCTGTCTCACCTGGAAGAGGCGGACGTCACCGATGCCGAGCGCATCCATTTAGAGGCGCTGGCTCGTTTTTTCCGTGCTTACAGCCATTATGCTCTTTTGGTCAACTACGGAGATTGCATCTACGTGGACAAGGTTCTTGGTGAGAATTCCGAGGAAATCTTCGGCAAACGGCAATCCCGTCTCTATGTCGCAGATCAGATCTACAAGGAACTCACCTGGTGCGCCTCCAACATCCAGGACAACCTGGCTCCCGCCAACACCGTTAACAGCGACGTGGTGAACGCCCTGCTATCCCGCTTCTGCCTGTTCGAGGGCACCTGGCGCAAGTACCACAATGTGGCTGACGATAGTAACTACATCAGCGGCAACGAGCTTCTGAACGCCTGTGTCACCGTCTCCAAGGCCTTGATGGACAAGCATCCTGATCTGTACTATGGTGACAACAACGACAAGCATCCGGGTAAGGGTTGGGGGCAGATGTGGACCACGGAGGATCTGTCCAAGGTTTCGAGCGTCCTGCTGTACACCAAGTACGTCCCGGACTACAAGATGCACCGCCTCGGACACTTTGAGCACATCGCCTCCGCGAGCCTGGAAATGCCGCAGTCCACGGTTGACCTATACCTGACCGTCGATGGCTTGCCCATCCACAATGCCGCCGTGAAGACCTATGACTTCGCCAACGGCGTCTATACGGAGAGCGCTACGCCTTACGACTATGCCAACGCTAACCCGTACAAGACCTTCCGCAAACGTGATTCGCGTCTGTGGCAGATGTGCATCCCGCCGTACCAGGTGAAGAATAACGTGGGCACGAACGGATGGATTCCTGACGACTCTGCTAACGGCGTCTATTCCGAGTACGTGAACCAGTTCGCATATCGCGGCACAAAGCAGGAAAACTGCTGGATGGTTCCGAACTTCAATACCGCCTATCACCAGATCGAGACTCACAAATCCCTGCCTTCCACCAACTGGGCCGGAAATATCCTCGTCGGCGTTCCGCACACAGTGATGTCCGACAAGACCGCCTATGGTGACGGCAAAAATGCCTACTACGCCGGTAAGGGATTCCAGCGAGGTAAGAGCGGCTATTTCGTTTGGAAGCACGTTGCCAACTGGGACCGTCAGTGGAGTTCCGGCCCGGCCGACGCCTCCGACAAGCCGGTCTTCAAGATGGAAGAAGTGATGCTGAACTACGCAGAAGCCGCTTTCGAGACGGGCAAATTCAACCAGGCCGTTGCTGACGCTTCCATCAACAAGCTTCGCGACCGCGCTGAAGTAGGTAGGATGAATGTTAGCGCTATCGATGCCAGTTTCGATCCCGACCGTGATCCTTCTGTGGACCCTGTCCTTTGGGAAATCCGCCGTGAACGCCTCATCGAACTGATGGGCGAGAGTTTCTCATGGGAGGATGTACGTCGCTGGAAGAAGGCAGACTGGTTCGTGAACAAGCACCACTTTGGCGCCTGGGTTGATGCTGACAACATCGGCGCGGTCCAGTCACGTACCGGCGGAACGACTGGCGTGATGAACGCCCAGACCCACTTGGAAGCCACTTCTGCTGATGTCACCGCCCAGGGTGGTGGCCACCTCTACTACTATCTGGATCCGGTCAAGGCCGGCAAGGGCTGGCTGGACAAATACTACCTGGAGCCCATCCCTTCAGAGGAACTGCTTCTGAATGAGAATCTGGAACAGCAGGCCGCTTGGAAATAGTCCGGATATCCTGAACTAACGAGATGGACAAACGCTTTCTGTCCGGAAAACTGATGTTGACAGGAGCCGCGGCTTTGGCCGCGGGCTCCTGCGCTCAGCGGACTCCTGTTCCCGCTTTGCATCCCAATGTGGTGATTATCCTCGCCGATGATCTCGGTTACGGGGATTTGGGTTGCTATGGCGCACGGAACGTGGAAACCCCCAATGTGAACCGGCTTGCTGAGCAAGGGGTCCGTCTCACCCAGGCGTACGCTGCATCATCGGTATCCACGCCATCCAGATACTCCCTTCTTACCGGCCATTATGCTTGGCGCCGTCCGGACACGGATATCGCCGTGGGTGATGCCGGTATGATTATCCGACCTGAGCAGTACACCATTGCCGACCTGTTTGCGAACGAGGGATATGCCACGGGCGCTTTCGGGAAATGGCACCTCGGCCTGGGAGAAAAAGGTGGGGAACAAGACTGGAATGCGCCTCTGCCTTGCGGTCTCGCCGATATCGGATTCCAGGAATCCTATATCATGGCGGCTACCGGCGACCGGGTTCCATGCGTGTTCATCGAGAACGGCCGGGTGTCTCAGTACGACCCGTCCGCCCCCATTGAAGTAAGTTATCGGGAACCATTCGATGGAGAACCGCTTGCCAAAGACCATCCCGAATTGCTCTACAACCTGCAGTCTACCCCGGGCATCGGGCACAACCAAGCCATCGTGAACGGAATCGGACGCATTGGCTATATGAAAGGCGGAGGCAAGGCGCTGTGGAAGGATGAGAACATCGCTGATTCCATCACCGCCCATGCCCTGAATTTCATCGAGAAGCACAAGGACGAGCCGTTCTTCGTGTATTTGGCGACGAACGATATCCACGTCCCTCGCTTCCCGCACGAACGGTTCCGCGGTCGCAGCGGAATGGGTTTGCGTGGCGATGCCATTGCGGAATTTGACTGGACCGTGGGGGCAGTCATGGACAAATTGGAGCAGTTGGGCCTTACTGAAAACACCCTGCTCATCGTCACCAGTGACAACGGCCCCGTTCTTGAGGACGGCTATCAGGATCAGGCAAGGGAATTGCTGAACGGCCATAGTCCTTCCGGAACCATCCGGGGCAACAAGTACGGCGTTTACGAAGCCGGGACCCGGGTCCCGGCCATCGTCAGGTGGCCCGCCCGAGTCGCGGCCGGGAGCGAATCGGAAGCGCTGGTCTCACACATCGATCTCTTCGCTTCGTTCACCCGCCTGTTGGGCGCGGATCTGCCTCGAGGGATGGCTCCGGACAGTCGCGATGGACTTGACGCCTGGTTGGGCCAAGATCCGGTGGGACGCCAGTATGTGGTGGAACAGGCAAACAACCGTACGCTTTCGGTACGGACCTCCCGTTGGAAGTTCGTGGAGCCTTCAGATGGTCCTGAAGAGTATCGATGGGCGCCCGGTTCCGAATTGGGATACCGGCCCTATCCGCAACTGTTTGACCTCGTCGAAGATCCCCGAGAGCAGAGGAACGTCGCAGAAGGCCACCCGGATACGGTCCGGGAACTGGAGACCATCCTTGCCACGGAAAGGACTAACGGTCAGTCATCGGACAATTGAGATAAGTATTTCATTATGGATAAGAGATTTCTATCTGGCAAACTGATGCTGACAGGGGCGGCGGCCCTAGCCGCGGGCTCCTGCACGCAGCAGGCACAGACCCCCGCCCAGCGTCCCAACGTGGTGTTCATCCTCGCGGATGACCTGGGTTGGGGGGATTTGAGTTGCTATGGGCAGCAGCGGTTCCAGACGCCAAACATCGATGCCCTGGCCAGCCGCGGAATGCGGTTCACCCAGTGCTACTCAGGCACCACGGTGAGCGCGCCTTCCCGTTCCTGCCTGATTACCGGCACTCACAGCGGCCATACCGCCATCCGGGGCAATATGGAACTGGCCCCGGAAGGGCAATTCCCGCTCCCGGCAGACGCACGTACCTTCTTCAAGGACCTGAAGGAAGCCGGGTACATGACCGGTGCTTTCGGCAAATGGGGCTTGGGATTCGTGGGCACGACCGGCGACCCGAACAAGCAGGGGGTCGACACGTTCTACGGCTACAATTGCCAGCTCTTGGCGCACAGTTACTATCCGGACCACCTGTGGGATAACGAGAAACGAGTGGAACTGGATACGGATATGCCTTATGGACAAGGGGACTACGCCCCGGACCTGATTCATTCCAAGGCCCTCGAGTTCCTGGACCAGGCCGCTGCGGGCGGAGAGCCGTTCTTCCTCTGGTATCCTACGACTATTCCGCACGCAGAGTTGATCGTTCCGGAGGACGACCTCATCAAGGGCCTCCGCGGCAAGTACCCCGAGGCGCCTTACAAGGGAATTGACGATGGGCCGCACTTCCGGAAGGGCGGCTACTGCTCCCAAGATACCCCGCATGCGGCCTTCGCCGCTATGGTTATGCGCCTTGACAGGTATGTGGGTGAGATTGTGCAGCACTTGAAGGATTTAGGCCTTTATGACAACACTGTCATTATCTTCAGCAGTGACAACGGCCCGCACAAAGAAGGCGGCGCTGACCCCGACTTCTTCGACTCGAACGGCCCCTGGAGGGGCTACAAGCGGGATGTGTACGAAGGTGGCGTCCGCGTACCCATGATCGTTTCGTGGGAAGGGCACGTGAAGCCCGGCACTGAAACCGACTTTATGTGCACATTCTGGGATTTGATGCCCACTTTCCGGGAGATAGCCGGCTACAAGGCCGACGGTGAAGGACTGGATGGTTTCAGCATCCTGCCGTTGCTGGAAGGCCGCAAAGGTCAGCAGGAGCACGAAAGCCTGTACTTTGAATTCCAGGAACTGGGCGGCCGCCAGGCAGTCCGCAAGGGTGACTGGAAACTGATTCACTTGAACATCCGCACGGACAACCCGGTATACGAACTGTACAACCTGGCTGAAGATCCCGGAGAGACCAACGACCTGTCAGCCGTCCATCCCGACATCTTAGCGGACCTTCAGGCGATTATGGTCGAATCCCATATCCCCAACCCCGCTTTCCCTGTCTTGAAAGGCGAGAAAGTGGAGAACTGAGAAGAACGATGAATAAACACCGGATGGTGGCGGCCGTGCTTGCGGTGCTGGCCGCTACCTCATGCAACAACCCGCCGAAGCCTTACGGCGCATTGCCAACGCAAGCGCAGGTCGATTGGCAGCGAATGGAGATGAACCTGTTCATCCACTTCGGTCCCAACACATTCTCCGGCCTGGAGTGGGGTGAGGGCTCTGAACCGGAAGACCTTTTCCAGCCGACAGCCCTTGACTGCCGTCAATGGGCAAAGATTGCTCGGGACGCAGGTTTCGGCGGCGTTATCCTGACCGCAAAGCACCACGACGGTTTCTGTCTATGGCCTAATCCAGAAAGCAAACATACCGTCGCCCAAAGTTCCTGGCGCGAGGGGAAAGGAGACGTTCTTCGGGAGTTGTCGGACGCCTGCGAAGCGGAGGGTGTGAAATTCGGCATCTACATCTCGCCGTGGGACCGTTATGATCCCACGTATGGCACACTCGCCTATAACGAAGTGTTTGCCCGAACTTTACAAAGCGCACTGGGAAACTATGGGCCGGTGTTCGAGCAATGGTTCGACGGAGCGAACGGCGAGGGACCGAACGGGAAACGCCAGGTCTATGACTGGCCGCTCTTCAACTCAACCGTCGCGACCCTGCAGCCGGGCGCCATCATCTTCAGTGGGGTCGGGCCAGGATGTCGATGGGTCGGCAATGAGCGCGGCGAGGCCGATGAGACGAATTGGGCGACGATGAATACGGAGGGCTTCACCCCTGGAGAGAACCCTCCGGCCAAGGAATCCCTGTTCGGCGGGGACGAAGGCGGTGCTTGCTGGGTGCCGGCCGAGTGTGACGTTTCCATTCGACCGGGCTGGTTCTGGCGGGAAAGCGAGAATGAAAAAGTCAAGGATCTGCAGACCCTGCTGAAACTCTACTATCAGACCGTCGGACGCAACGCTGTCTTGCTCCTCAATGTGCCCCCGGACAAAACGGGTCGTATCCATGCTGTAGATTCCGCACGATTGACGGAGTTCCGTGCAGCCTTGAACGAGATCTTTGCAACGGACTTGGCCCTGGGAGCAAGCGTGAAGGCTCCATCAAGGAGAGGCTTTCCGCCGAAGAATTTGACAGATGGCAAGATGGAGACATTCTGGGCCGCACAAGATGGAGATCCGAATCCAGAGCTCACGGTTCGTTTTGACACAACCGTTACGTTCAACAGAATCGTATTGCAGGAATACATCCCTCTTGGCCAGCGAGTGGCGCAATTTAGGGTTGAGGCTCAGGACGCAAATGGTCGCTGGATACCGATTGCTTCTGGAACGACGATTGGAAACAAGCGGATTCTGCTGACCGGGGATGTAACGACTCGGGCTATAAGGATTATGATTGACCGTTCTCTTGCTCCGCCTGTTTTGAATGGGCTATCTCTATTTGAAGACAACATTTACACTGGGTTAAATGGTTGAGTTGGTATTCTCTCAATGTAATGTTGGCACAAGAGAACAAAAATAGAACCCGCGTCAATGACATGAACCCCGAAAGTTAGACAAAAAACTTTCGGGGTTTTGTTATGTCAAAACGGTACAAGAAGCACAGCATTGAGGATCGCATCAAGTACATC
>CACZKE010000040.1 GCA_902781705.1 uncultured Bacteroidia bacterium
GTACGTCCTGGACGGCAACGTCCCGATCCTCGTGGAGAGAAGCTCCATGGACGAGACACTGGAGGTCGAGGCGAAGAGCCACGTGGAGATGTTCCACCATTACTTCTTTACGCTCGCCCCGGACGACAAGTACATTAAGTACACGATGGAGAAGGCCATGTACCTCGTGGACGAGACGGGCCTTGCGCAGTACAACACCCTCAAGGAGAAGGGCTTCTATTCAAACATCATGGGAACGAGCGCCGTCTTCAGCATCTACTGCGACTCCATCCGGGTGGACACGAAGAACATGGAGTTCACCTACTACGGCAGGCAGCGGATCGAGCGCAGGAGCAGCGTCCTCATGAGGGAACTGGTGACGGCCGGTCAGCTGAGGCGTGTCCCCCGCACCGACAACAACCCCCACGGGCTTCTCATCGTGAACTGGCGAACGCTCCTGAACAAGGACATCGAACAGAAGAACAAATACACCTACTAGCATATGGGAAAACTCAGGAACATGATCCTTGGGGAGAAGATGCCCGACAAGGATGACCCGAAATACAGGGAGAAGTATGAGAAGGACGTGGAAGCCGGACGCCGGTTCGCCCGTGCGACCCGCATCGACCGCCTCGCCGGACACGTGCAGCGGTTCGCCGAGCGGCGCCGGGGGCTCTTCCTCGGCATCGTGATGGCCATCGTCCTGGGATGCCTGGCCCTGAACGTCAGGAACTTCTCACGGTCGTACAGACTCAGGATGCAGCAGAAGGAAGCTGTCCAGTCGGGACCGGACAGGGTCCTGAAGGGCATCCGGAACTCACACACCATGATACCAATCCAAGACAAAGAAGATGGAAAAGCTCAGCAAGATTAATTTCAGGCAGGGGAAATACATCCTCCCGGCCATCCTGTACCCGTTGATCCTCCTCGCCGGTTATTTCTTCATCGACCTCTTCCATACGGAGAAGGCCGATATCGGCGATTCCACGATGCAGACTACGGAGTACCTGAACCCCGAACTGCCGCAGCCGAAGGTCAGCGATGAACTGGGCGGCAAGTATGAGAACATGCTCAAGTCATTCGGCAAGATCGACGATTTCACGGCTGTGGACAACATCGACCGTGAGGATGCCGATACCGACAAGGAGAAGTACGAGTCCCGCTATTCCGGTGATGAGCAGCAGGCCATCGGTGAGACTTCCGCCGATCGTGCCGCAGCCCTGCAGCAGGATGGGGACTACCCTTTCCCGCTGACCGAGAGCGAACGGCTCATCCAGAGCCAGCAACGCGAGCAGGCCCTTCGTGAAGAACTCGAAGCGGCCCTTCAGCAGCTCCGTGAGCAGAGTGCTGCCCAAGTGACCGGGTCTACAGCGTCAGAGACCGCGGCTACCGAACCGGCAAGGGCTGTCAGCGCACCGTCCGAAGAGGAGGAGGCACAGGTGGTGAGGCGGATCCGTCAGAGTTCGGATTACTTCCACACCGTGTCGGAAAACGATCCGCAGCCGGATCTCATCAAGGCGATCATCGACGAGGACATCAAGGCCGTGGACGGCAGCCGCGTGAGGCTCCGTTTGCTGGATGACGTGGAGATAGGATCACTCTACATGCCCAAGGGCAGCTATATCTACGCCATCATGGGGAGTTTCTCCACGCAGCGGGTGAAAGGCTCGGTGAAGAGCATCCTTCTCTACGATGAGATCATCAAGGTGAACCTCTCGCTCTACGATACCGACGGCCTTGAGGGGCTGTATGTGCCGTCCAGCTCGTTCCGTGAGACGGCCAGGGACGTGGCCAGCGGAGCGGTCGGCAGCAGCATGTCGATTGGTCAGGGCAGCTACGGCAACAGCCTTTCCCAGTGGGGCATGCAGGCCGTGCAGAACGCCTACCAGCGCACCACCAGCGCAGTCGGGAAGGTCATCCGGAAGAACAGCGCCCACCTCAAGTACGGCACGTTCGTCTACCTCGTGAACGGAAACCAGACAAGAACAGAATAATCCATACAGATATGAAAATCAAGATTTTAATCGCATTCGTCTTATGCTTTGCATGCGGTGCCCTGCTCAGGGCGCAAGATAAGACCTACAGCCTGGAGAAACTTCCTGTCAACGAGCAGGTAACCACTGTCATCACCGCCACGGAACCGGTACGTTTCGTGGACATCTCCACGGACAAGGTTGCCGGTGACCAGCCCCTGTCGAACACTGTCCGCCTCAAGCCGAAAGCCGGTCCGGAAATCAATGTCGAGGGCGATATCCTTGCCGTCGTCACCATTATCACGGAGCGTTACCGAGTACAATACGCCCTGGTGTATACGCCGAGGATGAAGGAAGCGATTACGGAGAAGACCATTGAGCACAGTGAGACCACCCCTTACAACAATCCTGCGGTGTCCATGTCCACGGAAGAGATGTCCCGGTTCGCCTGGAAGGTCTGGAACTCCCCCACCCGGTACAGGAATGTCGGTGCCCGGAAGCATCACATGGGCATCAGGCTGAACAATATCTACAGCGCCGGGGAGTACTTCTTCATCGACTTCAGCATGGAGAACCGCACGAACATCCGTTTCGACATCGACCAGATCCGCGTGAAGGTAGAGGACAAGCGCCAGACCAGGGCGGCGAACAGCCAGAGCATCGAGCTCACGCCGGCCTTCATGCTCCACAACCCGACGGGATTCCTGCACGGCTACAGGAACGTGCTGGTGCTCAAGAAACTCACATTCCCGAACGACAAGGTTCTCTCCATCGAGGTCTCGGAGAAGCAGGTCAGCGGCCGCACCATCACCCTGTCCATCGACTACGAGGACGTGCTTTATGCCGATTCGTTCAGTAAGACGCTGCTTGTGGAGGACTAGCGTATGAGACGGATTCTGTTGATTGCGGCCGTGCTCTTCATGGGTGTCGCCGCCTGGGCTCAGGACAACTCCCACCGCATAGGACTCGGTGCCGGGGTATCGTATCACTTTGCCGGGAATGCAGTCCTCTTCTGGGAGTACGAGACGCATTACCACAATGCTTGGGAGGTCTTCGCGGAAGGCCAGATGTCGCTTCCGCAGAACGGGCAACAGTTTGGCGATGTGGCCAGGCGCTGGGGCCTCGGTGCGGCATATAAGCCTTGCATCTACAGGGCGAGGAACCGCTACGGCTCCGCCCGTTTTGGGGCATCGTTCGGAGCCTCCCCGTCTGACTTCCAGGCAGCCCTGCTTGCCGGATGGCAGCAGAGCTATGTCCTGCGGGGTGGATGGCAGTTCTACTGGCAGGCGGGCGCAAGCGTGACGCTCCCGAAATGGAAAGGTCTTTTCCACGCGGGTGCCGGGATCGGGATCAAGATGCCCGTCCGGATCCGATGATTATTGCACTGATCACTACCCTGCTGTTACTCTTCAGGAAACGCCATGGAAGAAAGTAAGGACCTCATCGTAGGTTACAAGATTTTCAGGAGCCTCGTCTACGTCTCGCTCATCCTGGAGTTCTTCATCTATGCCGTCGACCCGGCCGTGTTGGATTTCTGGGGCGGCATCCTCATGGATATCCATTCCCGGATGCGGCGCTGGTTCATCTATGCCGACGGGAACCTCATCTGGAGCAAGGTCGCTACCCTGCTCCTTATCTGCATCACCTGCATCGGCACCAGGAATAAGAAGCAGCTGGAGTTCGATGCCCGCAGGATGGTCCTTTACCCGCTGGTCGCGGGACTTTTCATCGTGGTCCTGTCCGTATGGCTCTTCTCTCACAGGATGTCCCCGAGGATCTACACCGTCTCCCTTAACCTGTGGCTCTATATGGCCGCGTCGGTGGTCGGTACGGTTCTCGTGCATATCGCCCTGGACAACATCTCCAAGTTCCTGAAGGAAGGCCTGCTGAAGGACAGGTTCAACTTCGAGAACGAGTCCTTCGTCCAGTGCGAGGAGAAGATCGAGAACAAGTACAGCGTCAATGTGCCGATGCGCTATTACTACAAAGGCAAATTCCGCCACGGATGGGTGAATATCGTGAACCCGTTCCGCGGGACCTGGGTCGTCGGTACGCCGGGCTCCGGTAAGACCTTCTCGATCATAGAGCCGTTCATCCGGCAGCACAGCGCCAAGGGATTCGCCATGGTGGTCTATGACTACAAGTTCCCCACCCTCGCCCGGAAGCTCTATTACCATTACCGGCTCAACAAGCAACGCAGGAAAGTCCCGGCGGGCTGCCAGTTCAACGTCATCAATTTCGTGGATGTGGAGTACTCCAGGCGTGTGAACCCGATCCAGCTCAAGTACATCAACAACCTCGCGGCGGCCAGTGAGACGGCTGAGACCTTGCTGGACTCCCTGCAGAAAGGAAAGAAGGAAGGCGGTGGCGGATCGGACCAGTTCTTCCAGACCTCGGCCGTGAACTTCCTCGCGGCCTGCATCTTCTTTTTCTGCAACTGGAACAAGATGCCCTACGACAAGGACGGTCATCCGCTGATTCCGGAATACGATACGGACCGTCAGACCGGACAGAGACGCCTCACGGGAAGGGTAAAGGGACAGGACGGACTCTTCGTCGAACCCGCCTACTGGCTGGGTCAGTACTCCGACATGCCGCATATCCTGTCGTTCCTGAACCAGGACTACCAGACGATCTTCGACGTGCTCCAGACAGACCCGGAAGTGCTACCGCTTCTCGGACCATTCCAAACCGCCTTGAAGAACAAGGCCATGGAACAGCTGGAAGGTATGATCGGCACGCTCCGAGTCTACACCAGCCGCCTCGCCACGAAGGAGTCTTACTGGATCTTCCACAAGGATGGGGACGACTTCGACCTGAAGGTAAGTGACCCGAAGAACCCGAGTTACCTTTTGATCGCCAACGATCCGGAGATGGAGAGCATCATCGGCGCGTTGAACGCCCTGATCCTGAACCGTCTCGTGACCAGGGTGAACACCGGCCAGGGCAAGAACATCCCGGTGAGCATCATCGTGGATGAGCTCCCTACCCTGTATTTCCATAAAATCGACCGACTCATCGGTACGGCCCGAAGCAACAAGGTCAGCGTGACCCTGGGATTCCAGGAACTGCCGCAGTTGGAGAGCGATTATGGCAAGGTGGGCATGCAGAAGGTCATTACGACCGTCGGTAATGTCGTCAGCGGCTCCGCAAGAGCCAAGGAAACGTTGGAGTGGCTCTCGAACGATATCTTCGGAAAGGTCGTCCAGTTGAAGAAAGGTGTCACCATAGACAGGGACCGCACGTCCATCAACCTCAATGAGAACATGGACAGTCTCGTTCCGGCCTCGAAGATCTCCGACATGCCGACTGGCTGGATCTGCGGGCAGACCGCCAGGGACTTCGTGAAAACCAAGACCGGTAAAGGAGGGAGCATGGACATCCAGAAGAGCGAGGAGTTCCAGACCTCGAAATTCTATTGCAAGACGGACTTCAACATGAAGGAAATCGCTGAGGAGGAGAAAAACTACACAGACCTGCCGAAGTTCTACACCTTCCCTTCAAAGGAAGCGAAAGAGCATATCCTCTATGAAAACTTCGTCCAGGTCAACCGCGAAATCGACCAGATGTGTATCGACATCACCCAGTTTGCGAAGAAGTGAATAGACCGATAAACGGGGAATTTAATCGCCCTCAAAACCAGGACGAAGCAATCGTCAGCACGGCGAGCAGGTTCTTGCTGAAGTGAAGCAGGACGCTCCACCAGAAGCCTAGATTCACTCTTGCGTATGTAAAGATGCAACCATCGGCCATGGGCTGTAGGATGGTGACCAACGCATAAGGAAGGACCAGCCAGTTCAGGACGCTAAACGCATTAAGGTGAAACAGGCCGAATCCGATCGCGGTGACCCACATGGCCGGTATAATGTATTTCTTCCGCCAGTTCTTCCACTGTTCATCGGTAGTGTATCGGCAGATGAGCCAGAAAATGAGACCTCCCGTGATGGCAAGGAGTAGCAGGATGTACCAGATTCGGCAATGGAACACATACCATGTTACTACGACCGGAAGGAGTCCAGCCCACAGCCCAACCGTACGGCGTTTGAATGACAACCCCAACCGGAACATCGATTCTTCGCAAAGAGGGGCGACGACCAAAACCCAAAGAATCGTTTGCCAGAAGGGCTGTTACTTCCAAAAGAAAGGATTCGCACCATATTCGGTCAACTTCGTTGGAATAACCCCGTATGCCCCATAGATGAGCATGCAGATTACATATAGGACCTGACACCCAGCGTATAGGATAATAAGCCATATCAGCATGTTCGCGAAGATGCGTCCTTTCGACTGGGTATCGCGGTCATCCGGTCTGTTTAGTAAAAACCCCATCGTTGAATCTGCTGAATCTCGATTTATCGACCCAAATATAGCGATTATCTTCCAATAACTGAATAATGCTCAATCACTTTCCCTTCCTGATAGATTGCAAACCCTTTCTTCCCGGCCCCTAATGTGATACCGCCGAATCATAACTGCCGTCCCATCGCCGTATATTGCGCCACTACCTTCCCGTCACGATACACAGCAAATCCCCGTCGACCGCTCCTTAGGGTTATACCGCCGAATATCCAACCGCCGAATCTTAGCAGCCGTCCCTACTCTAATCAAACACCGGCATCCTCTAGAACATTCATCGGCTCAAGAATACAGCGCGGATGGCCGGGTTGTCAATCTCCACTCATCTTGGAACGGGTTGTACGCGCTGAATCTATGAGACGAAAGAAGCCGTATTGAAGTCCGCCCCGAGAATGGATTGGATGGAGCGGCTTTTCTTTTTTTCATTATGATAGATTATCACCCAAAGATAGATGTTCGAGTCATGCCTCTGCTACACAGCAAGCCAGCCTTTTGGGGTTGGCTTTTTTCGTTTAGCAACGGAGGCTTCGCCCTCACCCAATCAGAGGACTATAGACCCAGAGTTACGTCTGGGCCTGCGGGAAAGGTTTTGATAATTCGCTGATAATCAAGCCATTGTGAGACCACGCACCGCAACCCCCGTCATTATTCCGGGGGCCTGCGGAAGATTGCCTCTGTATATCTTATTCTGAATGTACCTCCATGAAGGGAGGAGTACCGTTGAGAGCCTTGTCGGAGAGGTTCCGTATTTCTTTGGGCATATAGAGGTGCTCAAGGCAGGAGCATTTCCAGAAAGCATTTTCCTCGATGCCTGTAATCGTTTTGGGCAAGCGGAGCGAGAGAAGGTTCTCGCAATCGGCAAACATGACCGTGCCGATGACGTCCGCACGGGTATAATAGCGGATGCGAACACCGTCCTTGTCCCGAATGAGGGACCAATCCGAGCCTTTGGTCAATCCCCGTAAAGACATCTCTTTCCATTGCGCATCCGTGAGGGTGTCTATCCGCCATTCCTCTTCTGTTCCCGGGATGTCACCGAACAGAGGGTGGTGATATTGCGAGGTAAAGGTCATCCCCGCGGCGTCCCTTTCTGCATAGGGTTGCGACCGAAGGATGCCGCTGCCGACGATTCGCGCATCGGAAAGGTCCAGGTCCGTCAGCATCCCTTCCGTTGCCATCCGGCGGATCAGGGCGACATCTTCTCCCTGAATCTTGCCGGAGACCTTCAACCTGGTTACCTGGAGACAGAGGTCTTCAGGAATTGCAGCCGCCAATGTTCCCGCTTTTTTCAGCGTCACTTCCAATTCCTCGTCCTCTTCCGGACGCATGGGCTTCATCGCAGTAAGGCATTCCGGGAGGGAGAGTCCCTCCGGCAGACGGTACCAGCCGTTGCAATGGCCTTTCCATCCAAAGTTAAAATGTAGGAACCCGTCCTTGTATCCGTCACAGACGAAAGAATGTCCTTCTCCACCAAGAATAACGGGTCTTCCTACGTCTAAATCGGCGCAAACCAGTTTTACAATATCTTCAAGCGGTCGCTCTTGCAGATACCGGCATTCCGGGCTGAACCCCCAGTTGCCAACCAAGGCATGGCGGAACCAGAACAAAGATGTCCCAGAATTAACCGGAGAAAGATGCGTCAGAACGGATGCCGCGGAAAGATACATCAGTTCATTGACTTTCAAGTTGTCCCAATCGATTTCGTGCATATCGACGGAAATCGGAGAGACTCCGTCCATCGACAAACGCCCTTTTCCGGACGGGTGAATGGCGGGTCCATAATAACGGAGAACTTGAGCCAATGCGACAGCCCCGCATCCGGCCACGCATGTGGAATCGCGCCCTCTGTATTTGCTCCGGGGAAAGCCCTTGCAATAATCACCGTCCTGAGCATAGGCGATATCTCCCAGGAGGGGATTGACCGCCCCTTTCGGAACCGGCACAAACCTTTCGGCGCCAAAGGCCTTGAACAGCCGCCCTGCAAAGTCGTCGTTTTTCCCGTCCCAGGTCGTGGCGTCGATGCCATAGGCAACAACGCCGGATGATCCTGCCCATGCAAAGGTATTCCTGCCGGCATCATAGAAAGCATGGATACCTCCGATAGAATACCCCCATTCCAATTCTTTGCAATCTTCTCCCTGCTGCTTCAGGAACTCCCGAGCCGCTATCCACGCTTTTCCATAGTCGGGGTGCGGTTCAATCGGAAGAGAGCCTCCCGGAATCAATTGCGCGCCTTTGTTTGTAACAACACGAATCGAAGGAAGGTCCACAGTCCCGGCAACAATATTTTTAACCAAGTAGGTCACCGTCACTTGCAGGACAGTCTTTGACAATCTTTTTTCCGAATGATTCTGCTTCAAAAACCGAACGCCTTCAACCGTTCTGTCCGGCCCCAGAAAGCTCCATGCCCCGGAAACCTCAAAGACATATCGAATCTCCATCTGCTCTCCTTGTACTGCTTTCTCCGGCAGTTCGACATGGGACGAGCGGATTTCCGCCGAAAGGAATAGCGGCAGAATCAAGAGGAGAAAACAGGCAAAGGCTTTGAGTTTCATGGGTTAAATGTACATAAAATCTTGCGATTTTAGGCCAGTTGAATAAAAATCAAGGCCGCATACCTATCTTAGTGGCAAAAAGCGGACATGGCATCACTGCCTT
>CACZKE010000041.1 GCA_902781705.1 uncultured Bacteroidia bacterium
GCAGAACTGACAAGCGGGTGCAGGACAACAGCAACTTATTGAAGCCGTGAAAGAAAAAACAGACTCAAAACTGTAAACAAAAATCAGGACGGGTCAGCGGGACGCAGGAGACGTTGGGAGGGGCCGGAGTGGAGCGTAGCGGAACGGAGTCCCCCGGACACCCCATCCCCATCCCATAAAAAAAGAGGCCAACTCACTTTTGAGTCAGCCTCATTTCCGTCGGGGTACCGCGACTCGAACGCGGGACCCCCTGCTCCCAAAGCAGGTGCGCTAGCCAACTGCGCCACACCCCGATGCAAGCGCAAAGGTAGCGATATTTCGGGAATCCGCAAACATCAGTAAATCGGGAAAAGCAACGCAGGGAAACTGTCAATTTTGATTCAATTTGTATTAAACACAATAACAAAACACGGGAAAGGACCTTTATTTACAAAAAGGGGACTTGACCGGACGGAGTAAAATTCATAACTTTGAAACGCTAAAACCAAGAACCATGGAAACAGAATCTGCAAAAATCCATCTTTCGGTCGATTGCACGGTCCTCGGATTCGACGGGGAGCGGCTGGAGGTGCTGCTGATCCGCCGGACGGGCGTGGAAGGCGGGGAGGAATTCCATGACATGAAACTGCCCGGAAGCGTCATCGTGGACGGGGAGGAACTGGACGATGCCGCACGGCGCGTCCTCACCGAACTCACCGGCCTGAAGAACGTTCCCCTGACCCAGTTCCGCGCCTTCGGGTCCCCGGACCGCACGAAGGATCCCAAGGATATCCATTGGCTGGAAGACACGGAGCAGATGCACGTGGGCCGCGCCGTCACCATCGCCTACATGGCGCTGCTCAAGATCGGCCGCAGCATCATGAGCGACATGGAGGGGACCGAGGCGCTGTGGGTGCCGGTGGACAAACTGCCCCCGCTCGCTTTCGACCACAACCAGATCATCGCCGAGGCCGTGAAGATGCTCCGGACGCTGGGGTCCATGGACCCGTCCATCCTGTATGCCCTCCTGCCCCGGAAATTCACCGTCACCCAACTTCGGAACCTCTACGAGGTGGTGTTCGGCACCCGGCTGGACCCGGCCAATTTCTACAAAAAGATGGTCCAGATGCCCTATATCGTCCCGCTCGACGAGCGCGAGAAAGGCGTCGCCCACCGCGCCGCGCGGTACTACCGTTTCGACAAGAACAACTTCAACAAAACCCGCTTATAAATGTATCTACTCGGATATGACGTCGGAAGTTCTTCCGTCAAGGCCAGTCTCGTAAGCGTCGAGACCGGCAAATGCGTCGCCACCGCCTTCTATCCCAAGAGCGAAGCGCCCATCATGTCCCGGCAGCCCGGCTTCGCCGAGCAGGATCCCGCCATGTGGTGGGCGAACCTGAAACTCGCCACGGCCGACATCCTGGAACAGGTGCGCGGCAAGGCCACGCTCCAAAGCAAAGCCTTCTCCCCCGCCGACATCAAGGCCATCGGCATCTCCTACCAGATGCACGGCCTGGTGTGCGTGGACAAGAACCGGAACGTCCTGCGCCCTTCCATCATCTGGTGCGACTCCCGCGCCGTCCCTTACGGCAACAAGGCCTTCGAGGCCCTCGGGGCCGACTGGTGCCTGGACCACCTGCTCAACAATCCCGGCAACTTCACCGCCGCGAAACTCGCCTGGGTGAAGGAGAACGAGCCGCAGGTGTACGGGCGCATCAGCAAGATCATGCTCCCCGGCGACTATATCGCCATGCGCCTCACCGGCACGGCCTGCACCACCGTGGGCGGCCTGTCGGAGGGCATTTTCTGGGACTTCCGGGAGAATCGGCCTTCCAGGGAACTGCTGGACTTCTTCGGTTTCGACGAAAGCGTCATCCCGGTCATCAAGCCCACCTTCGGCCCGCAGGGGACCCTTACGAAGGAGGCGGCGGACCTGCTGGGGCTCGCGCCCGGTACACCGGTCACCTACCGCGCCGGCGACCAGCCCAACAACGCCCTGTCCCTCAACGTGTTCGAGCCCGGCGAAATCGCCTCCACGGCCGGTACTTCCGGCGTCGTCTATGGCGTGAACGGGACCATCGACTATGACCCGCTGAGCCGCGTGAACAGTTTCGCGCATGTGAACCATACGGCCGCGGATCCCCGCATCGGCGTGCTCCTGTGCATCAACGGCACCGGCATCCTGAATTCCTGGATCCGCCGCAACGTCGCCCCGGAGGGCATCTCCTATGCCGACATGAACACCTTCGCCGCCCAGGTCCCCATCGGCTCAGACGGGGTCGCCATCCTCCCCTTCGGCAACGGGGCGGAGCGCATGCTCGGCAACAAGGACACCGGCTGCAGCATCCACGGGGTGAACTTCAACCGCCACGGCAAGGCGCATCTCATGCGCGCGGCGCAGGAGGGCATCGTGTTCTCCTTCCAGTACGGCATCGAGATCATGGAAAAGATGGGTATCCCCGTGAAGATGATCCACGCCGGCAAGGCCAACATGTTCCTCTCCCCCATCTTCCGCGACACCCTCGCGGGCGTGTCCGGCGCCACCATCGAACTGTACGACACGGACGGTTCCGTGGGCGCGGCGAAGGGTGCGGGCATGGGCGCCGGCATCTACTCAGGCCACAACGAGGCCTTCGCTACGCTGGAGAAACTTGCCGTCATCACCCCCTCCCACGAAGAGGAATACAAGGCGGCTTACGAGAATTGGAAATCCAAACTAATTTAAATACAAAACATTATGGCAAAAGAGTATTTCCCGACTATCGGCAAGATTCCCTTCGAGGGCGTCGAATCCAAGAACCCGATGGCATTCCACTATTATGACGCGAAACGCGTCGTGATGGGCAAGCCCATGAAGGACTGGCTCAAGTTCGCGATGGCCTGGTGGCACACCCTGGGACAGGCTTCCGGCGACCCGTTCGGCGGCCAGACCCGTTCCTACGAGTGGGACAAGGGCGAGTGCCCCTACTGCCGCGCCAAGGCCAAGGCCGACGCCGGTTTCGAAATCATGCAGAAACTGGGCATCGAGTACTACTGCTTCCATGACATCGACCTCGTGGAGGACACCGAGGACATCGCCGAGTACGAAGCCCGCATGAAGGACATCACCGACTACCTCGTCGAGAAGCAGAAGGAGACCGGTATCAAGAACCTCTGGGGCACGGCCAACGTGTTCGGCAACAAGCGCTACATGAACGGCGCCGCCACGAACCCGCAGTTCGACGTCGTCGCCCGCGCCGCCGTCCAGATCAAGAACGCCATCGACGCCACCATCAAACTCGGCGGCACCAGTTATGTGTTCTGGGGCGGCCGTGAAGGCTACTACACCCTCCTGAACACCCAGATGCAGCGCGAGAAGGACCACCTCGCCAAGATGCTCACCGCCGCCCGCGACTACGCCCGCGCCCACGGCTTCAAGGGCACCTTCCTCATCGAGCCCAAGCCCATGGAGCCCACCAAGCACCAGTACGACGTGGACACGGAAACCGTGATCGGCTTCCTCCGCGCGAACGGCCTGGACAAGGACTTCAAGGTCAACATCGAAGTGAACCACGCCACCCTCGCCGGCCACACCTTCGAGCATGAACTCACCGTGGCCGTGGATAACGGCTTCCTCGGTTCCATCGACGCCAACCGCGGCGACGCCCAGAACGGCTGGGATACCGACCAGTTCCCGGTGGATCCGTACGACCTCACCCAGGCCATGATGCAGATCATCCGCAACGGCGGCTTCAAGGACGGCGGCACCAACTTCGACGCCAAACTCCGCCGCTCCTCCACCGACCCGGAGGACATCTTCATCGCCCACATCAGCGCGATGGACGCCATGGCCCACGCGCTCCTGAACGCCGCCGCCGTCATCGAGGAGAGCCCGCTTTGCAAGATGGTCGAGGAGCGCTACGCCTCCTTCGACAGCGGCCTCGGAAAGCAGTTCGAGGAAGGCAAGGCCACCCTTGAGGACCTCTACGAGTATGCCAAGAAGAACGGCGAGCCCGTCGTCGCTTCCGGCAAGCAGGAGCTCTACGAGACCCTTCTGAACCTCTACGCGAAGTAGTCCCATGACACAGTACAGACAGACAGGTAGCCCCGGCTACCTGTTTTCCATTGTCCTGGTGGCCGTCATCGGCGGCCTGCTGTTCGGGTATGACACCGCGGTCATTTCGGGCGCGGAGAAGGGCCTGCAGGCGTTCTTCCAGAGCGCTTCCGACTTCACCTACACCGACGGATGGCACGGTTTCACGACCTCCAGCGCCCTGATCGGCTGCATCATCGGCGCGTTCCTCTCCGGCTGGATGGCCTCCAGCCTGGGCCGTAAGAAGTCGCTCTTCTGTGCCGGTATCATGTTCTTCCTCAGCGCCCTGGGTTCCTATTATCCGGAATTCCTGTTCTTCCAGAAGGGCGTCGCGACGAAGAGTCTCCTGGTGGCGTTCAACCTGTACCGCGTGCTCGGCGGCATCGGCGTGGGCCTCGCATCGGCCCTGTGCCCGATGTACATCGCCGAGGTGGCACCCGCCAACAAGCGCGGCACCCTCGTATCCTGGAACCAGTTTGCGATCATCTTCGGCCAGCTGGTCGTGTACTTCGTGAACTTCCTGATCATCCGCTCCCACGCGAATGACCCGCAGGTCGTGGAATGGACCAATTCCATCGGCTGGCGCCTAATGTTCGTGTCCGAGTGCGTCCCGGCCGGCCTGTTCGCCCTCCTGATCCTGCTCGTCCCCGAGACGCCGCGGTTCCTCGCCCTCAACGGCAAGGACGAGAAGGCGCTGGAGGTCCTCTCCAACATCAACGGCGAAGCGAAGGGCCGCGAGATCCTTGCGGAAATCAAGGCCACGGCGGTGGAAAAGACCGAAAAACTGTTCTCCTACGGCTGGATGGTCATCTTCATCGGCTGCATGCTCTCCGTGTTCCAGCAGGCCATCGGCATCAACGCGGTGCTGTACTTCGCCCCGCGTATCTTCGAGTCGATGGGGGTATCGAACAATATGCTCTTCACGGTCATCATGGGCGTCATCAACATCTCGTTCACCCTCGTCGCTGTGTTTACGGTGGAGAAACTCGGCCGCAAGCCGCTCCTCATCACGGGATCCCTCGGCATGGCCGTGGGCGCGCTGGGGGTGGCCCTTTCGAACGTGATGACCCTGCCCGCCTTCATCGCTCCCCTCTCCATCATGGTGTACAGCGCGTGCTTCATGTTCAGCTGGGGTCCGATCTGCTGGGTCTATATCTCCGAACTCTTCCCGAACACCATCCGCAGCCAGGCCACGGCCGTCGCCGTCGCCTTCCAGTGGATCTTCAACTTCATCGTCTCCTCCACCTTCGTGCCGATGTACAACATGAAACTCGGCGCGATGGGTGACAGTTTCGGCCATTTCTTCGCCTATGCCCTGTACGGGGTCATCTGCATCATCGCCGCCGTCTTCGTATGGCGCCTGGTACCGGAGACCAAGGGCAAGACGCTGGAGGACATGACCGCCCTGTGGAGGGAACGCTCCAAGAAGTGATGCGCTTTGGCGGGAATTTTGTAGGAATCACACGAACCAAACACTGAAAACATTATGGCAGAAGAAAACGTGAACCCGATGGACCTCAACGGTGACGGCAAAGTCACCCTGGGTGAAAAGGTCCAGTACCATGTCGGCAAGGCCGGCGAAAAAGTCGAAGCAAGCGTGAAGAAGGTGTACGAAGGTGTCAAGGAAGACGCCAAGGACGCCCTCGAGGACGCAAAGGTCCTGGCCGGCAAGGCCAAGGTCAAGGGCAAGGAGGTCTATGACAAGGCCGCCGACAAGGCGAAGGATGTCTATGCCAAGGCTTCCGACAAGGCCAAGGACCTCTATGCCGACGCCAAGGAAGAGATCGCCGACGCGAAGGAAGACCTCGCCGAAGCCGCCGGCAAGGCCAAGGCCAAGGTGGGCGACCTCCTGAAGAAGGACGGGAAGGAGGCGTAAAGCCCACGACTGCCTGCCTGTTGGGCCGCATCCGCCCAGCAAACTAATTATTAAACACCCACGCGATAATGAGGGTGACCAAAAAGTCAAGATGACTTGAGGTCGCCCTCTTTTGTTGTGCTTGTGTTTGATACTTGAAGGAGGAAGGGAGATATCCTCCCGTAGGACTCCGTTCCGCTGCGCTCCACTCCGGCCCCTCCCATTGTCTCCTGCGTCCCCGCCAAGGCGGGAACTTGTATCCAACGGGCCCCTCCCCCTGCCCGTGTCCGGGGGTGGACACGCCTCCGGGAGGGTACTCCCTTCCTCCTGAGAAGCCCATAAAAATATAGCTATTCTTTTGATAATCAAATGAATAGCTATTGCTTTTGTCAATCTATTTGATTATATTTGTATTGCGCTCAAATTAACCAAATAATGACATCAGGTATGGCAAAGGTAGTCTATAAATCTTACAATCGCAACGAGGGAAGCCTCTTTCCCGTGTATCTTTCCGACATGGTGTCGGCCGAGCACCCCGCCCGGGTGGTCGATGCCGTCGTCGAGAACCTGGATATCAGGGAACTCGAACGCACATACAAGGGCGGAGGGACGAGCTCCTATGCGCCCCGGGCCCTGCTGAAGGTCATCATCTACGCATACCTGAGCAACATCTACTCCGGCCGTCAGATCGAGCAGGCATGGCGGGAGAGCATCATTTACATGTGGCTGGGTGGCACGCTGATCCCGGACTTCCGCACCATCAACAACTTCCGGAGCAGGCGCCTCGTGGGGACATTCGGGGACCTGTTCACGCAGGTGGTGAAGCTGCTGGTCGAGGAGGGCCTCGTGACGCTGGACGTGCAGTACATCGACGGCACCAAGATCGAGTCCGCTGCCAACAAGTACACGTTCGTATGGAAACGGGCGACCGAGACCAACAAGGCGAAGCTCGAGAAGAACGTCCGGGCCGTATTGGAACAGGCCGAACAGGCGCTTGAGATGGAGCAGAAGGAATCCGGAACAGAAAGGCCCCTGACGGCGAAGGAAATGGAGGAGCGGACGGAGCGCATCCTGGAGAAGATGAAGGAAAAGGAGGATAATGGGGAGCACGCTCTGGACAAGCCACTGCGGAAGGCCGTGGAGAAGGTGGCGAAGGAGTCCGTCGGAAAGATGCGCGAATATGAGGAGAAGTTGGAGATCCTGGGCGAGCGCAACAGTTACTCGAAGACGGACCCGGACGCGACGTTCATGCGGATGAAGGAAGACGCGATGAACAACGGCCAGACCAAGCCCGGCTACAACGTCCAGATAGCCACCGAGAACCAGTACATCACGAACTACGGCATCTACTGGAGGCCGACCGACCAGGGAACCCTCATCCCCTTCATGACCACCTTCAGCGAGCGCTACGGCATCGCCGACTCCGGATACGGGAGCGAGCAGAACTATGCGTGGATGGAGGAGAACGGGATAAAGGCGTTTGTCAAGTACAACATGTTCCACGCGGAGGACAAGCGGAAATACCGGAAAGATGCATTCCTGGTGCAGAATCTGTACTACAACGTCGAGGAAGACTACTACGTCTGCCCCATGGGCCAGCACATGGAACATATCGGCGATGTTCAATCCAAGTCGGACCTCGGTTACGTGTCAACCGTCAGCAGATATCGCGCCCGGAACTGCGTGGGCTGCCCGCTGAGGTGCCTATGCTACAAGGGGAAGGGGGACTGGCGGATCATCGAAGTCAATCACAGGAGCAATGCCTTCCGGGCCAAAGCCAAAGAACGACTGACCAGTGAGGAGGGGCTCTATCATAGGAGCAGACGTCCGATCGAACCGGAGGCCGTGTTCGGGGACATCAAATACGACCATGGCTTCAAGCGGTTCCGTCTCAGGGGGAATGAAAAGGTCAAAGTCGAGTTCCGTGCGAAACGAACGCCGCCTGATGCCGTTGGGATGGGGATGGGGTGTCCGGGGGCTTGTCCACCCCCGGACAAGCATAGGGGGAGGGGCCCGACGGATACAAGTTCCGCGTAGCGGGACGCAGGAGACGTTGGGAGGGGCCGGAGTGGAGCGTAGCGGAACGGAGTCCCCCGGACACCCCATTCCCATCCCATAAAAAAAGAGGCCAACTCACTTTGACATGAACCCCGAAAGTTAGACAAAAAACTTTCGGGGTTTTGTTATGCGCAAAAAGCACACTTTTGAAGATCGCCTTAAGTATATGGAGTTGC
>CACZKE010000042.1 GCA_902781705.1 uncultured Bacteroidia bacterium
TCTTATATATCTAGCTTGTCCTTGGCACTGTTTCTTAAAAGAAACTGACGCTCGTTTAAAGTGATATGTGTTACATATCTCGGTACTTGCTTGTACTTTTTTAGTCTTTCAGTATTTTCAATGAGCGTAAAAAATCCCGTTCGTTTCAAACGGGACTGCAAAGGTAGAAACTTTTTTTGAACGTGCAAAATTTTTTTGACTTTTTTATTCGTACCTTTGCATTCCATGGAAAAGAAACACGTTTCACTCTGGCAGATCTTCGCCGTGTTCGCCAAAATCGGGGCGTTCACCATCGGCGGTGGCTATGCCATGATCCCGATCATCCAGGACGAGATGGCCCGGAGGGGGTGGATTTCCGAGGAGGAACTGCCCGACATCGTGGCGCTGTCCCAGTCGGCCCCCGGCGTGCTGGCCGTCAACATCTCCATCTTCGCCGGCTATCGCCTGCGGGGAATCAAGGGAAGCATCGCCGCGACGTTGGGGTCCATCACCCCGTCCTTCTGCATCATCCTCGCCATCGCGATGCTTTTCACCTCCTTCAAGGACAATCCGTATGTGGTCAAGGCCTTCAAGGGCATCCGCCCGGTGGTGATCTCGCTCATCGCCGTGCCCATGATCAACATGGCCAAGAAATGCTGCAAGTCCTGGTGGGCCTGGACGCTCGCCATCGCGGCGCTCCTGCTGGTAGCGCTCCTGAACGTCTCCCCCATCTACATCATCCTTTGTGTCATCGTGACCGCTTTCGGTTATACTTATATCAAGGAAAAATGGACACGCTGATGCTCTTCCTCCAGTTATTCTGGACCTTTTTCGTCATCGGGGCTTTCACCATCGGCGGGGGCTATGCGATGCTGTCCCTCATCCAGGGCGAGGTCGTGACCTCCCACCAGTGGATATCAGAAAGCACATTCACGGACATCGTGGCCATCTCCCAGATGACCCCGGGGCCCATCGGCATCAATACGGCCACCTATGTAGGGTATGACGTGCTGAACCAGGCCACCGGCAGCCACCTGCTGGGCATTGCGGGCTCAGCCACGGCCACCCTGGCCCTCGTCATCCCTTCCTTCATCCTCGTGCTCCTGATCGTCCGGTTCTACACGCAGTTCAAGTCCAGCGTCCTGTTCGAGGGCGTGATGAGTTGGCTGCGGCCGGTCGTCGTGGGCCTGATCGGCGCGGCGGCGGTCATCCTGGTCGTCAAGACCACCTGGTTCCAGGGAACACCCACTTTCAGGATCGTGGAGGAAAACTTCCCGGACTGGAAGAGTTGGTGCCTGCTGGCAGCGGCTTTCGGCGCATCGTACTGGGGAAAAGTGAACCCGATCCTCGTGATTGTGGCGGGCGCCGTGCTCGGACTGTTGATTTATTGATTATATTTGTAGGATAAGACCTGATTTAATATGAAACGCACCACCTTACTCCTCACCCTGATGCTCGCCGTGGCCTGCTCCTCCCCGAAGCAGCCGCAGCCCTTCAGTGTGATCCCCATGCCCAACGACGTCACCCTCTCCGAGGGATCCTTCGACCTCTCCGGCCAGGATTTCTATGCCGACGCTTCCCTGGACCAGGCCAGCCACAAGGCCATCGCCGATTTCTGGGACCAACTGTACAAGGTTTCCGGAAAGAAATCCACCCTGGGCTCCGAAGAGGCCGGCCAGAAAGTCCGTTTCATCCCGAACCCGAACCTGGGTGCGGAGGAATATGCCCTGAATGTCAATGACAAGGGTGTCACCGTGGAAGCATCGGCCTTCGGCGGCTTCTTCTATGCCATCCAGACCCTCAAGCAGATGCTTCCGGCGGAAATCTACGGGGGCAAGAAGGTCCATGCAGACTGGGTCCTCCCGTATGTGAGCATCCTGGACGCCCCGCGTTTCGACTACCGCGGCATCCACCTGGATCCCTGCCGCCATTTCTGGAGCATCGAGGAGACCAAGCGCTATATCGACATCGCCGCCACCTACAAACTCAACCGCCTCCACTGGCACCTCACCGAGGACCAGGGCTGGCGCATGGAGATCAAAAAGTACCCCAAGCTCACGGAAGTGGGTGCCTGGCGCAACGGAACCTGCATCGGCAAGGACTTCGACTCCAACGACGGCATCCGCTACGGCGGCTTCTACACCCAGGAGCAGATGCGCGAGATCGTGGCCTATGCCGCCGAGCGCAACATCACCGTCATCCCGGAAGTGGACCTCCCCGGCCACATGGTCGCCGCCCTCGCCGCCTATCCGGAACTGGGCTGCACCGGCGGTCCGTACGAAGTCTGGACCCGCTGGGGCGTGTCCGAAGATGTCCTTTGCGTAGGCAAGGAAGAGACCTTCACCTTCCTGGAGGATGTCCTCACCGAGGTCATGGACATCTTCCCGTCCGAGTACATCCACATCGGCGGTGACGAGTGCCCGAAGGTGCGGTGGGAAAACTGCCCGCTGTGCCAGGCCCGCATCAAGGAACTGGGGCTCAAGGCCCATGGCAACATCACCGCCGAACAGGAACTCCAGTGCTATGTGACCGCCCGCATCCAGAAGTTCCTCAACGACCACGGCCGCAAGATCATCGGCTGGGACGAGATCCTGGAAGGGAACCTGGCCGAAGGGGCCACCGTCATGTCCTGGCGGGGCACGCAGGGCGGCATCGAGGCCGCCAAGCGCGGTTTCGACGTCATCATGACCCCGAACAGCCACATGTATATCGACTACTACCAGAGCCAGGAACGGGACAAGGAGCCCCTCCAGATCGGCGGTCTCGTCACGGTCCAGAAACTGTACTCCTATGAGCCGTACGAGGGTATGGAGCCCGGCACGGAGGACCATATCCTGGGTGTCCAGGCGAATCTCTGGACCGAGTACATCACCACGCCGGAGTTCCTGGAGTACATGCTGCTCCCGCGCATGTGCGCCCTTTCCGAGGTCCAGTGGTGCAATGCGGACCGGAAGGACTACAACCGCTTTGACGCCTCCCTGGACCACACCTTCAAGATGCTGGACATCATGGGCTACACCTATGCCAAGCACGTACGCGGCATCATCGGCCTGCCTGGCCAGGAGCAGCCCGCCCGGAGCGAGGAAGAGTTGAAGAAGTACCTGGAAGAAAATCCCATCGGCTGGTAATGAGACACGATTTCCTTCTCATCTCCCTGGTCCTCCTGGCCGTTTCCTGCGGCGGGCGGCACGGGAAGCAGGGTGACGAGGGAGCCGCCGCGGACTCGCTCGCCACGGAATCCGTGGAGAAACCGGCGAAAAAGACCGCCTCCAAAGCCGACACTGTCTCGCTGGCCAACTACAAGAACCGGCTTCCGCAGGAACCTATCTTCGACATCGTCACGTCCATGGGCACCATCCGCGTGAAACTGTACAAGGATACGCCCAAGCACCGCGACAATTTCGTCCGGCTCTCCCTCTCCCACTTCTATGACGAGACCCTTTTCCACCGCGTAGTACCGGGATTCGTCATCCAGGGCGGAGATCCATACACCAAGGACACCACCCGCGTGGAGGAATGGGGTGAAGGCGGCCCGGGCTACAACATCGACCCTGAGTTCGTCCCGGAGCACCGTCACAAGAAAGGGGCGCTGGCCGCCGCCCGCCGCGGCGACTTCGCCAATCCTGCCAAGGAATCCAACGGTTCGCAGTTCTATCTGGTCGTGGATTCCACCGCCTGCTCCCACCTGAACGGCGAATACACCGTCTTCGGGGAAACCGTCGGCGGACTCAACGTCATCGACCGGATCGCCCGGACCCAGGTGGACCGCTACAACCGTCCCGAAAAGCCGGTCGTCATCCTGCGGATCACCCCCAACGCCCAGATGAACAAACGCGCCCTCGAAGACGAACGGCAGACCCTGGGCGCAGAAGCCACTCCGGAGACGCTGGTTCCCGAAGTCGTGCAACCGGAAGAGCCCGCTGCGCAGGAGAACGACAAATCCAAGGTCGACCCCTCCAAGGTCAAGTCCGTGCGGAAGGTCAATGGGCACGTGATAGAAAAAGTGAAATAATTTTACCTCAAACTCAACCTTTGGCACAGAATTCGCAATAAGTTGAATCGAATAGTTTTTTCATAGGTTAAGTTTTAGGTTAGAATTGCGACCGCCGCTTGCTGGGAAGCACGCGGCGGTATTCTTTTGGCCTTTGCCCGCAAAATGGCTATCTTTGCACGTCAAAACTAGTATGTACCATGACAATTGAACTGGAACAGAAACAGATTCCGGTGCTGCTGCTCACCGGATACCTCGGGAGCGGGAAGACGACGCTCCTGAACCGGATCCTCTCGAACCGGAAAGGAATCAAGTTCGCCGTAATCGTCAATGACATCGGCGAAGTCAATATCGATGCGGACCTCATCGAGAAAGGCGGCATCGTGGGCCAGACGGACGACTCGCTCGTGGCCCTGCAGAACGGTTGCATCTGCTGCACCCTGAAGATGGACCTGGTGGCCCAGCTGGCGGAGATTTCCGCCATGCGCAAGTTCGACTACATCGTCATCGAGGCCAGCGGCATCTGCGAGCCGGCTCCGATTGCCCAGACCATCAGCACTCTGCCAGCTTTCGGACCGCAATATGTCCATGAAGCCCTCCCCTACCTGGACTGCATCGTCACTGTGGTCGATGCGCTCCGCATGAAGGACGAGTTCGAAAACGGCGGCGCCCTCCAGAAGGAGGACATCGGCGAGGACGACCTGGAGCGCCTGGTCATCGAACAGATTGAGTTCTGCAACATCGTCCTGCTGAACAAGGCCTCGGAGATCACCCCGGACGAGATGGGCAAACTCAAGGGCATCGTCTCCAGCATCAACCCGCAGGCGAAGATCCTCGCGTGCAACTACGGCGACATCGACCTGGACGAGATCATCTACACCGGCATGTTCGACTTTGACCGCGTGGCCACTTCCGCCGCCTGGATCGCCGCCATCGAGGGTGAAGACGAGGAGGAAGAGGCCGAGGGCGAGGCCCTGGAATACGGCATCGACACCTACGTCTATTCCGCCCGTCCGGCGCTGGACCTGAACAAGTTCGACAACATGGTCGCGAAGAAATGGCCCAAGAACATCATCCGCGCGAAGGGGCTCTGCTACTTCTCCGACGACATTGACAAGTGTTACCTCTTCGAGCAGGCCGGACGCCAGAAGAGCATCCGCGACGCGGGTCTCTGGTACGCCACCATGGAAGAGGAGGAACTGGAAATCCGCCTGCAGCGCGATCCGATCCTCCGCCGCGACTGGGACCCGGTCTATGGCGACCGCATGCAGAAGATCGTCTTCATCGGCCAGCACCTGGACAAGGAAGGACTCAAGAAACTGATGGACGACTGCCTAGCGGAGTAGAGATTCCTTCGCTCCGCTCGGAATGACAAAAGAGCCGTCCGAAATGACAAAAGAGCCGTCCTGAATGACAAAAGAGCCGCCCCGGT
>CACZKE010000043.1 GCA_902781705.1 uncultured Bacteroidia bacterium
GCGGTCGCCACCTGGCGCTTCTTCGACACGCTCAATAAAATCGAACGGAAGCTCAACGAAATGGAGTAAGTTATGGATCATCTACCACTTTCCGACATCCCGATGCTCGTCTCCAGCATCAACTTCCTTCTTCGGGACGAGGAGTTCGAGAACCTCGACCAGATCTGCTACTGCTATGGCATCGAGCGGGAGGAAATGGACCGCCTGCTCGCAAGCGAGGGATATGCCTACAAGGAAAACCTGAACTGCGTGAAATGAGCGTCCCGGACCACCATATCATCGAGCAGGCCTACGCGTTCTTCCACCAGAAAGAACGGGTCTATGCGCACTCCACTTCCGAGCGGGAGAAGGACCACATCGAGGATGCCATCGCTTCCTATGTAAATGTCATGTCACCGGCTCTTTACGCCGCTCTGTCTGAGGGGAATAACGCCTATCTCAAGGAGCACGACGGATTTGGCGAGCAGCTCCGTGACGCGCTTGAGAAAATGGAGCGGATGCTTTAAGATAACCTTTCATAGAGCTTTAGGAATGGAGCCGCTCATCAGGCTCTACTCCCCTACGACATCAGCTCCTTGACGGCCACCGGGATATCCTTCCCCAAAGTGCTCCGGGACTGGATATCGCCGACGAGACGATGCGTTATTACAACGAAACCAAGTTTGAATGCAGCGTTGCAGGCGACCGTGCCGATAATAAATACGGATGGGTTAGGTGCAATCCTAATCCATAAATATAGACAATGGCATATTGCACAAAGCCCCGGTAATCCTTAGGTGACTACTGGGGCCTTGTTTATACCTTTAAATGTGAATCTAGCACATTCCAACCAGCTAACCGCACCCCAGCCCAATTCGAATTTACCGAAGAAACTCCTTGATGCACCCGGATGGAGGAGATTACCGATTTTCGTTTAAAATGCTTATCTTAGTGCCATGTTTTACGCAGTCCAATTGGGGATGGAAGGATGAACAGTCTTCTGACATATGACCTGGGACCGGGAGCGGAGGCCTTCTCCACGAAGCGCAACGCGTCCCTTCCCTATCCTGTCATCCAGGGGCACCAGGTCCATGGCAGCCGGGTGGCCGTGGTGGACCGCCCGGGCATGACCCGTGAGGAGCTGGAAGGCTATGACGCCTTCGTGACGAACCTCCCCGGGGTCGCCATCGGTGTGCGGACCGCCGACTGCGTGCCCGTGCTGCTCCATGACCCCGTAAGAAGGGCTGTGGCAGCCATCCATGCAGGTTGGAAAGGCACCGTGCTCCATATCGTCCAGGCGGCCGTCGATGCGCTCCGGCAGGAATACGGCTGCTCCCCCTCGGACCTGAAGGCCGTCATTGGTCCCTCCATCGGACCGGACAGCTTCCAGGTGGGCGAAGAGGTGGCGGAGATGTTCAAGGAGGCGGGCTTTCCCATGGATGAGATATGGTCTTTCCGCGGCGCGGGAGACGGCTCCCCCATGTCCGGAGGGCATCATATAGACCTGTGGAAGGCCAATCGCTGGCTGCTGGAGCAGGCCGGTGTCCCCCGGGAAAGCATCCAGACCGCCGGGATAGACACCTACACCACTGAGGCCTTCTTCTCCGCCCGGCGCGAAGGCACCGCCTGCGGCAGGATCATCAATGCCATCAAACTGAGTTGAGCCATGGACCGTATCCTCCGGAGCGGGGGCTATCGGAAGTTGGAGAATTGATGGGTGAAGCTGTATGAGCCTTCCCTGCTGTACCAGAACCAGAGAAGGTAGGCCTGCAGCAGGTCTGCAGTATACGTTTTGCCGTCAAACGAGCGGCAGGCCGAGTTGACGCCCAGACTCATGACCACATAGGCCCCGGTGAAGCGGCCGAAGTAGGCGCCGCCCGGATCTCCGTTCTCGAAAGTAGGGTCTGCGGGAATCCAGCCATAGGCGGGGATGTAGAATTCGGCCCGTACGTGATAACCCGCTTCCGTGGGGGAAATCATGACCACATGCCGGGCCGGGATGCCCTGGGCCCGCAGCAGGGAAATGAACACCGAGGAGAAGTTCCCGCAGTCTCCTTTCCGGGTGCGCATCAGCTCTGTGATGGTATGCAGGCCCGTATTCATGTTCCCGTACGTGATGTTCTTTGCGGTCCAGTCGTAGCATTTCCGGGCATACTTCAGCAAATCTCCATCAGTGCTTTCCCACAACTGGGAGGCGATGGTGACAATGTCTGTATTGGCGGGATCGATCAGGTCTCCCGCTTCGGCCCCCAGGTACCGTTTGCATGGCTCGGACTCCGGATCATAGGCGGGTATGTCGGTCATCTTGCCGATGTCTGCGTAAACCTCATAGGCGTCGATGTCGAACTGCTCCGAGATGACGGTTCCTCCGGAGGTGGGGAAAGAGCCCGTCCAATCGGCCACGGCATATCTGTTGGGCGTATTGGTGCTGGTGTAGATGGTGGCATCCCCGGTCGACAGATTGGAAATCTCCTGGTACGGACTTGAATCCGGCACCGGCAGGATGGCATATATCCGGTTCCAGGAGGTATTGTTGTACGTAAGCTTGACAGCATTGGTGATGGTTCCGGACGCCACCTTTTTCCGGGTAAACACATAGGGCCGCTGGGGCACTTCGAACTGGAAATTCCCGTCTGACTGCGAAAAGGTGAGCACACCCTTGCGAAGGGCGCCGGAAGCGTTGCGACTGCTGGTAAGGGTGATGGCGTTCTCCCCCGCCGCCCCGGATGAAGGCTCGCATTCCAGCCAGTTTGCATCCGTTGTGACGGTCCATGCGTCCGCAGCAACGAAGCTTAGATGGAGCGTCCCGCCGGCCCCGTTGATCAGCGGATTGTCGGACGGCAACGGGGCAAACTGAATACCGTCCGAGACAGCCGATACCGAAACGGCACACTGGGCCTTAGCCTCCCCGGCCTGGGCATAAATGATAGCCTCGCCCACCCCCACGGCCGTCACCGTTCCACTGGTGACCGTAGCCACGGACGGAGCCGAACTGCTCCAGCTTACCGTTTTGTTGGAGGCATTCTCCGGTTTTACGCTGGCCACCAGCGTGGCCTTGGTACCCACGGTCATCGCCAACTCCACCGGCGAAATACTCACCGAACTCACGGCAACCACCGTCGGAGTAGTATCCGGGTCCGGATTCGACTTTGGTTGCGGCTGCTCCGGTGCTTTGGTACAGGCCAGCAACAAACAGAATACGATTGGCAACAGTTTTTTCATACAAACATGGATAATTCACACAAATATAATGATAATATTCCTTCCACAAAAGGAGCGAAGGGCGCGTGCGGCTCCTCATGTAGGCAACGATGGCTACCTCCGGGAAGAATGGCGAGCGGCTTGCATAAGGCGGAAAATTTTATAACTTTGTGGGATTAGTATATGAACATGCAAGAAATCACACCCGAATTCCTTCGTCCGCGGCTGCTTCGCCGCCGGAACGACTCCCATAAGCACGACTACGGCAGGCTCCTGGTCATTGCCGGATGCGAGACCATGCCCGGCGCGGCCCTTCTGGCAACAGGGGCGGCCCTCCGCTCCGGCTGCGGCCTGGTAATGCTTCATTCCACCCCGAGGACCCTGTTTGCGGCAGCGGCCTCCTACCCTTCCGCCATGCTTTCCGAGGACCCTGGCAGTCACTTCAGCACAGTCCCGGAGAAACTCGAGCGCTACAGCGCCCTTGCTATTGGCCCGGGACTTGGCTGGTCCCCCGGCACCATGAATGCCCTGATGGACCTCCTGGGGGAAGCCTGCGAGCGGCATATCCCAGCGGTCCTTGATGCCGATGCCCTCAATATCCTCTCCGTCATGGCCGATTGGCATGAGCTCATTCCCCCGGGCTCCGTCCTAACGCCCCACAAGGGAGAACTGAAACGGCTCATTCCCTGCAAGGACGACCGCGAGCGCGAGACCCTCGCCTGGGAGCTCTGCGCAGAGACCGGCTGCCATATTGTGATGAAGGGCTACCACTCCCGTATCTTCTGCCCCGGCGGGGAGTGCCTTGTCAACACGAGCGGCAACCCCGGCATGGCCAAGGGCGGCAGCGGGGATGTCCTGACAGGTCTTATCGGCGGACTCATGGCAAGGGGCTACAAGGCCGAGGATGCCGCAGCGCTCGGCGTCTGGATCCATGGCCACGCCGGAGATGTCCTCACCGCCAGGTACACGGCAGAAGCCTATAGCAGCCGTGAGCTTATCGACGAGCTCCCTTGCGGATTCTATAAACTGGAGCACGATGATACCTATGCCGAATAATGAAATCGCGTATTTTTGCATGAAATATGACGATTATAGGCCAGTTTATGTTATCTTTGTATAATGGAAATTTAACACTAAACGCATATAAATTATGATTAAAACAAGTACGAAAATCCTTCTGGCCGTTGCCGGTATCCTTCTTATCGT